>NZ_JAOWHE010000086.1:0-35815 GCF_030332765.1 Citrobacter sp. Cpo071 | reverse complement strand
TAAGGCATAGCCGCCATCCGGCACAAGCGATGCCGCTCCGTAGGCCGGATAAGGCATCGCCGTCATCCGGCACAAGCGATACCACTCCGTAGGCCGGATAAGGCGCAGCCGCCATCCGGCACAACAAAAAATCAGTTCTGCAACACCGACGACACCAGCAGCTGGGTATACGGATGATGCGGATCGTCGAGCACGCGGTCGGTTAACCCACTTTCCACCACCTGACCCTGCTTCATCACCAGCAAACGGTCGGCCAGCAGGCGCGCGACGCCCAAATCGTGGGTGACAATCACTACCGCCAGATCCAGTTCCACCACCAGGCCGCGCAGCAGGTCCAGCAGTTTGGCCTGTACGGAAACGTCCAGCCCGCCGGTAGGTTCGTCCATAAACACCAGTTTGGGATGGGTGACGAGGTTGCGGGCAATCTGCAGGCGCTGCTGCATGCCGCCGGAAAAGGTGGTGGGTAGATCGTCGATACGCGAGGCAGGGATCTCTACCTCCTCCAGCCAGCGCTGCGCGGTGGCGCGGATGTCGCCGTAGTGACGCGCGCCGGTGGCCATCAGACGTTCGCCGATATTGCCGCCTGCGGAGACCTGACGGCGCAGGCCATCCAGCGGATGCTGATGCACCACGCCCCATTCGGTGCGCAGCAGACGGCGACGGTCGGCCTCGTTCATGCCGTACAGCGAACGGTTCTGATACAAAATCTCACCGCTCTGCGGCGTCAGCCGTGAAGAGATCGATTTCAGCAGCGTGGTTTTGCCGGAACCGGACTCGCCGACGATACCCAGCACTTCGCCTGGCCACAGGTCAAAAGAGACATCGCTGAAGCCCTTGCCCGGCGCGTAGAGATGGGTCAGGTTGTTGACTGAAAGCAGCGGTTGCGTCATTTGCTGAGGGCCTCGCTCTGTTGGCGGCAGTAGTCGGTGTCGGAGCAGACAAACATGCGTTTGCCGGTGTCATCGAGCACCACTTCATCGAGATAGCTGTGGGTTGAGCCGCAGATGGCGCAAGGCTCATCCCAGCTCTGCACGGTAAACGGGTGATCGTCGAAATCGAGGCTCTCCACGCGGGTGTAAGGTGGAACGGCATAGATACGCTTTTCGCGGCCAGCGCCAAACAGTTGCAGGGCTGGCATCATGTCCATCTTTGGATTGTCGAATTTCGGGATGGGCGACGGGTCCATGACGTAGCGGTCATTGACCTTCACCGGATAGGCGTAAGTGGTGGCGATATGGCCGAAGCGGGCGATATCTTCATACAGTTTCACCTGCATGATGCCGTACTCTTCCAGCGCGTGCATGGTGCGAGTTTCCGTTTCACGCGGTTCGATAAAGCGCAGCGGCTCAGGGATCGGTACCTGGAAGATGATTATCTGATCTTCCACCAGCGGCGTTTCCGGGATGCGGTGGCGGGTCTGGATCAGCGTCGCATCTTCCGTACGCTCAGTGGTATTCACCCCGGTTACGCGTTTGAAGAAGTTGCGAATCGACACGGCGTTGGTGGTGTCATCCGCGCCCTGGTCAATCACCTTCAATACGTCCGGCTCGCCAATCACGCTGGCGGTGAGCTGGATGCCGCCGGTTCCCCAGCCGTAGGGCATCGGCATTTCACGTCCGCCAAACGGGACCTGGTAACCCGGGATTGCCACCGCTTTCAGAATGGCGCGGCGGATCATGCGTTTGGTCTGCTCATCAAGATAGGCAAAGTTGTAGCCGGAGAGGTTAGTGGTCACGGGTGGCCTCCTGTTGCAGGCGTTTGAGCAGTTCCAGTTCGGCCTGGAAATCGACGTAATGGGGAAGTTTGAGGTGCGAAACAAAACCCGCCGCCTCGACGTTATCCGCATGCGCCAGCACGAACTCTTCGTCCTGCGCCGGTCCTGTGACCGTTTCATCGTATTCGGCTGCCTGTAAGGCGCGGTCTACCAGCGCCATCGCCATCGCTTTACGTTCGCTCATACCGAACACCAGCCCGTAGCCGCGGGTAAAATGGGGGGATTCGTTTTCTGGTGCGACAAACCCGTTCACCATTTCACATTCGGTCATCAGCAGTTCGCCGACGTTAACCGCAAATCCCAGCTCTTCCGGTACGGTTTCCAGTTCCACATAGCCGCTGCGGATTTCGGCGGCAAACGGGTGGTTGCGCCCGTAGCCGCGCTGGGTGGAGTAGGCCAGCGCCAGCAGATAGCCCTCATCACCGCGCATCAGCTGTTGCAGACGTGAAGCACGTGAGCAGGGGTAAACCGGCGGCGTGCGGGTGATGTCGTCGGGTGTCGCGCCATCATCCTCTTCACGCTTTGCCAGCCCCTGGTTGGCCAGCAGGGAAAAAACGTGCGGGGAGGCATCCTGCGTGCTATCCGCGCTGCGCAGAGGCGGCGTTTCGCCATTGGCCAGCAGGGTAAAATCCAGCAAGCGATGGGTGTAGTCATAGGTTGGACCCAACAGTTGCCCGCCGGGAATATCTTTGTAGACCGCCGAGATTCGGCGCTCAAGGCGCATTTCTGCGCTGTTAACCGGTTCACTGACCGCCACTTTTGCCAGCGTAGTGCGGTAGGCGCGGAGCAAGAAGATGGCTTCGACGTTATCGCCGCTGGCCTGCTTCAGCGCCAGTGCCGCCAGTTCGCGGTCGGCGATGCCGCCTTCGGTCATCACCCGGTCAACGGCCAGGTTCATCTGCTGTTCGATTTGCGCCACGCTCAGTTCAGCAATGGTTTCATCGCCCCGGCGTCGGTTTTCCTGCAGGGCGTGGGCGTTGGCTATCGCCTTTTCGCCCCCTTTGACGGCGACGTACATCAGCACACCTCCACATGGGTGGTTCGCGGAATAGCCAGCAGGCGTTCGCCGCAGGTGAGGATCAAATCGACCCCCAGTGGGAACGGGTGCGGGCGTTCGGTGAGTTCGTGAATCAGGCATTCCGGCAGCTGTGGCGCGATCATGCGCTCTTCGGCAATGCCCGCTCCGGTCAGACGCAGCATGCGTCCGCCGCTTAAGCCAGAGACCTGCACAATCAGCGTGGCGCTGGTCTCTGGCGCGACGGCTGAACCGGCGGAGAGGGCGTTAAGCTGTTCGCTGCTGATGCGCTCGTCGGCGACGGCAAAGGCCGCCAGCTGCGGCTGATCCACCAGCGGCGCGTTGGTATGAAAACGCAGGTTCTGGCGGGCAATATCGTTATCCATCGACGGCGCCAGCCAGACCGGCGTGTCGCCATCGACCAGGGTCAGCAGCACGCTGGTGGTCGCCAGACCCAGCGGCTGCCAGCCGTGTTTCAGTTGATGCAGGGCGACGATTACGCCCGGTTCGCTCATGGCTTTCAGCAGGCGACGAAAGCTCTGCTGAGCATCCTGAACGGGTAAATTAAAAGCGGTCAGAAGTGCTGTAGATCGTGTCATGCGTTATCTCCGCGTACCAGCGTGAAGAAGTCGACCCGGCTGGCGTTGACTTCGGCACGGCGTGCGTTAATCAGCGCATCGCGTTCCGCTTCCAGCGGGGCAATTAAGGTTTCCATTAGGTTCTGGAAATGCGTTTTTTCCTGCAGCAGTGCGTCAATCACCGCGCACTGCTCGGCATGTTGTTTATTGCGTCCCAGCAGGTAGCTGTAACCCAGCGTGCCGCTCTGCAGGCGTACCACTGCGCGGGTAAGCGTGGTGTCGCCAGCAAAGAAGCGGTTGCCGGTACCGCCCATACGGGCCTGGATCTGCATCAGTCCGCTTTCCGGAGCGCGGATAAGTTCATAGTCCGGCGTTAGATTGAGCGCGGTGATGCGGGCGTTCAGGGCATCGGCATTGCTGTAAGCCAGCGCGCGCATCCAGCGCTGGCGGGTGGCGGTATCGAAATGCATTCAGTGCTCCATAGTGAATTCGATCATGTCGGCGCGGGTCAGGCTGACGGAGTATTCCGCCGCGTGTTCTTCGCCTTCACGGTGGTTCAGGGTGCGCACGCACAGCAGCGGCGCCATATTGGGGATTTCCAGTACCTTGCTCTCTTTGGCCTGCGCGCGGCGGGCGCTGATGCGCGTTTGCGTGCGTAGCAGCGTCAGACCGGACTGTTCGCGCAGGTAGTCATGCAGTGAACCGCTGTTGAAGCCTTGCAGCAGCGGCCACAGCGAGAGGTCGGAAAAATAGTGGTCGATCTGGCACAGTGCGATGCCGTTAACCCGGCGCAGGGTGCGCAGGTGAATCACGTTATCGCCCTCGTTTATGCTGAGCGCATCGGCAATGTGGCTGGAGGCCGGACGCAGCACCGCCAGCAGTTTTTCGCTGGTGGGATGGCTGCCCTGGTCCAGCAGATTCTGACTAAAGCGCGCCTGGGCATTAAGCGGGTAATCGAATGGGCGCATCAGCACCAGCACGCCGACGCCCTGACGACGCTGAACCCAACCGCGTTCAACCAACTGGTCAATGGCGCGGCGCAGGGTGTGGCGGTTTACCTCGTAGCGCGCGGCAAGCTGATGCTCGGCGGGCAGATAGTCACCGCAGCGATAATGTTGACGTAGCTCCTGCTCAAGTCTCGCGGCAATTTCCTGATAACGCGTTGGATAACTGGTCGGATGTGTAGACAAGTGCATAGCAATCAATGCCTCGCTAATCAGATAAAGTGCTTACGCAAACGCTGGGAAAGGAAATCCAACAGGCTGACGGTGACGATGATTAACACCATCAGGGCGCAGGTTTGCTGGAACTGAAAGCCGCGAATCGCTTCCCATAAGGTCACGCCAATACCGCCTGCACCCACCATTCCGACCACCGTGGCCGAGCGAACGTTGGATTCAAAGCGATACAGCGAGTAAGAGATAAGCAGCGGCATGACCTGTGGCAGAACGCCGTACAGAATCTCTTCAATTTTGTTGGCACCGGTGGCGCGAATGCCTTCTACCGGACCTGGCTCAATAGCTTCAACCGCTTCGGAAAGCAGTTTGGAGAGCACCCCGGTAGTGTGGATAAACAGCGCCATCACCCCGGCGAATGGGCCTAAGCCGACGGCGACCACGAACAGCATCGCGAAGACCATTTCATTGATGGCGCGGCAGGCGTCCATCAGGCGACGCATCGGCTGGTAAATCCACCACGGCACGAGGTTATCGGCGCACATCAGGCCGAAGGGAATCGACAGCACAACGGCGAGGGCAGTCCCCCAGACGGCAATTTGCAGGGTGACGGCCATTTCACCGAGATAGTCCTGCCACTGGCTGAAGTCCGGCGGGAAGAAGTCGGCGGCGAAGGTCGCCATATTGCCGGAATCCTGGATCAGTGTGAGCGGGGCCATTTCGGCACCTTTCCACGAGACCACCAGCACGGCGAGAAGAATGGCCCAGCTCAGCAGCGAGAACCAGCTACGTTTGGGCGGGGCGACGGTGATGGTTTGCATGTTTAGCTCCTGGGTGTCGATGTTTCGGGTCTGTTGTAGGCCGGATAAGGTGCTGGCACCGCCATCCGGCATGGAATCCCTTGCATTGCCTGATGGCGCTGCGCTTATCAGGCCTACAATTTGGTCACCAGGTTTACTGCACCGCTTTGGTGACGCTGGTCATAGCGCCCAGTGCGGCGGTCAGACGGTCAAGGTCATCGAGCTGCGCTTTCAATGCCGAGGTTTTGCTGGTTTTCTCTTCCTCGTTCAGCCCTTTGTTGTCCTTCACACCCTGCATCTCTTTAAACAGTGCCAGCTGGCGAATCGGCACCAGTTGCAGATCGCTGGAGGCGCGGAACGGCGCCCATCCCAGGCGTTCCAGTACGGTTTTCTGTTCCGGCGTTTTGCCGTAATTCATAAAGAAGTCGTACACCTTGTCCTTGGTGGTTTCGGAGAGGTTTTTACGCCAGACGATCGGATCGCCCGGGATCAGCGGTGACTTCCAGATCACCTTCAGCTCTTTCAGTTTTTCCGGTGCGGAAGTTTTCAACTTGTCGAGGTTTTCGGTGTTGTTGGTGGCGACATCGACCTGCTTGTTGGCGACGGCCAGCGCGTTGGTTTCGTGTCCGGCGTTAACGGTGCGTTTGAAGTCGCTGGCGGAGATGTTGTTTTTGGCGAAGACGTAGTAGCCGGGGACGAGGAAGCCTGACGTTGAGTTGGGATCGCCGTTGCCGAAGGTCAGATCCTTACGTTTGGCGATCAGATCGTTCAGGTTATTGATCGGGCTGTCTTTGTTAACGATCAACACGCTCCAGTAACCTGGGGATCCGTCGGCGGCGACGGTCTGGGCAAACACTTGCCCGTTAGCGCGATCCACCGCTTCCATTGCCGAGAGGTTGCCGTACCAGGCGATATCAACTTTGTTAAAGCGCATTCCCTGGATGATCCCGGCGTAGTCCGGGGCGAAGAAGGCGTTCACTTTCACGCCCAGTGATTTTTCCATGTCCTTCAGGAACGGTTCCCACTGCGGTTTCAGATTTTGCTGTGATTCGGTCGAAATAATGCCAAAGTTCAGCGCTTTTTCTTGCTCTTCGGCATGGGCCGGGGTGAGCAGTGTGCTGAGACTAAACATGCTGGTGAAAGCCAGCGCGGCAACTGTCTTATAGCTCATTTCCATTCCTCATTGTGGGGATGTCAGGCAGCCTGCGCGTTCTGTTCGACGCGGTTCATGCTGCGGTAGAGATGGTCAAAACGATCGTTATCAAAATGCTGGCTGCTGCCATCAAAGAAGACGTTGCCCTGGCGCAGCGCGACGATGCGTTCGCAGTAGCGCAGGGCGTAATCCACCTGATGCAGCGTGACGACCACGGTGATGCCGTCGGTCTGGTTTATGTCGCGTAGGGTGTCCATCACGATCCGTGCGGATTCCGGGTCCAGCGAAGCAATCGGCTCATCGGCGAGGATCACTTTGGCCTGCTGCATCAGCGCGCGGGCGATTGCGACACGCTGCTGCTGACCGCCCGAAAGCGTGGAAACGCGCTGGTATGCAAAGTGCGCCATGCCCACGCGGGTCAGCGCCTGGAGCGCGCGCTGTTTTTGTTCCTGGCTAAACCAGCTAAAACAGGTACGCCAGAACGGCGTGCTGCCGAGCGCGCCAATCAGGACGTTCTCCAGCACCGTCAGGCGGTTCACCAGATTGAACTGCTGGAAGATGTAGCCGGTGTGGGCACGGCTTTTGCGGATATCGCGCGCCAGGCGGCCTTCATGTTGAACGGTGCGGCCCAGCAGCTCGACGCGGCTACCGGGGGATTTATCACCGGTGATCAAACCGCTTAAATGACGTAAAAGGGTGGATTTGCCGGAGCCAGACGGCCCAAGCAGAGCCACCATCTCACCGGAACAGATGTTCAGATCAACCGCATTGAGCGCCTGATGTTGATTGAAGGACTTGGAGAGTTTCTCGACGCGAATAATCGTTTGCATGATGCGGCCTCCCTAAAAAAGTGGCCCCATCGTGGCGGATCAATGTGACGTTTTCGTTAAGGGATGGTTACTCGACGATGAAGAGTTGAGCGCTATTTGATGACAGTACGGGAGGGCTGGCCTCCCGTTGGATTACTCTGTAGGGGGTTGCTGTTGTTTGACAACGTTGATCATCCACGGCACGCCATACTGGTCGCTCACTTTACCGAAACCGTGGGCCCAGAAGGTTTCCTGCCAGTCCATTTCGATTTTTCCGTTTGCTGCCAGATTATCAAACCAGCGTTTGCCTTCATCGACGTTTTGCGTGTCGAGCACCAGCGTGAAGCCAGAGTAGTGAGCATTTCCGTCCGGGGCGCTATCGCTCATCATGATGTCACTGCCCGCAACGCGCAGGTTGGCGTGGGCGATGGCGGTGTCGGGGAATTTCAAGCCTGAAGGGCAACCATCTTCGCTATCCTGCGCCGATTTGGGCATTTCACCGAAGTTGATTTTGTAGAGTAGCTCAGCGCCTAACGTTTTTTGATAGTAGGCGATAGCGTCAGCGCAGTTGCCTGCAAAGGAGATATAGGGACTTAACGGCATAATCTTTACCTCAGGTAAAAGAAGCCAATTAAGTGTAGTTAGCGTCTGCAAAAATAAACCAGGCGGGAAGTATGAGCTTCCCGCCTGGCAGATGAGCTGGAGTTGACCTGATTAGCGTCGCGCTATCAGGCAATTGGCATCAGTTCTTTTTCACAAACTCAGATTTCAGCTTCATTGGGCCAAAGCCATCGATTTTGCAATCGATGTTGTGGTCACCTTCAACCAAACGAATGTTTTTCACTTTGGTACCAATCTTCAGCATGGAAGAGCTACCTTTTACCTTCAGGTCTTTCACGACGGTAACGCTGTCGCCGTCAGCCAGCAGGTTGCCGTTGGCATCTTTAACGATCAGTTCGTCGCTGTCCTGCGCCGGTTCAGCATCGTTCCATTCGTGAGCGCATTCCGGGCAGATGAACATGCCGTTATCTTCGTAAGTGTATTCGGAGTTGCATTGCGGGCAGTGTGGTAATGACATGTGGATTTCCTCAAAAGTCAGCAGGGGCAAATGCGCCCAAAAAATGGCAGATTGCCGAAAAAGGCCGCAATTATACATAAAATCCCTGCATTTGTCGGGACTACTGCGCGATTACGCAAAATGATCTGCTGTAAAGACCCTCTGCTTTCACCTCAATGAAAGTATGGCGGAATATTTTTTAAGGGAAATTGCTACGCTTAGATATTTAAGATAAGGTGAGGCGAAATATCTGATATTCATAGGTAACATTGCTTAGAAATGCCTAAGTCATTGTGATTGAATATCATTGACCCCCTTAAATTTAGTAGGGGGATTCCGCTGGCATTTTTTAAAACTGAACTACGCTGTCTATCTTTCTTACTTATTTTCATAAGTGAGAGGCATCAGGCCAGCGGTTATACACCAAATTTATTTTAATAATATCAATTGGTTGTTTTGATTTTAATTATTTCTATACGTAATTATAAAAGCCAAAAAATCTATAAATAAAACGATTGGGCTAAATAAAAGCAATGCCATTTGCGTTAAGGAAAAATTTTCCATGCACACACAGACAATATATGAATTAAGTCAGGAAGCGGAACGCTTGCTGATGCTCTCGCTTGAACATCTCAGGCAATTGCAAAAATTGCCTATGACGTCGTTGGATGATGTCGCGCTAAAACAAGGAGAGCATAGCAGTCAGGTTGTTCAGCCCCTGCATTTCAGCGCGCGTGGCATGGATGTCCAGCAAGCAACGCTCAATAATGAGCTGCGCAAGATTACGCGTCTGGAAATGGTGCTGGCGATTGTTGGCACGATGAAAGCGGGAAAATCGACGACGATTAACGCGATTGTGGGGACAGAGGTGTTACCTAATCGTAATCGCCCCATGACGGCGTTACCAACGCTAATACGCCATACGCCGGGGCAGAAAGAGCCGGTGCTGCATTTTTCACATGTCGCGCCGATCGATGCCTTAATGAAGGTTTTGCAGCAGCGCGTGCGCGAGTGCGATCGCCTGCGTCTTACGCAGACCCTGGAAATTGACAAGGATATGAATGTCCTGCTGCAACATATTGAAAATGGTGTGGCATTTGAACGGTATTATCTTGGCGCACAGCCTATTTTCCATTGCCTTAAAAGCCTGAACGACCTGGTGCGCCTGTCAAAAGCATTGGACGTTGATTTTCCTTTTGCTGCCTATGCTGCGATTGAGCATATTCCGGTTATTGAGGTTGAATTTGTCCATTTGACCGGACAGGCAAGCTACCCAGGGCAATTAACGCTGCTGGATACGCCGGGGCCGAACGAGGCAGGACAACCGCACTTACAAAAAATGCTCAATGAACAGCTGGTGCGGGCCTCTGCGGTGCTGGCGGTGTTGGATTACACCCAACTGAAATCGATTTCCGATGAGGAAGTGCGTCAGGCGATTATGGCGGTCGGCAAGTCAGTGCCGTTATATGCGCTGGTCAATAAATTCGATCAGAAAGACCGCAACAGTGATGATGAAGAACAGGTGCGGGCGTTGATTTCCGGCACGTTGATGCAAGGCGGAATTGCCCCTGAAAGAATTTATCCGGTCTCCTCAATGTGGGGCTATCTGGCGAACAGGGCGCGTCATGAGCTGACGACGCGCGGGCGACTGCCGGATCATCAGGAGCAACGTTGGGTGCAGGATTTTGCCGAAGCGGCGCTTGGCAGACGCTGGCGCACCACCGATCTTGACGATACGGAACACATCCGCCATGCCGCCGACCTGTTGTGGGAAGACTCGCTGTTTGAACAGCCGATCCAGAAAGTGATCCACGCCGCTTATGCTAATGCTTCGTTGTATGCGCTTCGCTCTGCGTCACATAAGTTATTGAACTATGCACAAAGCGTGCACGAATATCTGGAATTTCGCGCCCACGGGTTAACGGTCGCCTATGACAAACTGCGGCTGAACATCACGCATATTGAAGAGGATATGCAGCAGTTAGAAGTGAGCCAGGGGCGGGTGAGCGATGAAGTCAGCCATGAAGTAGAACTGGCGCTGGAGGCTGCCGCTGCCTATCTCAGTGAGCAACAGACTGAGATTCTTTGCGGTATCAATACGTTCTTTGTCAAAGATAACGTCCTGATGATGTCACAACACGGTCTGGGGAATGCTGTGAATACGGCAGAAATGGCCGGAGAGATGTTGGTGCTGCATGATGAAGGGCAGGCGAAAATCGTGTTAGATAAAATTCGCTCATCCTGTGAGGGGGTATTGCTGGCGGCGCAGGAAAGCATCAGCCGGGACTTAGCCCTGCGTTTTGAACAGCTTGAGTCGACGCTCTCCCGGGCGCTAAATGACGCGATGCGGCCAATTGAGCAAAGGGTGAAAGAGGAGCTAAACCACGCCGGTTTTCGTGCGCGGATCCGTTTTCCAGCGTTCCATACGGCGATGTTTAATTTCAATACCCGCCAATTGTTTAACGAGGCCATTGAGCAGGATATTCCGGCAGAAAATGCGCCGTCTACTGGCGGTGTGGTGCGTGACACTTTCTCTCGTTGGCTAAATCAACCCAACTGGGGATGGAATGATTACGTCGAAACAAAAACGCGTTATCTCATTGATATGGGCGCATTGCATAAAAACCTTGTGCAGTACGTCTCCCAGTTTTGCCAACAAATTCGTAAAGCTTTAGCTGCTCAGGTCGATATCTCCGTTACGGCTGGCATGGCCACATTTTTTGCTGATTTCTCTCTGTGCCTGGCGCAATTGCAGGCGAGTCTGAGTGAGAGTCTGACGCTACGCCAACAAAATGAATCCGCGGTGAATGCAATGAATGAGCAATTGCAGCAGCGCATTACGATTGCGGCATGGCTTTATGAAGATTCCCGATTGCTGCGTGACGATATCAATACCCTTTTTGCAACCGAGCACACATGACTAACGTTTTACTGGAAGGCCCCGGGAGGACGCTGGAGTGTGTCTACCCGAAGTTTATGGTCGATCTGGTTCAGGGAGATGAAACCAAACGTTCCGGCGGTTTTCTGCAACAGCAGCAGCGGCTGCGTGCGCGTCTGACGCAGGAAGTGTTATCCCAAACGCAACTGCGTGCGTGGGTGATGGCGGGAGTGTCCAGCGAACATCTGGTGATGCGCCTTAAGCTGGTGGAGAAGCTGGCAGGCATGATTGATCCGGGTCATCTGGCGCTGGTACGGATCGCCGAAGGGTTGATGTTGTTGCAACAAACCGAACACCCGCGTGGGCTTTCAACCCCCGGTCTTTTACAGCAAATAAATTCACTGACTGACTGGTTTACCCAACGCGGTGCGTATAAAGAGAAGGCGCTGACCCAGCGCGGCCTGACGGTTCAGGCGGGTGAGCATAGCGAACAAATTTTTACCCGCTGGCGGGCTGGCGCGTATGACGGCTGGTCGTTACCAGGACGCTGTTTTGTCGCGCTGGAGGAGCTACGTTGGGGAGCTTTTGGTGATGCCTGCCGGTTAGCGAATGCCGATGTGGTGTTAATGCTAAAAGACAACCTGCGAACCATGGCGGCTCAGGCATTGGCGGACAGCGTGAATGCAGCGCCCGCTACGCGTCATTACTATCATCATTGGCTCAGCACGCCAGCTGTCGGCGGATCGGGCGAGTATAACGATATGCTGAGCTGGCTGGGGAGCTGGTGCGATGCGCAACGCCATCCGGTAAGCTGGTCGGTGACGCAGCGGTGGCAAAACGTGGCCTTGGGGATGCCGCGATTGTGTTCGGCAAAGCGGCTGGTCGATGCGATGGTTGAGGAGATTTTTGCACCGACCCTGCTCGTCAATTGAGCAGGGCTGGTGAGTAGGATAAAGGCAGGTTTAGTGGTGCAGAGAGTCTGCCGGGGTGGCCACCGCTTCGTTGGCGACCAGGTTTTTATTAAAACGTTTGGCGTACAGCGCGGTGATAATCGGCACCAGAATGGCGGTGACAATTACGCTGGCGGCAACCAGCGCCGTAGCGGATGCGGCAACCGGTTCGAACGCCGGGTTAATCTGGGCGATAATCACCGGGTTTGCTACCGCAGCGCCTGCTGCTGAAGAGGCTGCGACGCCTGCCGTACCGTTCCCGCCACCAATAACACGGTCAGCAATAATCAGCGGGATACCGGTGATGACGATAACCGCGACACCCAGCAGGATACCCAGCAGACCGGTATCAACGATCACGCTCAGGTTAATAGTGTTACCCAACGCGAAGCCGAAGAACGGGATCAGCACCGGTGTGGCTTTGCTGAAGAAAGAACGCAGGTCGTGATCCAGGTTGCCCAACGTAAAGCCAATCAGGAACGGTAATACCGCGCCGATGAAATGGTGTGGCTCGAAGGAGGCCAGACCCGCGGAGCCGAGGATCACCATGGTCATTAACGGACCGGATTCCAGAGACATCAACACAAATGCGCCAGACTCTTCTTTGGTGCCGTACTGGTTCATCAGACTGGCGTACAAACCACCGTTGGTCATGTCCATCGCGGAGACAATTGCCAAAACTGAGAGGCCTGCAAAGAACCCGGTTTGAATACCGGTATCAGGAATAAATGAAGCAGCAATCATTGCCACTACCCAAGCCACGGCTATTTTGGTTATTACCAGCGTACCGGACTTGCGTAATACCGTACCGGTTGCCCGCAAATCAATAGATGCGCCGATACAAAAAAACCACACTGCCAGAATCGGTACCGTTCCGCTGATCATTCCTTTGGTAAACGAACCAAAATACGCACCGGTATCCGGAGCTAACGTATTTAACACTGCGCCTAATAACAGAGGAATCAACATCATTCCGCCGGGGATGCGTTCAATCGTGGCTTTAATTTTCATAAACGTCCTCATGTCTTGTCGCTGCTGAAACTCGCGCAAGAGGGTAAAAATTAATAAATTCAAATGGTTACTGGTGTCTCTTAACAAAGAAAATCGCTATCTCTTTGTTTTATAAAATCTAACGCGGCATACGTTGAGCGTGTTGCTGCTCCCAGGGATATTGCGTCTGGAATTAGTTTGCATTCATGGGAACATTGATTCAATCAAAATAAAACGATGTTTTAGTTATCTTCATCACATATTCCGAGCAAAAATTCCAGGTTGCTCTGATTATTAAAAAAGCTGTGATCTTTTTGTGAAGGGATTAGGTGGTTTTTTTGCTAGCAGAATAATAGTGACTGCTGTGATTGTTGGCGCAATAAAGCGATTTATTCTTGTATTTAATTGTTAGTAAATCGCAAGCATGACATGTAAAAAAGCTGACTAAGAATGACCTAATTTACGCATGTTGACGAAATGAAAAACTATATGTGAAGTTGATCACAAATTTAAACGCTGTTAGGGTAAAGAGGTCATTAACCGCCCAATCAGGCGTCAACAGGTTCGGTTGTACTGTGCGTTTCTCGTCAGTGTAAGTAAACCTGCTACGCTTGTTACAGGGAATGCGCCTGTGCATTCCCCGCTCGATGATGACCCTGACGCATGGGCGTTAGGGGACTCGAACTGGAGCGTGACAGGGCTAAGTCTATGAGGACGAGTATGCTAAAAAGGAAAAAAATAAAACCGATAACGCTGCGCGACGTTACCATCATTGATGACGGTAAATTGCGAAAAGCTATTACCGCAGCGTCGTTAGGTAATGCGATGGAGTGGTTCGATTTTGGTGTTTATGGATTTGTTGCTTACGCATTAGGTAAAGTGTTCTTCCCGGGGGCTGACCCCAGCGTGCAGATGGTTGCTGCACTCGCCACCTTCTCTGTTCCCTTTCTGATTCGACCGCTTGGCGGATTGTTCTTCGGTATGCTCGGCGATAAATACGGTCGTCAGAAGATACTCGCTATCACCATCGTGATTATGTCGATCAGTACCTTCTGTATCGGTCTTATTCCCTCTTATGCCTCAATTGGTATCTGGGCACCGATTCTGCTGTTGCTATGTAAGATGGCGCAGGGGTTCTCGGTCGGCGGAGAGTATACCGGGGCATCGATTTTTGTCGCAGAGTACTCGCCAGACCGTAAGCGCGGATTTATGGGCAGTTGGCTGGACTTCGGCTCGATTGCCGGGTTTGTGCTGGGCGCGGGCGTGGTGGTCCTGATCTCAACTATCGTCGGCGAGGATAACTTCCTTGAGTGGGGCTGGCGTATTCCGTTCTTCCTGGCTCTACCGTTAGGCCTGATTGGTCTGTACCTGCGCCATGCGCTGGAAGAGACGCCGGCGTTCCAGCAGCACGTGGATAAACTGGAGCAGGGCGATCGTCAGGGTCTGCAGGAAGGTCCTAAGGTCTCGTTTAAAGAGATTGCAACTAAGCACTGGCGCAGCCTGTTGGCATGTGTTGGTCTGGTGATTGCCACCAACGTCACCTACTACATGCTGCTCACCTATATGCCGAGCTATCTGTCGCATAACCTGCATTACTCTGAAGACCACGGCGTGTTGATTATTATCGCCATCATGATTGGTATGCTGTTTGTGCAGCCGATTATGGGTTTGCTCAGCGACCGTTTCGGGCGTCGTCCGTTTGTGATCATGGGCAGTATTGCGCTGTTTGTGCTGGCGATTCCGGCATTTATTCTGATTAACAGTAATGTTATCGGCCTGATTTTCGCCGGGTTGCTGATGTTGGCGGTGATCCTCAACTGCTTTACCGGGGTGATGGCGTCAACGTTACCGGCGATGTTCCCGACGCATATTCGCTACAGTGCGCTGGCCGCCGCGTTTAATATCTCGGTATTAATCGCCGGTCTGACTCCGACATTGGCCGCATGGCTGGTGGAAAGCTCGCAGAATCTGATGATGCCTGCTTATTATCTGATGGTGATTGCGGTAGTAGGTTTGATTACCGGCGTGACCATGAAAGAGACGGCTAATCAGCCGCTGAAAGGCGCGACACCTGCTGCTTCGGATATTCAGGAAGCGAAAGAGATCCTCGGCGAACACTACGATAACATTGAACAGAAAATCGAAGATATCGATCAGGAAATTGCTGAGCTACAGGTTAAGCGCACGCGTCTGGTGCAGCAGCATCCGCGTATTGAAGAGTAACGGTGTTATTGCCTGATGGCACTACGTTTATCAGGCCTACGGGCAGCATTGTACTCAGTAGGCCGGATAAGGTGTCTTATGATATCAACTTAAGGTTGGCTTAATCTGTGTCAGGCAAACTCTCCTCCATAGTTTCGGAGGAGAGTGTCATGAAAACCCGTATTTATGAAAGTTTGACCACCGTGTGCAGTGTGCTGATTGTCAGCAGCTTTTTGTATGTGTGGGTGAGCTCTTACTGATCTTTCGCCAATTCCACCCATGCGCGAGTGCCGCTGGCTCCCTGGCGATTTTGCAGATAGAAATGCCCGTGATGTAACTGGGTGATGCGACTGACAATGCTCAGCCCCAGCCCAATCCCACCAAAACGGCTGTCCATTCGGACGAATGCTTTACTTAACTCCCCGCATTTACTTTCATCAATGCCCGGCCCTTCATCTTCGACGGCCAGGACGGCATCATGCTCGGTGTTCAGGCTAATCGTAATATGGGTGCCTTCCGGGCTGTAACGATGCGCGTTTTCCACCAGATTTCGTAGCAGCATCCGCAACAGCGTAGCATCGCCACGCACGACAACGTCCGCCGCGCTTTGTGGCAGGAGCAGCGTCTGTTTACGTTGGTCCAGCATGGTGCTGAGTTCATCGTAGGAGGGCAGAATAACGTCCTCCAGCAGTTTGACATGCTGGTAGCTCCCGGCTGAAAACGACTGCCCGACGCGGGCGAGTTGCAGCAGCTGCGATACGCTGTCCATCATTTGATCAAGGCGGGCAATCAACGGCGTAACGTCGACCTTATGGGTTTTGGATAATAATTCCAGATGCAGGCGAACGCCTGACAGCGGTGTGCGCAGTTCGTGGGCGACATCGGCGGTAAATAAACGTTCGTTTTCAATAGTGCTGGTCAGCCGCGTTACCAGGTCATTGAGCGCTGAGACAACGGCCTGGATCTCAACGGTTGAGCTGTGAATTTCAATCGGGGCCAGGTTATCGGCTGCTCGTGCCTCTAACTCTTTTTGCAGATCTGCCAGCGGGCGGGTTATTCGTCGCACCGCCTGATAGCAAATCAGCAGCGCCAGGCTGACCATAAAGATGCCGGGGACGATCAGGCTGGCGATAGCCTCGCGGATCTCATGCATGATGTGGCGATCGTTATTACGATTTTCGCGTAACGCCTGTTCGAATAACTGTATTTGTTCGGTACTTTCGTGCCACAACCAGAAGGTGCTAATCAACTGAAAGACCAGCAGAATAAGACCAATCGTCAGCATTAAACGATGACGAAGCGGGAGTGGTTGTTTGAGATATTGCAGCAGCTTCACTTAGCTTTCCTCAGTGGCGACCAGCATATAGCCAAATCCCCTGACCGTGCGGATACGTGATTTCCCCACTTTATCGCGCAGATTGTGAATGTGCACTTCCAGCGTGTTGGTAGACGGTTCGTTATCCCAGCTGTAGATGTCGTTATACAAAATTTCCCGGTGTACCGGGCTGCCCGCTTTGAGCATCAGGCGTGACAGGAGCGCGTATTCTTTCGGCGTTAAGATAACCTCTTGTCCGTCCATCCACACCTGGCGACGACCGATATTCAGCGTCAGATTGCTGACAATTAATTCACTTTCACCCTGATTGTTGTGGCGACGCAGAAGTGCCCGGATGCGGGCGTGCAGTTCTTCCAGTGCGAACGGTTTGACCAGATAGTCATCGGCACCCACGTCCAGCCCGCTGACCCGGTCTTTGAGCGTGTCACGGGCGGTGAGGATCAGCACGGGGAGAGAGTATTTCTTCTGTCTGATGCGGGTCAGGAAGTGCAAACCGTCTTCATCCGGCAAGCCCAGGTCCAGAACAACCAGACTGTAATGTCCGGTCTCCAGACACTGCTCGGCTGCACGGGCGGTTGACACGCCATCACAGGCGTAGCCTTCTGTTTGTGCAGCGAGTATCAGTCCCTGTAGTAACAACGTGTCGTCTTCAACAATCAGAATTTTCATTCGTTTAGCCTCCCCGGCAGGGTTGCAGAATATCATCTGCCGCCTGATATTTCTGTGTTTGCACGCCCGTTAATCCCAGCAGAGTTGAGAAGAGATTATCCTGCGAGAAGTCTTCTGAGCTTGCCCGTTTTTGCAAACATGTCTGAGAGACCTGATAGCGTTGCTGATAATCCTCGGAGAGCCACAGCAGCATCGGCACATGTTTTTGCGTATCTGGTGCAATCGAATACGGCAGGCCGTGCAAATAGACGCCATTTTCCCCTAAGGATTCGCCGTGATCGGAAAGATACACCAGGCTGGTGGTGAAATTATCCTGATGCTCTTTCAGTATATTGATCGCTTTATCAACAATATAGTCAACGTGAAGAATGGTGTTGTCGTAAGTATTGACCAACTGTTGCTGCGAACAGGTCTGGATTTCGTTGGTATCGCAGGTTGGCGTAAATTTCTTAAACTGCGCAGGATAGCGGTTGTAATAGGTCGGACCGTGGCTGCCGATGGTATGCAGCACAATCACGCCGTCGCCTTGCAGGTTATTAATGTACTCTTCCAGCCCGTGGAACAGGACTTCATCGTAGCATTCACCGTCAATACACTGCCCTGGCAGGTTCAGCTTAGTCATATTCTGGTGTGGAACCCGATCACAGGCTCCTTTGCAGCCGCCGTCGTTATCGTTCCACAGAACGTTAATTCCCGCCCGCTGAATGATGTCGAGTACGCCTTCCTGATGCTGTGCCAGTTCTTCGTCGTAGTGCGCGCGTGGCATATCCGAGAACATGCAGGGTACTGATACTGCCGTTGCCGTTCCGCAGGATGTGGTGCGGGGGAAATAGACCACATCATCTTTTTCCAGCAGCGGGTTGGTCTGGCGCGAGTAGCCTGACAGCGAGAAGTTATCGCCGCGCGAGGTCTCGCCGAGAACCACAATCGTCAGGTTCTTACGCTTTTCTTTTACCATCAACGGATTGCGATGGGCATCTTCGCCAATGCGCACCAGCGGCAGGTGGGCCAGTCGCTGGTGTGAATACCAGGATGACGTCGCCACAATGCTGTTGGATGGACTGAGGGATTTCACCAGTTCTTTGTTGTTGCGAAACAGTGAGGCGTAATCTTTATAGAAGAACGCAGCGACCAGCACGATCAGCAGCGCGGAGATCAGAATGTTCGCGCCACGAAACAGTATGCTGCGCATAACTGGCGTGATCGGTTTATTTTTTACCCAGCAGGCAATGAGCGCGGCCAGAATGCCGCTCACCCCGAGCGTGATGAGCATTTGCGGCGTCAGCAAAGCAAAGGTTTCGGCGGGCGTAGTGTCCATCATATTGGCGATCATCGAGCGGTCGATGATGATGCCGTAGGTCATGATGAAATATTGGGCCGATGCGCCAACCAGAATGAAAATGCACGCCACCAGGCGATTAAGCCACAGGAATGAGGCCAGCGTCAGCACAATGTTCATGACGCTGAACGCGACCACCGGCATTGATAAAAACACCAGCACGTTACGCACAGAGTCCAGAGGCAGGTCTTGCAGCACTTGTTTGTAGAACGCAATGTTCAGGAAAGTCGCAAGATAAAATGAGATCAGCAGAAGCCAGCTGATTAGCCCGAGAGTGGGCCTTTTAAACAAGAGCTTTAACATTAAGGGGGTTCCATCGACTATGTGGCGCAAATCCTCTCAAAGTAAAATTAAGCCAACCTTAAGTTCTTAATGTTGATTTTTCGAAGAGCGGTAGGAGAACGTTGGCCCGATGAACTGACGCCATCGGGCAATGACGATTGCTTAAGTTAGTTATTGTTCACTGGTGCATCCAATGGATACGGGTTTTTATGGATCCGGTTGTAGTTCAGTGCGTACAGCGCGGTGATGATCATCAGCGTGACGAACGACCACATCACTTCTTTGGCGCCGGAACCGACAACCGCCCAGATGCAGTAGACAAAGGCGATAAAGGTCACCAGTAAGTACATCGGGCGTGCTTTACCAAAGTGGCCATGGCCGAGCAGCAGCAGCGCGGCGCAGGTATACAGATACGGCACCAGGGTGAAGATAACGGAGACCGAAGAGACCAGACCAAACTCTTTTGCTGCGTTCGGCGACATGCTGCTGAACTGGAAGATGGTCATCAGGATGCCGACAATAATTAACCCGGCCACTGGCGTACCGGCTTTGTTCACGCGGGCAAAAATCGGTGGGAACAGGCCGTCATCGGCTGCGGCTTTGGCGGTTTGCCCGGCAAGCAGCGTCCAGCCGCCCAGAGAACCAAGACACCCGGCAGCAGCACAGAAGGAAACTATCGCCCCAGCGGTGTCACCCAGCGCCATACGTGCGGCATCACCGAACGGAGAGGCTGATACACGCAGCGCCGCGTTAGGGATCATACCCATGATTGCGGTGGTGGAGAGCACGTAGCAAACAGCGGCAATCAGCACGCCGCCCATGGTAGCGATAGGTACGTTACGTTTGGGATTTTTAACCACGCCAGCCGCAACGGAGGCGCTTTCCACCCCGATAAATGACCACAAGGTGACGTTCAGAGTGCTTTGAATCGCGCCGAAGGTGTTCATCCCGCTGACGTTCCAGGCTGCCATATAGGTTTCACCGCGGAACCAGAACCAGCCGAAGACGGCAATCCCGACAATTGGCACCAGTGCCAGTACCGTTGCGACGGCCTGCACGCGGGTGATCATTTTCGGTCCGACAATGTTCAGTAATACGAAGATCCACAGCACTACGACGCAGGTCAGCGTCAGGACCAGCGGATCTTTTAAGATGGGGAAGAAGTAGCTCAGGTAACCGACGCCAATGACCACCATGGCGATGTTACCAATCCAGCAGGCCAGCCAGTACAGCACGTTGGTCTGGTAGCCCAAAAAAGGACCGAAGCAGCGGCGGGCGTAAGCATAAGAACCACCGGGACTGGAGTCTAAGGACGACATTTTGGCGTACACCATCGACAGTGCCAGAGCACCGATAATCGTGACCAACCATCCGTAGATTGCAATCCCGCCAGTTGACGCAAGGTTTGCGGGTAGCAGGAATACACCGGAACCCATAATATTCCCCGACACCATAAGGGTGACGGGGATTAAGCCCACTTTGTGAGCATCAGCATCCGTCGACATATTTTTTAACTCCTGATAAGGATAAATGACGCCTTATCATACCTCGTCAAAAGTCTATTTAATGATGACGGAGCTGGGGTATCGCTAATGCTGATATTATTATGGCTTATCGCTAACTGATTAAAAATCAGGCGGCGGATGGCTCCCTATGTTGGCTAACATAATGCAGAGGCGTCATCCCATAGAACTCTTTGAATACGGAGATAAAGTATGAGGTACTGTTATATCCACACAGTTGAGAGACCTGAGAAATGTTTTTGCCGTCCATCAGTAATTGATTGACGGCATATCGCATGCGACATGTGGTAATTATTTGGCTGTAACTTGTATTTTCACTTTTGAGCTTTTTCTTTAACAAACTGGGACTCAGGCATAAGCAACTGGCAACCATGCTTAAATTCCAGTCTTTATGTATATCGCTCTCAATAATGTGATAAACGCTATCGCTGATACAGTTGCGCAGCATATACATGAGCAAAGAAATAAACTTTTTGCTGTCGAGAAAGCGTGATAACACCGTGAACAGTAGCGAGCGCGTACGCTCTCTTTCAGCTTCGTTCACTGTGTCCATTACGCTGTGTTGGGCTGCCACCCTGAAGACATCCGGCGTCAGACACGCGGCGGTCATCACTGGGCTGGCACTGCGTTGCCAGAGTGGGATCTGTGAAAGGTCTTTATTTAAAAAGCGCAGATAATCTTTAATGATATCGCGGCTGATATGTACGACCAATGCGTTATTAAGTGATGAGAAATCGATAATATTATTATCGCATGCCACCAGTGCCATATGATTAGCTTTTAAACTGATGGCTTCTTTACCGTTAATCCTTAACCAAACATCCTTCTCCGTTAATACAACAACACAAGCTTCTTTGCTGCAAAGCCTCATACCCAACTCCAGGAATATGAACATAAAACACCGTAGCTCAACATCAGATGAGCCAAATCGGCTAAATTGAAATTGTATGATGAAACCAAGACTGCAATAAAATAACGTGTCTGAAATTAATTACAATGTTTGGCGGGATTTTTCTTATGTACACATTTTTGTACGCAAGTGGAAAGGCGCTATTTGCGTATAAAAAAAGCGCGGGGTGGTCCCGCGCAAAAAGGTATGACAATGTTATTGTTTTGCAGCAATACTCAGGAATTACTCAAGCATGACATGTCTACCTTAAACATCGGACTATCTATAAAACGACATTATGCTTTCACGCACATAACGTGGTACACACCGTCAATAATTTCCGTTCCTTCGGTTTCATGTTCAAATCCAGGGAAGTGGTGGTCCCAGGACTGCAACGAACGTAGATAACTAATCTGCGGGCTATTGGCGTCGCCAAAGTTTTCCCCGGACAGCAGCATCGGAATTCCTGGTGGGTAAGGAATAACGGAATTCGCGGCTATACGACCCGGCAGATTTTCAATGGCCACCATCTCAACGTTATCGCTGACTATCGCGTTATAGGCTTCACGCGGGGTGATTTCAGCAACAGGCAGGCCGGAGTAGGCCGCGTTAAGACGTGCGCCAGGGTTGTTCTCTTTCAGCCAGGCGAACATGGTGTCGCCCAGATCGTGAATGCCCATGTTGGCGTAAGTGTCTGGATGTTCCTCAACCAGTTCTGGCATTACCTGTGCCAGCGGGGTATTGGCATCGTAATGGTGTTTGAAAGAGCACAACGTGTTGATCAGTGTGCCCCATTTCCCGCGGGTAATCCCCATGGAGAACAGGAACATAATCTGGAAATCGGTGGTACGGGTCGGCACGATGCCGTGACGGCCAAGCCAGGCGGTGACCAGTGCAGCCGGTACGCCGTTCTCTTCCAGTTCACCATCGTCGCCCATCCCCGGAGCCAGAATGCTGACTTTGATCGGGTCCAGCATGCTCCAGTTATCCGGCAGGTCTTTAAATCCGTGCCAGGATTCACCCGGGCGCATTACCCAGCAGTTCTGGTCGGTGGTCAGGAGTTGGGTTGGCGCATCGGCAAAGTCATAGGTTTTGCCGGTCTGCGGATCGGTCACAATCTCTTTGTTCCACGGTTTGAAGAACCAGTCGCCTTCGGCGGTGAATTCTTTGTACAACCGTGCCATGGCCTGACGGAAATCGACCGCTTCGTCGATCACTTCCTGGGTGAGCGACAGGCCGCTGTTACCGTCCATCATGGAAACCGCCACGTCGTTTGAGGCGCAGATGGCATACAGCGGAGAGGTAGTGGCGTGCATCATGTACGCCTGGTTAAAGCGGGAGAAGTTCACGGCCCCACGACCTTCACGAACGTGAATGTAAGATGCCTGAGAAAGCGCATTCAGCAGTTTGTGGGTCGAGTGGGTGGCAAAAACGGTAGGACCGTTATGATCGCCCGGCGCGCCACGCATGGCGTAGTGATCGGCGTAAATTGGGTTGAAGCGAGCATAGCCGTACCAGGCCTCATCGAAGTGGATGCGATCGCTGGTTTGCGCGAGCAGGTCCTGGGCCTCTTTGGCGTTGTAGCAAACACCGTCGTAGGTACAGTTGGTCACAACGCTGTAAGACGGTTTTTGACCGGCTTTACCTTTGGTCAGCGGGCTTTCGCTGATCTTTTTCTGCAATGTTTCAGGCTGCATTTCCTGCGGGTAGATAGGCCCGATAATGCCGTACCGGTTGCGGCTTGGCACCATGTACACCGGTTTTGCCCCGGTGAGGATAAGCCCCTGCTCGATGGATTTATGGCAGTTACGATCCAGCACCACGACGTCGTTGTCGGTCATACAAGCCTGCATGATGGTGCGGTTAGAGCCGGAAGTCCCGACCACCACGGACCAGGAGCGATCAGCGCCAAACACGCGGGCGGCATATTTTTCGCTCTCGCCAAACGCGCCGGTATGATCCAGCAGCGAGCCGAGCGATGCACGTTCAATACCCATGTCGCTACGGAATAAGTTTTCACCATAGTAATCATGGTAGAAACGACCGGCCGGTGTTTTGGTGAATCCGACGCCGCCCTGGTGACCCGGTGCTGCCCAGGAGTATTCATGGATGTCGCCGTACTTCATCAGTGCGCTGAACAGCGGTGGCAGAAGTTGTTGGCGGTAGCGGGTCATCGCCGCAACGGCGCGACCGGCGATAAAGTCTGCGGTATCTTCCAGAATCCAGGCGAATTCATCGACAAGCTCCAGCAGGTCGCGATCCAGCGATGCGGTGGCTTTTTCGCGATCGCCCAGCAGGAAAACAGGTACGTTTTGCTGGCGCTCGTGGAGCTTGCCGATCAATTGCCTGACGTTGAGGTGCTCGTCTTGTTGTTCCATTTGATAGCTGAACATCAGACAATCAATGGCTTCATTGGCGGCGAGGATTGCGTAACCATCGTCGAATGAGGTGGACTTAATGACGGTAACATTTTGGCGGCTTAATGCGTCAGCCAGACGTTCGACAGCGCTACCGACCCAGGTGTCCTGATGCAGAAACTCACTTTCAACAATTAATACTTTCATCATCTTTTACCCGGTTGTGGAAAGGTTGCAATCTATGAATTGCAGACACACCGTATGAATGTGACGCAGGCAAGTATTATCCTGTCAAAATGGGCTGTAAAGCGGGTGAAAAATAGTCTGATTTGTGTTTAATTTGTTTTTAAACAGTAGGTTATGTTTGCTTGTTGGCGGTTTTTCACCGCCGTTTATCGACAGGGGGAATATTTTTTTGGCTGATACTGATATTGCCGAATGATATCAACCAGCGATTGTTTGCCGATGCTGCTGGCTTAGTTTGCGGTACTGCTGCGGCGACATGCCGACAAACTTGCTGAAGGTGTCATAAAAACGGCTGCTGGATCGGAATCCGGCGGTCAACGCAACGTCGAGAATGGTTTTATCGGTATCGCTAAGCAATGCGCGGACGTGATTAATCCGCATTGCCGTGATGTACTGCTTCAGGGTGAGTTGCATTACGCGTTGGAAAATCCCCATCGCGTAGTTGGCGTTGAGCTTCACGTGTTCCGCGACGTCGTTGATGGTGAGCGCCTGATCATAGTTGTCGGCAATAAAGCTCAGCATTTGGCTGACGTAAAACTGGGCGTGCCGCGACACGCTGTTTTTGTGGGTCCGCGAGGTTTTATTGACCAGGATAGGCTGCCAACCGGAAAGGCTAAACCGTTTGAGCATCAGACCAATTTCATCAATGGCGAGCTGGCGAATTTGTTCGTTCGGGTTGCTCAGTTCCTGTTGCCAGCGCTGAACCTCAAAGGTGCTCAACTGCTGCGACGCCAGCGATTTGATGACCATTCCATGGGTAACATGGTTGATCAGCTCGCGATCCAGCGGCCAGGAGAGGAAAAGGTGCATCGGTAAATTGAAGATAGCCATACTTTGGCAGCTGCCCGGACGCGTGAGCTGATGCGGTGTACAGGCCCAGAATAGCGTGATGTGTCCCTGTTTTATCTGCACGACTTCGTTGTTGATAAGGTACTCGACGTCACCATCAAACGGAACATTGATCTCCACCTGCCCATGCCAGTGGCTGGCAGGCATAGCATGCGGTGAGCGCAACTCGATATCCATCCGTTGATATTCTGAGTACAGCGATAGCGGGCTGCGGGTTTGTTCTTCATCGCTACTGCACATGTGCGGATCGGGAGGGAGAGGCGATGTCGGTAATGTACTCATGGTTGCTCCATTTCCTGAATTATCAGAATCATGTCATTTAACACGTATTAAGGCTGAGAATCAGGACACAAATTGGACCGTTACCATTGAGCATAGCGACATTTTGCGGCCGCATACTCTGCTTTTTGGGTGATTTTGTCCCATAAACTCAGATCCAATAGGGCGCAGAGTGATGATCTGAGTTTATGGGAATGCTCAGAAGGGAAGTCGGAGGTTTTCATCTATGCGCTGTGCCACCATGACTGTGTTCACTAATGTTCTGGAGAGTCATGATGTCTGCACCCAAAATTACCTTTATCGGCGCCGGTTCCACGATTTTCGTCAAAAATATTCTTGGGGACGTCTTTCACCGCGATGCGCTTAAATCTGCGCATATCGCCTTGATGGATCTCGATCCTACGCGTCTGGAAGAGTCACACGTTGTTGTGCGCAAGTTGATGGATTCTGCGGGCGCGTCTGGACGAATCACCTGCTATACCGATCAAAAAGCAGCATTACAGGATGCTGATTTTGTGGTGGTCGCTTTCCAGATCGGCGGCTATGAACCTTGTACCGTCACCGATTTTACGGTGTGTAAACGCCATGGCCTGGAGCAGACGATTGCCGACACGCTGGGGCCGGGCGGCATTATGCGCGCGCTGCGCACCATCCCGCATTTATGGCAGATTTGTGAGGATATGACCGAAGTCTGTCCGCAGGCCACAATGCTTAACTACGTTAACCCGATGGCAATGAACACCTGGGCAATGTATGCACGTTATCCGCATATTAAGCAGGTTGGGTTGTGTCATTCGGTGCAGGGGACGGCGGAGGAGTTGGCCCGCGATCTGAACATCGACCCTGCTTCTTTGCGCTATCGCAGTGCCGGGATCAACCATATGGCGTTTTATCTGGAGCTGGAGCGCAAAACGGCGGACGGTGCCTATGTGAATCTCTACCCGGAGCTGCTGGCGGCCTATGAATCCGGTCAGGCGCCGAAACCGAATATTCACGGAAATACCCGTTGCCAGAACATTGTGCGCTATGAAATGTTCAAAAAACTGGGGTATTTCGTCACCGAATCGTCGGAGCACTTCGCCGAATATACGCCGTGGTTTATCAAACCGGGGCGTGAAGATCTGATTGAGCGCTATAAGGTGCCATTGGATGAATATCCGAAACGTTGTGTGGAACAGTTGGCGAACTGGAAAAAAGAGCTGGAAGAGTACAAAACGGCTGAGCGGATCGACATTAAACCGTCGCGCGAATATGCCAGCACTATCATGAACGCTATCTGGACCGGTGAACCGAGCGTCGTGTATGGCAACGTTCGCAATGACAATCTGATCGATAACCTGCCGCAAGGCTGCTGCGTTGAAGTCGCTTGTCTGGTCGATGCAAATGGTATTCAGCCAACGAAAGTCGGGACTCTCCCGTCACATTTGGCGGCCATGATGCAAACCAATATCAATGTTCAGACCCTGCTAACGGAAGCCATCCTGACGGAGAATCGCGATCGCGTTTATCACGCGGCGATGATGGATCCGCATACCGCCGCGGTA
Source organism: Citrobacter sp. Cpo071 (assembly GCF_030332765.1). Classification (NCBI taxonomy): domain Bacteria; kingdom Pseudomonadati; phylum Pseudomonadota; class Gammaproteobacteria; order Enterobacterales; family Enterobacteriaceae; genus Citrobacter; species Citrobacter sp. Cpo071. Next base: position 9,121 of record NZ_JAOWHE010000086.1, on the reverse strand, counting down.
CTGGGGATTGAAGAGATTTATGCGCTGGTGGACGACCTGATCGCGTCTCACGGCGACTGGCTGCCGGCCTGGCTGCACCGTTAATACACAATCACGCCGGGCATTGTATCCGGCGTTTAACCTCTGACGTTTCCTCTTACAGAAGGCGGGCGCTGGTAACAGCGACCCGATACCCTATGAGCATATCTCTGACAACAAAACTCAGTTATGGATTTGGAGCGTTTGGTAAGGATTTCGCCATCGGTATTGTGTACATGTACCTGATGTATTACTACACCGACGTAGTGGGATTATCGGTGGGGCTGGTCGGAACGTTGTTCCTGGCGGCAAGGATCTGGGATGCGGTAAACGATCCCATCATGGGTTGGATTGTGAACGCCACCCGATCGCGCTGGGGAAAATTTAAACCCTGGATCTTGCTCGGTACGCTGGCGAACTCATTGGTGCTGTTTTTGCTTTTTAGCGCACATCTTTTTGAGGGTACTGCGCAGGTCGTATTTGTTTGCGTGACGTATATATTATGGGGAATGACCTACACCATTATGGATATTCCATTCTGGTCACTGGTGCCAACCATTACGCTGGATAAACGCGAGCGTGAACAACTGGTGCCGTACCCCCGTTTCTTCGCCAGCCTTTCTGGGTTTGTTACCGCAGGCGTGACGCTGCCTTTTGTGAGCTATGTTGGCGGAGCCGATCGTGGTTTTGGTTTTCAGATGTTTACGCTAATTCTCATCGCGTTCTTTATCGTTTCCACCGTTGTGACGCTACGGAATGTGCATGAGGTTTATTCGTCAGACAGTGAAGCCACGGCAGACAGCAGTCGTCTTGGGTTGAAAGCGATCGTTGGGCTTATCTATAAAAATGACCAGCTATCCTGCCTGTTAGGTATGGCACTGGCTTACAATATTGCATCCAATATCATTGCTGGCTTTGCCATTTACTATTTTACCTACGTGATTGGTGATGCAAGTCTCTTCCCGTACTACATGTCTTACGCAGGTGCGGCAAACCTGTTGACGCTGATTTTCTTTCCTCGGCTGGTAAACGCGTTGTCACGACGGATCTTGTGGGCTGGGGCATCGGTGTTGCCGGTGCTTAGCTGTAGCGTACTACTGGTGATGGCGCTGGCAGATTTCCATAATATCTTACTGATTGTTATAGCGGGTGTTTTACTGAATATTGGTTCGGCGCTTTTCTGGGTGTTGCAGGTCATTATGGTGGCAGATACCGTTGATTACGGCGAATACAAACTTAATGTTCGTTGTGAAAGTATCGCTTATTCGGTGCAGACAATGGTGGTAAAAGGTGGGTCAGCATTTGCCGCTTTCTTTATCGCGTTAATACTTGGGGTGATTAATTACGCGCCAAATGTCGCGCAGTCTGCCGAAACTATCGTTGGCATGCAGTTTATTATGATAGCGCTACCCGCACTCTTTTTTGTGGTGACCTTAGTCCTGTATTTCCGCTTTTATCGACTGAATGGCGACACCCTGCGCAGGATCCAGATCCATTTACTGGATAAGTATCGCAAGGTGCCGCAGCACCATGAGCAACCTGATATCCCGGCTATTGCGGTAGTGGCTCCAGGCGATGTGAAGGCGTAGCGATGGAATGGCATTCGTTGATTGGATATTTGGCGGCCAGCCTGACGACGCTCTCTTTCTTGCCGCAAGCCATTAAGGTTATTACCACCCGCAATACGCAAGGCATCTCCGGTTTGATGTATGTGATGTTTGTGTGCGGGCTGGTTTTGTGGCTGATTTACGGATTATTGATTGAAGATACTGCCGTCAGCATGGCGAACTTTCTGACACTGTTGTTCGCCTTGCCGATTCTGGTTATCAAGTATCGCAGTAGGTAATGTAGATTGCCGGAGAAGCGTTAGTGCTCTCCGGCCATTTTCAACTGCCGATTGTGCCAGCCCGCCAGTGCGAGGACCGTTGTTAACGCACCGAGCAGTGCGCATAACATGTCCGACTGGGTATCCCACGGGTCACCCTGCGTGCCAAGGAAGTCATCCGCACCTTGTCCCATTGCCAGCGCAGCCCACCATTCGATCAGTTCATACATTGCGCTAATCGCCAGTGCTACGCAGCAGACCAAAAATGCCAGCATCTTACGACCACGGACAATATTGCCGCGCACTAAAATCTCTCTTGCCGTCAGGGCTGGTACCAACCCCTGGAAGAAGTGGCCCAGCTTGTCATAGGGGTTTCGACTGAGATCCAGCCATTCCTGAACCTGAAAACCGACGGGGACTTTGGCGTAGGTATACATCCCACCTACCATCAGAATGATGGCGTGCAAGAAAATCAACGTATAAAGCAGCGGCGTCAATGGGTACTGCTTCATGGTTGCCAGCAACAGCGGGACGACAATAATGACTGGCGTGACTTCCATCAGCCAGGTGATTTTCTCCGAGGCAGAGATACCGGTGTAGATAAGAATCAGCGCCAGGAACAATGCGCCGGTGCGCAAGATTGTGGGGTTCAGAGTGCGGAGCATTGCGAATTCACACGTAATGGAAAAGGTCACTATTCCCTGTGAACGGCAAAAATTCAATACCAGTAAATGGGGGGATAAAGTTGGCCCGGGGGGATCGCTGGACTGACGCCAAAAATTTAGTGCCAGTCCAGTGCCGGGCCGAATGGGTTACTTCGCGCAGTTAGCGCATTGTTTGCTGACGATTTGCTGGAAGAAATCGTTGCCTTTGTCATCGACCAGAATGAAAGCCGGGAAATCTTCTACTTCGATTTTCCAGATAGCTTCCATACCCAGCTCCGGGTATTCCACGCATTCCAGATGCTTAATGCTCTGCTGCGCCAGTACCGCTGCCGGTCCACCGATGCTGCCTAAGTAGAAGCCGCCGTGTTTGTGGCAGGCGTCAGTCACCTGCTGGCTACGGTTACCTTTTGCCAGCATGATCATGCTGCCGCCGTGAGACTGCAACAGGTCAACGTAGGAGTCCATACGACCCGCGGTGGTTGGACCTAAAGAACCGGACGGGTAGCCTGCAGGCGTTTTGGCCGGACCTGCGTAGTAGATCGGATGATCTTTCACGTACTGCGGCAGACCTTCGCCGGACTCAATACGTTCTTTTAACTTCGCGTGGGCAATGTCACGACCAACAATGATAGTACCGCTCAGTGACAGACGAGTAGAAACCGGGTACTGAGAGAGCTGGGCGAGGATCTCTTTCATTGGGCGGTTAAGGTCAACTTTAACCACTTCGCCTTCGCCCGCCTGGCGCAGAGATTCCGGAATATACTGACCTGGGTTATGTTCCAGTTTTTCAATCCAGATCCCTTCGCGGTTGATCTTGGCCTTGATGTTACGGTCTGCGGAGCAAGAAACACCCATACCAACCGGGCAGGACGCGCCATGGCGAGGCAGGCGGATCACGCGGATATCATGTGCGAAGTATTTCCCGCCGAACTGAGCACCAAGGCCGAGTTTCTGCGCTTCTTCCAGCAGTTCTTGTTCCAGTTGCAGATCGCGGAATGCCTGGCCGTGAGCATTGCCTTCAGTCGGCAGCGCGTCATAGTAGTGTGTGCTGGCCAGCTTCACCGTTTTGAGGGTGCTTTCCGCTGACGTACCGCCAATAACGAATGCGATGTGATACGGAGGGCAAGCTGCGGTACCCAGCGTGCGCATTTTCTCAACCAGGAAGTTTTTCAGTTTGCCGGGAGTCAGCAGCGCTTTGGTTTCCTGATACAGATAGGTTTTGTTGGCTGAGCCGCCGCCTTTGGCCACGCACAGGAATTTGTATTCGTCACCGTCCACGCTGTACAGATCGATCTGTGCGGGCAGGTTGGTGCCGGTATTCACTTCTTTGTACATATCCAGCGCCGCGTTTTGCGAGTAGCGCAGGTTATCTTCGATATAAGTATTAAATACGCCTTTGGAGAGCGCCGCTTCATCGCCGCCGCCGGTCCAAACACGCTGACCTTTTTTACCCATGATGATTGCCGTACCGGTGTCCTGGCAGGTTGGCAACACGCCTTTGGCGGCGATTTCGGAGTTTCTCAGGAACTGCAGCGCCACGTACTTATCGTTTTCGCTGGCTTCGGGATCATGGAGAATTGAGGCGACTTGCTGTTGGTGTTCTGGGCGGAGCATGAAGGAGGCATCGTGGAAGGCTTGCTGGGCCAGTAGTGTAAGTGCTTCAGGGGCTACTTTCAGGATTGTTTCGCCTTCAAACTCGCCGACGCTGACGTGATCGGATGTCAGCAGGTAGTACTCAGTTTTGTCTTCCCCCAGTGGGAAAGCCGCCTGGTAAGTGAATTCAACTTTTGACATTTGCTTCCAGCCTTTTCATTTTTCTCAGGAATTTTAAAATTCTCTGTGTCTTCATGGTGGCGTGCCGTACCAACGTGGACGGCACGCGAACTGTGATTACAGGAAACCGTACATTGCGGCGAAGATCCAACCAAAGACACAGGATACGCTTACGCCGATCAAGCCAGGCAGAATGAAGCTGTGGTTGATAACGAAGCGGCCGATGTGGGTGGTGCCGGAACGGTCAAACTGGATAGCAGCCAGATCGCTCGGGTAGGTCGGCAGAATGTAGTAACCGTAACATGCCGGAGCAGAAGCCACGATGTACGCGGGATCAACCCCGATTGCCAGCGCGACCGGAACAATCGCTGCCAGCGCCGCTGCCTGGGAGTTTACAAATTTGGATACCAGCAGCAGAACAATTGCATAGGCCCACGGATACTCTTTCACCATATTGCCCAGCACACCTTCGATTTCTGTCATGTGCGCGCCGAACATTGTTTCGGCCATCCAGGCAATACCGTACACCGCCACAATCGCGATCATACCGGAACGGAAGACTTCGTTTTTAGATATTGAAGCGGGATTGGTCTTCGTCAAGATAATAATCAGCGCACCGGTCAGCAGCATGAACATCTGGATAACCAGCACCATTGACAGCGGTTTGCCGCTAAAGGTAGGACGCAGCTCAGAGAACGCGCCAAGCACGGCAACAACGGCGATAGCAGCCAGGAAGATCCACATGGCCAGCCAGTTGCTTTTCGGCAGCTTTTTGTCTAACAGCGTGGCGGTATCGCCATACACATAGTTGTGGTTTTCAGGTACGGAAATGAACTTCTGGAACTCTTCATCTTTATCCAGATCCTTACCACGGAACCAGCTGAAGATACCGATCGCCAGGATACCCAACAGGGTAGACGGGATGGTGATGCTGAGCAGGTCGAGGAATTCGAGATGCTTGCCTTCAAACGTTACGTTACCCAGCATTGCCACCAGTGACACCACGGCTACAGAAACCGGGCTGGCGATAATCCCCATCTGCGCGCCGATAGAACTCGCCGCCATCGGACGTTCCGGGCGAATATTGTTCTTAATGGCAACGTCATAAATGATTGGCAGGATGGTGTATACCACGTGCCCTGTACCGCAGAGAATCGTCAGGGTGCAGGTAACGAAAGGTGCGACGATGGAAACGTATTTTGGGTTACGGCGCAGCAGCTTTTCAGCGATTTGCAGCATAACGTCAAGGCCGCCGGAGGCTTGCAAGGTTGCCGATGCGGCCACCACGGCAATAATAACCAGCATTACATCTACAGGTGGTTTACCCGGCTGGAGATGGAAAACGAAAACCAGAATGACCAGGCCGATACCGCCTAATAAACCCAGCGCGATACCGCCCTTTCTGGCACCATAAAACAAACATATTAATATTATGAGAAGTTGTATACTAAATAACATTTTATTTACCCTCGCGAAAAACCCAGTCAATTTTTGAAAAAATGGATCGGTGCCACATTCTTTTTTGCCGAAATAGGCATCAAAAAATGGTCAGTATTCGATATATCCGTATTTGTGATTAATGTTCAAATTTCTGGCTAGAATGTTTTTTCAAATTTATGGAAATATTTAGCTTTTTTCTGTGGCTTTGATCAGAGGAGAAAATCCTCAGGCGATGGGAAGCAGAGCTGGGCATGGAAAGCTGCGGTTGACGCTGTAATTTATCTGTTTTGCGTTTTCCGCTATTACGTGAACCACCGACAGAATGGGTGAGTAGATTATTTATGTGATCACGGTCACGCCATCTCATAATGTGATGAGGTCGGCGTGCGGATACTTTTATTTGCTCACAAAAATGTACGGTGTCCATGGTACGTAGCATGGTCTCCATTGCTACCAGTCTAGATTTTTTATGTCTGGTTAATTTCAGACTAATCCTTTATGGGTAAAAATACACACTCTGCGAGTTAGATAATACTTAATTAACTTTTGTTAGCGATTTTGAAATTAAAAACAGTGTGATGGTTGTCAATATTAAAATAATACATTTAACATGCCGGATACAAATATATTTGATCTAACGCAAATTTATAATTTTACAGTGCCAGCTGGTGAAATTGGGATTTTTCATTATTTTAATAATTGTTACTTTCAAATAACAAATAATCCCAAGTGTATTTATTGGCAATATTGTTTAAGCAATGAGTAGTGTTCAGCCTGCACGCGATAACGATAAACAGGTCTGCCGGTCACGCCATAATGGATGCTGGTAAATAAGATGTGACAATTGACGAGCCAGATAAGGTATTTACGGCAAGAGACGCGCGAGATATTGACCTCGTTGGCCAGCTCATCCGTGGAGAACTCCTGATCCTGGTGCTCATCAATCCACTGACACAGCGTGCGTAACGTTTGTGGCGTTAACCCTTTAGGTAAGCGCCGTGCTTCCTGTTCATTGGAAGAGCTGCCGTGAATCAGCTGGTCAAGCTCAGACTGTTCATAATACTGATGCTTGTCCATCTCATTTTTCTTGTGCAGCCAGCCGGTGAGCGCCTCTTCAAACCGGGAAGCCTGGAAAGGTTTGATCAGGTAGTCAACAACACCGTAGTGAAGTGAATCTTTGATGGTGGTGGCATCAGCGGCGGAAGAGATGACGATGACATCACACTTGCAACCTTCGCTGTGCAGAACCGGTAGCAGGTCCAGACCGTTTTCTTTTTGCATATAAATATCTAGCAAAATCAGATCGATATGATGACCGCTATGAAAGATTATCTCTTTTGCTTTCTCCAGCGTGGAGGCTGTGCCGCAGCAGTGAAAACCGGAGAGTTGCGCGACATAACGGCGGTTTAATTCCGCTACCATTGCATCGTCATCGACAATTAAGACATTGATCATCTGCTGGCCCTCTCACCATTCCACGGTAACTGTACAAAAAATTGGGTGAAGATCCCAGGTTCAGACTCGACGGAAATATTACCGCCAACGTTTTCAACCTGTTGTTTAACAAGCGCTAAACCAACGCCCCGTTCGGTTCCTTTTGACGAAACGCCCTTCTCAAAGATGTGCTCAATGTTTTCGGGGGCAATCCCCGGACCATCGTCATTCACTTCGCAATGCAACCAGCCGTGTCGATAATGCAAGGATACGCTGATCTCACCACCAGGTTCTTGACCTAGCGCTTCCAGGGCGTTTTCAATCAGATTCCCCAGAACGGTAATCAGCACCGCCACCTGATCTTCGTTGCTATTTTCCGGTAACTGGCTTTCATTGCTAATGACCAGACTATGGCCTAAATCAGATGTGCGATTAATCTTACTGAGTAAAAATCCTGCGATCACCGGTGATTTTATTTTTCCTAACAGTGAGCCAATTTCTTCCTGATAATTGTTTGCGGTCTTCAGGATGTAATTTTCAAGCTGCTTATAACTTTTCAGATGCAATAATCCCAGAATCACGTGCAATTTATTCATGAATTCGTGGGATCGTTCACGAAGTGCGTCGGCATAGTTGACCATACCATCCAGACGTTGCATTAGTTTTCGGACTTCAGTCTTATCTCTGAATGTTGAAATGGCACCGATGATTTTACCGTTGCTGAGTACCGGGACCGTGTTAATTAAGAGTAGCCGATCCTTCACCATGATCTCTTCATCGCGGCGCGGCGTTCCGTCATGTAGTACCTGTGAAAAATCGACCACTTGTGACCACGCATGGCTGAGTGTGGAGAGCTGGGCATCATCTTGTGATTTGTGATAATCCAGCAGCTCCTGCGCCGCCTGGTTAATCAGCGTCACTTCACCGCATTCGTCAACGGCAATAACACCTTCCTTTATAGAGTGCAGCATCGCCTGGCGTTGTTCGAACAGATTGGAGATTTCATAAGGCTCCAGGCCAAACAGAATGCGCTTGAGGACTTTGACAAATACCCATGTGCCGAGCAGTCCAACCAGCACGCCAAATAAGATTGACCAGATGATGCTGCCGCGGCTGTTATTGATCTGCTCAGTCACCCGGCTTAGCTCAAGGCCGATCGACACGACGCCAATCTGCCGATGATGTTCGTCATAGATAGGAGTAAATACACGTAGAGCTTTAGCCAGGAATCCGCGATTAATGGCGACATTCTCTTTACCCTGCAGGGCCAGCAATATGTCATCACCTTTAAATGGCTGACCGATTCGCTGCGCTTCGGGATGGGAGTAACGAATGCTTTGCATATCAGTGACGACGATAAACAAAAAGTCGTTGCTCTTATTCACCGCCTGGGCAATCGCCTGAATGCCGCTTTCCTCGGGCTTTTTCATTAGTCCCTGGCGGATCTCCGGAGAGTTGGCTAGCGTTCGCGCGACCGCAAGCGCTTTACTCGCTAATGCATCGCGCGTCATGTTGCTGATCTGCGAGAAATAAATCAGATGAACGACAAGCAGCACGGAGAAGAGTACTGCACTAACCATGAGGATCACGGTGGTGCCAAGCTTCATCGGGCGTTTACGTATAGCAGTACGTTGCAGGGAGTATCTCATCACGGTCCTGAAATCACGGTTTGTGCGGGTATTATTGCCTGATGGGGTGCGTAATTCAAAGGTGGTAGGGATTATGGCGCTTAAGTTGTCAGTCCTTCTTCTTTATATAGCGTAGAGTGAATTTCTTTCTATATAGAGGTTTTCATACCGATTCTCTCCCTTTTTAGGGACGCTTACAGATAATTTCCTTACGATTGTGGATAACTCTGTGCGTAAATGGGTATAAGGCGGGGTTTTGCTGTGGAATGCAGCAGTCAGTCATTTTTCTGTCATTTAAGGGTTGCGGGCCGCAGGAAACTCCCTATAATGCGCCTCCA
>NZ_JAOWHE010000085.1:105522-1085256 GCF_030332765.1 Citrobacter sp. Cpo071 | reverse complement strand
CCGGGACAGACCGAGCAGGCGATGCCGGTAGGGGCACCAATCATCACGCCCATGGAGCCCTGGACAATCGGGCCGCCGAAGTTCGTCATGTCGCCCATTCGGGCTGCCGGTTTACCACCGCTCATCGCCAAATCCTTTTGTAAAACATCAGGATTTGTACCTTACACCTGTTTGAGAATGTGTTTCAGTGGTATCTGGGGAATAGGGAGAATATTCAGAAATCGTTTAGATCAGAAATTAAAAAGACCTGAGTCCTGATTACAGACTCAGGTCTTATTGTTAGCTAACTTACATACGTTCTACGGTTTCGATACCCAGAGTATCCAGACCCAGCTTCAGGGTTTTCGCCGTCAGCTGTGCCAGTTTCAGTCGGCTGTTACGAATCTCTTCGTTTTCAGCGCTGAGAATAGGGCAGTGCTCGTAGAAGCCGGAGAACAGACCAGCAACGTCGTACAGGTAAGCACACATCACGTGTGGCGTACCTTCACGCGCAACGACGGTCAGCGTTTCTTCAAACTGCAGCAGACGCGCCGCCAGTTGAGCCTCGCGATCTTCGCTGATAACGACCTGCGCATTTGCCAGCGCGCTTTCGTCGATATCTGCTTTACGGAACACGGACAGTACGCGGGTATAAGCGTACTGCATATATGGCGCGGTGTTACCTTCGAACGCCAGCATGTTGTCCCAGTCGAAGATGTAGTCGGTGGTACGGTTTTTGGACAGATCCGCGTATTTCACTGCGCCGATACCGACCGCATTTGCCAGTTTTTCCAGTTCGTCGGCAGGCATGTCCGGGTTCTTCTCCGCGACCAGACGACGTGCGCGCTCCAGCGCTTCATCCAGCAGATCGGCCAGTTTAACCGTGCCGCCCGCACGGGTTTTGAACGGTTTACCGTCTTTGCCCAGCATCATACCGAACATGTGGTGTTCCAGCGGCACTGAATCCGGCACATAACCAGCTTTACGTACGATGGTCCAGGCCTGCATTAAGTGCTGATGCTGGCGAGAGTCGATGTAATAAAGTACGCGATCGGCATGCAGGGTTTCGTAACGATACTTGGCGCAGGCGATGTCGGTTGTGGTGTAGAGATAGCCGCCATCTTTCTTCTGAATGATAACGCCCATCGGTTCGCCTTCCTTGTTCTTATACTCATCAAGGAATACGACGGTAGCGCCTTCGCTTTCAACAGCCAGGCCTTTCGCCTTCAGATCGGCGACGATGCCAGGCAGCATCGGGTTGTACAGGCTCTCGCCCATGACGTCGTCACGGGTCAGGGTAACGTTGAGGCGATCGTAGGTTAACTGGTTCTGCGACATGGTAATGTCGACCAGTTTGCGCCACATCTCGCGGAAGTATTCGTCACCGCCTTGCAGTTTCACGACATAACTACGGGCGCGTTCAGCGAAGGCTTCATCTTCGTCGTAATGTTTTTTCGCATCACGGTAGAAACCTTCCAGGTCAGCCAGCGCCATCTCTCCGGCATTTTCCTGCTGCTGTTTTTCCAGCCATGCGATGAGCATACCGAACTGAGTACCCCAGTCGCCGACGTGGTTAGCGCGAATAACGTTGTGACCGAGGAACTCCAGCGTACGCACCGCCGCGTCACCGATGATGGTGGAACGCAGGTGACCAACGTGCATCTCTTTCGCTACGTTAGGCGCAGAGTAGTCAACCACGACGGTTTGTTTAGCCGGTTGAGTGACGCCCAGACGATCGGAAGCCAGCGCCTGCTGAACGTGCTGCGCCAGAAATACCGGATCGAGAAAAATATTGATAAAGCCCGGGCCTGCAATTTCAACTTTGCTGGCAATCCCGTTGAGATCCAGATGAGTCAGCACCTGCTCAGCCAGTTGTCGCGGCGCCATACCCAGTTTTTTAGCGACAGCCATCATGCCGTTAGCTTGATAGTCGCCGAACTGTACTTTTGCTGACTGACGAACCTGCGGTTCGCAATCTGCAGGCGCGCCTGCAGCAATCATGGCCTGACTGACTTTTTCTGAGAGAAGAGCCTGAATATTCACCGGAATACCTTACATTTATGAAGCGGCCTAAAATTCACCGCACCAGTTTAAGAATTAAGGGCGGGAGTATACTGCAAATGCCCGTTGCCGTCAGCATTGTGTGTACCGCCAGTAGCCTGAAATATAAACAATGCAATGGCGTAAATTTATTCATGATGTGTTCGGAGAAAACAGCGGTTGGATGGCGCAGCGCAACAGAGTAAATTAGCGACTTTGAACATGGATATGAGCTTTTAATATGGCGAACTGGCAAACCGTTGCAGAACTACAGGATATTTCTGCAGATTTACCGCATTTCACGCAGGCATTAACGGAACTTTCTACCCGTCTTGGGCTGGATATCACAGGCCTGGAAGCCGATCACATTTCCTTGCGTTGCCATCAAAATACCACCGCAGAGCGCTGGCGTCGTGGGTTTGAACAGTGCGGTGAATTGTTGTCAGAAAACATCATTAACGGCAGACCTATTTGTCTTTTTAAACTGCATGAGCCGGTTTGTGTGCAACATTGGCAATTTTCCATCGTCGAACTGCCGTGGCCGGGCGAAAAACGCTACCCTCATGAAGGCTGGGAACATATTGAAATTGTTCTGCCGGGAGAGGCGGAAACGCTGAATGCGCGAGCGCTGGCGCTGCTTTCCGATCACGGTCTGAGTCAACCGGGCATTTTTGTGAAAACCAGCTCGCCAAAAGGAGAGCGTGAGCGTTTACCGAATCCGACGCTGGCGGTTAGCGATGGTAGCGTGACGATAAAATTCCATCCGTGGTCGATTGAAACCATTGTGGCAAGCGAACGTCAGGAGTGAGCATGGCTATACTGGAAATCTGCTGTTACAGCATGGAGTGCGCGCGCACGGCGCAGCAAAACGGCGCGGATCGTATTGAACTATGCTCAGCACCCAAAGAAGGGGGCTTAACGCCGTCACTGGGCGTCTTGCGTTCCGTTCGCCAGCACATTTCGACTCCCGTCAATCCCATTATTCGCCCACGTGGAGGCGACTTTTGCTACACCGAAGGTGAATTTGCTGCAATGCTGGATGATATTGCGATGGTCAGGGAACTGGGATTCTCAGGGCTGGTGACCGGCATTTTAGATGTGGATGGCAATGTCGATATGCCGCGCATGGAGAAAATAATGATTGCCGCCGGTTCGCTGCAAGTCACTTTTCATCGGGCCTTTGATATGTGTGCTAACCCACTCAATGCGCTTAAAAAATTAGCTGATTTGGGCATTGCCAGAGTACTTACTTCAGGGCAAAAATCAGATGCGGCGCAAGGTTTAACAAAAATAATGGAACTTATTGCGCAGCCCGGTGCTCCAATCATTATGGCCGGAGCGGGGGTTCGCGCCTCGAATTTGTCCCTGTTCCTTGATGCTGGAGTGCAGGAAGTCCACAGTTCTGCCGGAGTATGGCTGGCTTCACCAATGCGTTATCGCAATTCGGGGTTGTCGATGTCTTCGGATGCGCAGGCGAATGAGTATTCGCGCTATGCGGTAGACGGGACGGCGGTTGCTGAAATGAAAGCAATCATTGCACACCATCAGGCCAGCTGATTTTACCGTTGCATCATGTCGCCCAATATGATGCTTGCTCGTACCAGGCCCCTGCAATTTCAACAGGGGCCTTTTTTTCTCCTTCATATTTCAAGCCCCAGCAGCGTTGGCCGCCTCGCGCACCCCGGTCACGTAGTTATCTACGCTCCCGGGGATTTGCTGCGTTGCCGCCTTGCTGCAACTTGAACTATTTTGGAGAAACGGTGCTATACGTAACGGTCATTCGGCAATCTATTACGGCTTACGCGCAATCAATACTGCACGTAATGGGGCGGGGTAGCCTTCCACCGTTTTGCTGTGGTCGTTCGGGTCGAGGAAGTCGGCCAGCGACTCGGTTACCATCCACTCGGTGCGGCGTTGCTCTTCGGTGGTGGTGACGCAGACATCGGCGATGCGCACATCAACAAAACCGCATTTTTCCAGCCAGTTTTTTAAAGCCAACGCAGATGGAATAAAGTAGACGTTACGCATTTGCGCGTAGCGATCGCCCGGCACCAGAACGGTATTTTCATCACCTTCGACGACCAGCGTTTCCAGCACCAGCTCGCCATCTTTAACCAACTGATCCTTCAACTGCCACAGATGTTCCAGCGGCGATCGGCGGTGATAAAGCACGCCCATGGAGAACACGGTGTCAAAGGCGTTTAGCGCTGGAAGTTGCTCAATACCCAGCGGCAGCAGGTGAGCACGCTGGTCATTGCCCAGCAGTTTACGTACCGCCTCAAACTGGCACAGAAACAGTTGCGTAGGATCGATCCCAACCGCCAGATGCGCTCCAGCGCCAATCATGCGCCACATGTGATAACCACTGCCACAGCCAACATCAAGAATGGTACGGCCGGTGAGATCAGACAAGTGCGGCAGAACGCGATCCCACTTCCAGTCGGAACGCCATTCGGTATCGATGTTGACGCCGTACAGCGAGTACGGTCCTTTACGCCATGGCATCAGGTTACGCATCAGGGTGTCGATACGTTTAAGCTGGCCTTCGCTGAGCGGTTCTTTACTTTCTGCGGTAACGCTGTGCAGTAAGTCCAGACGATGCGGCGTCAGCTCGGGCAGAAACTCGACGGCGTTTGACCATTGTTTAAATAAACCATGCTGATCGCGCTGCCAGGCAGCGATTTGCGCCGGAAGCGTTTCCAGCCAATGGGACAGATGATTTTTGGCAATCAACTGATAAAAGTTACCAAAATCGATCATGCGCTAACCTCAGCTTTCAACGCCACCAGAGAGCCAAAGTTGAAGCACTGGAACCACAATTCGCTGTGCTCAAAGCCGGCCTGATGCAGTCGCGCTTTGTGCGTTTCTACCGAGTCGGTCAGCATCACGTTTTCCAGCATGCTGCGTTTCTGACTAATTTCCAGTTCGCTGTAGCCATTGGCCCGTTTGAAGTCGTGGTGCATGTTGAACAGCAGCTCGCCAACGTTAGCGTCTTCGAAACTGAATTTTTCAGACAGCACCAGCGCGCCGCCGGGATTCAACCCTTGATAAATCTTATCCAACAATGCCTGGCGCTCAGGTGGCTCAAGGAATTGCAGGGTAAAATTCAGCACCACCATCGAGGCGTTTTCGATAGTAATGTTGCGAATATCGCCTTCGACAACCTCAACCGGAGTCGGTGCCTTATAGGCATCAATATGACGACGGCAGCGCTCAACCATCGCCGGGGAGTTATCGACGGCAATAATTTTGCAATTCTCGTGATGAATATTGCGACGCACCGAGAGCGTCGCCGCGCCCAGAGAACAGCCCAGATCGTAGACCTGCGTGTTGGGTTGTACGAAACGTTCGGCCAGCATGCCAATCATAGAAATGATATTGGAATAGCCAGGAACGGAACGCTGGATCATATCCGGGAAGACTTCAGCTACCCGTTCATCAAAGGTCCAGTCACCCAGACTGGCGATAGGCGCAGAAAAAAGCGTGTCGCGGTGAGACATAACGTAAAAATCCGGGAAAAATAAAGTGGCGTATTGTGCGCTAATGCAGGGAGAAAACCAACTCCCAGGGCATATACCAAAGATTCGCCAGCACCATTAGCAACAGCGAACACCAGGTTGCGCTCATGCCTGAACGGCGCCAGCGGAAGAGCCGGTGGTGGAATCCGTAATAATGCATCAGTCGTCCAGCAATCAACATCAGCCCGCAAATATGCACCATCCACGTCTCTGCGCCGTTCATTTCCATAAATAACAGCAGCACTAACGCGACGGGAATATATTCCACCGCATTACCGTGAATACGGATAGCGCTTTGCAGTTCACTAAAACCTCCATCGCCATAGGCAACGCGATATTGCATGCGCAGGCGAACGACGTCAAAGGAGAACTTTATTAACAATAACGCACCCAATACGGCATAAAGCGCGCTTACCATACAAACTCCCTTTACTCGTCATACTTCAAGTTGCATGCGCGGTGGCTGTACTCGCTCCCCTCAGTCACTTACTAATGTAAGCTCCTGAGGATTCTCTCCCTTGCCATCTTCCTGCAACTCGAATTATTTAGAGTACGGTTGGGTTGATGGCACTGACTATGATAGGTGGCATTTTCAGAAAAGAGAAGATTGCTGTGGAATCGAGGGTGCTGATCCGATCTCTGGCAGGGCGCTGCGTAAATCTGCCCATAGCGTATCAACAAGCTCCGGGGCCTGCGCGATGTCCGGCGTATGCAAAAACAGATACGGCGTCGTGGTGCGTTGCCATAGCGACAGCTTGGTCAGCCAGACGGCAAAAAGCTCGCTGTTTTGTGCCATATTATCGCTACCGATAAAGCGTACCATCGGATGGTTTGCCGTCACTACTGCATGCACCGGAACCTTCGGTTTCCTGCGCTGGGCGTCGCGTATTGCTTCAGTATGCGGAATTGCGGCATGTACCGGGCGGCTGTCCAGAATCACCCGGTTTACGCCACGCTCGTGTAAACCGCGATTAAATAGCTGCTCGGCTTCGCCTTTGGCAAAGAAGTCTGGATGGCGAACTTCCACACCGTAGGTAAAGGAATTCGGGAGCTCATCGAGAAACTGCCACAGGGCAGGCAGATCGCGTGGGCCAAAAGTCGCGGGTAATTGCAGCCAGTATTGCCCAATGCGCGCTTCCAGCGGCGACATGCGTGTAAAAAATTCCTGTACCAGGTCATCACAATTACGCAGCGCAGCCTGATGCGAAATGGTCGCCGGAAATTTAAAACAAAATCGAAACGCATCGGTGGTCTGTGCCTGCCAGCGGGCAACAATATCGGATTTAGGCAGCGCATACAGCGTGGTATTGCCCTCCACGCAGTTAAAGTGGCGGGCATACTCTTCAAGGCTGGTGATCCCCAGACGCACCCATTTTGGATGCGACCACTGGGGTAAACCGATATAAATCATAGCGCTTGCAGAATCTCCTCCACGCTGCGAACGCGCGCAATGCGCGGGAAAATGTGGGTCATGCTGGCCTGGTGTTGCTCAGCACTGGCGGCGCTACAGGCATCCTCTGCAATGATAAGACTGAAACCCAGCTCCCACGCATTTCGCGCCGTCGACTCAACGCCAATGTTTGTGGAAATGCCGCACAGGACGATGGTATCAATACCCCGGCGACGCAGCTGCAATTCCACATCGGTACCGTAGAAGGCTCCCCACTGGCGTTTAGTCACTTCGATATCGCTGGCGCATTTCCCCAGAGAAGCCGGGTAATGCCACCAGTTTTCAGGTAACGCTTTTGCCGGAGTCTGAGCATCTACGGGTTGTTTCAGCGCTTCGGCGTAATCGTCAGACCAGCCGACGCGCACCATTACCACCGGGGAACCGTGGGCACGGAATTTTTCCGCCAACTGCGCGGCGCGGGTAACCACATCATGTGCCGTATGAGGGCCGCCAGCGAAAGGCAGGATCCCTTCCTGTAAATCAATTACGACAAGGGCGGTTGTTTTAGCGTTCAATTCCAGCATGGTCACTCCAGTAATAAAAGAATTCCGTTACACCTTAATCGCGAATCAGTGTGAAAGGGGCGACAATTTTTGTTATTTTTTGTGAGATTACGCAATGCCCGTCCAGGAAACAGGCGTACAGTCAGTACCGGACTTATCGTGCGGCAGAATTTCCAGTATAATAGCCGCCTTTTTTCATTCAGTTGTGACATTCAGCTAAAGCTGCGACTTCGTCATCTGCGAGGCAGGTGACAATCCGCCTGCGGCAAAGTTAAGGGATATCTCATGCGTACAGAATATTGCGGACAGCTACGTCTGTCCCACGAGGGGCAGCAGGTGACTCTGTGTGGTTGGGTCAACCGTCGTCGTGATCTTGGTAGCCTGATCTTTATCGATATGCGCGACCGCGAAGGTATCGTGCAGGTATTTTTCGATCCGGACCGTGCGGACGCGTTAAAGCTGGCCTCCGAACTGCGTAATGAGTTCTGCATCCAGGTTACGGGCACCGTGCGTGCGCGTGACGCGAAAAACGTCAACGCCGATATGGCGACGGGCGAAATTGAAGTGCTGGCTTCCGATCTGACTATCATCAACCGTTCAGACTCGCTGCCGTTGGACTCTAACCACGTCAACACCGAAGAAGCGCGACTGAAGTATCGCTATTTAGATCTGCGTCGCCCTGAAATGGCGCAGCGCCTGAAAACGCGTGCCAAAATCACCAGCCTGGTGCGTCGTTTTATGGACGACCACGGCTTCCTCGACATCGAAACACCGATGCTGACCAAAGCGACGCCGGAAGGCGCGCGCGATTACCTGGTACCTTCTCGCGTACATAAAGGTAAATTCTACGCGCTGCCGCAATCACCTCAGTTGTTTAAACAGCTGCTGATGATGTCTGGCTTTGACCGCTACTATCAGATCGTTAAATGCTTCCGTGATGAAGACTTACGTGCTGACCGTCAGCCTGAATTTACCCAGATCGACGTTGAGACTTCCTTCATGACCGCACCGCAGGTGCGTGAAGTGATGGAAGCGCTGGTGCGTAATCTGTGGCTGGAAGTGAAAGGTGTCGATCTGGGTGATTTCCCGATCATGACCTTTGCCGAAGCTGAGCGTCGTTACGGTTCCGATAAACCAGACCTGCGTAACCCGATGGAGCTGGTTGACGTTGCCGATCTGGTGAAAGACGTTGAGTTCGCAGTGTTCTCTGGTCCGGCAAACGATGCGAAAGGCCGCGTAGCTGCTCTGCGTGTACCGGGTGGTGCTGCACTGAGCCGTAAGCAGATCGACGATTACGGTAACTTTATCAAGATTTACGGCGCGAAAGGCCTGGCTTACATCAAAGTCACCGAACGTGCGAAAGGTCTGGAAGGTATTACCAGCCCAGTTGCTAAGTTCCTGAACGCAGAAATTGTGGAAGCGATTCTGGCACGTACCGGTGCGCAAGACGGCGACATGATTTTCTTCGGTGCCGACAACAAGAAAGTGGTTGCCGACGCGATGGGCGCGCTGCGTCTGAAACTGGGTAAAGACCTGAACATCACCGACGAAGCCAAATGGGCACCGCTGTGGGTTATCGACTTCCCAATGTTCGAAGACGATGGTGAAGGCGGCCTGACCGCAATGCACCACCCGTTCACCGCGCCGAAAGATATGACGGCCGCTGAGCTGAAAGCAGCGCCGGAAGACGCGGTTGCCAACGCGTACGATATGGTCATCAACGGCTACGAAGTAGGCGGCGGTTCCGTGCGTATTCACAACGGCGACATGCAGCAAACCGTATTCGGTATTCTGGGCATTAATGAGCAAGAACAGCGTGAGAAATTCGGCTTCCTGCTGGATGCGCTAAAATATGGTACACCGCCGCATGCGGGCCTGGCGTTTGGTCTGGACCGTCTGACTATGCTGTTGACCGGTACTGACAACATTCGTGACGTTATTGCTTTCCCGAAAACCACGGCTGCAGCGTGTCTGATGACTGAAGCGCCAAGCTTTGCCAACGCAGCTGCGCTGGCGGAACTGAGCATTCAGGTTGTTAAGAAGGCCGAGAATAACTGATATGACATATAAACAGCCTGTCTCGGTGTTAGTCGTGATTTATGCAAAGGACACCGGGAGAGTGCTGATGTTACAGCGACGCGACGATCCTGATTTCTGGCAGTCGGTCACCGGCAGCCTTGAAGAAGGTGAAACCGCGTCGCAAGCCGCTATGCGCGAAGTAAAGGAAGAGGTCGCCATTGATGTTGCATCTGAGCAACTGACCTTAATTGACTGTCAGCGCACGGTGGAGTTTGAGATTTTTAGCCATTTACGTCATCGCTATGCACCGGGAATTGAACGTAATACTGAATCCTGGTTTTGCCTGGCACTTCCCTCAGAACGAGAGATCGTGTTCACCGAACATCTGACCTATCGTTGGGTTAATGCGGTTGAAGCCGCCCAATTAACCAAGTCGTGGAGTAACCGGCAGGCGATTGAAGAGTTTGTAATTAACGTCGCCTGAAAAGGCGCGCTTTTTGGAGATATTATTTATGGCAGGTCATAGTAAATGGGCCAACACCAGACACCGTAAAGCAGCGCAGGATGCTAAACGCGGTAAAATTTTCACCAAAATAATTCGTGAGCTGGTGACGGCGGCTAAACTGGGCGGCGGCGATCCGGATGCTAACCCGCGTCTGCGTGCAGCGGTTGATAAGGCGCTGGCTAATAACATGACCCGTGACACCCTGAACCGTGCAATCGCGCGCGGTGTGGGTGGTGATGAAGATTCCAACATGGAAACCATCATCTATGAAGGTTACGGTCCTGGCGGTACAGCCGTTATGATTGAATGTCTGTCTGACAACCGTAACCGTACCGTTGCGGAAGTGCGTCATGCGTTCACGAAAACGGGTGGTAACCTCGGTACCGACGGTTCCGTGGCTTATCTGTTCAGCAAAAAAGGCGTTATCTCCTTTGAACAGGGCGACGAAGACGCCATCATGGAAGCGGCGCTGGAAGCAGGTGCTGAAGACGTTGTGACCTTCGACGACGGCGCAATTGACGTTTACACCGCGTGGGAAGAGATGGGCAAAGTGCGTGACGCGCTGGAAGCGGCTGGTCTGAAAGCGGACGCAGCTGAAGTGTCTATGATCCCATCCACCAAAGCGGATATGGATGCAGAAACGGCGCCGAAGCTGATGCGTCTGATCGATATGCTGGAAGACTGCGACGACGTGCAGGAAGTTTACCACAACGGTGAAATCTCCGATGAGGTTGCTGCCACCTTAGAATGATGTGGTTAAGCCATAAAATAACAGGAGATGCGTGATGTCTATTATTCTCGGCATTGACCCGGGGTCTCGCATCACCGGTTATGGCGTTATTCGTCAGGTCGGCAGGCAGCTGACCTACCTCGGCAGCGGCTGCATTCGCACCAAAGTCGACGATCTCCCGTCACGTCTGAAGTTGATTTACGCGGGCGTGACGGAAATAATCACCCAGTTTCAGCCGGACTATTTTGCCATTGAGCAGGTTTTTATGGCGAAGAACGCCGACTCGGCGCTAAAGCTGGGACAGGCTCGCGGCGTGGCAATCGTTGCGGCGACCAATCAGGATCTACCGGTCTTTGAATACGCGGCCCGCCAGGTAAAACAGACCGTGGTGGGGATCGGTAGCGCGGAAAAAAGCCAGGTCCAGCATATGGTACGCACGCTGCTAAAACTCCCGGCGAATCCGCAAGCAGATGCCGCGGATGCACTAGCGATTGCCATTACCCACTGCCATGTCAGTCAGAACGCCATGCAAATGAGCGAGTCGAGGCTGAATTTGGCGCGAGGTCGGTTACGTTAGTGACAAATGAGGCTGGATATCTATCCAGCCTTTTTTTATGATAGCGCATTACCTTTTAGCCCTTAACGCAGGAGCGTCACGTGATAGGCAGACTCAGAGGCATCATTATTGAAAAACAACCCCCGTTGGTCCTTCTGGAAACGGGCGGGGTAGGCTATGAAGTGCATATGCCGATGACCTGTTTCTACGAGTTGCCGGAAGCCGGGCAAGAAGCGATTATTTTCACCCATTTTGTGGTGCGAGAAGATGCTCAGCTATTGTATGGCTTTAACAACAAGCAAGAGCGCACGCTGTTTAAAGAGTTAATCAAAACCAATGGCGTGGGGCCGAAGCTGGCGCTGGCGATCCTCTCCGGTATGTCTGCTCAGCAGTTCGTTAATGCCGTAGAGCGCGAAGAGCTGGGCGCGCTGGTGAAATTACCGGGTATTGGTAAGAAAACCGCAGAACGCCTGATTGTAGAAATGAAAGACCGCTTTAAAGGTTTGCATGGTGATCTCTTTACACCAGCAGCGGATCTGGTCCTGACGTCTCCGGCAAGCCCGACAACGGACGACGCCGAGCAGGAAGCGGTTGCTGCGCTGGTGGCGTTGGGCTATAAACCACAGGAAGCCAGCCGCATGGTGAGCAAAATTGCCCGCCCTGATGCCAGCAGTGAAACCCTGATTCGTGAAGCGCTTCGCGCGGCATTGTGAGGTAACGGATGATTGAAGCAGATCGCCTGATTTCGGCTGTCAGCACTACCCCTGAAGATCTGGTGGATCGTGCGATTCGCCCAAAATTGCTGGAAGAGTATATTGGCCAGCCTCAGGTTCGTTCGCAAATGGAGATTTTTATCCAGGCGGCGAAGCTGCGCGGTGATGCTCTCGATCACCTGCTGATTTTCGGTCCTCCTGGTCTTGGTAAAACTACGCTTGCTAATATTGTCGCCAATGAAATGGGCGTTAATCTGCGCACCACGTCTGGTCCGGTACTGGAAAAAGCGGGTGATCTGGCGGCAATGCTTACCAACCTTGAACCCCACGATGTGCTGTTTATCGATGAAATTCATCGTCTGTCACCGGTGGTGGAAGAGGTGCTGTATCCGGCGATGGAAGATTATCAGCTGGATATCATGATTGGTGAAGGACCGGCTGCCCGTTCGATTAAGATCGATCTGCCGCCGTTCACGCTAATCGGGGCGACGACACGCGCCGGGTCGTTAACCTCTCCGCTGCGTGACCGTTTTGGTATTGTGCAGCGCCTGGAGTTCTATCAGGTGGCAGACCTGCAGCACATTGTTGGGCGTAGCGCACGCTTTATGGGCCTGGAAATGAGCGATGAAGGCGCGCTGGAAGTGGCACGCCGCGCCCGCGGTACGCCGCGTATCGCCAACCGTTTATTACGCCGGGTACGCGATTTCGCTGAAGTGAAGCATGACGGCACGATTTCGGCTGATATTGCCGCCCAGGCGCTGGATATGCTCAATGTGGATGCGGAAGGATTCGATTATATGGACCGTAAGCTGCTACTGGCGGTTATCGATAAATTCTTTGGCGGGCCGGTAGGACTGGATAACCTGGCAGCAGCGATTGGGGAAGAGCGTGAAACCATTGAGGACGTGCTGGAGCCGTATCTGATTCAGCAAGGTTTTCTACAACGTACGCCGCGTGGACGTATGGCAACCGTGCGCGCCTGGAACCATTTTGGCATTACACCGCCACAGATGCCTTAATGCCTGATGTCGCGACGCTCATCAGGCCTGGGCGATTTTGTAGGCCCGGTAAGCGCAGCGCCACCGGGCAACGCATGCTTAGCTCGCTTGCTTTTTCATCATGCTGAAAATAAACAGCAGCGCGGCGCACAGCACCACGGAAGGACCTGCCGGGGTGTCATAGAAGGCCGAGAAGGTCAGCCCGCCTGTAACAGCTATTATTCCCACTCCAACGGCAACCCCTGCCATCTGCTCCGGCGTACGGGCAAAGCGACGGGCGGTCGCCGCAGGGATGATAAGCAGTGAGGTGATAATCAGCGCCCCGACAAACTTCATCGCCACGCCAATCGTTAACGCCGTAACCAGCATCAGCAGCAGCTTCACGCGTTGCAGCTTCACGCCATCGACAAATGCCAGATCCGGACTGATGGTCATCGACAGCAGGTTACGCCACTGCCAGAACAGAATCGCCAGAACAATAACCACGCCAATGGCGATAGTGATAAGATCTTCTGGCGTCACGGCGAGCAAATCACCAAACAGGTAAGCCATCAGATCCACACGGATGTTGGACATCAGGCTGACAACAACCAGCCCCAATGACAATGCGCTGTGCGCCATAATACCCAGCAAGGTATCGATCGCAAGGTGAGGGCGCTTCTCCAGCCATACCAGACCGCCAGCCAGCAACAGGGTGACGGCGATAACCGCATAGAAAGGGTTTACATCCAGCAGCAGGCCAAAGGCGACCCCCAGCAGCGAAGCGTGGGCCAGCGTATCACCGAAATAAGACATTCGACGCCAGACTACAAACGAGCCGAGTGGGCCAGCGGCACAGGCCAGCATGATCCCGGCTAACCAACCGGGTAATAACAATTCAATCATGGGTGACCATTTCCCCGGCGTAAGACGATACGACCCTGTAAATCGTGGCGGTGATTGTGATTATGACGGTAAATTCCGAGTTGTTCGGCGCCGCGTTGCCCGAACATTGAGATGAATTCCGGGTGCATAGAAACCACTTCCGGCGCACCGGAACAGCAAATATGATGGTTCAGGCACAGTACCTCATCGGTTTTGGCCATCACCAGATGCAGGTCATGGGAAACCATCAGTACGGCGCAATCCAGTTCACGTCGCAACTGGTCGATAAGGTCGTACAGTGCGACCTGCCCATTGACATCCACGCCCTGGGTTGGTTCATCGAGCACCAGTAGCTGAGGTTTATTCAATAAAGCACGGGCCAACAGGACGCGTTGCGTTTCCCCGCCAGAGAGCTTTTGCATCGGCGCATCCATCAGATGCCCGGCCTGAACGCGCTTCAGTGCCGGAAGGATATCCTCTTTTTTGGTGCCGGGACGTAAGCGCATAAACCGACTTACCGTCAGTGGCAGCGTAGTATCGAGGTAAAGTTTTTGCGGTACATAGCCAATCCGCAATTGACCATTACGCTTGATTACTCCCTCATCAGCCGCTACCAGCCCTAATACAACGCGCACCAGCGTAGACTTCCCGGCGCCATTTGGGCCGAGAAGCGTTAAAATTTTACCGGGTCGAAGTTCAAGCGATACGTCAGACAGGACGCGGCGTTGACCATAAGAGACCGAGACATTTTCCAGTGAAACCAAAGTCGTCATATCAATTTTAGTCTTGCAGAAGTTATAGAATGTTATAATATCACATTTCTTACATTCATTACGATGATTGGTCGCATTATGTTACATAAAAATACGCTTCTTTTCGCAGCATTATCCGCTGCTCTTTGGGGTAGTGCAACACAGGCAGCAAATGCCGCTGTGGTGGCCTCGCTCAAGCCGCTGGGGTTTATTGCTTCAGCCATTGCAGACGGGGTAACAGACACTGAGGTTCTCCTGCCTGACGGGGCTTCCGAACACGATTACTCATTGCGTCCATCAGACGTAAAACGCTTACAGGGCGCGGACTTAGTCGTTTGGATCGGACCTGAGATGGAAGCGTTTATGGAAAAGTCAGTCAAGAATATTCCTAACGCGAAACAGGTAACGATTGCGCAGCTCAATGACGTGAAACCGTTACTCATGAAAGGTGCTGATGACGACGATGACGATCATGGACACAATGATGCTGGCAGTGAAAAAAGTGACGAGCATCACCATCATGGCGATTACAACATGCATCTTTGGCTTTCCCCAGAGATAGCGCGGGCCTCAGCGGTTGCAATCCATGAAAAATTAGTGGAACTTATGCCGCAAAGTCGAGCCAAACTTGACGCCAACCTGAAGGATTTTGAGGCACAATTAGCCGCAACCGATAAGCAGGTAGGTAACGAGCTCGCACCGCTCAAGGGAAAAGGTTATTTCGTTTTTCATGACGCCTATGGCTACTACGAAAAACACTACGGACTAACACCGCTTGGTCACTTTACCGTGAACCCTGAGATTCAACCTGGTGCGCAGCGTTTACATGAAATAAGAACACAGTTGGTTGAGCAAAAAGCAACCTGCGTTTTTGCTGAGCCACAGTTCAGGCCAGCGGTCGTTGAAGCCGTCGCGAGAGGGACATCCGTTCGAATGGGAACGTTGGATCCGCTCGGAACGAATATCAAACTGGGTAAAACAAGCTATTCAGCGTTTTTGAACCAATTAGCCAACCAGTATGCGAGCTGCCTGAAAGGAGATTAATGAGGAAGTGAATACGTGCAACAGATAGCCCGCTCTGTCGCTCTGGCATTTAATAATCTGCCGCGACCCCATCGCGTTATGCTGGGGTCGCTTACCGTACTGACATTGGCCGTCGCCGTCTGGCGGCCTTATGTTTACCATCCCGATTCCGCACCTATCGTTAAAACTATCGAGCTGGAAAAAAGCGAGATTCGTTCACTGTTGCCTGAGGCCAGTGAACCTATCGATCAGGCCGCGCAGGAAGACGAAGCCATTCCACAGGATGAACTGGATGACAAAACGTCTGGTGAAGCCGGCGTGCATGAGTATGTCGTCTCTACAGGCGATACGCTGAGCAGTATTCTTAATCAGTACGGCATCGATATGGGTGACATCAGTCAGCTCGCTGCTTCCGATAAAGAACTGCGCAATCTGAAAATTGGTCAGCAGTTATCATGGACCTTAAGCGCGGAAGGTGACCTGCAGCGCCTGACCTGGGAAGTGTCCCGCCGTGAAACCCGCACTTACGATCGTACTGCGACAGGTTTCAAAATGAGCAGCGAAATGCAGCAGGGCGATTGGGTTAACAGCCGTATCAAAGGCACTGTGGGCGGAAGCTTCGTCGGCAGCGCCAAAGAGGCCGGACTGACCAGCTCTGAAATCAGCGCAGTGATTAAGGCCATGCAGTGGCAGATGGATTTCCGCAAACTGAAAAAAGGCGATGAGTTCTCTGTGCTGATGTCTCGCGAAATGCTGGACGGTAAGCGCGAGCAAAGCCAGCTGCTGGGCGTGCGTTTACGTTCTGAAGGCAAAGACTATTACGCCATCCGTGCTGAAGACGGTAAGTTCTATGACCGTAACGGTACCGGGCTGGCGAAAGGCTTCATGCGTTTCCCGACGGCGAAACAGTTCCGCATCTCCTCGAACTTTAACCCGCGTCGCCTGAATCCGGTGACTGGACGCGTAGCGCCGCACAAAGGTGTCGACTTTGCGATGCCGCAGGGGACGCCAGTACTGTCGGTAGGCGATGGTGAAGTGGTCGTAGCGAAGCGTAGCGGCGCTGCCGGATACTATGTTGCGGTTCGTCATGGTCGTACCTACACCACCCGTTATATGCACCTGCGTAAGCTGTTGGTGAAACCAGGTCAAAAAGTGAAACGTGGCGATCGTATCGCGCTGTCAGGTAACACCGGGCGTTCAACAGGTCCGCATCTGCACTACGAAGTGTGGATCAACCAGCAGGCCGTGAACCCTCTGACGGCGAAACTGCCGCGTACAGAAGGTCTGACCGGCTCGGATCGCACCGATTATCTGGCGCAGGTGAAAGAAGTTATGCCTCAGCTACGTTTTGATTAATTAGCACACTGATAAAGCCGGTACGCGATGCGTGCCGGCTTTTTTATTTTGTACGGCGCATCGTGCGCCGCTACACTATCAGCAGATCTACTTTTTGCCGCACCAGACACTGGAAGAGCATGGAAACGAAAAAAAAGAATATTGAGTATATCCCTGAGTTTGATAAATCATTTCGCTATCCGCGCTACTGGGGCGCCTGGCTGGGTGTAGCGGCGATAGCTGGGATTGCGTTAACGCCGGCGTCATTTCGCGATCCTATTCTGGCAAAGCTCGGACGGATGGTTGGACGCTTGGGAAAAAGCTCACGTCGCAGAGCGCTGATCAATTTATCCCTTTGTTTTCCTGAACGCAGCGAAGCTGAGCGCGAAGCCATTGTTGATGAGATGTTCGCGACCGCCCCTCAGGCGATGGTCATGATGGCGGAACTCGCCCTGCGAGGGCCGGAGAAAATTCAGAATCGGGTTGACTGGCAGGGCCTTGAAATCATCGAAGAGATGCGCCGCAACGATGAAAAAGTGATTTTTCTCGTTCCTCATGGCTGGGGCGTAGATATCCCGGCGATGCTGATGGCTTCCCAGGGACAGAAAATGGCAGCAATGTTCCACAATCAGGGAAACCCGGTATTTGATTACGTCTGGAACACGGTACGCCGTCGTTTCGGAGGTCGATTACATGCGCGTAATGATGGCATCAAACCGTTTATTCAGTCTGTACGTCAGGGATATTGGGGATATTACTTGCCGGATCAGGACCATGGGCCTGAGCACAGTGAGTTTGTCGATTTTTTTGCTACCTATAAAGCAACGTTACCGGCAATTGGTCGCTTGATGAAGGTTTGCCACGCGCGTGTAGTGCCGCTGTTTCCGGTGTATGACGGTAAAACTCACCGCCTGACGATTAAGGTCCGTCCTCCGATGGATGACATCCTGACAGCGGATGACCACACCATTGCCAGACGAATGAACGAAGAGGTGGAAATTTTTGTCAC
The DNA here is from genome assembly GCF_030332765.1 of Citrobacter sp. Cpo071. Taxonomy (NCBI): domain Bacteria; kingdom Pseudomonadati; phylum Pseudomonadota; class Gammaproteobacteria; order Enterobacterales; family Enterobacteriaceae; genus Citrobacter; species Citrobacter sp. Cpo071. Next base: position 1,067,262 of record NZ_JAOWHE010000085.1, on the reverse strand, counting down.
GCCTCATGTCGAACAATATACCTGGATACTGAAACTGCTTAAGACGCGTAAACCCGGCGAGATTGAGCCCTATAAGCGCAAAGATCTTTATCCGAAGAAATAAAAAAAAGCCTCTCAAACGAGAGGCTTTTTTACATCAAACGCTGGCGTTACTCGACGGTCAGGATACGCGTGGTGTTAGTTGAGCCAATAGTGCTCATCACATCGCCCTGTGTCACGATCACCAGATCGCCGGAAACCAGATAGCCTTTATCACGCAGCAGGTTCACTGCTTCATTGGCGGCAACGACGCCATCTGTTTCGCTGTCAAAGTGAACCGGGGTGACACCGCGATACAGAGAGGTCAGATTCAGCGTACGTTCATGACGAGACATCGCGAAAATTGGCAGACCGGAACTGATACGAGAAGTCATCAGCGCAGTACGACCGGACTCCGTCATAGCAATGATAGCAGTGACCCCTTTAAGGTGGTTAGCAGCGTACATCGCTGACATCGCAATCGCTTCTTCAACGTTATCAAACTGCACGTCCAGGCGGTGTTTAGAGACGTTGATGCTTGGGATCTTCTCTGCACCCAGGCAAACGCGCGCCATTGCCGCGACGGTTTCCGCCGGGTACTGACCTGCTGCTGTTTCGGCAGAGAGCATCACGGCATCGGTGCCGTCGAGGACGGCGTTAGCCACGTCCATCACTTCCGCACGAGTCGGCATTGGGTTGGTGATCATCGACTCCATCATCTGTGTGGCGGTGATGACCGCACGGTTCAGCTGACGCGCACGACGAATCAACGCTTTCTGAATACCTACCAGCTCAGGGTCACCGATTTCAACACCCAGGTCGCCACGGGCTACCATCACTACGTCAGAAGCGAGGATGATGTCATCCATCGCATTCTGGTCGCAGACGGCTTCTGCACGTTCTACCTTGGCGACAATTTTCGCATCGCAACCGGCGTCGCGCGCCAGACGGCGGGCATAGTTTAGATCTTCGCCGCAACGCGGGAAGGAGACAGCCAAATAGTCAACGCTGATTTGCGCTGCGGTAATGATGTCGGCTTTGTCTTTTTCGGTCAGGGCTTCAGCAGAGAGACCGCCGCCCAGTTTGTTGATGCCCTTGTTATTGGACAGCGGGCCACCGACAGTGACTTCGGTGAAGACTTTCATGCCCTGAACTTCCAGCACTTTAAGCTGTACGCGCCCGTCGTCGAGCAGCAGGATATCGCCAGGCACGACGTCTGCAGGAAGTCCCTTATAATCAATGCCGACTTTTTCTTTGTCGCCTTCGCCTTTACCGAGGTTGGCGTCTAACAGGAACTTGTCGCCAACATTAAGAAAAACTTTACCTTCTTTAAAGGTAGATACGCGGATTTTAGGTCCCTGCAGGTCACCCAAAATAGCTACATGACGTCCCAGTTTTGCGGCAATTTCACGGACCTTATCCGCCCGCAGTTTGTGATCTTCTGGAGAGCCGTGGGAAAAGTTCATACGTACGACGTTCGCACCCGCGGCGATAATCTTCTCAAGGTTGTTATCGCGGTCAGTTGCCGGGCCTAACGTGGTAACGATTTTGGTTCTGCGAAGCCTTCTGGACATGTAATACTCCGTTGACTGAAACAACTAGGTGTTGCGTGAACATTAATCCGGCCGTTCTCAAACATTAACGGTAAAATGAACGACCCGGATGATAAAAGGGTAGAACATTGTTATTGCTTTTAGCTGTCATCACTCTTGATGAGTAATTCTTTATCAAAACGCGATTCCTTGAGCGCTTCCTTGACACGCTTCAAGTTATCTCTAAATTTTGCCCCTCGGCGCAAAGTAAATCCTGTAGCCAGCACATCTATCACGGTCAGTTGAGCAAGTCGAGAGACCATGGGCATATAAATGTCAGTATCTTCCGGTACATCGAGGGTAATAGCCAGCGTGGCTTCACGCGCCAGTGGCGTGCCGGGAGAGGTGAGGGCGATAACCATAGCGTCGTTTTCCCTTGCTAACTGCGCCAGTTCAACCAGACTTTTGGTTCTTCCGGTATGAGAAATAAGCACAATGACGTCGTCGTCGCTACAATTCATACAACTCATCCGTTGCAGGACAATGTCGTCGGAATAGATTACCGGTACGTTAAAGCGGAAAAATTTGTTCATCGCGTCGTGTGCGACCGCGGCGGAAGAACCTAAACCAAAGAAGGCGATTTTCTTCGCCTGGGTTAACAAATCTACCGCCCGGTTTACCGCCGCGTTATCCAGCGACTGACGAACGTGGTCAAGGCTTGCCATCGCCGATTCGAAGATTTTCCCCGTATAAGATTCTACGCTGTCATCCTCATCCACATTGCGATTAACATAAGGGGTACCATTTGCCAGACTTTGTGCCAGATGCAGTTTAAAATCAGGGAAGCCGCGCGTATCCATGCTACGACAGAAACGGTTCACCGTCGGTTCGCTGACGCTGGCTTCTACAGCAAGCGCAGCGATGCTTGAGTGAATTGACTGCTCGGGAGAGGCAAGAATAATGTCGGCGACTTTACGCTCTGACTTGCTCAAATGTTCCAGTTTTAACTGGATTTTTTCCAGCATATTCATGATGTAGGTAGACTCATGGGTCATGGGCAAAAACGATTTCAACGATAAGGGGAAATCGAGTGGTAACTCTGGTAGATAGTACCCCTGCTAGTGCAGCAACGGGGCAAAATGGACAAAATAGTTGTTGTTTTTTTTCATTACATGATCGGAGTCGGATTTTCATACTTCTTCATGGGTACGAAAAAGACGACTTTTTTATCCATTTTGATGGGTTATACGCCAATAAAGCGGCTGTTCGCGGTAACAGCACGGCTGGATAAGCGTTTACGGTTTCCGGATTCACGTAAAAGCAGTACAGTGCACTGTAATAAAATTACAACCAGTGTCTGGCAAAAGCACCAGGCACTTAATTGAGGAGAATGACATGGCGGTAACGCAAACAGCCCAGGCATGTGATCTGGTCATTTTCGGCGCGAAGGGCGACCTGGCGCGGCGGAAATTGCTGCCTTCCCTGTATCAACTGGAAAAGGCCGGCCAGATTAACCCGGATACCCGCATCATTGGGGTTGGGCGTGCCGACTGGGACAAAGCAGCCTATACCAAGGTTGTGCGCGAAGCGCTCGAAACCTTCATGAAAGAAAAAATTGATGAAAGTTTGTGGGAAACCCTCAGCGGTCGTCTTGAGTTTTGTAACCTGGACGTCAACGACACCGCCGCGTTTAAGCGTCTGGGCAAAATGCTGGATCAAAAATCGCGTACCACCATCAACTATTTCGCAATGCCGCCGAGCACCTTTGGCGCGATCTGCAAAGGTCTGGGTGAAGCAAAGCTGAATGCTAAGCCTGCCCGCGTGGTGATGGAAAAACCGCTGGGTACATCACTGGCAACATCCCGTGAAATCAACGATCAGGTTGGCGAGTATTTCGAAGAGTGCCAGGTTTACCGCATCGACCACTATCTCGGCAAAGAGACGGTACTGAACCTGTTGGCACTGCGTTTTGCCAACTCCCTGTTTGTGAATAACTGGGATAACCGCACTATCGACCACGTAGAAATTACCGTGGCGGAAGAAGTGGGCATTGAAGGGCGCTGGGGCTACTTTGACCAGGCCGGTCAAATGCGCGACATGATCCAGAACCACCTGCTGCAGATCCTGTGCATGATCGCGATGTCTCCGCCGTCCGATCTGAGCGCAGACAGCATCCGTGATGAAAAAGTGAAAGTACTGAAATCACTGCGTCGTATCGATCGTTCGAACGTACGTGAAAAGACAGTTCGTGGTCAGTACACCGCCGGTTTTGCCCAGGGCAAAAAAGTTCCGGGATACCTGGAAGAAGAAGGCGCGAACAAGAGCAGCAACACGGAAACGTTTGTGGCGATCCGTGTGGATATCGATAACTGGCGCTGGGCGGGCGTACCGTTCTACCTGCGTACCGGTAAGCGTTTACCGACCAAGTGCTCTGAAGTGGTGGTTTACTTCAAAACGCCTGAGCTGAATCTGTTCAGAGAGTCCTGGCAGGATCTACCGCAGAACAAGCTGACCATCCGTTTGCAGCCTGATGAAGGTGTCGATATCCAGGTACTGAACAAAGTGCCGGGTCTGGATCACAAGCATAATCTGCAAATTACCAAGCTTGATCTGAGCTATTCAGAAACCTTCAACCAGACGCACCTTGCCGACGCCTACGAGCGCCTGCTGCTTGAAACGATGCGCGGCATTCAGGCGCTGTTTGTGCGCCGTGATGAAGTTGAAGAAGCATGGAAGTGGGTCGACTCCATTACCGAAGCCTGGGCAATGGACAACGACGCGCCGAAGCCGTATCAGGCAGGCACCTGGGGACCGGTTGCTTCTGTGGCCATGATCACCCGTGATGGTCGTTCCTGGAACGAATTCGAGTAAAATATCATCTAGCCCATAGGTGTTATTTTACCGGTAACATGATCTAACACAGATTGTAGAATAATTTTTGCACTTTTAAGCTCCGCGTGGATTCACCCGCGGGGCTTTTTTTATTACACTGCCTGAAACGATTTTGCCCCTGAGCTACGGCTAACAAGCGATTCAGCTGCTTTTAACCCAACTGAAACACATTGTTGATCCAACGCTCTGACAGATAAATTTTAGGAGCCTCTATGAATCCGAATTTGTTACGCGTAACAAAGCGTATTGTCGAACGTTCTCGCGACACGCGTTCCGCCTACCTTGCCCGTATTGAACAAGCGAAATCGACTACCGTTCATCGTTCACAGCTGGCGTGCGGTAACCTGGCGCATGGTTTTGCTGCCTGCCAGCCGGATGACAAGGCCTCGCTGAAAAGCATGCTGCGTAACAATATCGCGATCATTACCTCCTATAACGACATGCTTTCCGCGCATCAGCCGTACGAACATTATCCGGACATCATTCGTAAAGCGCTGCATGAAGCCAATGCGGTAGGCCAGGTCGCTGGCGGTGTTCCTGCGATGTGCGACGGTGTGACCCAGGGACAGGATGGGATGGAGCTTTCGTTGCTGAGTCGCGAAGTGATTGCGATGTCGGCTGCTGTCGGCCTCTCACACAATATGTTCGACGGCGCGTTATTCCTTGGCGTGTGCGACAAAATTGTCCCGGGTCTGGTGATGGCGGCACTGTCATTTGGTCATCTGCCTTCGATCTTTATTCCCTCCGGCCCGATGGCGAGCGGTCTGGCGAACAAAGAAAAAGTGCGTATCCGTCAGCTGTATGCTGAAGGCAAAGTCGATCGCATGGCGCTGCTTGAATCCGAAGCGGCGTCTTATCACGCACCGGGGACCTGTACGTTCTATGGCACCGCAAACACCAACCAGATGGTGGTGGAGTTTATGGGGATGCAACTGCCAGGGTCCTCATTCGTACACCCGGATGCCCCGCTGCGCGAAGCGTTGACCGCCGCGGCTGCTCGTCAGGTAACGCGTCTGACCGGCAACGGCAATGAATGGATGCCGATCGGTAAAATGATCGATGAAAAAGTAGTGGTGAACGGTATTGTCGCGCTGCTGGCGACCGGGGGGTCAACCAACCATACAATGCACCTGGTTGCGATGGCGCGTGCAGCCGGGATTCTGATTAACTGGGACGACTTCTCCGATCTGTCCGATATCGTGCCGTTGATGGCGCGTCTGTATCCGAATGGTCCGGCAGATATTAACCACTTCCAGGCAGCGGGTGGCGTGCCGGTGTTAATGCGCGAACTGCTGAACGCGGGTCTGCTGCATGAAGATGTGAACACCGTTGCCGGGTTTGGTTTGTCGCGTTACACCATGGAACCCTGGCTCAACGATGGTGAGCTGGACTGGCGCGAAGGGGCAGCGAAGTCTCTGGACAGCAATGTGATTGCTACCATCGATAAGCCATTCTCCCACCACGGCGGTACCAAAGTGCTGAGCGGTAACCTCGGGCGTGCTGTGATGAAAACGTCGGCGGTTCCGGTAGAAAATCAGGTAATTGAAGCGCCCGCGGTTGTTTTTGAAAGTCAGCATGATGTATTGCCGGCCTTCGATGCGGGACTGCTCGACCGTGATTGCGTAGTCGTTGTGCGCCATCAGGGACCAAAAGCAAACGGAATGCCAGAATTACATAAACTCATGCCGCCACTTGGTGTATTATTGGACCGTTGTTTCAAAATTGCGTTAGTTACCGATGGACGACTTTCAGGTGCTTCAGGTAAAGTGCCTTCAGCAATCCATGTAACCCCAGAAGCCTACGATGGCGGGCTGCTGGCAAAAGTACGCGATGGCGACATCATTCGTGTGAATGGACAGACAGGTGAATTGACGCTGCTGGTTGATGAAGAGGAACTTGCTTCTCGTCAGCCTCACATTCCTGACCTCAGCGCATCGCGCGTGGGCACAGGCCGTGAAATGTTCAGCGCGTTGCGTGAAAAGCTGTCCGGTGCGGAACAGGGCGCAACCTGTATCACTTTTTAAGACTTATTTTGTAATCAGGCGAGAGAAAACTCTGATGAAAAACTGGAAGACAAGTGCAGAAGCAATCCTGACCACTGGCCCGGTTGTACCGGTTATCGTGGTTAATAAACTGGAACACGCAGTGCCGATGGCAAAAGCGCTGGTTGCAGGCGGCGTGCGCGTTCTGGAAGTGACCTTACGTACCGCATGTGCGATGGATGCCATTCGCGCGATCGCAAAAGAAGTTCCGGACGCTATCGTTGGTGCAGGTACTGTACTGAATCCACAACAGCTGGCTGAAGTGACCGAAGCCGGTGCACAGTTTGCTATCAGCCCGGGTCTGACCGAGCCGCTGCTGAAAGCCGCAACGGAAGGCACTATTCCGCTGATCCCTGGTATCAGCACCGTGTCTGAACTGATGCTGGGTATGGACTACGGTTTGAAAGAGTTCAAATTCTTCCCTGCTGAAGCAAATGGTGGTACCAAAGCGCTGCAGGCAATTGCGGGTCCGTTCTCTCAGGTGCGTTTCTGCCCAACCGGCGGTATCTCTCCGGCGAACTACCGTGACTACCTGGCACTGAAAAGCGTGCTGTGCATCGGTGGTTCCTGGCTGGTTCCGGCGGATGCGCTGGAAGCGGGGGATTACGATCGCATTACTAAGCTGGCTCGTGAAGCAGTAGAAGGCGCGAAGCAGTAATCCGTTAATGCGTAAACCGTAGGTCGGATACGGCATCAATGCTTTATCCGGCCTACGGGTCTGGTTTTTATCCTGCGACTTTCACCTGTGCGGCTGCGTCTTTCGCGCGTATCACCGCATCTTCAATGCTCTGTGCTGTGGCCAGCACAACGCCCAGACGACGGCTCCCGTCGATTTCCGGCTTGCCAAAAAAACGCACTTGCATACCCGCACCTACAGCGGCTTGCACGTTTTCAAACGTGATATTCTGGCTGGTAAGATGCGGCAGAATAACGGCGGAAGCAGAAGGTCCATACTGGCGGATTTCGCCAACGGGCAGACCGAGAAATGCACGTACGTGCAGGGCAAACTCAGACAGATCCTGCGAAATTAAGGTCACCATACCCGTGTCGTGAGGGCGAGGGGAGACTTCGCTGAAAATCACCTCATCACCACAGACAAACAGCTCCACGCCAAACAGTCCGTGACCGCCCAGCGCCAGTACCACCTTGCGGGCAATCTCCTGCGCGCGCGCCAGCGCCAGGTCACTCATCTGCTGCGGTTGCCAGGACTCGCGATAATCGCCATCTTCCTGGCGATGACCTACCGGCGCGCAGAAATGCACACCATCAACGGCGCTGACGGTTAGCAGGGTGATTTCAAAATCAAAATTCACTACGCCTTCGACGATAACGCGTCCGGCGCCTGCCCGGCCTCCCTGTTGAGCATAGTTCCACGCCTCGGTGAGCTGATCGGCTGAACGGATAAAGCTCTGCCCCTTGCCGGAAGAACTCATTACCGGCTTCACAATGCAGGGATAGCCGATTTCGGCAACGGCCTCACGAAATCGTGTTTCGGTGTCTGCAAAACGGAAAGATGATGTGGGTAAAGACAATTCTTCGGCGGCGAGGCGACGGATTCCTTCCCGGTTCATGGTCAGTTGGGTCGCTCGTGCGCAAGGCACAACGTGTTGACCTTCCTGTTCCAGTTTGATCAGCATATCCGTGGCAATCGCCTCTATTTCCGGCACGATGTAATGTGGTTTTTCACGCTCGACAAGCTGGCGTAATGCCTCGCCATCCAGCATGTTAATTACGTAGGAGCGATGGGCAACGTGCATGGCTGGCGCGTCGGGGTAACGATCCACGGCAATGACTTCCACACCCAGGCGTTGGCATTCAATCGCCACTTCTTTACCCAGTTCACCTGAACCTAATAACATCACTCGCGTTGCTGCGGGACGCAGCGCTGTGCCTAATAACGTCATAAATTAATCCCCTGTTTTATCTGGGCGCAGTATATACGAAAACGTTTGCGTCTGTCTTTATTACCAGGTTGATTTCAGGGCTTAAAAAGAATATACTGTACATAAATACAGGTAATTTAAGAGGCTGCAAAAATGGCGGTTGAAGTTAAATACGTAGTCATTCGGGAAGGTGAGGAAAAAATGTCGTTTACCAGCAAAAAGGAAGCCGATGCGTATGACAAAATGCTGGATACAGCAGATCTGCTCGACACATGGCTGGAGCAATCGCCGGTAGCGCTCGAAGACGAGCAGCGTGAAGCTCTTTCCCTGTGGCTGGCTGAGCAAAAAGATGTGCTGAGCGCCATTCTGAAAAACGGCAAGCTGCCTTCGCCACAGGCTGTCGAAAACGATGCACACACTGAGGATGATACTCAGGCTGCCTGAAACGACTTGCGCTCCTGACGTTTTGTACCATGCTTTTCCCTGAATCATTGTGCAATCTCTGACGTTATTTCACGTTGCCGCAGGCAACCTGAAGGACGAAGGGGAGATTAAGGAGAAAAGAATGTATAAAAAAAGAGCGTTATTGAGCCTGCTGTTATTGTCTGCCAGCGTATCGGTATTTGCGGCAAATATGGAAAGCAAGAATGTTCAGTTCCCCAAGTGCGAAGGACTGGATGCTGACGGTATTGCGGCAAGCGTGAAACGTGACTATCAGCAAAATCGCATCGCGCGCTGGGCTGACGATCAAAAACTCGTCGGGCAAGCCGACCCTGTCGCCTGGGTCAACACGCCCGATATTACGGGCAAAGACGGGAAATGGTCAGTTCCCCTGACGGTTCGCGGTAAAAGCGCGGATATTCACTATCAGGTAAAAGTCGACTGCAAAGCCGGAACAGCGGAGTATCAGCCGCAGTAACGCAGGTATTTGCACATCTTTTGATGACCTGAACACTTCCTGACATCCCCTCGGGTACGCTTTGATGATTATTCGTCTGTACTTGAGGGGCAAAATGGCTAATTGGCTGAATCAACTACAATCTCTTCTTGGGCAAAAAGGATCCTCCACGTCATCTTCTGGCGAGCAAGGGCTGAGTAAACTTCTGGTTCCAGGCGCGTTAGGCGGTCTGGCAGGATTACTGGTTGCCAACAAATCTTCACGTAAATTACTGAGTAAATACGGCACCAGCGCGCTTCTGGTGGGCGGCGGCGCGGTTGCCGGTACCGTGTTATGGAACAAATACAAAGATAAAGTTCGCGCTGCGCATCAGGATGAGCCGCAGTTTGGCGCACAAAGCTCACCGCTGGATGAGCGAACTGAACGTCTGATCCTGGCGCTGGTTTTTGCGGCGAAAAGCGACGGTCATATTGATGCTAAAGAACGAGCGGCCATTGAGCAGCAGCTTCGTGAAGCGGGCGTGGAAGAGCAGGGCCGCGTTCTGATTGAACGAGCCATTGAACAACCGTTAGATCCCCAGCGCCTGGCGCAAGGGATCCGCAACGAAGAAGAAGCGCTAGAAATTTACTTCCTGAGCTGTGCGGCGATTGATATCGACCACTTTATGGAGCGTAGCTATCTCAATGCGCTGGGCGATGCGTTGAAGATCCCGCAGGATGTTCGTGAAGGTATTGAACAGGATCTCAAAGAACAAAAACAGGCTTTACCGGGTTAATTACTTACCGCTAAGGTGCATGTTTCGCTTGCATCATTGCTGTCTTTTGCCACCCTTATAGGATGTTTAAGCAAAAGAACAATGACATGCTACCAAAAGCTTCTCGTATTCCCCACGCCATGACGCAGCATGGCGATACTCGTGTTGATAATTATTACTGGCTGCGAGATGACACTCGCTCGCAGCCAGAAGTGCTGGATTATCTGCAACAAGAAAATGCGTATGGCCGTCAGGTTATGGCCTCGCAGCAGGCTTTGCAGGATCGCGTCCTGAAAGAAATTATCGACCGTATCCCGCCTCAGGATGCTTCCGCCCCCTATGTGAAGAATGGTTATCGCTACCGGCATATTTATGAACCGGGGTGCGAATATGCTATTTATCAGCGTCAGTCTGCCCTCAGTGAAGAGTGGGATGATTGGGATACTCTGTTGGATGGGAACCAGCGCGCGGCACACAGCGAGTTTTATACGCTGGGAGGACTGGCGATATCTCCGGATAACACCATCATGGCGCTGGCGGAAGATTATCTCTCTCGCCGGCAATATGGCGTGCGTTTTCGCAACCTGCAAAGCGGCAACTGGTATCCGGAAGTGCTGGAAAACGTCGAAGCGGATCTGGTCTGGGCGAATGATTCTCAGACTTTCTATTACGTGCGCAAGCACGAAACAACGTTATTGCCGTATCAGGTGTGGCGACATACGGTCGGCTCGCCATCGTCACTGGATGAGCTGGTGTATGAAGAAGCCGATGATATGTTTTATGTCAGCCTGCATAAAACCACCTCGCTACACTATGTGGTTATTCATATCGCCAGCGCGACCACCAGTGAGGTTTTACTGCTTGACGCAGAACTGGCGGATGCCGAACCGTTGGTCTTTTTAGCGCGACGCAAAGACCATGAATACAGTCTCGATCACTATCAACACAATTTTTATCTGCGATCCAACCGTCAGGGGAAAAATTTCGGCCTGTATCGTACCCGCGTTCGTGATGAGCAAGCCTGGGAGACGCTGATCCCTGCGCGCGACAACGTGATGCTGGAGGGCTTTACGCTATTCACTGACTGGCTGGTGGTAGAAGAGCGTCAGCGCGGCTTAACCAGCCTACGACAGATTAATCGTAAAACGCGCGAAGTGGTCGGGATCGCCTTTGACGATCCGGCTTATGTGACCTGGCTTGCCTATAATCCAGAGCCGGAGACATCGCGCCTGCGCTATGGTTATTCCTCCATGACCACCCCGGACACGCTGTTTGAACTGGATATGGACACCGGGGAACGTCGTGTGCTTAAGCAGACGGAGGTCACCGGATTTGATGCGGCGAATTACCGTAGCGAACACCTATGGATAACTGCGCGTGATGGCACCGAGGTTCCGGTTTCGCTGGTTTATCATCAAAAGTATTTTCTGAAAGGAAAAAATCCGTTACTGGTTTATGGCTATGGATCATATGGCGCCAGCATGGATGCCGATTTCAGCAGCAGCCGTTTGAGCTTACTGGATCGTGGCTTTGTTTATGCTATTGCCCATGTGCGTGGTGGTGGTGAATTAGGACAACAGTGGTACGAGGACGGTAAGTTTCTGCACAAGAAAAATACTTTTAATGATTACCTCGACGTCTGTGATGCGTTGCTAAAAATGGGCTATGGCGCGCCTGAGTTATGTTATGGCATGGGCGGAAGCGCCGGAGGCATGTTAATGGGCGTCGCCATTAATGAGCGCCCGGAACGCTTCCATGGTGTTATTGCTCAGGTGCCGTTTGTCGATGTGGTAACCACAATGCTCGATGAATCAATTCCCCTGACGACCGGTGAGTTTGAAGAGTGGGGTAATCCGCAGGACGAAGAGTATTACACCTATATGAAAAGCTACAGCCCGTATGACAATGTAACCGCGCAGGCATACCCACATCTGCTGGTCACGACGGGATTACACGATTCCCAGGTGCAATACTGGGAGCCAGCAAAATGGGTGGCAAAACTGCGTGAGCTGAAAACGGACGATCGTTTGCTGCTACTTTGCACGGATATGGATTCCGGACACGGCGGTAAATCCGGGCGTTTTAAATCTTACGAAGGCGTGGCCCTTGAGTACGCTTTTTTGATTGGACTGGCGCAGGGAACGCTGCCTACTCAGGGGTGATCCAAATAGTGTTTTAGCGTTAATCGCAGTTCCGGGCTCATATTGTCAAGGTTATTAAATAACCAGCGCAGATAGCCCGGATCGCGTTCAGCTACTTCTGATACCGGTTTTCCGCGGTACTTACCAAAAGTGAAAGTAGTGAGTAACGCGGGACGGCCGGTAATATCGACCATTTGATCGGCTGTCCAGCCTGACGTCTGCATGATGTCGATCAGCAGTGCCGCAGTAATGTAGCAATCGTACAGGGCGCGGTGATGGTGGAGACCTGCTGGCGTCTGGACGCTCAGCTTGCGCGATTTATACAGCGCCATGTTGCTGTATTTGATCCCCGGCCACAACCGACGGGAGAGCTTCATGGTGCAAATCCATTCCCCGGGCATATCGGGCAATACGCGGCGGTCAAAGCTGGCATTGTGCGCAACGTACCATTCGCTGCCGTAATACTGCGGGATGACGTCTTCAATCCATGGCTTATCGGCCACCATTGCTTCAGTAATGCGATGGATAGCCATCGCCTGTGGGCTGATGGGGCGGTCGGGGCGTACCAGGTGGCTCATGGGGTTGACTATTTTTCCATCAACCACGTCGACAGAAGCAATTTCAACAATGCCTCCCTGTAGACCACAGGTTTCTGTATCTATTATGCGCAACATGCCATGCTCCTGACCCAAAACGACTAGCGTAATGGAATGATATCACCTTGCCAACCCCGTGGCGTGCGTTGGCCGGTTAACAGCAACGAACCGCTGTCTGCGCGAACAATCAATCGACCTCGTTCATCCCATAACGCACTGCTACCCCGCGCATTGGCCATTAATACCGCGATGGCGAATTTATGTGAGAAACTTTGTAGGAGAGATGTAGAGGAGAGCAGTTCCGGTTCACTGACTGACTGGCAGCTGGTGAACAGCGAATAGGCCGGGTCGATATCAATGCCTTCCGGTTGGCTATCTACAACGCTGATGGCATTTCGCTGTCTGGCAATACAGGCCCCGTGGCTCTGATGGAAGGTTAGTGGCGAAGTCATCCAGGGAGAGAAAAGTGCAATGCCTTTCACGAACCGGTTGTTATGTTCTACCGGTAGTCCCGCAATTATCGTCATACGATAAGTCGCGGCGGCATGTGCGAGAGGTTCTAACAGCGCTTCATCGGGTGGGGCAGGAAGCGCGTCATTCTCATCAACACAACCCAGCAATGAGAGGGAAGGGAAGACCAGCAATTCACATTGGCATTGAGCTGCCGCATGAATGAATTGCAGGTGATGCGCGACATGTTCGGTAACTGAGGTGTGAAGAGGTTCGTATTGTGCTGCTGCGATTTTCCAGTATGACATAATGATTTCCTTTTCATAGTGTCTACAACCATCCTTAATGTGTGGATTAAGAATATGCTTATACTGTAGCAGGCGTCATGTAAGGAATCGTAACGTAATATAAGTTTTATTTAACTTTAGGCTCGTATGGTAAACGTGAAAGCGAAACGGATGCCAGGCGGTGCGCGATGAGTCTTTCGCGGAACCAGTCGCGTAAATGCTCTGGCTGTTCGCGTTCAACAACTTCTGCAACAACGGGCATATTGTATCGCTCCTTAAATGCCACTCCAGCCGCAGCCAGATCGACATTGACCTTATCCATTTCCGCTTGCTCAAGTTTGGCCAGATTGATGTTCATGGGCTTCTCCTTTTCTCTGTCTTTCGGCGCGCAAAGTTACTAAGAGTGTGCGTTAATGGCAAGACAGAAATGATGATTCTCGACTCGACCATTGTAGAAGGTTATTCTCTACAGGTTAGACATAACAAAAAGGAATAGTTGAAATGGCTTCATCTGCATCTATGCTTCGCAACGCGCTCATCGTACTCGCCAGCGTCCTGGCAACACCTGCGGCATTCGCGCATGCCCACCTCACAAAACAAAGTCCGGCGGCTAACGCTGAAGTTGCGGCATCTCCTCAGGCGTTGACGCTGAATTTTTCTGAAGGCGTAGAGCCGGGATTCAGCGGTGCAACGCTGACCGGTCCTAACAAAGAACAGATCAAAACGGGCAAGGCATCGCGCAGTGAGCAGGACAAAACGCAGCTGATTGTTCCGCTTGATCAAACGCTTGAAGCAGGAAAATATACGGTCGACTGGCACGTTGTCTCCGTGGATGGTCACAAGACGAAGGGGCAATATACCTTTAGCGTGAAATAACCAATGCTGGCATTTACCTGGGTTGCACTACGGTTTATCCATTTTACCGCTTTGATGCTGGTGTTTGGCTGTGCGCTTTACGGCGCATGGCTGGCCCCCGTTTCGGTTCGTCGTTTAATGATGCGTCGTTTTTTACGTCTGCAACGGCATGCTGCAACGTGGAGCTTTATCAGCGCGACGCTGATGCTGGCGATTCAGGGTGGGTTAATGGGCTCAGGCTGGAGGGATGTTGTCTCTCCAGATGTTTGGCTCGCCGTGTTGCAAACGCAATTTGGCGGCGTCTGGTTATGGCAGATTATCCTCGCGTTGGTCACACTGGTGGTGACCATCATGGTGCCGCGCAGTATGCCGCGACTGCTGTTAATGCTGACAATTGCGCAGTTTATTTTGCTGGCTGGCGTCGGACATGCGACGCTGCACAGCGGTATCCCTGGCGCAATCCAGCAGGTTAACCACGCCTTACATTTGGTATGCGCTGCCGCCTGGTTCGGCGGTTTGCTGCCCGTACTTTACTGTATGCGAATGGCGCAAGGTCGCTGGCGGGAACAGGCCATCAGTACCATGATGCGCTTCTCACGCTATGGGCATCTTTTCGTTATCGGTGTTTTACTAACCGGTATTATGAATGCGCTGTTTATTGTCGGTTTTTCTGTTCCCTGGCACATGGCTTACGGGCGACTGCTTTTGTTAAAAGGTGCCCTGGTCATGTTAATGGTGGCGATTGCGCTGGTGAATCGGTATGTTCTGGTACCACGCATGCGGCAGGATAACCGCGGCATGACTCTCTATTTTATTTGGATGACCAAGCTGGAATGGGGTATAGGAGCCGTTGTGCTGGCGATTGTCAGCCTGTTTGCAACCCTTGAACCTTTCTGATTGATGGACTGGCGAAACGCATGAAAAAAATCATTATCTCTTTATTACTCCTGGCAAGCTCCGGAGCCGCGCTGGCTGCGCCGCAGGTCATTACCGTCAGCCGTTTTGAGGTTGGCAAAGATAAGTGGGCGTTTAATCGGGAAGAGGTGATGCTGACCTGCCGTCCAGGTAACGCGCTGTATGTCATCAATCCCAGTACGCTGGTGCAATACCCGTTGAATGATGTCGCCAGACAGCAGGTGGAGAGCGGAAAAGTCACGGCAAAGCCGATCGAGATTATCCAGATCGATGATCCTGCGAAACCGGGCGAAAAAATGAGCCTGGCACCGTTTGTAGAGCGTGCAGAAAAGCTCTGCTAATTGCCAGATGTAGCGCTCTGATTTCCAATAAAAAACCGCAAGGATCTCGCAGGAGAACTTGCGGTTTTCGCGTTTGGATGCGTAACAGACGTCCTTTTTTTCCGGCCACTTTAGTCGCGGACTGGAAAACCTGGCGCTGTCATCTATTCTTAAATGGCAGGGTAACTTAGCCTGCATTAATGCCAACTTTTAGCGCACGGCTCTCTCCCAAGAGCCATTTCCCTGGACCGAATACAGGAATCGTATTCGGTCTCTTTTTATGTGGCGAATGCGATGCCATCCAGGGCAAAACACGGCGTATCGCATGCTGCATTCTCCATAAACCATACCATACTCCTGCCCACGATCGTCCAGGCTTTTTTGCCATCATTGCTAAAATTATAACCAGGTACCCTTGTACTCTGGAGGCGACATGGGACGACTTGGCAATATCTATCAACGAATCGACGGTACGCAGTGGCGCCACGTTTGGGTGGTTGGGGATATCCACGGATGCTTCTCGATGCTGATGGCTAAACTTCGCCAGTACCGTTTTGATCCCTGGCAGGATTTGCTGGTTTCAATGGGGGATGTTATCGACCGTGGACCAGACAGTTTGCGTTGTCTGAAACTACTGCGTAAACGCTGGATTGTCGCGGTCAGGGGGAACCATGAACAGATGGCGCTGGACGCGCTGGCGACGGGGGATCAATTCATGTGGTTTATGAATGGAGGCTCGTGGTTCGAGCAGGCGGAGCAACCGGCAGCGAAATTTGCTCTTGAAGCGTGTTGGCAGTTACCCTGGATTCTGGAGCTGCATTGTCAGAACGGTATACACGTTATTGCTCATGCCGATTACCCGGATGATGATTATCAGTGGCTAAAAGAGATCGATTTACAGCGCGTGCTGTGGGACCGCTCGAGGCTGATGCGCAATGGTTGTGGGATTCACGGCGCGGATCACTTCTGGTTTGGCCACACGCCGTTGCGCCATCGGCTGGATCGCGAGAATCTACACTATATTGATACCGGTGCTGTATTCGGCGGCGAGTTAACGCTGGTACAACTGCAATAATCAAAAATCGCTGTATTCCTGGGCCGGATGCCAGAAACTGTCGATGTAGTCGTCCGCAGGTAAACATCCGCCGTTACGAATACGTTGATCGTCCATCGATATCAGGCACTGCTGCTCAGTTTTGTAGACATCAACCACGATATCTTCACAACCGCCATCCAGATAGCACACAAAAAGAACCAGCGTGAACATTCCATCCTCAAATGGTAAAGCCATACCTGTAGTGTAGAAGATGTTGATAGATGAGGGAAATTAACCAAGAAATAACCCGTCTGGCGACGGGTTCTTTTTGAATCAGGCAAGGCGCATGATCCAGGCATCTGACTTACGATCGTAGTGTTCGCGAAATAGTACTGAATGTTCTCCGTTCAACAGGGCCGGGACGCTGGTGTCGGCATCCCAGGCATCCAGTTGCATACATAAATCCGGATCGGATTTACACGGAATGGTTAACGTTCGGTCCCCCGGCGATTCGCCATGTAACTCGGCGTCGTCGATTTCAAAAGCGCCAATGCGCACACTGGTTTTCATCATCGTGCTCTCCGTTAATTTGCTGGTTGTGGTACGACCAGTTAGGCCGTCCATTTTTCAGCGTAGTCAACGTTAGCAAAAGCGCCAGTAAAAACGTGCGTTATCCCGTAAAGAGTTTGCCATCCCGGACAAGATCGCGCGGGTAACTATTCTTCAGTCGCGATCCAATGCGTTTTGCCAGACCGATCGGCTGATGCTGGAACGTAACCAGTACGTCGTCACTCGTCGGTGCGGTTTGCGGGTAAACATCTCTACCGCGATACCACTCTTCCGCTTCGGCAAGGGTCAGTTCGAATGCATGGCTGTGGTTCGGGTCGGCGAGGGCGATAACGGCCTCATGCTGCCAGCGATACCCTTTATTGTGGGTTTCAGCCAGTTTGATCCCGAGTCGAGAAAAGCGAACCTTGCCAATCAGAGGTTCAATTTCAGTCGGGAACAGCCAGATCTCTTTATCGCGCTGCCACAGGCGCAAATTATCTTCCCACTGCAGTCCACAAGCGCTCGCGGCTTGCGTGACAAGCGCAGATTCGCGTCCTTTAAGCGGGCTAAACGGGAAGTTACCGACTTTATACTTCGGCGCAGGTAGTGCAGGGATTGCAGCTGTTTTGCGTAAACGCGCAACGAAGAAACCTTCGCAATCGTAAATCTGCGGGAATACATGCAGGAATCCTTCCGGCGTCAGGGCGCGTTCGGCCTGCGGAAATAAATCGCCCAGAGGTAAAAACTCGACGGCATCAGGGTAGGTCTCAATCAACCACTGCATGATATTTTCATTTTCGTCACGATTAAGCGTACAGGTCGAGTAAACCAATGTGCCACCGGGACGCAGGGCGTGGAAGGCGCTGTCGAGCAGTTCGCGCTGGGTTGCGGCAATTTCCAGATTACTTTCTACAGACCAGTTTTTTAGCGCATCGGGGTCTTTACGCACCACGCCTTCACCGGAACACGGTGCGTCGAGCAATATGGCATCAAATGATTCCGGCAACGCAGCGCCAAATACGCGTCCGTCAAAATGGGTCAGGGCGACGTTGGCTATCCCGCAACGGCTGATATTGGCATGCAGGACTTTGACGCGACTGGCAGAAAACTCATTCGCCAGAATGGCGCCTCGATTATTCATTTTTGCGGCAATTTGCGTGGTTTTGGAGCCGGGGGCTGCCGCAACATCCATTACGCGTTCCGGGGTATTGCCTTCGGCGAACAGTGCTGCGACTGGCAGCATTGAACTGGCTTCCTGAATATAAAACAGGCCGCTTAAATGTTCTGCGGTGCTGCCGAGCGGCACTGACTCTTCATCATCGCGCTCGATCCAAAAGCCTTCAGCACACCAGGGAACCGGAGTGAGAGACCAGTTGTAAGGTGCTGTCAGCGCGAGGAAATCGGCAACGGAGATTTTCAGCGTATTGACGCGAATGCTGCGGCGCAACGGGCGCTGACAGGCAGCGAGAAATTCATCGAATGAGAGCGTGGAAGGCATTGCTTCACGCATTTGAGTCAGAAAGGCGTCGGGAAAATAAGCCACTTGGTACCACCGGCAAAAAAACAGGTGCGCAGTGTAGCATAACTGCTCCGGCGTACGTACTCGCGCCGGAGCAGTGGATACATTAACGTGGCAGGGCGGTTCCCCATTCACGCCACTCTTTTGGTTCGCTTTCCAGCAACAGGAAGTGTTTACCGGCCTGTGCTTTCGGAGCCAGCGGTGTACCTGGTGGAGTCGCGAAGGCGATGCCGCCGCGGATGAACTGATTGAAGGTACCGGTCTTCACGACACCGCCGGTCAGGCCGAAGTCGAGATTGTAGCCGGATGCCAGCCAGAACACGGAGTTGTTGCGTACCAGATGCTGATAGCGTTGGCTAATGCGCATGGCAACCATCACACGATCGGAAAGCGAGCCCAGCGTCAGCCCGGTGACGGTCCCCACTTCAATACCTCTGAACAACACCGGGGTTCCGATATTCAGCGAACCTGCTTCTGGTGCTTCAACCACAATACTCAGACCATCGAGGTAACGAGAGTCGGTAATGGTGGCTTCCTGCAGCTCAAAATCACGGCGCGGATTACCGCGTCCTGGTTCAACGTTGATATACGGCTGCAGGATTGTATCCAGATGCTCCACGCCCGCCGCCGAAATTTGCGGGGTGATTACGGAGAAACGGGTACCGCTTCGCGCAAAGGTTTGTACGTATTCCGGGTACAGAACCGCTTTTGCCTGAACTTCGTTACGGGCGGTGATCAGCTCAAGCGTCTGGATCTGTCCGATATCGATTCCCAGGTAGCGAATTGGCATGCCAGCAGCGAGTTTACCGGCATCGAACGCATGCAGCGTTATCTGGCCGCCGACCGCACGCGCGGCGGTTTCCGAAGCATACAGAATACGCTTGTCGCCTTTACGTTGACTGGCGCTGGCACCGCTTAAATTATCGAAGCTAATCGCCCCTTTAAGCGCGCGTGAAAGGGGAGATGCCTGTACGGTTAATCCGCTGCCGTTAAGCTGAACTTTTGCTCCGCCTTCGGCCCAGAACACGCTGTTGCTGGTCAACAGGTTGCGATATTCCGGTTTGATATGCAGATCGATATCAAATGCATCGGCGCGAGGACGAACGCTAATCACTTCACCGACCTCGAATTTGCGGTAAAGCACCACCGAGCCGGCCTGCACATCAGGCAGCGTTTCGGCGCTCAGGCTGACCGTGGTGGTTGGCAGATCGCTCAGACTGTTTTCAATCGCTTTCTCCAGGTTAGCGTAAAGCGGGTAGCTTTTTTTCATTTCACCCTTAGTACCGGGCAAAATACGAATGCCGCCGCTGAGCCACTCACTGGCGCTTGCGCCAAGGAACTCCACGCCATCAAGTCCGACTTTGACATCCACGCGGCTGTTCACCACGAACTTACTGTCACCCTGCACCAGGTCACGATGCTGTGGTTCAACAGCAACGGTAAATGAGACGCCTTTGCTGGAAAGCGTACGCTCAATCACCTGACCGACCTGTACGCCGTGAAGAATTAGCGGCTGGCCAGCATCAATACCGTAACTCTCCGGCGCGGTCAGCGTAAACGTCATGACGCCTGGGTCGTGTAACAACGACTTCTCAGCGGGGATAACGACAAACTGGTTACGCGGCTCGCCTTCGCCAGGTACCAGCTCGAAAGTTTTACCTGTCAGCAGCGAACTGAGATTCACATCGCTTAACGATAATTTAGGGCTGTGTAACTCAATGCGTGTGTTGTCACGCAGCAGCGTTACGACGCTGGGATCGACCGTCATTTCGCCGGTGACTTTACCGCCTGGGTTTAAATCCAGTTTTGTGAGCTGACCGACTTCTAATCCTTGATACATCAGCGATGTTGAGCCTGCTTTGAGTCCATCTCCGCTGGGTAAATCAAGCTTGACGATTACTCCACGCTGGCTGTGCGCGAGATCCTGATATAGACCAAACGTGTCGTCTGCCGCAGCAGGTTTTGAGTCTTCGGGTGAATCAAAAGCAATGGCACCGTTGACCAGCGCCGCCAGACTCTCCAGTTTTACCTTCGCACCGCTAAGGCTGACATCCGCATTTACACCGGAGACGTTCCAGAAGCGGCTGCCTTTTTTCACCAGATTGGTGAAGCGACGTTCAATCAATACATCGATGGTTACGCCCTGATGGTTCGGGTTGATGGTGTAGTCATAGACCCTGCCCACCGGAATCTTACGGAAATAAACCAGTGAACCGCTATTAAGCGATCCGAGATCAGGGGCGCGCAGATGCAACATTAAATCGCCATTATCCAGACGATACTTGGGCTGGGTGTCGAGGGCGACGAAATGATCCTCGGCCTCGCCAGTACCGGGCATCATGCCGATATAGTTGCCGCCAACCAACGCATCCAGACCAGAAACCCCAGCCAGCGACGCCTTCGGCGTGACCAGCCAGAACTGGGTATCTTTGCGCAGAGCATCTTTCATGCTCGATTTGATGCTGACGCGGACTTCAATTTTGCGTAGATCTTCGCTGAGGTTGATATCCTGTACCGTGCCCACTTCAACGCCCTGATAGCGAACGGGAGTACGGCCTGGCACAATGCCGTCCGCAGACATAAAGTCAATGGTCACGGTATTGCCGCGATCTTCATAGCTTCCCCAGATAAGCCATCCTGCGATCATCAGCGCGATGAACGGCAGCAGCCAGAACGGGGAGATACGGCGTTTTGTTTTAATCTGCGCTTCAGTCTGCGAAGCGGGCGTTTCCTGACTCATGTGCATCCCAAAGTAAGCGGCTGTCCAGCCATTCCACAGCAAGAATAGTCAATATTACCGCTGCGCCGAAATAAAACGCAGCCGGTCCCATAGTAAAAGCAAGTATCTGATCGCGATTTATCAGCGACATGGTTAACGCGATAACAAAGAGATCGAGCATTGACCAGCGGCCAATCCAGGTCACCATACGCAGTAGTTTTATACGGGTGCGCAACCCTTGTTCACAATTAAAGTGGATGCTGAATAGCAACGTAAACATCACAATCACTTTGGTGAATGGCACTAATATACTGGCGATAAACACGATCGCCGCTACGCCGACATTACTGTTTGCCAAAGAGATTATGCCTGACAGAATTGTGTCTTCCTGTCGGCCGCCGTTGACATAAATTATCGAGATGGGCAGCAGGTTAGCGGGCAAAAGCAGGACAATCGAGGCCAGCAGTGCCGCCCAACACTTTTGGATACTTTGATTTCTGCGCCAGCGCAACGGGATATGGCAGCGAGGGCAGCGACCGCGGGCATCCGGATAACCTGTAAAATGGCAGCCGAGGCAGACGCGGAGCTTTTCATCGGGCCGACGAGCCGGTCTTTGCGGGTAGAAACGGTCCCAAAGCTGCTCAACGTTAAGATGTGACAGCGTCAAAATACTGAGGATCACCAGCGCAATAAAAGCAAACAGCCCCACGCCAGGCTGCAAAAAAGCATAGTCCTGAACCTTGATTGATGCGACGCCGATACCCACCAGGTAAATATCGAGCATCACCCACTCTTTGAGCCTTTCCAGCATCAGCAGCACCGGGCGCAGGTTCATCCCGAGAATATTACCAAACCACAGATAAGCGATTGAGGTCACGAGAATTAGTGGCGCACCAGCGACGCAAAAAAGCACGAAGGAGGCGGTGAGGGGATCACCTTGTCGGGTCATTTGCCAGATGCCTTGCATCACATTGGCATCAATGCGCACACCTAATAAATAGATGTGCAGGAGTGGCTCTCCCCAGGCAAAGGGCATCAGCAGCAACATGGTGAAAGCCATTGCCGCCAGTCGCGTTAACGACCAGTCGCGTCCGTCACGAATTTTTGCCTGGCAGCGTGGGCAAAAGGCACTTTGGTGCGAACGCATTTTAGGCAAGCTAAATATCAGGTCACATTCAGGGCAGCGATGATAATGTGCACGAGGTAGTGCCTCACCGATGGACCTGATGGCTATTTTTTTAGTTGGCGTGATGCGTGGTGTCGTTAAGGCCATGTATCGCGAATCAAATTGTTGAAGTAATGTTATCTTAACTCATGACGGGAATGATCTTGAGCATTAACGCATTTAATGTTTATTTTAGTAGGCTGCAGTTTTAAGTAAGACAACTAAGTGATTATATAATGAACAAAATAGAGCTATACACGGATCTGAACCGTGATTTTCAGGCATTGATGGCAGGTGAAACCAGTTTTCTGGCAACGCTGGCGAATACCAGCGCATTGTTGTACGAGCGTCTTGCAGAAGTGAATTGGGCCGGTTTTTACCTGCTTGAGGACGATACGCTGGTGCTTGGTCCCTTCCAGGGCAAAATTGCCTGCGTGCGGATCCCGGTAGGGCGCGGTGTGTGCGGTACCGCAGTGGCGCAGAACCAGGTTCAGCGTATTGAGGACGTACATGCTTTTGATGGGCACATCGCCTGTGATGCCGCCAGCAACGCTGAAATCGTCCTGCCGATCGCGGTCGACAATCAGATAATCGGCGTGCTGGATATTGATAGCACGGCATTTGGCCGCTTTACTGAAGAAGATGAACAAGGTCTGCGTACGCTTGTGGCACAGCTTGAAACCGTGCTTGCAACGACGGATTACAAAAAATTCTTTGCGCGCGTCGCAGGATAATCAACGGATAACGTAGCAATTACTGATGACGTCATTATAATGTCGCCTGTTCATGCCTGCGCTTGTTGGCTACGTCCGTTGTAATCAGGAAATTTCATGGAAAATCAACCTAAGTTGAATAGCAGTAAAGAAGTCATCGCGTTTCTGGCCGAACGCTTCCCGCAGTGTTTTAGTGCGGAAGGCGAAGCGCGCCCACTGAAAATTGGCATTTTTCAGGATCTGGTAGAGCGTGTTGAGGGTGAAATGAACCTCAGCAAGACGCAGCTCCGTTCTGCCTTACGTCTCTATACTTCAAGCTGGCGCTATCTGTATGGCGTTAAATTGGGCGCAACGCGTGTTGATCTCGACGGCAACCCTTGTGGTGAGCTGGATGAACAACATGTTGAACATGCTCGCAAACAGCTGGAAGAAGCTAAAGCCCGTGTTCAGGCGCAACGCGCAGAGCAACAGGCGAAAAAACGCGAAGCGGCCGCTGCCGCCGGTGAAAAAGAAGACGCCCCGCGTCGCGAGCGTAAGCCGCGTCCTGCACCGCGTCGTAAAGAAGGTGCTGAGCGTAAACCTCGCGCTGAAAAACCAGCAGCAAAAGCACCGCGTGCTCCTCGCGAAGAACAGCATACCCCGGTATCTGATATTTCAGTACTGACGGTAGGGCAGTCTCTGAAGGTGAAAGCAGGAAATAATGCGATGGATGCCACCGTATTAGAAATCACCAAAGATGGCGTCCGTGTACAGCTGAATTCGGGTATGTCTTTGATTGTACGCGCAGAACACCTGGTGTTCTGAAACGGAGGCCAGGCCTGGCATGAACACTTTTTTTAGGCTTACTGCGTTAGCTGGTCTGCTTGCATTAGCAGGCCAGGCACTTGCTGTGGAAGACATCACGCGTGCCGATCAAATCCCCGTTTTAAAGGAAGAAACCCAGCATGCGACGGTAAGCGAACGTGTGACGTCGCGTTTTACGCGATCACACTATCGCCAGTTCGATCTGGATCAGGCGTTTTCGGCAAAAATTTTTGACCGCTATTTGAATTTGCTCGACTACAGCCACAACGTGCTGCTGGCGAGCGATATCGAACAGTATGCAAAAAAGAAAACGGTCCTCGGCGATGAACTGCGCACCGGCAAGCTGGATGTCTTTTACGATCTCTATAATCTGGCGCAAAAACGCCGATTTGAACGTTATCAGTACGCATTAAGCGTACTGGCACGTCCAATGGATTTCACCGGTAACGATACCTTTAACCTCGACCGAAGCAAAGCGCCGTGGCCGAAGAGCGAAGCAGAGCTTAATGCGCTGTGGGACGGCAAGGTTAAATTTGACGAACTCAGCCTGAAGCTGACCGGTAAAACCGATGCGGAAATCCGCGAAACGCTGACGCGCCGCTACAAATTTGCGATTCGCCGTCTGGCGCAGACCAACAGCGAAGATGTGTTCTCACTGGCGATGACAGCGTTCGCCCGTGAAATCGACCCGCATACTAACTATCTCTCTCCGCGCAATACCGAGCAGTTCAATACTGAAATGAGCTTGTCTTTGGAAGGTATTGGCGCGGTTCTGCAGATGGATGATGACTACACCGTCATTAACTCCATGGTGGCAGGTGGTCCGGCAGCCAAGAGCAAAGCGATCAGCGTTGGCGATCGTATTGTCGGCGTCGGGCAGACGGGCAAGGGCATGGTCGATGTGATTGGCTGGCGTCTGGATGATGTCGTAGCACTGATCAAAGGACCTAAAGGCAGCAAGGTGCGCCTTGAAATTCTGCCTGCCGGTAAAGGTACCAAGACGCGCACCGTGACGCTAACGCGTGAACGTATCCGTCTCGAAGACCGAGCCGTTAAAATGTCCGTGAAAACCGTTGGCAAAGAAAAAGTCGGCGTACTGGATATTCCTGGTTTCTATGTTGGCCTGACTGATGATGTCAAAGTCCAGTTGCAGAAACTGGAAAAACAGAACGTCAGCAGCATCATCATCGATCTGCGTACCAACGGCGGTGGAGCACTGACTGAAGCGGTTTCGCTTTCCGGTCTGTTCATTCCATCCGGCCCGGTGGTTCAGGTTCGTGACAATAACGGTAAAGTGCGTGAAGACAGCGATACCGACGGCGTTGTGTACTACAAAGGCCCGCTGGTGGTATTGGTCGATCGCTTCAGCGCCTCAGCATCAGAGATTTTCGCTGCGGCAATGCAGGATTATGGCCGAGCGCTGATCGTTGGTGAACCAACCTTCGGTAAAGGCACCGTTCAGCAGTATCGCTCCCTGAACCGTATTTACGATCAAATGCTGCGTCCGGAATGGCCAGCGCTGGGTTCTGTTCAGTACACGATCCAGAAATTCTACCGCGTAAACGGTGGCAGCACGCAGCGTAAGGGTGTTACGCCAGATATCATCATGCCGACAGGTAATGAAGAAACTGAAACCGGCGAGAAGTTTGAAGATAACGCGCTGCCGTGGGACAGCATTGATGCGGCGACCTACACCAAGTCAGATAATCTGACGCCGTTCGGACCTGAATTGCTGAAAGAGCACAATGCACGTATTGCGAACGATCCTGAGTTCCAGTACATCATGAAGGACATTGCGCGTTTCAATGCGATGAAGGATAAGCGCAACATCGCTTCTCTGAATTACGCTCAGCGTGAAAAAGAGAATAACGAAGATGACGCAATGCGTCTGGCGCGTATTAACGATCGGTTCAAGCGAGAAGGCAAACCGTTGCTGAAGAAACTGGACGATCTGCCGAAGGATTACCAGGAGCCGGATCCGTATCTGGATGAAACGGTAAAAATCGCGCTCGACCTGGCGCATCTTGAAAAAGAAAAGCCAGCGGAACAGCCCGCGAACAGTCAATAACCTCAAACAGGCACAAGAAATTGTGCCTGTTTTTTTAACAAGCGCATGAAGACGTCAGTCTGATACGATAAAATGTAAAGTTGTGTCTTTCTGGTGACTTAGCACCCATGGATGCTTGAAAATAGCCATAAGACCCATACGATATGGGTAATCGCATAGTGCGTTTTGTTAAATTGAGGTTAAAAGAAAATTATGATGCGAATCGCGCTCTTCCTGCTGACGAACCTGGCTGTGATGGTCGTTTTCGGGCTGGTATTGAGCCTGACAGGGATTCAGTCAAGCAGCGTTCAAGGCTTGTTGATCATGGCACTGCTGTTTGGTTTTGGTGGTTCCTTCATTTCGCTGCTGATGTCCAAATGGATGGCGTTAAAGTCCGTTGGCGGGGAAGTGATCGAACAGCCTCGCAATGAAAGAGAACGCTGGCTGATGAATACAGTCGCGAACCAGGCCCGCCAGGCCGGGATCGCTATGCCGCAGGTTGCAATCTACCATGCGCCAGATATTAACGCGTTTGCTACCGGTGCACGCCGGGATGCTTCGCTGGTGGCTGTAAGTACTGGCCTGTTGCAAAACATGAGTCCGGATGAAGCCGAAGCGGTTATCGCGCATGAGATCAGCCACATTGCTAATGGCGATATGGTTACCATGACGTTAATTCAGGGTGTGGTGAACACTTTCGTTATCTTTATCTCACGTATTCTGGCGCAGATTGCCGCTGGGTTTATGGGCGGCAACCGCGATGAGGGAGAGGGTAGCAACGGTAACCCATTAATCTACTTTGCGGTAGCGACGGTACTGGAGCTGGTATTTGGTATTCTGGCGAGCATTATTACGATGTGGTTCTCACGTCATCGTGAATTCCATGCGGATGCAGGCTCAGCGAAACTGGTGGGTCGTGAAAAAATGATCGCCGCGCTACAGCGCCTGAAAACCAGCTATGAGCCGCAGGAAGCGACCAGCATGATGGCGTTCTGCATCAACGGTAAATCCAAATCGTTGAGTGAGCTGTTTATGACTCACCCGCCGTTGGACAAACGTATTGAAGCGCTGCGCAGCGGTGAATACCTGAAATAATTGGCAGCAGACTTAAAATAAAAAGCGCGTCGACAGACACGCTTTTTTTTATGCCTGAACTCGCGGTTGTGTGATACGTAAGCCACTCACGATTGCGGCTAGCGAAGCCAGAATACCCGCTGTTATCAGCGAAACGTGTGTTCCGCTGTCGCCAAACTGATTTAGCATCAGCGCAACCAGTGCGGCCCCGGTACTCTGGCCCAGTAAACGCGCCGTTCCAAGCATACCGCTCGCGCCTCCGCTACGATCACGCGGTGCGGAGGTGATGATGGTGTGATTATTCGGTGACTGGAACAAGCCAAAACCCGCACCGCACAAAATCATTGGCCAGATGATATTAAAATCAGAAGGTGATGCGGGCAGCAACACCAGAGAAAACAGCCCACACGCCATTACTGCCATGCCCAGCGCGCCCAGCAGACCCGCATGAACACGTTCAATCAAATATCCCGCCAGTGGGGCCATCACCATGGTTGCCAGCGGCCACGGCGTCAGCAGCAGGCCCGTTTCAACCTCGCTGCGCCCGAGAACCGTTTGCATGAAAAAGGGCAGGGAAACCATTGCCAGCATTTGCGCGCTGAATGAACAGATTGAGGTACAAATAGAGAGTGAAAACAGCGGAATGCGTAGCAGATCAACCGGTAATAACGGCACTGGCAATGCGAGTTGGCGGCGGATAAAGAAAAACCCTACCACAAGAAGACCCACAAGTTCAGCACCAATCAGTTTTAGCGACTGTCCCTGTGCAAATCCGCTGAGTGCCGTGATTAACAAACCGAATGTTAAGGCGTTCATCACTGCGCTGGGCAGATCGAAGCGCGGTTTATTGCCACGTGATGAATTGGGTGGCAAAAAACGCATAGCCAGTAGCAGGGCGATGATCCCCAGTGGAACGTTAATCAGGAATAGCCATTTCCACGAGGCAATAGAAAGAATAGCCGCCGCAATAGTCGGACCCGCTGCCGAGGATACAGCCACGATAAAGGAGTTAATACCCATTCCGCGGCCAAGCTGGCGCTGAGGATAAATGAGTCGGATCAATGCCGTATTAACGCTCATCAGCGCCGCGCCGCCAAACCCCTGAGCCACGCGCGCTAACGTCAGCATATGCAGCGAGTCTGACAAGGCACATAATAGCGACGCCAACAGAAACACGACCAGACCACACTTATAAATGCGTCGGTAGCCAAACATATCACCTAAAAAAGAGAGCGATAACAGCGAAACAACGATCGCAATTTGGTAGGCGTTCACAATCCAGATTGAGCTGGCGGGTGAGGCCTGAAGATCGGTGGCGATAGTCGGGAGGGCAACGTTCGCTATTGCGCCGTCGAGTACTGCCATAGAGATGCCAATAACAATGGTTAAAATTGCGCCATATCGCTGGGGCAATGGCAGACCATCGGTCTGAGTTTTTTCCATAGGAAGTCAATATTGTCGGAATTTATGATGAGAATAATAATTTTAGCATTGATATTCAGGCGTTAGGTCGCAGATTTGTAACTAAGTAAGCAAAGAGCGATTGCGAGGGCTGATACGTGAAATTATAATAAAAACCGGTTCTGATTTTTATAAAACACTCGAAAGGGGTGATAAATGGCAATCGCAGATCTGGATAAACAACCCGATTCTGTATCTTCCGTGCTGAAGGTTTTTGGCATCCTGCAGGCGCTGGGTGAAGAGCGCGAAATTGGTATTACCGAGTTGTCGCAACGCGTCATGATGTCGAAAAGCACCGTTTATCGCTTTTTGCAGACCATGAAAACGCTGGGCTATGTGGCACAAGAAGGGGAGTCTGAGAAATACTCACTGACCCTGAAACTATTCGAGCTGGGTGCTCGCGCGTTACAAAACGTCGATCTTATCCGTAGCGCTGATATTCAGATGCGCGAACTTTCGCGCCTGACCAAAGAGACAGTACACCTTGGCGCATTGGATGAAGACAGCATCGTCTACATTCATAAAATCGACTCCATGTACAATCTGCGCATGTATTCTCGCGTAGGTCGCCGTAATCCACTGTACAGCACGGCTATCGGTAAAGTTCTGCTGGCATGGCGTGACCGCGATGAAGTGAAGCAAATTCTGGATGGTATTGAGTACAAACGCAGTACCGACCGTACTATTACCAATACTGATGAATTGCTGGTACTGCTGGATAAAGTCCGTGAGCAGGGCTACGGTGAAGACAACGAAGAACAGGAAGAAGGTCTGCGCTGCATCGGTGTGCCGGTGTTTGACCGTTTCGGTGTGGTGATTGCAGGCTTGAGTATTTCATTCCCGACGCTGCGTTTCTCAGAGGAACGTTTGCACGAGTATGTGGCGATGCTGCATACGGCTGCGCGTAAAATATCAGAACAAATGGGTTATAACGATTATCCGTTCTAATCTGGCGTAATAGCGTCAACTTAAAAACCCCAGATATTTTTGTATCTGGGGTTTTTTATGAACAGTCATAACGTTAGTTGGTGCAAATAACGTAGCGTATGTATTGTTGCTATATTAACCGTTATCAATAATGACCGTACTTTTTCTTAACAAAGGGCAATCCGACAGGCCAATGATACCGCTGTTTGTGTGGACGTATTGTGCGGTGCTGGTTCCGCGGGCGGTCAGATATTGGCATTGCAAGCCCAGACCCGCTGCATTCTCCTTACTTCCAATCAAAATTCCGTAGCCGCTCAGTAATAAACCGATCCAAACCAGAGCTAACAACACAATAGCGCGGATTATCAGACGCATTACAACCTCTTATCTTTTCTCGTTATTATTAGATTAGCCTGTACATGGGATGAAACAAGTGAATCATTCCTAAAAAGATTGAATGCCGATACAGTTAACGCTGGGTTTAGGTAACGCATGATAATTTATAGACATAAGATGTAGATTCGAAGAGTGGAGCTGGAGTGAAAAAAATTCGCTGGGTAGTGCTGATAGTTGTCGTGCTGGTATGCATACTGATGTGGGCGCAAGTGTTCAACATCATGTGCGATCAGGATGTACAATTTTTCAGCGGTATTTGTGCCATCAATAAATTTATTCCCTGGTAAGCGCATTTTTGCCACAGTTGATTACCTTCTTGTGCGGCAGTGGTAAACTACGCTGTCTACATTGAGGTGGTGAAATGAACGAAGTTTTGAATTCTGGCGCGTTGAGTTTGGCGTCTTTGGCTGTATCGGTGGTGATTCTGGTTGTCGGGCTTGTACTGTGGTTTTTCGTCAATCGGGCAAGTTCGCGTACTAATGAGCAGATTGAGCTGCTTGAAGCATTGTTAGATCAGCAAAAAAGACAGAACGCATTGCTCCGTCGCCTTTGCGAAGCTAACGAACCTGAAAAAGCAGCAGAGCCTGCTGCGGTCACAGCGAAGGATGAAGATGATGACATCATCCGCCTGGTAGCTGAGCGGTAAAAACGGTATGACAGGGTGAGGATCTGTTGCTTTTGTTCTCAGATGTTTCATCCTGTCACCAACGTGCCAGATTATTTTCTTCTGTATATGTCGTGTAATTAGCACTCTGATACGCGTGTAAACTCAGTATTTTCAGATGCTCCAACCAATTAATATCTTATCCCCAGTCTGATATAAATATAATTTCCCATACGATAAAAATATGATTATGTCATTTTTGTGATAGCGATCGTTTTATTAACAGCGAAACGTTTCTCTTACTTTTTTTGTGCATTGTCATCATTCTTTCATTATTTTGGTGCAAAAGCAGAAGGCGGATCTCATTTTTACGCTTGTGACATTTTATGCATTACTAAGCATAAAAAATGATATCCGGCACACCCTGTAACAGCTAATCTGGAACAACCGAAGCTATTGAGCTATGGTAGAAATGTCCCGGCTATGGTGCAAGCCAGGCGGGGGATGGGGCGAGCGGCGGGAATGTAACACTACTCGGTGTGGCGCATAACTGTGCAGTTGCTGTTTGATGAACGACGGGATTTGTGCGACCGATCGAGACACGTTTAAAAATGGCTTGCCATTATTAACGTTGTATGTGATAACACGTTTTGGGTTAAACGAGGTACAGTTCTGTTTATGTGTGGCATTTTCAGTAAAGAAGTCCTGAGTAAACACGTTGACGTTGAATACCGCTTCTCTGCCGAACCTTATATTAGTGCCTCAAGCAGTAATGTCTCAGTTTTATCTATGTTATGCCTGCGGGCGAAGAAAATACTCTAAGGAATTTTGCAAATGGCAAAGATTAAAGGTCAAGTTAAGTGGTTCAACGAGTCTAAAGGTTTTGGTTTCATTACTCCGGCTGATGGCAGCAAAGACGTGTTCGTACACTTCTCCGCTATCCAGGGTAACGGCTTCAAAACTCTGGCTGAAGGCCAGAACGTTGAGTTCGAAATTCAGGACGGCCAGAAAGGTCCGGCTGCTGTTAACGTAACAGCTATCTGATCGACACCACTGATTTGAAGCGCATATGCGCAACCATCTCAGATATAAAGCCTCGCCTATGCGGGGCTTTTTAATTCAAAATACGTCTAAATATTTCTAAATGCCCTTCCATTAGCGCTTTGTTGCAAAGGCGTGATGTTCGTAGCATAGTTTTCCCCGCTTTCTTACGACATTTCTCGTTAAATCAGACACCTGAAAAACTATCTTGCTGGAGACCAGGTGAAAAAGAAAAACGACGGCGACGCGCGCAATTTTACTCCCGTACGTTTTGCCCTGCTTTGTGTGGCAATATTATTGAGTCTGGGATTGCTGCTGGGTCGGGTTGCGTGGCTGCAAATTGTCACGCCGACGAGTCTGGTGAAACAGGAAGACATGCGTTCGTTACGTGAGGTAACTATTGCCTCGCCGCGCGGGATGATTACCGACAGAGAAGGGCGACCGCTGGCGGTAAGTGTTCCGGTTAACGCCGTATGGGCCGATCCTAAGACCATCATCAGCAAGGGAGGCGTGGGTTACAACGAACGCTGGCAGGCTCTGGCAAGGACTCTGCATTTGTCACTGAGTACGCTGGCGGAACGCGTTAACAGTAATCCTGGCGGACGTTTTATTTATCTGGCACGACAAATTTCCCCTCAGCAGGCTGAGTGGGTCGATGATCTTAATCTCCCGGGCATCAACCTGCGCGAGGAATCCCGCCGGTTCTATCCCGCAGGCCACGTAGCGGCGAATCTCATTGGTTTTACCAACATTGATGGACAAGGCATTGAAGGGCTGGAAAAGAGCTTTAATAACCAACTGATGGGTAAACCTGGCTCCCGTCTGGTACGTAAAGACAAATTTGGCCATGTCATCGAAAATATCACCGAAGTTACGCCTGTACCTGCACACGAATTACAGCTCAGCATCGACGAGCGTCTGCAGACAGTCACCGAAGATGCGTTGGACAATGCCGTTACGTGGAATAAAGCAGAATCAGGAGCCGCAGTGCTGGTCAACATTGCTACCGGTGAAATACTGTCCATGGCGAGCTTTCCTGACTTCAACCCCAATAATCGTGATGGCGCGGTACTGGATGATTTTCGTAACCGTGCAATTAGCGATACGTTTGAACCCGGTTCAACCGTTAAACCGCTGGTGATTATGACTGCACTCCAGCAGGGGATAGTACAACCCGACAGCGTGATTGATACCCATCCTTTTTACCTTGATGGACATCGCATTCGCGACGTCGGATTTTACCCGGAACTGTCGCTGACCGGGATTTTACAGAAATCGAGCGATACCGGCGTGTCGCACCTTTCATTGGCTATGCCTGTCCAAAAATTGCTGGATACCTATAAAAGCTTTGGTTTTGGCGATCCAACCGGACTGGGATTAACCGGTGAAAGCAGCGGTTTGATGCCTCAGCGCCGCTACTGGAGCGATTTGGATCGCGCGACCTTTGCATTTGGTTATGGGTTAATGGTAACGCCGCTGCAGTTGGCGCACGTATATGCAACCATTGGTAGTTTTGGTATCTATCGGCCCCTTTCGATTACCCGTATTGACCCGCCGGTAATCGGTACCAGAGTGATGCCGGAGGCGCTGGTTCACCAGGTTGAACATATGATGGAAAGCGTTGCGTTACCCGGTGGTGGGGGAACTAAAGCCGCGGTCAGGGATTATCGCGTGGCGGTTAAAACAGGAACGGCAAAGAAAATTGGTGATGACGGTAAGTATGTCGATAAATACGTGGCCTACACGGCAGGCGTTGCACCAGCGAGCGACCCGAAATTTGCACTGGTGGTCGTCATCAATAATCCGCAAAACGGTGCTTATTATGGTGGGGCTGTCTCTGCGCCTGTCTTCAGCCAGATAATGGGTGATGTCCTGCGTCTGGAGAACGTTAAACCGGATGGTATGCCTGCTGACTCCGATCATCTGCTGGTGATGCACGGCAGCAACGTATCCTCGCCGTCGTTGTAAGTTATTTTCCCAGGGCGCAATTCGCGTTACACTTGCGCCCTTAAGTCACCTGCCGGAGTTGTCATGTCGTTTTCCTGTCCTCTTTGCCACCAGCCTCTTACTCAAGCGAATAACAGTTTTGTCTGCCCCGGGCGGCACCAGTTTGACGTGGCGAAAGAAGGGTATGTCAACTTACTGCCGGTTCAGCATAAACGATCGCGCGATCCGGGTGACAGCGCTGAGATGATGCAGGCGCGACGGGCATTTCTTGATGCCGGGCACTATCAACCGTTGCGTGATGCGATTGTGAATGTGCTGAAAGAGAAGTCGACTTCAGAAGATGCAGCGATCCTGGATATTGGCTGTGGGGAAGGGTATTACACCCATGCGTTTGCCGACGCGCTGACGGGTTGTACAACCTTTGGTCTTGACGTCTCCAAAGTGGCAATTAAAGCTGCAGCCAGACGCTATCCGCAGGTGACCTTTTGCGTTGCCTCCAGCCATCGTCTGCCGTTCGCAGATGAGTCAATGGATGCCATCATCAGGATCTACGCGCCCTGTAAAGCGCAAGAGCTGGCACGCGTGGTTAAACCGGGGGGATGGGTTATCACCGCCACGCCGGGACCGCGTCATTTAATGGAACTGAAAGGGCTTATTTATGATGAGGTGCGTTTGCATGCGCCGCACACAGAGCAACTGGACGGTTTTGTTCTGCAACAGAGTATTGCGCTGGGGTATCAGATGCAGCTTCAGGGCAGCGAGGCCGTTGCGTTACTGCAAATGACGCCGTTCGCCTGGCGGGCAAAGCCGGAGGTGTGGGAAACGTTAGCGGAGAAAAAGACGTTTGACTGCCAGACCGACTTTAGTATTCATGTCTGGCAGCGTCTGAATTAACCGTGGAAGTGTGCCCAGAGGATCTGGGCACCGATACCAATCAGCACCACTCCACCCAAAATTTCTGCTCGTTTGCCCAGCATCGGGCCAATGAAACGACCAATCATCATGCCGAGCGTGGACATAATCAATGTGGCGCAGCCGATGGCCAGCGCAGTGGCAATAATATTGACCTGCAGGAAAGCCAGACCTACCCCGACGGCCATTGCGTCGAGACTGGTGGCAATGGCGGTGGTAACCAGCAGCCAGAAACCATGACGGCGCTGCGGTTCTTCATCCTCATCACCGTTATCGCGAAAACCTTCGATTATCATTCGCCCGCCTAAAAAGATCAGCAGAATGAAGGCGATCCAGTGGTTCCACTCCAGCACGAATTTGCTGGCCAACATACCCATGCCCCAACCAATCAGCGGCGTAAGCGTTTCAACTGCGCCGAATATCAGACCTGTGCGCAATGCTTCAGAAAATTTGGGTTTATGCAGGGTGGCACCTTTGCCAATTGATGCAGCGAAAGCATCCATCGACATGCCAAAAGCGAGAAGAACGGTAGCGGTGAGATTCATAACAGCGTCCTGACCGGGGTATCCATAAAACACATCACTGCCCCCAGTAACCATGCATACAGGCCGGAATCACTGTAAATACAGCGCCATTCAGATATGCATTGCAGTTGATGTGCCTATGGTCTCGCCTGACTGAACCTGTAAATTCAGTCCGTACGCGCCACGTTTTTCAACGAGTATGTTGACACGTACATTTCCGGAGTCTGGAAATCGGCTACTCCCCAACGACGGGCGCAACCTTAACATATTTTGAGAATATAAAACAAGAAACGCAGAAATAATATTTGACTTCTAATTGAAAACGATTTTCATTTAGATTTATTTATAAATAAAACGTTAAAATAAATAACATTGTGGACAGTTAAATATAGCCTTGGCTATGTTGGTTTTATACTGATATATAAAAAACATAGTTCAGGCTATATTTATAAACTATTGATTTGAAATTAAAAGTTTATATATCTTCTCAAGATCGTCTATATTTCGTACGCGGATCAACAATCTTCGATGTTCTAATTGCATCACTAATACACCGTCTTCAGATAAATTCATCTCTTTAATGCGGTTATATTCAATCCAGACGTTGGCGAAGAAAAAACCTTTCTGCTTGAAGATGATTTTTGGCGTACGGATCCAGAACAGATACAACCCCATCAATACCAGTGCACATAATAACCATGTGGTAAATTGCGCGCCGTGGCTGGTGATGTTGTTGTAGATAAGAATAGCTACCAAGCCAAGGAAGATAACGCTGTCAACTCTGCTGCGGGGAAGCAGGGAGACAGTAAGCAGAGTAGGGCCATTACGGCGGGGCATGATGAACTGATCGTAAATGGCATACGCCAGCAGCGAAAAGATAAATAGAACCAGCACCAGGTCCGTGATAGTCATGAATCCTCAACCCTCTAAATAGAAAAACCGGGGGCAAGCCCCCGGTGATGTACAACAGTCTTACAGGCCGAGCAGTCCGACAGCGTAGCCCGCGATACCGATGACGAAGAAGCCAACGATGATCCACAGCGGGTTCACTTTCTTACGCAGCAGCCACATACAGGCGAATGTCAGCAGCAGAGGAACCAGACCCGGCATCAGCTGGTCAAGGATAGTCTGCACGGTGGTAACACGAGTCTGGCCATCCTGACCGGTGATAGTGGAAACCACCAGCGGGATGTTTACGTGCGTCCACTTGTTAACCAATGCCCCCATGACAAACAGGCCGAGGATTGACGCCCCCTCGGTCAGTTTCTGCAGGAAGCCGCCGCCCATATCTTTAACGATATCGACACCTTTACGGTAGCCATATGCCACACCGTAATAACGGGTTGCCAGACGAACCAGGTTAAACAGGATGAAGAACAGCAGTGGCCCCAGCAGGCTGCCGCTCATCGCGATACCTGCGCCGAGTGCGGCGAAGACCGGACGTACGGTACCCCAGAAGATCGGGTCACCGACGCCTGCCAGCGGACCCATCAGACCAACTTTGATACCGTTGATGGCACCATCGTCAATCTCTGCGCCGTTTGCACGCTGTTCTTCCATTGCCAGCGTAACGCCCAGTACTGGAGCCGCTACGTACGGATGGGTGTTAAAGAATTCCAGGTGACGCTTAATCGCTTGCTTACGTGCATCGTTGTTTTCCGGGTACAAGCGGCGGATAGCCGGTACCATGGAGAAACAGAAACCCAGCGCCTGCATACGTTCGAAGTTCCATGAACCCTGAAACAGGTTAGAACGAATGAACACGCCACGAATGTCACTCGGAGTGAGTTTTTTCTCGGTGGTAGTTTTAGTCATATCAACCATTTCGCTCACCTGCTAGTCCAGTTCGTTATCGAGATCGTTATTGCCAGCCGCCGCAGCAGGTGCACCGGCTACGCGGTTATATTTCGGGCTCAGCTGAATGTAGAGGATGGCCATGACTGCGCCAATCACACCCAGAGCAACCAGGTTGAAGTTAGTAAATGCCGCGGTGACGAAGCCGAGGTAGAAGAATGGCATCAGATAGCCTGCGCGCATCATGTTGATGACCATCGCATAACCAACCACTACGATCATACCGCCTGCGATGTTCAGACCACCGGTTACGACTTCCGGAATGGCGTTAAGCATGCTCTGAACTTCACTGGTACCAACAGAAATCGCTACGATTACCGCCGGGATAGCGATACGCATAGCCTGCAGGAACAGCGAGGATACGTGCAGCCAGGAGAGCGCAGTCAGGTTACCGTTTT
The DNA here is from genome assembly GCF_030332765.1 of Citrobacter sp. Cpo071. Taxonomy (NCBI): domain Bacteria; kingdom Pseudomonadati; phylum Pseudomonadota; class Gammaproteobacteria; order Enterobacterales; family Enterobacteriaceae; genus Citrobacter; species Citrobacter sp. Cpo071. Next base: position 1,029,989 of record NZ_JAOWHE010000085.1, on the reverse strand, counting down.
CGGCTGCCTTATCCGCTGCGTGCTGGAATGCTACGGTGATTGTACGAACGATAATGGTCAGTACCTGGCCTGCTGCTGCCAGTGGGATAGCCAGCGCGATACCGGCACCAATGCTTTGATGACCCGCGATAACCAGAACGGTAGAGATAATTGAGGCCAGTGCGGCATCTGGTGCAACCGCAGCACCGATGTTCATCCAGCCCAGGGCGATCATTTCCAGGGTACCACCGATGATAATACCGGTTTTCATATCCCCAAGAACGGCACCAATCAGCGTACAGGCCACCAACGGACGGTGGAACTGAAATTCATCGAGTACCGACTCCATACCCGCGATACATGCGACGATGAACACCAGCACAATCTGAAGAGTGGTAATCTCCATTGTACTTCTCCTATTGCTATACAGACTTAAGTGTGAAAACTAAGTAAATGCCAGGGAATTATTTCACCTTGGCAATCAAATCCATCATTTTCAGTTTCTGATCGGTAGAAACCTTACGGGCCTCAAGCTCAATACCGCGTTCGTTGAGTTTCTTGAAGGCTTCGATGTCTTTGTCATCGACAGAAATTGCGTTGTTTACCTGCGTTTTACCCTGACGGAAAGCCATACCGCCAATGTTCACGGAGGTAATTTTCACACCACCTTCAACGATACGTTCTACGTCGGTTGGGTTGGTGAACAACAGCATCACACGCTCACCTGCATATTTCGGGTTGTTGTAGACGCGGATCATTTTCGCGACATCAACCACATGCGCCGTCACACCCGGAGGTGCTACCTGAGTCAGCAGCGTTTTACGCACGGTATCGGCGGCAACTTCATCACTGACGACGATAATGCGCGTTACGTTGGTTTCTTTGGTCCAGCGAGTTGCCACCTGACCATGGATTAAGCGGTCATCAATACGCGCCAGGCCGATCTGCATATAATCGTTCGGACCCATCGGTTTCGCGGGGGTTGCTGCTTTCGGTGCCGCGACGGGGGCAGGAGCGGCTTTTTCCACCGGTTTTGCTTTCAGCGCTTTCACGCCTTCGCTACCGGTTTCAACGGCCAGTGCCACTAACTCATCAAAGCTTGGGTTGTCATCACGCGCCATGAAGGTCTCAACCAGCATGGGAATGTTCACACCGGCGATTACTTCGTAATGCTCTTTATCGACGACAATGCGGCTCGCAGCGTTAAACGGGCTGCCTCCCCATGTGTCAACGAGAAACAGCACGCCTTTACTGGTATCGAGTTTTGCCAACTGAGCGTTGTACTTTTCGATCAGCGTTTCAGCATTTTCGCCTGGAACGAAATCGATCCAGCCGACGTTTTCCTGCTCGCCTAACAGCATCTCTGCCGTCTTAAGTAACTGCTCTGCAGCCCAACCATGTGTGCCTATTACAATAGCAATGGTCACTTGCTACCTCCTTTATTATCGTTAACACATCAACGTGAAGATGTATTTGAATCGTCGTCCGCAATCGAATCGATTCAGATAAGGGTTACAAAGAAAAACCTATGATTTTCGTGAATTATTTTAGATATCGAAAAAAATATTTTATGTGATGAAGATCCGTAATTTAACTTCCGATAAAAAGAAATTTCGAAGGGTAAAATATCTCCGAAACAACTTATTGCAAAGGAAGGTAAATCTTTGCTAAAAACAGCTTCTCTCTGTTATGTTTAGCATCTGTTTAATTACTCAGGAGTATAGGGCAGTAGCCCACCATATGGATCGTCACCGACGTCATTTCACCTTCAGGCCGTATCAAGCCTGTCAGATTGGCACTTTTTGCCACAAATTTTCTCTGCATATCGCTTTAACGCCTGAGATCCTCAGCGCGCAGTTTGGTCATTCCTTAAGCAGGAGCTTGTCATGGAATTATTAATGGACCCGCAGATTTGGGTGGGTTTGCTCACGCTTGTCGTTCTCGAAATTGTTCTGGGTATTGATAACCTGGTCTTCATTGCGATCCTGGCTGATAAGCTGCCGCCGAAACAGCGTGATAAAGCGCGTTTAATCGGTTTGTCACTGGCACTGATTATGCGTCTGGGCTTGTTGTCCGTGATTTCGTGGATGGTGACGCTGACAAAGCCGCTGTTCACGGTAATGGACTATGCGTTCTCGGGGCGCGATCTGATTATGCTGCTGGGGGGTATCTTCCTCTTGTTCAAGGCTACGACAGAGCTGCATGAGCGACTGGAAAACCGTGAACATGATACCGGGCAGACGAAAGGGTATGCGAGCTTTTGGGTTGTCGTAACGCAGATTGTCATCCTCGATGCGGTGTTCTCGCTGGATGCCGTGATTACGGCGGTCGGCATGGTCAACCATCTGCCTGTGATGATGGCGGCAGTAGTGATTGCCATGGCCGTGATGCTGCTGGCCTCTAAGCCGCTGACACGATTTGTGAACCAACACCCGACGGTGGTGGTGCTGTGTTTGAGCTTCCTGTTGATGATTGGTCTGAGCCTGGTTGCCGAAGGGTTTGGCTTCCATATTCCGAAAGGTTATCTGTATGCGGCGATTGGTTTCTCGATCATCATCGAGTTGTTTAACCAGATTGCCCGTCGTAACTTTATTCGTCACCAGTCGACGCTGCCGCTGCGTGCACGTACTGCCGATGCAATCCTGCGTCTGATGGGCGGTAAACGTCAGGCCAGCGTGCAGATGGAATCCGATAACCCGGTGCCGGTTCCTGTCCCGGAAGGCGCGTTTGTGGAAGAAGAACGCTATATGATCAACGGCGTCCTCTCCCTGGCGTCGCGTTCGTTACGTGGCATTATGACGCCTCGTGGTGAAATCAGCTGGGTTGATGCCGACCTGAGCGTGGCAGAAATTCGCGAGCAGTTGCTCTCATCACCTCACAGCCTGTTCCCGGTGTGTCGTGGGGAACTGGATGAAATCATCGGTATCGTGCGTGCTAAAGAGCTGCTGGTGGCGCTGGAAGACGGTGTGGATGTGGCGGCGATTGCCTCTGCTTCTCCGGCTATTGTTGTTCCGGAGACGCTGGACCCGATCAATCTGTTAGGCGTACTGCGTCGTGCCCGCGGTAGCTTCGTTATCGTCACTAACGAGTTTGGCGTAGTACAGGGTCTGGTCACGCCGCTGGACGTATTAGAAGCCATTGCCGGTGAATTCCCGGATGCCGATGAAACACCTGAAATTATTGCTGATGCAGGTGGTTGGTTGGTCAAAGGCGGTACCGATCTGCATGCGTTGCAACAGGCGCTGGACGTGGATACGTTAGTGAATGAAGACGAAGATATCGCCACGGTGGCAGGTTTAGTCATTGCGGCTAACGGCCATATTCCACGCGTAGGTGATGTTATCGAGGTTGCACCGCTGAGCATTACGATTGTCGAAGCGAATGACTATCGTGTGGATTTAGTTCGCATTGTTAAAGAACAACCCGCTCACGACGAAGACGAGTAATCGGGTTTAGCGAAACGGCATGACGGGCATACTGTGTCGCCCGTTATGTCGGGTGGGCGGCGGTGTGCTGCCCGCCAGCCATTTTGGGAAATCACGCAGCGGCATTGGCTTTGCGTACAAAAAACCTTGCAACAAATGTACGCCGTGTCGGCGCAAATGCTGAGCCTGCGCCTGGGTTTCAACGCCTTCCGCCACCAGTTCTATATTCAATTTTTTCCCCAAAGCGATAATGATGTCTGTGACGGTTGAGTTCACGGCGTCTGTTCCTATTGCCGAAGTAAATGATTTATCGATCTTCAGCACATCCGGGCGGAGTTTTTCCAGCCAGGAGAGCGAGCTGTTACCGGTACCGAAATCATCAATTGCCAGTTTTACGCCAAGACGATTTAATTCGCGTACGACCCGATAATCCACATCCAGTAACGCATCGCGTTCGGTCAGTTCGATAACCAACTGCTGGATTGGGTGCTGGCTGAACCAGTACTGATTAAGATCTTTTAGCAGCGTGCCGTTACGAAAATGGCTGGCGGCGACATTAATCCCAATATGAAACTGACTGCTCATCGGGAAAACGTGTCTTTGCTGAATGGTTTCTGCGATGACATGACGGGTTAGCGGCACAATCAGGTTGTGCTCCTCAGCGATGGGAATAAACACTTCCGGAGAGATCCAACCCTGGCGTGGGTTATTCCAGCGTAGAAGAATCTCCACGCCCATGCATTGCTGGGTTTGCGAATTAAGCAGCGGCTGGCAAAACAGCTCGAATTCCCGAGCAGCAAGGGCCAGATTAATCTCCCAGGAAAAACTCATTCTGCTGGCAGTCGCCAGCCATGCCAGGTAACCCACTAATAAACTTAGGATCACCGCCAGCGGCAGCTGTGTTGGCAGATGTTTAATCGCCAGTTCACTGGGACCGGGGCCGGTGACGCTAATGGTAAACGGGAAATGTTGAGATGACAGCTGGTAGCGTTTTTCATCATTTAGCTTAGGCAGAGTATCGACCACACCTTGATCATACAGTAGATGCCGATTACCAACGGTTAAGCTGGCATCGGTGATCTGCGGCGGCTGGGGTTCAAGCAACATAGACGACAATAAATCGATATTGACGATTTCCAGCACGCCATCTTCACCATCGGCAGAGGATGGATACCATTGCGTCAGAATCGGGCTGCCTTTTATCAGCGAATGGTCAGTAGACAGCAGCAGTTGCGGTTCCCGGCTGGGTAATTCGGACTGTAGTTGACGAATGGGGACATTGCGATACCCAAAAATGCTGGAGCAGTAGAGGATCCCGCGTTGAATCAGATTAATAGAACGCACCGTTTGCAGTCTTGCGGCATGTTTGCTTAAGGGTAAACGCGCTACTGAGCAGGGGAGGCCAATTAACGGCAGCAATACATCACGTCCGGTCTGCAAGGGTAAAAGCACGTCATCCAGTTCTTCAACAGCATGGTTGGCAAAGGTGACGATATTTCGGTGATTTAAATTACGCTCCGAAATAAATCGGACAGTTAATGTGAGGATGAGCGTCAGTAGTGCACATACTGTGCAGACGATTAAGCGATTCCGGCGATAATTTTTAATGATCCGTTGTGCTGTTTGCATGCGGGCCGCCCGATAAGCCGTTGGTCACAGAAGCCAACAGCAACAGAGCAAGTGTAGTGGGGAAAATTACAGTAGACGAGGGAGAGGGGGCAAATTCGCCCATCCGTCGCAGATGGGCGAAAATTAAGTATTAGTCACATTGAACTTTGATTGCCAGGCCACCGCGTGACGTTTCGCGGTATTTGGCGTTCATGTCTTTACCTGTTTCGTACATGGTCTCAATGACTTTATCCAGCGAGACGCGCGGCGCGCTGGTACGGCGCATTGCCATACGCGCAGCGTTGATCGCCTTCACTGAAGCAATGGCGTTACGCTCAATGCACGGAACCTGTACCTGACCGGCAACCGGATCGCAGGTTAAGCCGAGGTTATGTTCCATGCCGATTTCGGCAGCAACACACACCTGCTCAGGGCTCGCGCCCAACAGTTCAGCCAGACCCGCGGCAGCCATGGAGCAGGCTACGCCCACTTCACCCTGACAACCTACTTCTGCACCAGAGATTGAGGCGTTCATTTTGTACAACGCGCCAATCGCACCAGCCGCCAGGAAATAGCGGGTATAGATATCCGGGCTGACGGACTCGATGAAATGATCGTAATAGGCCAGTACCGCAGGCACGATACCGCAGGCACCGTTGGTTGGCGCTGTCACTACGCGACCGCCCGCGGCGTTTTCTTCGTTAACGGCCAGCGCGAACATGTTCACCCAGTCGATCACGTTCATCGGATCGTTGGACAGCTTATCGCTGGAAACCAGCATACGACGCAGAGCTGAAGCACGACGAGGAACGCGCAGCGGACCCGGCAACACACCTTCGGTGTTCATGCCACGATCGATACAGGCCTGCATGGTTTGCCAGACGTGGCCAAAGTACTCTTCAATCTCTTTTTTGCTGTGCAGAGCAAGTTCGTTCTGCATCGCCATGCCAGAGAGAGACAGGCCGGTGCTGTTGCAGTACTCCAGCATTTCAGTCGCGGATTTGAACGGATAAGGCACGCTGACCTCGCCCGCGGCATCCTGACCAAAATGTTCTTCATCAACGATGAATCCACCGCCGATTGAGTAGTAGGTTTTGCTATAAATGACGGTTTCGCCATTGTACGCATGGATCTGCATTCCGTTTTCATGCAGCGGCAGGTTGCCGTTGTGAAAACGCATCCCGTCATTCTGCGGGAAATCCACTTCGTGCTGACCTTGCGCAAGCAGCAGGCGTCCACGCGTTTCTACGTCGCGGATAAATCCGGGGATGCTATCAATATCCACGGTAGCAGGCTCATTGCCCGCCAGACCCATAATAATGGCGATATCGGTGTGGTGACCTTTACCCGTGAGCGACAGTGAACCATACACGTCGACGGCGACACGAGTAACGCTGTCCAGTAATCCTTTTTCGACCAGGTCATCGACGAACTGTTTACCCGCCTTCATAGGCCCTACGGTATGGGAAGATGAGGGACCAATCCCCACCTTAAACATGTCGAATAGACTAATCACGATAATACTCCTACAGGGCGACTGGGCTTTCCAGTAACGATGTTATAACTGCGCATAGTGTAAGAGGGAACGCGGCGATCGGCTTAACTATTCACATGAATTAAACTAATAGATAACCGCGGTTTTACTAATGTTGTGACCTGAGTTTCAAGTTGTCTATGGCGCGCGTAAAGATAAGTATAGTCAGGGCTTGACGCCAATTTGCAGCGCCAGCTCACGAATTATTCCGGCAGTCATTCCCCAGACGAAATATTGCTCATACCAGGAAAGCCATACGCGATGTGAATCGCCACGACGGTAAATATCCAACGGGTGGTAACGACCTAAATGCAGGGCCTGGGCCAGCGGCATTTCGAACACGGCTGAAACTTCATCTTCACTGGCACGATACGGCAGATTAGGCGGGATAATGCCTACCACTGGGGTGACCTGGAAACCGGTCACGCTGTCGACTGGCGGCAGAACGCCGATCACTTCTACGCATGAAGGTGGGATCGCCACCTCCTCCTGTGCCTCGCGAAGGGCGGCGGCAATTAACGAGGCATCACTGCTATCCACCGCCCCACCGGGAAAGGCGACCTGTCCGGCGTGCTTGCGCAGATGAACGGATCGCTGGGTTAACAACAATCCCGGCTGTGGACGACGCACGACGGGGATCAGTACGGCGGCCTGGCGCTGGTTTAACGCGGCATGATTGACCTGCGGGCGCAGGAGTTGAAAGCGCGATAAAAAATCATCAAGCGTCAGGCTGCTGTATTCCACGTCTCAGTTCTCCAGTTGGTGCAAAATACGATTCACTTTATCAAATGTTTCCTGATACTCAGCGTCTTCCTGACTGTCCGCCACTATGCCGCCGCCAGCGGAACAATAAATTTGTCCGTTTGTGGCTGTCAGCGTGCGAATGGTGATGCTGGTATCCATATTGCCGCAGAAACTCAGATAACCGATGCTGCCACACCAGGCATTACGTCTTTGTGGCTCCAGTTCGTCAATAATTTCCATCGCCCGCACTTTCGGCGCACCGGTAATAGAGCCGCCGGGGAAGGCTGCGCGTAGCAGATCGGTGGCGTGTAATGACTCTGGCAGACGTGCGGTAATGGTGCTGACCAAATGATGAACGGCAGGGAACGGTTCGACGACAAACAGCTCCGGAACCTGTACTGACCCCGGTACGGCAACGCGGCCAATATCATTACGCATCAAATCGACGATCATCAGGTTCTCCGCACGATCCTTCGGCGAATTCGCCAGCCGCCGGGCCTGCTCACGATCGGCATCGGCATCTTCAAGCCTGGGCAACGTACCTTTAATAGGACGCGTCTGGATATGCTGGTTCTCCAGCAGAATAAAACGTTCCGGCGAAAGACTGAGGATAACGCCTTCCTCAAGACGAATAAACGCGCTGAACGGGGCGCGGTTAGCGTGATTGAGTTTGACAAATGCCTGCCACTCATCCCCCTCGTAATGCGCTTGAAAACGCTGCGCGAGGTTGACCTGGTAACAATCGCCGCTGTGCAGATAGCCCTGTACCTGGCGGAATTTTTCGCCATACCGGGCGCGGCTCATATTGGACTGCCACGCCGAGGTCAATGTAAACGGCTCACGCGTTGGCGGTTGTTGCGCGTCGAGCCATTTCAGGCGAGCCTCGACATCGGTATGGCTGAGCAGCGATACGGTCTGCAACTTGTGGTCAACAATCAGCGCCCAGTCGTAAATGCCAACGGCCATATCCGGTAGCGTAATATCGCGCTCAGCAATAGTGGGCAGAGATTCAAAGCGTCGGCCAAGGTCGTAGCCAAACAGACCTAACGCGCCGCCCTGAAACGGCAGATCCGGGTGATACTCGGGGTGAATCTTGTGTGCAGCTAGCGCGGAATGTAATACCGTCATTGGATCATCAAGCGAGCGCGTGATTGCGTGCCCGTCCTGCACTACGGTCTCTTCAGCACGTGTAACCAACGTGGTGACGGGATCCGCCACCAGAATATCAAAGCGGTTATGCGGATGGTCGGCTTGACCCGAATGCAGCAGCATCGCCCAGGGCAGATGGCTTAATGTCGAAAAATAGCGTTCAGCGGCGTCCTGACGCCAGGGTAATGTGATTACTGCGGGAGATAACGTCTTCATCAGTCCTGACTCGTTGCTACTCTACTGGCTAACTGCCCGGTAGCATGAAATAATTAGCGCAGACAATTTAGCAGGAGTTAACAATGTTTGCAGGTTTACCTTCACTCAGTCATGAGCAGCAGCAAAAAGCGGTAGAGCGTATTCAGGAGCTGATGTCGCAGGGGATGAGCAGCGGACAAGCCATTGCTCTGGTTGCTGAAGAGTTACGCGCCAGTCATACCGGCGAGCGGATCGTGGCGCGTTTTGAAGATGAAGACGAATAACGCCGCTTAAACTGCAGCGATTATCTTAATCTCAACTTTGTATTTCGTGTTCATCAATCCGGCCTGAACGGTACAACGTACCGGCGCGTGGCCAGCAACGACCCACGCGTCCCAGGCTTTGTTCATGGCGGCAAAATCGTTTTTGTCTGCCAAAAATAGGGTGGCATCAAGAATACGTGACTTGTTGCTGCCTTGTTTTTCCAGCACCGCATCAATTTGCGCCAGCGTATTTGCCGTCTGCTCAAAGGCGTCTGCATCCAGATTTTCCGGCACGCCGGTGTAATACAGCGTGTTGTTGTGGATTACCACGTCGGACCAACGCGCTTCGGCATCAATGCGCACAATCGTCATAAATCATTCCTCGTTTACGTTTTTTCATAATAGCTTTGGGTTGCGCCAAGACTGCCATAATGTTGTGCCCACGTCACCTCTTCAACTGGCGAAAGACCCGCTGGCCTGACATAATCCCTGTTCAAATGAACAGGGGGCAGTGTGACGGACGATTTTGCAGCAGACGGTCAGTTGGCTAAAGCGATACCGGGTTTTAAACCGCGAGAACCACAGCGGCAGATGGCCATCGCCGTCAGTCATGCCATCGAAAAATCACAACCGCTGGTGGTAGAAGCCGGAACCGGAACGGGTAAAACCTACGCTTATCTTGCCCCAGCGCTGCGTGCCGGAAAGAAGGTCATTGTCTCCACTGGCTCGAAGGCGTTACAGGATCAGCTATACAGCCGCGACCTCCCGACCGTCGCTAAGGCACTGAAGTTCACCGGTAAACTGGCGCTGCTGAAAGGGCGTTCAAACTATCTGTGCCTTGAGCGTCTTGAACAGCAGGCGCTGGCGGGTGGCGACTTGCCGGTACAAACGTTAAGCGACGTCATTCTGCTGCGCTCCTGGTCAAATCAAACCCTTGATGGGGACATCAGCACCTGCGTCAGCGTGGCGGAAGACTCTCAGGCCTGGCCGCTGGTGACCAGCACTAATGACAACTGTCTGGGCAGCGACTGCCCGCTGTATAAAGAGTGTTTTGTCGTTAAAGCGCGTAAAAAAGCGATGGATGCGGATGTCGTCGTGGTTAACCATCATCTGTTTCTCGCCGATATGGTGGTAAAAGAGAGCGGGTTTGGCGAACTGATCCCGGAAGCTGATGTGATGATCTTCGATGAAGCGCATCAGTTACCGGATATCGCCAGCCAGTACTTTGGTCAATCGCTCTCCAGTCGCCAGCTGTTAGACCTGGCGAAAGACATCACCATTGCCTATCGGACCGAGCTGAAAGACACTCAGCAGCTGCAAAAGTGCGCCGATCGCCTTGCACAAAGCGCTCAGGACTTCCGCTTGCAGCTTGGTGAGCCGGGCTATCGCGGAAACCTGCGGGAACTGCTGGTCGACCAGCGCGTACAGCGCGCGTTTTTGCTGCTCGATGACACGCTGGAGCTGTGTTATGACGTGGCGAAGCTGTCTCTTGGGCGTTCGGCATTGCTGGATGCCGCGTTTGAGCGCGCCACGCTTTATCGTGCGCGTCTGAAGCGCCTGAAAGAGATCAACCAGCCAGGCTTCAGCTACTGGTATGAATGCACCTCCCGCCATTTCACCCTCGCGCTGACGCCGCTTACGGTGGCGGATAAATTCAAAGAAGTGATGGAACAAAAGCCGGGCTGCTGGATTTTTACTTCCGCGACGCTGTCGGTAAACGATGACCTTCATCATTTCACTGCACGACTGGGTATTGAAGATGCCGAGTCGATGCTGCTGCCAAGCCCATTTGATTACACGCGCCAGGCGCTGCTGTGCGTGCCGCGTAATCTCCCGCAAACCAATCAGCCGGGGGCTGCACGCCAGTTAGCATCCATGCTGCGACCTATTATCGAGGCGAACAACGGTCGCTGTTTTATGCTGTGCACTTCGCACGCGATGATGCGCGATCTGGCGGAACAATTCCGCGCTACTATGACACTTCCCGTACTGCTGCAGGGCGAAACCAGCAAAGGACAACTGCTACAGCAGTTTGTCAGCGCAGGTAATGCGCTACTGGTTGCCACCAGCAGCTTCTGGGAGGGCGTGGACGTGCGCGGCGATACGCTGTCGCTGGTGATAATCGATAAACTGCCGTTTACCTCGCCGGACGACCCGTTGTTAAAAGCCCGAATGGAGGATTGTCGACTGCGCGGCGGCGATCCGTTTGAAGACGTCCAGTTGCCGGATGCGGTAATCACCCTGAAGCAGGGTGTAGGGCGTCTGATACGTGATGCTGACGATCGCGGCGTGCTGGTGATTTGCGACAATCGTCTGGTTATGCGGCCATACGGCGCCACCTTCCTGGCGAGTCTTCCTCCTGCGCCGCGGACGCGTGACATCGCTCGCGCGGTTCGCTTTCTTGCCATACCAACGACTGAGTAATTTGTTACGGAGTGTGGTAAGATGCGCGCCAAATTTATTGATCTGATCACAAACACCCATGCGAATTCTGGCTATCGATACCGCCACAGAGGCGTGCTCTGTTGCCCTGTGGAATGACGGTACTATCAAGGCTCACTTTGAGCTTTGCCCACGAGAACACACCCAACGAATTTTACCGATGGTTCAGGAAATCCTGGCCGCTGGCGATCTCACGTTAACCGATATCGACGCCCTGGCGTTTGGTCGCGGTCCCGGCAGTTTCACCGGCGTGCGTATCGGTATTGGCATTGCTCAGGGGCTGGCGTTAGGCGCAAACTTACCGATGATCGGCGTCTCCACCCTGGCGACCATGGCGCAGGGCGCCTGGCGTAAGTCGGGCGCGACTCGCGTGCTGGCGGCGATTGACGCGCGAATGGGCGAAGTCTACTGGGCCGAATACCAGCGTGATGACAACGGTAACTGGCACGGTGAAGAAACCGAAGCGGTGTTAACCCCCGAGCAGGTACATGAGCGTTTATTGCAGCTGTCTGGCGACTGGGTGACGGTCGGGACGGGCTGGCCGGCATGGCCTGAGCTTGGTAAAGACAGCGGGCTGACGCTCAGCGATGGTGACGTGCTGCTTCCAGCGGCTGAAGACATGCTGCCCGTCGCCACGCAAATGCTGGCTGCGGGTGAGACCGTAGCGGTCGAACACGCTGAACCGGTTTATTTACGTAACACCGTGGCGTGGAAGAAACTTCCCGGTAAAGAATGAATCTTAGTAGTAGAACCCCGGCTAAGACGTACAGTCGTCAGTGCACGGCATTGTGAACAGGCTGGGGCAGAAGCTAAGAAAAGGGAGTCACAATATGGCGGTGCAAAAGCAGTTATTGAAAGGTGTGTTGGCGGGGGCCTTAGCGTTAATGCTTAGCGGCTGCGTCACCATCCCGGATGCGATTAAAGGTTCGAGCCCGATGCCGCAGCAGGATCTGGTGCGGGTGATGAATGCGCCGCAGCTGTATGTCGGACAGGAAGCGCGTTTCGGCGGCAAAGTGGTGGATATTCAGAACCAGCAGGGAAAATCCCGTCTGGAAATTGCCACCGTTCCGCTCGATAGCGGTGCACGCCCCGTGCTGGGTGAAGCCTCTCGTGGGCGGATATATGCTGATGTAAATGGCTTCCTTGACCCGGTGGACTTTCGCGGGCAACTGGTCACCGTCGTCGGCCCGATAAGCGGTACAGTGGACGGAAAAATCGGTAATACGCCGTATAAATTCATGCTGATGCAGGTAACTGGTTATAAACGCTGGCATATTACTCAGCAGATTGTCATGCCGCCTCAGCCTATCGACCCCTGGTTCTACGGTGCGCGTGGCTGGCCTTACGGTGGCTACGGCGGATGGGGCTGGTACAATCCCGGCCCGGCACAGGTTCAGACCATAGTAACAGAGTAACTCTTTGTTTTATTGGTAAAAGAAACAGCGGCTCGTCCGCTGTTTCTGCATTAACGTGGATATAAGAAAAATAAATAGTGACGTGCTTCGCAACCTTGTCGTTGTGTAATAAACAAACTGGTACGCTGAGTTAATATTATGTTAACAGTTTGTTTATTGCCTGGGGTTGTGATGACGACGAATACGCATTTTAGAGGTGATGTATTGAAAAAGGTTTGGCTTAACCGTTATCCCGCTGGTGTTCCTGCGGAGATCAATCCTGACCGTTATCAATCCCTGGTGGAACTCTTTGAACACTCAGTAAGACGGTATGCCGATCAGCCCGCGTTTGTAAACATGGGGGAGGTGATGACCTTCCGCAAGCTTGAAGAGCGTAGCCGTGCGTTTGCCGCATATTTGCAACAGGGGCTCGGGCTGAAAAAGGGCGATCGCGTCGCGCTGATGATGCCGAATCTGCTGCAATATCCGGTCGCACTGTTTGGGATTTTACGTGCCGGCATGATCGTCGTGAACGTGAACCCGTTGTATACGCCTCGCGAGCTGGAACATCAGCTCAACGATAGCGGCGCGTCGGCGATTGTCATCGTGTCCAACTTTGCCCATACGCTGGAAAAAGTGGTCGACAAAACGTCGGTGCAACACGTGATCCTGACGCGTATGGGCGATCAGCTGTCGACCGCCAAAGGAACGCTGGTTAACTTCGTCGTCAAGTATATCAAGCGCCTGGTGCCGAAATATCACCTGCCGGATGCCATCTCGTTTCGCAGTGCGCTGCAAAACGGCTATCGCATGCAGTATGTGAAACCCGAAGTGGTGTCGGAAGATCTGGCGTTCCTGCAATATACCGGCGGGACAACCGGTGTGGCGAAAGGCGCGATGCTCACGCACCGCAACATGCTGGCTAACCTGGAGCAGGTTAACGCCACCTACGGCCCGTTGCTGCATCCGGGCAAAGAACTGGTGGTAACGGCTCTACCGCTGTATCACATTTTTGCGCTGACGATGAACTGCCTGCTGTTTATTGAGCTGGGTGGTCAAAACCTGCTGATTACTAACCCGCGTGATATCCCAGGACTGGTCAAAGAACTGGCGAAGTATCCGTTTACCGCGATGACCGGCGTAAATACGCTGTTTAACGCACTGCTGAATAACAAAGAGTTTCAGCAACTGGACTTCTCGTCACTGCACCTTTCAGCAGGTGGCGGAATGCCGGTTCAACAGGCAGTGGCTGAGCGCTGGGTGAAGCTGACAGGGCAGTATCTTCTGGAAGGTTATGGCCTGACGGAGTGTGCGCCGCTGGTGAGTGTTAACCCTCACGATATTGACTACCACAGCGGAAGTATCGGTTTACCGGTTCCCTCCACTGAGGTCAAGCTGGTGGACGACGACGACAACGAAGTGCCGCCGGGAGAACCGGGTGAGCTGTGTGTGAAAGGTCCACAGGTGATGCTGGGCTACTGGCAGCGACCAGACGCCACTGACGAAATCATCAAAGACGGCTGGCTGCACACCGGCGATATTGCGGTGATGGATGATGAAGGCTTCCTGCGTATTGTCGATCGTAAGAAAGATATGATCCTGGTGTCCGGCTTTAACGTCTACCCTAATGAAATTGAAGACGTGGTTATGCAACACCCTGGCGTGCAGGAAGTGGCTGCGGTTGGGGTTCCGTCCGGCAGCAGCGGTGAAGCGGTGAAAATTTTCGTAGTGAAGAAAGATGCCTCGTTAACCGATGAAGCGCTGGTCACTTTCTGTCGTCGTCACCTGACGGGCTATAAAGTACCAAAGCTGGTGGAGTTTCGCGATGAGTTGCCGAAATCTAACGTTGGTAAAATTTTGCGACGAGAATTACGTGACGAAGCGCGTGCCAAAGTGGACAATAAAGGCTGAGCGTTAAGTCAGCCAGTAGAAAACGCCGGGAAATCCGGCGTTTTTTTTGGCGCAAACCTAAGAGAGCACGATTTGAATTATCAAATGATCACCACGGACGACGCGTTGGCCACGCTGTGCGAAGCCGTCCGTGAATTTCCGGCGATAGCCCTGGATACAGAATTTGTTCGCACGCGTACCTATTATCCGCAGTTGGGGCTGATCCAGCTGTTTGATGGCAAACACGTTGCTCTGATTGATCCGCAGGGGATCACCGACTGGTCGCCGCTGCGCGATATTCTGCGTGATACTGCCATCACCAAATTCCTGCATGCAGGTAGCGAAGATCTGGAAGTGTTTCTCAACGCTTTTGGCGAACTGCCGCAGCCGTTGATTGATACACAAATTCTGGCTGCTTTTTGCGGTCGTCCGATGTCGTGGGGGTTTGCCGCGATGGTGGAAGAGTTTACGGGGGTGGCACTGGACAAAAGCGAATCCCGCACCGACTGGCTGGCCAGACCGCTGACCGAGCGTCAGTGTGAGTACGCGGCGGCTGATGTCTGGTATCTATTACCGATCACCACAAAACTGATGGTTGAAACTGAAGCCAGCGGCTGGCTGCCAGCCGCACTGGACGAATGTCGCTTAATGCAGCAGCGTCGCCAGGAGGTTCTGGCGCCTGAAGACGCATGGCGCGATATCACTAACGCCTGGCAGTTGCGTACTCGTCAGTTGGCCTGCCTGCAACTGCTTGCCGACTGGCGACTGCGTAAAGCGCGTGAGCGCGATCTGGCGGTGAACTTTGTGGTGCGTGAAGAACACCTGTGGGCGGTCGCTCGTTATATGCCAGGGAGTCTGGGTGAACTGGACAGCCTCGGCCTTTCCGGTAGTGAAATTCGCTTCCACGGCAAAACGCTGATTTCTCTGGTAGAAAAAGCGCAGGCTTTACCGGAAGAATCACTGCCACAGCCGCTGCTGAATTTGATGGATATGCCTGGATACCGCAAAGCGTTTAAAGCTATTAAGGCGCTGGTTGCCGAGGTAAGTACTGAGCATAATCTTAGCGTCGAACTGCTGGCTTCACGCCGTCAAATCAACCAGCTACTCAACTGGCACTGGAAATTAAAGCCGCAGCAGACCCTGCCGGAGTTGGTTTCCGGTTGGCGTGGCGAACTGATGTCCGATCGTCTCAACGCGCTGCTGCAGGAATATCCGCAGTAAGTCACCAGGCTCGCCGGGTTGCGCCATTGCTAACCCGGCCTGCGCAACGCTACAAATCAAGCACCAGGCGCTTACCTTTGGCGCGTGAGCAGCAAATAAGCATGCTTTGCTGGCTGGCTTTTTCGTCGTCGCTGAAATACTGATCGCGGTGATCCGCTTCCCCTTCAAGAATCGTCGTTTCACAGGTGCCGCAAACACCTTCCCGGCACAGGCACTCAACGCGCGCGGCTTTGTTATTTTCGATAACCTGCAAAATGGTCATCTCTTCCGGGACCACAAACTCGCGTCCGGAACGCGCCAGAATCAGGGTAAAGGCATCACCGCTTTTATCTTCCAGCGCAAATTGTTCGAAATGTAGCGTATTGCTGTCCAGTCTATGGAGGGAAGCCGCTTCTCTGACGGCATCGTTGAGCACTGCTGGACCGCAGGTGTAAATATGTGTTCCGGGTTCGACATCGGCCAGCAGGCGAGATAAATCAAGGCGGGTCCCTGCGCTTGACAGATGCAGATGAATACGATCGACGCTGGGGTGTTGCAGAAGTTCGTCATAAAACGCGCAGTTGTCCTGACTGGGAGAGCAATAATGCAGTTGCCATTGCGCCTTAGAGTGTTCCAGTTCCGGGATATGCGATAAAAACGGTGTGATGCCGATACCTCCGGCAATCAACAGATGTTGTTGTGCCTGAGGGGCGAGGGCGAACAGATTGTTTGGTGTGGAGATCGTGAGCGTGTCGCCGGGTTTCACGTTTTGATGCAGATATCGTGAGCCGCCTTTGGATGCTTCCTCTAGTCGTACGGCGATTTGCCAGGCGCTCGTATCAAAGGGGGAACTCATCAGCGAGTAAGCATTGCTGTACAGATTCTCGCCATCGCGCATCTGCACGATAATATGGCTGCCACCCTGAAACGCGGGCAACGGCTCGCCTGATGTCGCCGTTAAAGTAAAGCGTTTTACCTGCGCGGTAATCGTCTCAATCCGGCTGACCCGGACTTCTTGCATTTGATAATCAGACATTGCGGCACTCCCTAAAAAATCTGTCCGGCGCGGCTTAACGATGCGCCGGAACCTGTCGTTACAGCCTCTGGTTATTCCTGAAACACCTGCGCGACCAGATTATGGAAATGGGCAATGCCATGTTCGGAGATACCGCTGCCGCTGGTGTCGGCCATAATGCGGCCCTGACCGCGATACCCGCGCGATTTCAACCCTTTTTGGACGCTTTCAACCAGTCGTAAATCTTCAGGGCGGAAGACGTTGCGATACCATTCGATCAGTTGTTTCTGCTCTTCGGTCAGTTCTTCGTTGGTGAAGTAGATGTCATAGTTTTGCAGCGTAGTTTCTGCATCCACTGGAAATTCGTAGATAACGGTCATCATGCCTTTGATTGGCGTAACGTTGAGCATGGTGCACGGCCACAGCCAGAAACCGTGGAAGGCGGCATCAACACCCTCTTCGAACTTAAATGACTGCTCTGACGGTTTGGCGAAACCGTATTGTAGCGTCCAGTTGCCGTGCATAGTATGCCAGTAACGATCAACCTGAACCGAGTCGGAAAAACCAGGGTGAGCCGGGCCGCAGTGGTAGCACTCCAGATAGTTATCGACAATATTCTTCCAGTTGGCTGGAGTTCGGGTCGTAAAGCGCGCCGCCAGCTTCAGGTCATGCACATCAGGGCAGGCTTCGATAACTTTGTCTGCAAGACCTGGGAGTTGTTCTTCTACGCTGCCCGCGTTCGGATCCATGTTGATAAACACGAATCCGGCATATTCTTCCAGCCGTACCGGGGTGAGATGTGCTTTCTCACTGTCGAAGTTGGCAACGTTTTCGCAGTTACGTGCATGCGCCAGGTTACCGTCAAGCTTGAATGCCCAGGCGTGGTAAGGGCAGGTAATCACATTTTTCGCTTTCCCTTCGCCGCTCAACAGTTGATGACCACGATGCGGGCAAACGTTGTAGAACGCGCGCAACACGTTATCGCGACCACGTACCAGCACGATGTTCTCGCCAATCACTTCCCGGGTTACATAATCATTGGGTTTCGCCAGTTCGCTACTGTGGGCTACACAAATCCAGCTCTTAGCGAACACTTTCTCCTGCTCGTGCTCGAAGGCCTGATGGTCGGTATAGAACCGGGCAGGAATAGTCCAGGCGTCCTGCGGGTTGGCACAGAAATTTTGCGGCAGAATAAACTCAGGGCTCAGATTGCTCATTGGAATACCTTTAATTTGTGAGTAAGAGGATTTTTTACTGGCGCTTAATTGTCGCCTTTGAGTAATGTCCCGGCCGGTGGTGCGACGGGGACGTCCACTGGCGTTTCGGGGAGATGACCTTCAATTTGATGTGCAGGAACGTGGGCATAGTCCTGCCGTACCCAGCGAAGAAAACCGCCAACCTTCACCAACAGAATGGCGAGGAAGGGAAGTGCGGTCAGAACCACCGTGGTCTTCATGGTTTCCAGGGACGCGCCGGTGAACAAAATCGATAATGGGATCAGGGTGATGACCACGCACCAGAACAGACGTAAGCTACGCTGCGGATCTTCCCCTTCCTGCAGGTTACGCATGCTGGTGGCCGCCATGGTGTAGGCGACGGCATCCATATGCGAGGCGAGAAAAATAATCATGATCGCCAGATACGCCACCAGGAACAGTTTCCCGGCAGGCAACGACATCAACACTTGCTGTACGGCTGTTTCGCCGCCTAACGTGGCCATAACCTGCGGTACGTCGATCACACCGTTCACAAATTGGTGAATGGAGTAGCTTTCCATCACGCCAAAGAAGAACCAGCAGCCAACGGTACTACCCAGGATTAACGCCCAGATAACCTCTTTGATTTTGCGACCACGGGATACGCGAGTGACAAACATTGCCACGCCAGGGGTGTAGGAGATCCACCACAGCCAATAGAACACCGTCCAGTTGCGGGTGAACTCACCGTTGCCGAGCGGGTCGGTGAACAGACTCATCTGCAAAAAGTTTTGTGTCGTCAGACCGATGGCGTTAATGATGTTGTTGGTGATGAACTCGGTCGGGCCGACAATCAGCACCAGCAGCGGCAGTAAAAACGCCCCCCAGCCGACCATTTTGCTCAGACGTTGCAAGCCGTTGTTGATGCCAATCCAGGAGCTCAGACAGAAAATGCCGCCAGAGAACAGGATAACAAACGCCTGTACTGTGAAGTTATCCGGTAAACCCGTGAGAGCAGATAAACCACGGGTAAAGGTGGCGGCGGTGACAACCAGAGAGATGGTTAACGCGCCAACTGTGGCGATCAGGAACATCAAATCAACCAGCCGGCCCCAGACGCCCTGCGGATGCACGCCGGTGATAGCGGCGATTATTCCGGACAGGCTCAGCCCTTTGTTTTTCCGCACATGAAAGTGGTAGGCCATGGTTAATGAAGCCAGCGTATAGGTCGCCCAGGCGCTGATTCCCCAATGGAAAAAAGAGTAGGGTAAGCTGTATTCCAGCGCTTTTTGCGAGTGCGGAGCGATATTCAGACCTGGGGTCTGGTAATAATAGGCCCACTCAGCAACGCCCCAATAGAGCGTGGAGGAACCTAGTCCGGCACAAATAAACATAAACAGCCAGGACAGCGTGCTGTATTCCGCTTTTCCTTCTCCCAGACGAATGTTGCCGTATTTGCTGGTGGCCAGCCAGACGACCAGACCCATCGCCATCAGAACGAGGATCTGCACGGCGGAACCCAGCATCCGGGTAACGCCGTTAAAAAGGGTATTTGCGACTTGTGCAGACTGCTGAGGGAAGAGACTAAGTGTGGCGGCGATGAAAAGAATAGCCACCAGACTGATGGCTATCAGCGGCATGTCTTTTTTCTTAACGTTGCTCAACATGGGATCTCCTGGGCACAGTTGCCCGCGTATGGCATTAGCCTGTCGTTGTTATCATGCTGTAGGGAATCAGTGATCTTGTATTTAACAATTTTATTATTTGTTCTTTACATGAATTAAACAATTGCTCGATGCGTGAAGCAATAAAACACAGAACGGAAATAATAAAAGGTGAATTGGCGCAGGTTATTGGTGCCATAAAAAGCATAAAAAAGCCGCGTCAGTGACGCGGCTCATATTCCGTGGTTTGACCTCTAACGCAATGCCCGAGAGATGGCCTCACCAACCTGTTGCGTGGTGGCAGTGCCTTTCATATCCGGTGTTTTCGGGCCGCTGGCAATAACCTGCTCAATTGCCGCCAGAATACCGTCGTGGGCGGCTTTATAGTTAGCATCACCGTTGCCAAGGAAATCGAGCATCATGGCGCCAGCCCAGATAGTCGCTATAGGGTTGGCGATGTTCTTGCCGTAGATATCGGGGGCCGAACCGTGTACTGGCTCGAACAGAGACGGGAAGGTGCGTTCCGGGTTTAAGTTGGCTGAAGGCGCAATGCCAATCGTTCCGGTACAGGCTGGACCGAGATCGGAAAGGATGTCGCCAAACAGGTTGGAGGCAACCACCACGTCAAAACGCTCCGGCTGCATCACAAAGCGGGCGCAGAGTATATCAATATGCTGTTTATCCCAACGGATCTCGGGATAGTGAGCCGCCATTGCTTCCACGCGCTCGTCCCAGTACGGCATGCTGATGGCAAGTCCATTGGATTTGGTCGCCGAGGTCAGGGTTTTGCGCGGGCGGTTTTGCGCCAGCTCGAAAGCGTAACGCAAAATTCGATCCACACCGCGACGGGTGAAGACCGACTCCTGGATAACCACTTCGTGTTCTGTACCTTCGCTTACGCGTCCGCCGAGTGAAGAGTATTCTCCCTCGGTGTTCTCGCGCACCACGTAGAAATCGATGTCACCTGGCTGCTTGCCTGCCAGCGGGCAAGGTACGCCTGGAAACAGGCGTACCGGGCGCAGGTTGACATACTGGTCGAATTCGCGGCGAAACTTAAGCAGTGAACCCCATAATGAGATGTGGTCCGGTACGGTTTCCGGCCAGCCAACGGCACCAAAATAGATAGCATCGAAGGATTGTAACTGCTTATGCCAGTCATCCGGCATCATCTTTCCGTGATGGGCGTAGTACTCGCAGCTGGCCCATTCCATTTGCTCAAAGCTGAGTGACAACCCCCAACGCTCGGCGGCTGCCTGCAACACCTGAATGCCTTCAGGCAGGACTTCTTTACCAATGCCATCTCCGGGGATAGCGGCAATACGACAGGTTTTCTTCATAGCAGCTCTCACTTGTACGCCATCAAAATTGACTTTCCCCGTATCCTATAATTGACTGATTAATAGTTAATCCCCCTAACTGGTGAAACATAAAACACAGATCATGAATAATCTGCCGCTGCTAAATGATTTACGCGTCTTTATGCTGGTTGCCCGTCGTGCGGGATTTGCCGCCGTTGCCGAAGAGCTGGGCGTATCTCCGGCTTTTATCAGTAAGCGCGTTGCCCTGTTGGAGCAAACGCTGAACGTGGTGCTGTTGCACCGAACAACGCGGCGCGTAACCATCACGGAAGAGGGGGAGCGGATCTACGAATGGGCACAGCGGATCCTGCAGGATGTCGATCAGATGATGGACGAGCTGTCCGATGCCAGGCAGATCCCGCAGGGGATGCTACGAATTATCAGTAGCTTTGGTTTTGGCCGCCGGGTGGTCGCTCCGGCGCTGTCTGCGCTGGCAAAAGAGTACCCGCAGTTAGAACTGAGGTTCGATGTTGAAGACCGTCTGGTAGATATGGTCAATGAGGGCGTCGATCTCGATATTCGTATCGGGGATGATATCGCGCCGAACCTGATTGCCCGCAAGCTGGCGACTAACTATCGTATTCTGTGCGCCTCGCCGGAGTTTGTGGCGCAGCATGGAGTGCCGAAACAACTGAACGATCTTTCTACTTTTCCCTGCCTGGTTATTAAAGAACGCGACCATCCGTTTGGTATCTGGCAAATGCGTAATAAAGAGGGCGCACACTCAATAAAGGTTACGGGGCCGCTGTCGTCTAACCATGGCGAAGTGGTACATCAATGGTGTCTGGATGGGCAGGGAATTGCTTTGCGTTCGTGGTGGGACGTTTGCGACAACATTGCCAGCGGACATCTGGTGCATATATTGCCTGAGTATTATCAACCCGCCAATATATGGGCTGTTTATGTCTCCCGGCTGGCGACGTCGGCAAAAATCCGTATTACGGTTGAGTATTTGCGCCGCTATTTTGCCGAAAACTACCCAAAGTTTACTTTGGAATAAATGCTCGATAGGTTAGTCAGAGACAGAAAATAAAAAAGGCAGAATAATCTGCCTTTTTCGTAACCATGATTTAGCGACAAAAGAGCTTATTTAGACTCTTCTGCTTCAGGTAATGTCACGTTAAGTTCGAGGATCGAAATATCGCCGTCTTTTTGTTCAAGTTGTACCGTGACCATTTCGGGATCAATTTGTACATACTTACAGATAACGTCGAGAATATCCTTACGCAGCTGCGGTAAATAATGTGGCTCGGCGTCACTACGACGACGTTCCGCAACAATAATCTGCAGTCGCTCTTTAGCGATGTTCGCTGTGCTCTTTTTCCGCGAGAGAAAAAAATCCAGTAATGCCATAACTTATCCTCCGAACAGGCGTTTGAGGAAACCTTTCTTCTCTTCTTCAATGAAGCGGAAAGGACGTTCTTCTCCCAACAGACGGTCTACGGTATCAGCATAGGCTTTACCGGCATCAGCATTGATGTCGAGAATAACCGGCTCACCCTGGTTAGACGCGCGTAGGACTGACTGATCTTCAGGAATCACGCCAACCAGCTTGATTCGCAGAATTTCCAGTACGTCTTCCATGCTCAGCATGTCACCTTTATTAACGCGGCCAGGGTTGTAGCGCGTCAGCAACAAATGCTCTTTAATTGGATCTTCACCGTTTTCCGCGCGACGAGATTTCGACGCCAGAATACCCAGTATACGGTCAGAGTCACGTACAGAGGAGACTTCCGGGTTGGTGGTAATAATCGCTTCATCGGCAAAATACAGGGCCATCAGCGCACCGGTTTCAATACCCGCCGGAGAGTCGCAGACGATGAAGTCGAATTCCATCGTTTTCAGATCGTCCAGAACTTTCGCGACGCCTTCACGCGTCAGCGCGTCTTTATCGCGAGTTTGTGAGGCCGGAAGAATAAAGAGATTTTCGGTACGCTTATCTTTGATTAGCGCCTGATTTAACGACGCATCGCCCTGAATAACGTTGACGAAGTCGTAAACGACGCGGCGTTCACAACCCATAATCAGATCGAGATTACGCAGGCCGATATCAAAATCAATAACGACAGTTTTCTTTCCCTTCTGGGCCAAACCTGTAGCGATGGCCGCGCTGGAGGTGGTTTTGCCAACGCCCCCTTTACCCGAAGTAACAACAATAATGCGTGCCATAGAAATTCCTTGTTAAAAAGGGATCAATTCAACGGTTGAACTGTCAAAGCGTTCTCTGCTAATTGCAGACGTGCCGCTTTGCCATAAAATTCTGCTGGGATTTTATCACTCAGCCAATAAACACCTGCGATAGACACCAGTTCTGCCGTCAGATGGGTACAAAAAATTTGCGCTTCCCGGTCACCGCTTGCGCCTGCCAACGCACGGCCTCTCATCATTCCATAAACATGAATATTGCCATCAGCGATAAGCTCTGCGCCTGCACTGACGTGGCTTGTAACAATCAGATCACATTGTGGTGCATAAATGCGCTGACCGGAACGAACCGGCACATTTATTAATCGTGTTTTTGTGATGGGAGTAACGTTTTGTGGCGGAGCGACGGGAGCCGGGGCCTCAACGGGCGCAGGACGAATAGCTTTTTCTTTACCTTCAGTCAGTAAAGGAAGACCCATTTCGTCGATTTCTGCCTTGAGTCTGGCATCTTTGCATCCGCTAACGCCGATAATGCGCAATCCGGTAGACGCGACAACCTTCTGCAGCGCTGACCAGTTTACCGGGCTTTCAAGACCACTCACGTTAACCACTACGGGAGCATGTTTTAAAAAAGCAGGTGCCTGCGCGATTTTGTCTTCCAACGCCTGACGAATAACCTCGGGTTCTGCTTCATGTAAATGAACCACTGATAAGGTGAAGCTACTGCCTTTAAGCTCGATTGGCGTGTTTGACATCCTGGCCTTACTCAATTTGCTATTTATCATCCCCAGCGCGGGGTGATATTCCGAAGACTATAAGGCATGTTATAGTCAGTATTATATTGAGGCAAGCCACCATTCCGTGAATTCAGAGTAAAAGATATGTTTTGTGTGATCTACCGAAGCAGTAAACGTGACCAGACCTATTTATATGTCGAAAAAAAAGACGATTTCTCGCGAGTTCCTGAAGAACTGATGAAAGGATTTGGTCAGCCGACGCTGGCAATGATGTTGCCGCTTGATGGCCGTAAAAAGCTGGTTAATGCCGATCTGGAAAAAGTAAAACAGGCACTCACCGAGCAGGGCTATTATTTACAAATACCACCGCCGCCAGAAGATTTACTTAAACAGCATCTGGCCGCGACGAAACAAAATACACCAGACGATAAACGTTAAACTGCATCCGGCAGCAGCACGCCCCATCGATGCAGTACCTGAAATTGATAACTACGTTAGGGGAAAGTAATGTATCAACATCATAACTGGCATGGTGCTCTGCTGGATTATCCGGTGAGTAAGGTGGTTTGCGTAGGGAGTAACTATGCCAACCATATTAAAGAGATGGGTGGAACGCCTCCGGAAGAACCGGTGCTGTTTATTAAACCGGAAACCGCGCTGTGCGATTTACGCCAGCCGCTGGTGATCCCATCTGATATGGGTTCGGTTCACCATGAAGTTGAGCTGGCTGTTTTGATTGGCGCGACCCTACGTCAGGCGACGGAAGAACATGTGCGCAAAGCCATTGCGGGCTATGGCGTCGCGTTGGATCTGACCCTGCGTGATATTCAGGGCAAAATGAAGAAGGCGGGGCAACCGTGGGAAAAAGCGAAGGGCTTTGATAACTCTTGCCCGCTGTCAGGGTTTATTCCGGTGGCGGAATTTAATGGTGATCCTCAGGATACGATGCTCGGGTTAACGGTTAACGGTGAGCAGCGCCAGCACGGCACCACGGCGGATATGATCCATCAAATCGTGCCTTTGATTGCCTATATGAGTCGTTTCTTTACCCTCAAAGCGGGCGATGTTGTGTTGACGGGGACGCCAGCAGGAGTTGGGCCGTTAAACAGCGGTGATGAACTGGCTATCAGTTTTCATGGTCAAACGCTGACGACACGCGTGCTGTAATCTCTTCTTGCCGCCTTTTCGGGCGGCAAAACTTGCATCAGCGTGCCAGACTGGTTATAAGGTGCAGCTTTATTGCAATAGCGGATACCCTGATGAGCGACATACCTTTCTGGCAAAGTAAAACCCTGGATGAAATGACCGATGCCGAGTGGGAGTCATTATGTGACGGGTGTGGTCAATGCTGCCTGCATAAGCTGATGGATGAAGACACCGACGAAATCTATTTTACTAACGTCGCGTGTAAGCAGCTCAATATCAAAACCTGTCAGTGCCGTAATTACGAACGCCGATTCGAGTACGAGCCTGACTGTATCAAACTGACGCGCGATAATCTGCCCACCTTTGAATGGCTGCCGATGACCTGTGCGTATCGTCTGCTAGCGGAAGGTAAAGGGCTGCCGGAGTGGCATCCACTGCTGACGGGATCAAAAGCGGCGATGCACGGTGAACGTATTTCAGTACGTCATATTGCAGTGAAAGAATCGGAAGTGCGTGACTGGCAGGATCATATTTTGAACAAACCTTCATGGGCGGACTAAGCCGCCCATCGATTAGCAGGCGTTAAGGCTTAAGACTTTTTCGCCTGATACATCTCATCGCCATGGTTGTCATCTTCAACCCAGAAATTGATGTTGAATTGGGCGTCGTCGCTTAATTCAACGCGATGCCAGTACTGCGGCGGACTGGTCGCAAACTGACCGGCATTAATCACCACTTTTACTTCAGGCTCTTTTGCGTCTTCATTGGCAAAGCCGTAATACGTTACCGTACCTTCCATCACGCAAAGCTGGCCAAAAACGCCTGCTGCAGTGTTATGGTGAGAAAGCAGTGCTGCCGGGACGTTGTCTTTCGTGAAGAAGGGAGTAGAGCGTTTAACTTTCCAGTTTGCCGGGATGCGTAAATGGGACATAAGACATCTCCTTGGTGTGGCATCTATAAGATGTATTTAATATACATCTTATAGATGCCAGCAGGCAATGAATTTAAGGCAAAAAAAACGCTCCCGAAGGAGCGTCTCTGTTAGCGACCGAAGAGGTCACGTTTTTTCGGTTTGAACGGCTGTGCTATCACTACCAGCACGGCGACCACCAGGTAGGCGGCGAAGATCCCCAACAGCCACTGCGGCATTTCCAGGGTTAAAAAAGACCACTGGCGCTCAGCACAGTCACCGGACGCTAAAAACACCTGCGGCAGCCATTTGTCCAGTGGCAGCCAGCTTGGGAAGCGTGCGGCAAAATCACAGGTCATAAACGGGGATGGGTGCAGCTGAATCATGGTGTGCTCATACGCTAACTGAAGTCCGCGCCAGGCACTGTAAATCCAGATTATCATCGCCACATAGCGCAGTGGTGTTTTTGGCGCGATAGCACCCACCAGCCCTGCACCCATCACGCCAAATAATGCGCTACGTTCGTAAATACACAACACGCAAGGTTTTAGCAGCATGACGTGCTGGAACCACAGCGCGACGAGCTCCAGCGCAAAGGCGGTTAACGCCAACAATAACCATGCTCCACGACCTCGGGAGCACTGGTTTAAAAATCGCAACATAATCATTTCCCTGCAACATGCGTAGAGACCGCAGTTTAAACCAATTCACTTTATGCGCCACTAGCGGGAATTGAAAATTTGCGTAATCGGATATTTATCATGCAAAAAGTCAAACCGGGCAGTGATTTGCCCGGTTAATTGTTATGAAAGTGTAGCTAACCAGCCCGTTTGGGTCATCCACTCGGTCACCGGAACTAGCGTGAACTCGACGCAAAGCAGGCCGACGAGCGTCAGGACGAGAGTATAAGGCAGGGCCATCCACACCATGCGACCATAAGAGAGGCGAATCAACGGCGCCAGTGCAGAGGTCAGCAGGAACAGGAATGCAGCCTGGCCGTTTGGCGTGGCCACCGAAGGCAGGTTGGTCCCGGTATTGATCGCCACCGCCAACAGCTCAAATTGGTTAAGGCTGATGGTCCCATGTTCCATCGCGGCTTTGGCTTCATTGATATAAATCGTACCAACAAAAACGTTATCAGAGATCGAAGACAGCAGGCCGTTGAAGAGATAAAACAGCGTCAGTTGTGCATGTTCAGACGACTGCAACACAAACTGAATAATCGGTGAAAAGAGTTGTTGATCGATAATCACCGCGACAATAGAGAAGAACACGGTCAGCAGCGCGGTGAAGGGTAGCGACTCGGTAAAGGCCTTACCTATCGCATGTTCGTCGGTTACGCCGGTCAACGAGGTTGCCAGAATGATGACCGACAAACCGATCAATCCGACTTCTGCCAGATGCAGGGCCAAAGCAACGACCAGCCAGACGCCAATAATCGCCTGGACAATCAGTTTGATTTTGTCCTGGCGGGTACGTTGTTGGCGGCTCTGATCGTCAAACTGTTGCAGGACATCACGGACGGTCTCCGGCAGCGTTTCGCCATAGCCAAACCAGCGCAATTTCTCGACCAGTACACAGGTTAACAGGCCGCAAATCAGTACCGGGACGGTAACTGGCGACATGCGCAGGAAGAAGTCGCCAAAATGCCAGCCAGCCGCTTTGGCAATAATCAGGTTTTGTGGCTCGCCCACCATGGTCATCACGCCGCCTAACGCCGTACCGACACCCGCGTGCATCATCAGGCTACGCAGAAAACCGCGGAACTGCTCAAGTACGACTTTATTGTGCTGATCGATATGGCTGTCATCAAGCATGTTGTTGTCTTCCGCGCGAGAAGAAGCAACGCGATGGTAGATACCATAAAACCCGACCGCAACGCTGATTACCACGGCAACGACGGTCAACGCATCGAGGAACGCAGAGAGGAAAGCGGCTGCAACACAAAAAGACAGTGACAGCAGCGTCTTGGAGCGAATAGTGAGCAGCAGACGCGTGAAAATAAACAGTAGTAACTGCTTCATAAAGTAGATGCCTGCCACCATAAACATCAGCAGCAATAACACCTCAAGGTTTGCGGCAACCTCTTCACGCACATGCGTGGCGCTGGTCATACCAATAATGACAGCTTCGATAGCCAACAGCCCGCCTGGCAGCAGTGGGTAGCATTTTAACGCCATCGCCAGCGTGAAAATGAACTCGGCCACCAGCAACCAGCCGGCGATAAAAGGGTTGATGAAAAAAATAATCGGGTTAACGACTAAGAAGACAAGCAGTGCAAGTTTGTACCAGTCTGGTGATTGACCTAAAAAATTGCGCCACATAGCGCGGCCCCATGATAGCTCCATGGTGATTTCCCTACCTTTAAAAATGAAATCATGTTTTTATGTTTGACCGCAAAGCTTAGCGGGAGGAGGGAGTACAGGCAAGCTATTCACGAGACTGGCAAGGTTGGCTGTGCTGTAGCGTTATTTGGAAAATGAAGCCTTGATCCACTTTTTCTTCATTGCGTCAGCTATCAGCTAAGATACCCATCTGGTATGATGTGTGTAACTATGTTTTGCTGTGTAATGGAATTTTTACTATGGTCATTAAGGCGCAAAGCCCGGCTGGGTTCGCGGAAGAGTACATCATTGAAAGTATCTGGAATAACCGCTTCCCACCTGGCACTATTTTGCCCGCTGAACGTGAACTCTCCGAACTTATTGGGGTGACACGTACCACGCTACGCGAAGTATTGCAGCGGTTGGCGCGAGATGGCTGGTTGACCATTCAACACGGCAAACCGACGAAGGTGAATAACTTCTGGGAAACCTCCGGGCTGAATATTCTTGAAACGCTGGCGCGTCTCGATCACGAGAGTGTCCCGCAGTTGATTGATAATCTGCTGTCCGTGCGTACCAATATTTCGACGATCTTTGTTCGCACTGCGTTTCGCCAGCATCCTGATAAAGCACAGGAGGTTTTGGCGACGGCAAATCAGGTGGCCGACCACGCTGACGCATTTGCCGATCTGGACTATAACATTTTCCGCGGCCTGGCATTTGCCTCCGGCAATCCGATTTACGGTTTGATCCTCAACGGTATGAAAGGATTATATACCCGCATTGGTCGTCATTATTTTGCCAATCCGGAAGCGCGCGCGCTGGCGCTGAGCTTCTACCGTAAACTGTCAGAACTCTGCGAGCAGGGCGCTCATGAGCAGGTGTATGAAACGGTGCGCCGCTATGGTCACGACAGCGGCGAAATTTGGCATCGTATGCAGAAGAGCCTGCCGGGCGACTTAGCTATTCAGGGCCGTTAATCGCTCCATGCCGGATGGCGACGCCAAAGCGTCTTATCCGGCCTACAATACGTGCACTTCGTAGGCCGGATATGGTGTTTACACCGCCTCCGGTAATAAGATTTACAGACCGTTCATCCTTGGCGGGCAACGCTCCAACAGCTCCACGCTGCCATCTTCATTCTGTTGCTCCAGCATCACGTCAAAACCCCAAAGCCGGTGTACGTGCTTGAGCACTTCTTTGCGTCCTTTATCTAGCGGCGCGCGGTTATGCGGAATGTAGCGTAAGGTGAGCGAACGGTCGCCACGCAGATCGACGTTCCAGATTTGAATATTCGGCTCCAGGTTGCTGAGGTTGTATTGCGACGACAACCTGTTGCGGATCTCACGATATCCTTCCTCATTATGAATCGCAGATATCTCCAGGTAGTTGTGACGATCGTCATCCAGCACGGTGAACAGACGGAAATCACGCATCACCTTTGGTGACAGGAACTGGCTGATAAAGCTCTCATCTTTGAAATCGCGCATCGCGAAATGCAGGGTTTCCAGCCAGTCAGAACCCGCTATGTCCGGGAACCAGTATTTGTCCTCCTCGGTCGGCGACTGACAAATACGTTTGATATCCTGGAACATGGCAAACCCCAGGGCATAAGGGTTTATCCCGCTATACCACGGGCTGTTGTAGGGCGGCTGAAATACCACATTGGTATGGCTATGCAGAAACTCCAGCATAAACCGTTCGGTGACTTTACCCTCATCATAAAGGTGGTTCAGGATGGTGTAATGCCAGAAAGTGGCCCAGCCTTCGTTCATCACCTGCGTCTGTTTCTGCGGATAAAAATACTGGCTGACCTTGCGTACAATGCGCAACACCTCGCGTTGCCAGGACTCCAGCAGCGGGGCATTCTTCTCCATGAAGTACAGCAGGTTCTCCTGTGGCTCAGAGGGATAACGGCGGGCTTCCGCCACGGTTTTCTCTTCCTCTTTCTTCGGCAGTGTGCGCCACAACATATTCACCTGGCTTTGCAGATACTCTTCACGGCTTTTCTGACGGGCTTTCTCTTCCTGTAGGGAGATTTTTTGCGGGCGTTTGTAACGGTCAACGCCGTAGTTCATCAGCGCATGGCAGGAGTCGAGCAGCTTTTCGACTTCATCCACGCCGTAACGCTCTTCACACTGGGTTATATAGTTTCGCGCGAAGATCAGGTAATCGACAATGGAACTGGCATCCGTCCAGCTTCGGAACAGGTAGTTGTTTTTGAAGAAGGAGTTGTGTCCGTAGCAGGCATGCGCCATCACCAGCGCCTGCATGGTGATGGTGTTCTCCTCCATCAGATACGCGATACACGGATTGGAGTTGATAACAATCTCATAGGCCAGTCCCTGCTGACCATGCTTATACAAGCGCTCGGTTTCAATAAACTTTTTACCAAACGACCAGTGAGGATAGTTGATCGGCATCCCGACGCTGGAGTAAGCGTCCATCATCTGTTCGGAAGTGATCACCTCGATTTGGTGCGGGTAGGTGTCCAGTCTGTAGAGTTTCGCCACGCGGTCTATCTCTGCCAGATAGACATCCAGCAGATCAAACGTCCAGTCGGGTCCATCGCTTAACCGTGTGCTGTCCTTGTTCATGGAATCAATCGTAGCCATTCGCGCACCCTCATTGTTGGCGGCACTCTCTGTCTGGAGTACCTCATGTCAAGCATAGATCATGGTGTTAAAAAACGTGCTGCGGCAGAAATTTTTTCTTTGCGATTTCACGTTAGCGAGGCGTCGAAAAATGGCATGGCCGCAAAATTTTATGCTGGATAAAAATAACGCACAGCAGGAGATGCCAAAGCGGAGAGTCCCCAGCCATCACCGTTATATGTGAGGTAAGTCACCATAAAAAAGCCATATGTTGAATAATATTTTCAACTGAGTTATCAAGATGTAATTAGATGATTGTTCTTTTACTGTTAACGGAGTGGCTATGCGAGTTGTCATACTGGGAAGTGGTGTCGTTGGCGTGACCAGCGCCTGGTACTTAAGTCAGGCTGGACACGATGTCACCGTCATTGATCGTGAGCCCGGTCCGGCACTGGAAACCAGTGCGGCGAACGCGGGGCAAATCTCTCCAGGTTATGCAGCACCATGGGCGGCACCAGGCGTACCGCTAAAAGCAATTAAGTGGATGTTTCAGCGCCACGCTCCGCTGGCCGTCCGTCTTGACGGAACCCAGTTCCAGTTGAAATGGATGTGGCAGATGCTGCGCAACTGCGACACCAGCCACTATATGGAAAATAAAGGACGCATGGTGCGGCTGGCGGAATACAGCCGTGATTGCCTGAAAGCGCTGCGCGCCTCTACCGGTATCGAGTACGAAGGACGTCAGGGCGGAACCCTGCAACTTTTCCGTACTGCCCAACAGTATGAGAACGCCACTCGCGACATCGCCGTGCTCGAAGACGCTGGCGTGCCATATCAACTGCTGGAAGCAAACCGTCTGGCGGAAGTCGAACCCGCACTGGCAGAAGTGGCGCACAAACTGACCGGTGGTCTGCGCTTACCGAATGATGAAACCGGCGACTGCCAGCTGTTTACCCAGCGTCTGGCGCAGATGGCGGAGCAGGCAGGCGTTAAGTTTCGCTTTAATACCCCGGTCGATAAGCTGCTGAGCGATGGTGAGCAGATTTATGGCGTCCAGTGCGGCGAAGAGATAGTTAAAGCCGATGCCTATGTGATGGCGTTTGGTTCGTACTCCACGGCAATGCTGAAAGGGATCGTTGATATCCCGGTCTATCCGCTCAAAGGCTATTCGTTGACCATTCCGGTGGCGCAAGATGACGGTGCGCCGGTTTCTACTATCCTTGATGAAACCTACAAAATCGCTATTACCCGCTTTGACAATCGTATTCGCGTAGGCGGTATGGCGGAGATTGTCGGCTTTAATACAGAACTGCTACAACCTCGTCGTGAAACGCTGGAAATGGTCGTACGCGATCTCTTCCCGCGCGGCGGTCATGTGGAGCAGGCAACCTTCTGGACCGGACTGCGTCCGATGACGCCGGACGGAACGCCGGTGGTGGGGCGCACCCGCTTTAAGAATCTGCTGCTCAATACCGGCCACGGCACGCTGGGTTGGACCATGGCCTGCGGCTCCGGTCAGCTGCTGAGCGATATCCTTTCTGGCCGCACGCCAGCCATACCTTATGACGATCTGAGCGTGGCGCGTTACAGTCCGGGGTTTACCCCCTCTCGTCCACGGCATTTACATGGCGCACATAACTGATAAGGACGTGAGATGACCCGCCCGATACTGGCCAGCATTGACCTGCAGGCGTTGAAACAAAATCTGACCATTACCCGCCAGGCCGCGCCGGACGCCCGCGTCTGGTCGGTGGTAAAAGCCAATGCGTATGGACACGGTATTGAACGCGTCTGGAATGCGTTGGGCACAACCGATGGTTTTGCCATGCTCAATCTTGAAGAGGCGATAACCCTACGCGAGCGTGGATGGAAAGGCCCGATACTCATGCTGGAGGGTTTTTTCCACGCTGAAGACCTGACTGTATATGACAATTATCGACTAACCACCTGTGTACACAGTAACTGGCAGCTAAAAGCATTGCAGAATGCGCGCCTGAAGGCGCCGCTCGATGTTTACCTGAAGGTGAACAGTGGTATGAACCGGCTTGGGTTTTTACCGGAAAGAGTTCCCACGGTCTGGCAACAGCTGCGGGCGATGCCCAACGTCGGTGAAATGACGCTGATGTCGCATTTTGCCGATGCAGAGCACCCGGAAGGTATTCAGGAAGCTATGGCGCGTATTGCGCAGGCAACTGAAGGGCTGGAGTGCAGACGATCGCTGTCGAATTCGGCCGCCACGCTGTGGCACCCTGAAGCGCATTATGACTGGGTTCGTCCGGGCATTATTTTGTATGGCGCATCGCCTTCGGGACAATGGCGAGACATCGCTAACACCGGCCTGAAGCCAGTGATGACTTTGAGCAGCGAGATAATCGGCATACAAACGCTGAAAGCTGGCGATCGGGTGGGCTACGGTGGACGTTACACTGCCAGCGGCGAGCAGCGCATTGGCATTGTAGCGACCGGCTATGCAGACGGTTATCCACGCCATGCGCCAAGCGGAACGCCTGTGCTGGTGGATGGTGTACGTACCGGGACGGTGGGGACAGTCTCAATGGATATGTTGGCGGTAGATCTGACACCGTGCCCGCAGGCAGGGATCGGGACGCCGGTAGAGCTGTGGGGCAAAGAGATTAAAATTGACGATGTGGCCACCGCCGCAGGTACAGTAGGCTACGAGTTAATGTGTTCTCTGGCGCTGCGCGTGCCAGTTGTGACGGTGTAACTTTATTTAGTGCATTTTGTAGGCCGGGTAAGGCGCAGCCGCCACCCGGCAAAACATCCGCTTTACTCATCCTCATCTTCAGCAACGCGAACACCGACCTTCAGCACCGCATTATCTTCCTTCTCGGCTACGGTCCAGATCATGCCAGCGAATTCCACCTGGTCACCGACGACCGGCGCGGCACCAAGCAGATGCTGGACAATTTCGCCCAACGTTTGCTGCTTATCACGATACTCGGTGCCATCTTCCAGGCCATAAATCAGCGCCACATCGGCATATTTTGCGCTGGCTTCAAGAATAAAATCACCGAAGAAGCGCTGGTCTAACGACACAGGTGGCGACTGGCTGAACAGCTTGCCAAGAGCCGGGAGATCGCGCTCGCGGCCAATAACACACAATACGTCGCCTTCGCGCAGACGTGTGCTGCCGGAGGGGTGAAACAGCACGTTGTCACGAAACAGGGCGGCTATTCGCGTTTCTTCCGGCATATGCAGGTCGCGCAGTGCGGCGCCCACACACCACTTATCCGCGCTGAGCTGATAAACAAACTGCTCCCACGGGTTATCCGGATGAATATCCAGACCAATGCGCGACACGGGCCAGCCGACGGGAGGGACCACCACTTTGGCTTTTTTAGCAGCCCATGAAAGCGACGTTCCCTGAAACAGCAACGAGATAAGTACCACGAAGAAGGCGACGTTAAAGAACAGGCGCGCGTTCTCCAGACCCGCCATCATTGGGAAGACGGCGAGGATGATGGGTACCGCACCGCGCAGACCCACCCAACTGATGAAAATGCGCTCGCGCAGATTAAAGCCACGAAACGGCAGCAGTCCCGCGAAGACCGAAAGCGGGCGGGCAATGAATATCATCCACGCAGACAAAATCAGTGCCGGGATTGCGATAGGCAGCAGGTCGGATGGCGTAACCAGCAGTCCGAGCACCAGGAACATGGCGATTTGCGCCAGCCAGGCCAGACCGTCGAAGTTTTGCAGAATGCCAAACCGGTTGCGAATAGGGCGATTACCCAGCAGGAAGCCACACAGATAAACCGCCAGAATACCGCTGCCTTCCAGCGCAGTGGTCAGGGCAAAAATCAGGATCCCACCGCTTAACGCCAATAGCGGATACAGTCCGGCAGGCAGCGAAATGCGGTTAATCATCTGCTGGAGCATATATCCACCGCCAAGACCGATAATGATGCCTAAGCCAAACTGCTGGATAATGTGCACCGCGAACATCCAGCTTAAACCGGTCTCGTGGTTTTGGATCATGGCGATGAGCGTGATGGTCAAAAACACGGCCATCGGGTCATTACTGCCGGATTCAATTTCCAGCGTAGAGCCAACGCGTTCGTTAAGCCCCTTACCGCCAAGCAGGGAAAAGACCGCCGCGGCGTCGGTTGAACCAACAATCGCGCCAATCAGGAGTCCTTCGATAAGATCCAGATGAAACAGCCACGCGGCCATCATGCCGGTGAGTCCGGAAGTAATCAGCACACCGACCGTCGCCAACGATAGCGCCGGGCCTAACGCAACGCGAAAAGAGCTGGCCTGGGTGCGCATCCCGCCGTCGAGCAGGATAACCGCCAGTGCCAGGTTACTCACCATGTAGGCGAATGGATAGTTATCGAAAGGTATGCCGCCTATACCATCCACGCCCGCTAACATACCGATAGCGAGAAATATCACCAGAATTGGGATACCGAGACGTGATGAGAATGAACTGAGTAAGATACTGCAGGTGACGAGAACGGAACCCAAAATAAAAAGGCTAATAATTGCTGCGGCATCCAACGTTCGGTTACTCCTGAATTACGCTGTTTCGTATTAATAAACCCTACCATAATAACGACAGAAACAGCGTTTTACTTAGCCCTATTAGCCGCTTTTTTTACGATTTTAGTACCGGATGCCCACTTAAGGTGAGCTGAGTGCCGTTTTTATCATTTTTCAGCACCGCATTGGCTCCCAAAGGCAAGGTGACAGTGCGTTGTTCATGGCCAAAATCGAGGCCGCAGATCAACGGTACTGATAATCTGGCGCGCAGAAAATCACAAACTGAATCAAGATTGTAACCGGCATCGTAATCATTGGGTGCGCTACCGCTAAAACTGCCAAGAATAATGGCGTTTTGCTGGGCCAGTATTCCGGCGTGGTACAGCTGCAGCAGCATACGCTCGACACGGAATGGATGCTCGTTAATGTCTTCCAGCACCAAAATGCCGTTTTTGATAGCCGGCATCCACGGTGTACCCATCAGCGAAATGATCATCGCCAGATTTCCGCCCCACAGTGTACCTTCAGTTGCGCACTGCGGACCCTCACCCTGCCATTCGAGGGTAAATTGGGCATTACGCAAAGCCTGCCAGAAATGGTGCTCGGTGAATGCGTTCATTTCTTCGGCGCCGAAGTTCGCCGCCAGCATCGGGCCGCTGAAGCTAATCACATTCCCCTGTGCCAGCAGACCACACTGGATCGCCGTAAAATCGCTGTGTCCGCACAGCAGCAGCGGATCTTGTTGCTGGCGGGCTGCCAGCCCCTGCCAGTCAATTTCTTCCAGTAAACGGCTCGCGCCATAGCCGCCGCGTACCGCCATCACAATGGTATCGGGGGTTTTCAGATTAACGAGCGAGTTCACATCAGCAAGCCTTTCTGCCTCTGTCCCCGCAAAACGCTGGCAGCGGCGTGCAATGACCGCTGAATTGTCGACCTGATGACCGGCCTCAGTAAGACGCGCAAGCCCACGTAAGGCAGCCTGCTGATTGATACAGTAGCCCGATGGGGCAATTAAGTGAAACCGGGACATGGCATTTCCTTGCTACAACTAAAACCAAATGTATATCATGCCGCGTAGGTATGTCGTTGTCACCTCAGCGACAGGTTCCGGCTATAAGGATAGATGACGTGAAATTGAGATGGTTTGCTTTTTTGGTTGTATTACTTGCGGGCTGTAGTTCAAAACAGGATTACAAAAACCCGCCGTGGAATGCTGAAGTTCCGGTTAAACGCGCAATGCAATGGATGCCGATCAGTGAAAAAGCCGGTGCGGCCTGGGGTGTCAGTCCACAATTGATTACCGCTATTATCGCCATTGAATCAGGCGGAAATCCGAATGCGGTCAGTAAGTCCAATGCGATTGGTCTGATGCAGTTGAAAGCCTCAACTTCAGGACGCGATGTTTATCGCCGCATGGGCTGGAGCGGAGAGCCGTCGACCAGTGAGTTGAAAAACCCCGAGCGCAATATCTCGATGGGGGCCGCATACCTGAGTATTCTCGAAACCGGACCGCTGGCCGGGATTGAAGATCCGCAGGTGATGCAGTACGCGCTGGTAGTATCGTACGCCAACGGTGCGGGCGCACTGTTACGCACGTTCTCATCCGACAGGAAAAAAGCGATCAATAAAATCAACGACCTCAGCCCGGATGAATTTATTGAACATGTTGCGGACAATCATCCGGCGCCGCAGGCCCCGCGCTATATCTGGAAGCTTCAACAAGCGCTGGATGTGATGTAGTTCGTGTGAGTTTACTCGCGCACCTTATTCGATTTTTCCCGGGCCTCGCGTTCAAGGGAAAAAATAATCCGCTGTAAGTTCCGCTCCACCGCCGGGCCGACGTTGAGAAAACGAAAGCTCAGGCGGGGAGTGGTAATCGTTTCGTTTTTCCCATCGATAACCTTGCGCTCACTAATGGAAATAAGCTGGGCGTCAACGTGATACACCCCCCATTGCTCCATATTTAGTTCAACCTGCGAGAAGCGCATACCTTCTGCCAACCCCTCTGGTTTTGCCACTTCTAACAGCCCGCCCATGCCACCGAGAGACAGATCGAATAAGCGAAAATGCAGAATGCTGTTGTCTGGCATTTTTGCCGTGCAGCGATAGGGAGGATGCAGCGGAGCGCCGATGCGGAAATATTCCCGACGCTGCACAAACCACAGAGAAGGCGGCAAGGATGAAATAAAGGCCGGCAGTTGCTGATACTCGCCTTTTTTCAGCTGTGGCAGGGTGAATTCTACTTTGGCTCCCTGCGTTTCGGCGATAATTGAGATCTGGCTGGCCCGCTGTACGGCCTGGTTTTCATATTCCTGGCTGCCAAAATCCATGATCAGTTCATCGGGACTGACGGTCAGAATTTTGCTGATGAACTGGCCGCCTGACCAGGAGATACGCAGTGGAACCTGCTGCGACTTCAAGTCCCGAAGTACACCTAACACCGCTAACGGATTTTGCTTCAGGAACTGCTCATTGTAGTTACTCACACCTAATGACTCCTGGATGCCTGGTTTGTCGTTGGGTTATCGGCATTAATCTACGGAACTTAATACAAATGGATGAAATTTTTTACCAAACCCAATGAATTAAGTCTGAGTGATAAAAGCATGTCGCGATGGCTTGCCTATACTTTAAGTGCTGGCGCAGGAATGTCTTGCGCGTGCGTTCACTGGAAAGAGGGCCTGAAAATGGGAATTATTGCCTGGATTATTTTTGGTCTGATTGCGGGGGTTATCGCCAAACTGATTATGCCGGGGCGCGATGGCGGGGGATTTATCCTGACCTGTATTCTGGGTGTCGTCGGTGCTGTGGTCGGTGGATGGCTGGCAACGATGTTTGGTATTGGCGGCGATGTCAGCGGATTTAATCTCCATAGCTTCCTGGTGGCCGTGGTCGGCGCGATTGTTGTGCTGGGTGTCTTCCGGCTTGTACGACGAGATTAATCGAACGGCCCCTGTGCGGTAATGCCGTTCAGTTAAGCATGTAAGGTGAACATGTGATTCTTGTTCAGGGTTCCGTTCACCTCAACGGTGTCATTTCTCTGAAGCGCAGATACCCGTGAACGTGCAAGGGAGGCTTGCCGCCGCCTCCCTTGCAACCCAGGCTCCCGGCGGGATTGTAAAGGGCGTGGCGAAGAACGCCCTTTACACGTTCACAGGAATCGGCGTTTCAGAGAAACTATGAACATGAGGTAAACGGAACCCTTTTTCTGAGAGTGCATATTCAAAACTTCTACCCACACCGGCGATACTTTCTGAAACTAAGGCGTTAACTGAAGAGCATTACTCCGAGTGGGGCCGTTTCTTTGCATCGTTAAATCAGAACTGATACTCAATCCCAGCCCAGTAATTACGGCCTTCTTCGATAAATCCTTCGCTGTACACGTATCGTGTATCGAACAGGTTATTGACCGAAGCGTTGACGCTGAACCCGTGACCGATGGCGTAGTCTGCGCGTAAATGGGTAATGGCGAAACCTGCGGCTTTCTGCGAGCCGTCGCTATTGCTATAGCTCGATGAGCGGGCCTCTTCAGACAGCGTAATGCTCAGCGGATCCCACGGTTTCAGCGTCATCCATGCGGTGAGGGTTTGCGTCGGCAAATCGGTTATTTTGCCGATGTCGCTGCGTTTGACGTCCGCATGAATCAGGCCATAGCTCAGCCCAACATCCAGCATATCAAAGACTTTACCTTTAACGCCTGCATCCAGACCGGTGTAATCCACCCGGCCGCTGTTCTGATTCTGGATGGTATCGGCATCAATATTGTGTGAAAGAATGGCATCGCTGATGCGGTTGTAATAGACGCTGGCTTCGAATCCCCAGTCTTTGCCAAGTGAACCATTCCAGGTCAGATCCACGCTGCGGGCGCGTTCCGGTTTAAGCTGCGGATTGACCAGCGCCACCTGGTTATAGGCCGGTTTCGAGGTGGTGTAGCGCTCTTTCAACGTCGGGAAACGTGTTCTGTCAGAGTAGGACAGCGCTAATGTGTCTGAATTTTCAAAGTGATATTTGGTCATCATCTGCCAGTTGAAAGCTGACTGATTGTTGTCATCATAGTGGGTGACGCTGCCATTTTTCTCGTGCTTCATGCCTTCCAGACTGTCGCGCCAGTCATAGCTTATTCCCGCCACGACATCGACGTTATCCGCCGCTGCCCACTGGTATTCGCTGGCAACGGACCAGGTGCGGTCTTCGTAGCGATCGTAAGCCGCATTCGGAGCGCCTTTCTCGCGGTGAACATCATCTTTCCAGTTCACGGCGAAAGAGAGCAAGTCGTTTTCACGCATATCCGCAGCGAGCTGTAGACCAGCGCCATCGCTATAGTCTGAATAATGACTGTAGTTGCCTTTCTTGTTTTTCAGATCGGCAAGTGAGTTGTACATCATCAGCGTATTTTCAAAGGTATCGCGATACAGACGGCTTTTCAGGGTGAAACGATCGCCCAGATGGGTGGTGCCCTGATAGTAATAGCTCTCTTTATCGTACTGTGGCCATTGCCAGTAGCGTGATTTCTGACTGCTGGTTCCAGCGTACGGCGGGTTATCTTTTTCACCGTCCTGATTAATATAGGTCAGCACATATTCGTCATTTCCACGTGGGGTAAAGCCCAGCTTCACGATGCCGCGTTTGTCATCAGCGGAGGAGTTAATCATCTTGCCGTTGCTGCCCGCAATAGGGTTGTCCACGCCGTGCGGTAAGCCAAGGAAATCCTGCTTCAACTGACTGCCGCTGAGCTGGATGTAGCCGAGATCGTTGCTGGCGCCAAATGAAGCGTGCATATCGTGGGCATTGTCTTTGCTACGACTCCAGCCCTGGCGATAGCCAATGCTGCCTTCAATCGGTTTGGTGGGCTTTTGGGTGGTGATATTGATGGCGCCGCCCATCTGGTTCGGCCCTTGTAACAGCGACGAGTAGCCTTTGGAGACTTCAACCGAAGCGATATCGGAGGTCAGAAAACGGCCTAAATCGAGGTTGCCATCATAGGGGATGTATACCGGCACGCCGTCAAAATAGACGGGAACCTGACGGCTGTCAAAACCGCGGACTTTCACCTGCTGTTCATTGCGGTTGCCTGACTTTTGCAGCACGACGCCGGGGACAACGCTCAGTGCCTGCGCCACGTTTTGCTTATCCAGTTGCTGCATCGTTTCCTGGCCGAGAACCGTAGTGGTTGCGGCGGAGGCCGGACTTGACCAGACGGTCATGGTTTCGCTTTCCTGCCCAGCAAAAGCACTGTGCGCGAAAGCAAACGACAGGGCTGTGTAAAGACAACTTTTGTTGAAATTCATTATTTTTAGTCCATTTATTAATGTTATATGCCACGTGCGTCCGGGCTCAGGCTAACTTTGATATCCGCGGGCGGAGCGTAGTAAGGCGCGGAAGTGATGAAAAGTCTGATGCCACAGTCGAGATAACTCGCCAGCGAGGCGAGGGTAATGCCGCCAGTCAGCGCCAGCGTGCAATGGGGGGCCAGAGAAGGGGCCTGGCGGACAATATCTGTTGCTTGCTTAGGGGTAAATTTGTCGAGTTGCAGGACATCGGGCGCGGCGCGTAGCGCGGCTAATGCTTCATCTGGCGTATCTGCTTCAACCACGATCTTTTTTTCTGGCGCATGGCTGCGTAAGCGCGCAATCGCACCTGACCAGTCGTTTGGATTGGTAAGAAAATGGCGGTGATTAGCAAACAGCAGTACCGTTTCGGCGCATCCTCCGCGATGGATAATGCCTCCCGCGGCGAGTATTGCCTGAGTCGCCAACAAACGCGTGCCAGGAATGGCTTTGCGGGTACAGGCAATCTGCCCATCAGGATAGCGTTGGCGCAGTTGGCTCAACATGATCTCAAGATAGCCCGAAACCCCGCAGCTCCATTCCAGGACATTTTGTACCGCTTTCCAGCCCTGGTGCAGCGCCGCCGCATTCCCATGTGCGCAAATCAATCGCTGTCCTGCACTTACCTGTTCACCATCGGCCACCATGTCGCTGACGGTCAGCCCTAATGAGGTGAGCATTTGTCTGGCAACGGCGGTGCCACTAACGCATCCGCCCTGGCGATGGTAAAACGCCATAACGCCCGGCTGTGCGCCGATCCCCAACGCGCGGGTAGTCAGATCGCCGCCCTGAATATCTTCCAGCAGCAGCGCGTCGGTTTGCGCCTGCGAAAAGTAGATCATCGCAGCGCCTCCCGCGGCACGCTGTCCCACCAGATAAGTGCCCAGTCACGGCTGGCGGGGGCAATCGTGCGTGGATCCTGCTGTTGATACCAGGTTTCCAGACGTTCGACCTCGTCGGCGCTCAGTTCACCCATACTCCAGCGCACGTTTTCCAGAAAACGCGTCCAGGTGCTGTTGTCCTGCTGGCAGTTGGGTCCGCGGATAAAATCAACATGCGCGTGGATCCCCATCTGATACAGGACATTAAGCGCATAGATATAGTTGGGAAGTTCAATCACTTCGCGGCCCAGTGCACGCTGAATGGTGGGGGAAACGAAAGATGAACTGACGAGATGAGTGGTGTAAACCCGCAGTCGGGCCTGATTATTCAGTTTGGTCATCGCCTGGCGCATATCGGCAACCAGCGTAGAGCGCGAGGCGACGGCGATATCGCACTGGGGTAAATCATCCCAGTGTTCCTCCCAGGCCCGCTGCACCCACTGCACGTGACGGGCGTTCATTTGCGCAGCGCGGCGGGCAGCTACGCTAAGCATGCCCTGGCTGTAATCTACGCCGTAAATTATTGGCATCTTTTTAGCCAGCGCCAGCGAGACGGTACCGGGACCGCAACCCATGTCAAACAGCGACTCCGCCCCTTTCAGGTCGATTTTCCCCAGCAGTTGCAGCAGATAGCTGTCGGTTAATGAGGCGCAATTTTCCGCCATTTTTTCCGCACGTTTATCCCAGTGCTCCGGCTTTTTCTCGGTTCTGTTCGCCAGCTGTAACTGTTTACGGTAAAGATCGGCAAAATCAATGTCGTCAATGAGCATTATTATTCCTTAGTTGTGTGTGCCAAAGAGATGGTGAGTGATTTGTGACGGTGTAACGCGATACAGCGCTGCCAGACGATCGGTGGCGAGCTGCTGTTCAGGAAGCCCCTGCGACACTGCACCGTTCGGTTCAACGCGTACCACGCTGTCGGCGATTGCCCGGGCGTGCAACGGATGATGCGTCGACATTAGCAGGGCCATACCTGAATTTTTCAGCGTCACCAGCGTATCGAGCAGACGGATCTGATGCCCAAAATCCAGACTGGAAGCGGGTTCATCCAGCAACAAAAGGCGTGGACGCTGCGCCAGCGCGCGGGCAATTAACACCAGTTGC
The DNA here is from genome assembly GCF_030332765.1 of Citrobacter sp. Cpo071. Taxonomy (NCBI): domain Bacteria; kingdom Pseudomonadati; phylum Pseudomonadota; class Gammaproteobacteria; order Enterobacterales; family Enterobacteriaceae; genus Citrobacter; species Citrobacter sp. Cpo071. The sequence continues at coordinate 987,262 of NZ_JAOWHE010000085.1, read as the reverse complement.
CGCTCTCCGCCGCTCAGAGTGTTCCAGCGCCGGGGCGCCAGGTGAGAGATTCTCAGCATCGCCAGCTGTTGATGGGCAATTTCGCGCTCTTTTGCGCCGGGAACCGCAAATGCCGCCAGTTGCGGGGCCAGCCCCATCATCACCATGTCCAGCGCAGTGAAGGCAAACGCGCCGTCATGTGCCTGAGGAACCCAGGCGATAGCGGCGGCGCGTTGCCGATCGCTGAGATGATTTATAGCGACGCCATCAAGCAGAATGTCACCGTGAAGCGGCGAAAGAACGCCGAGAATGGTGCGCATCAGGGTGGTTTTTCCACTGCCGTTGGCCCCAATCAGACAACAGACGGAGCCGGGCGAAACCTGAAATGAGACATCGCGTAACACGGGCTGGTGACTGTGGTATCCCAACGACGCATGGCGAACGGTCAGAAGCGTCATGGGCGATTTCCCCGTAGCAAAAGCAGCAAAAAGAACGGTGCGCCAATAAATGCCGTCAGGATCCCCAGCGGGATTTCTGTGCTGCTCAGCGTGCGGGCAAGAGTATCGGTGAGCAGCAGCAAAATGGCGCCGATCCCCATGGAAACTGGCAGCAACTGCTGGTGGTTATTGCCACTGAGGAGTCTGCCGATGTGCGGTACAACCAGCCCAATCCAGCCGATAATGCCCGCGATGGCAACGGTACAGGCGGTGATTAACGTTGCGCAGACGATCAGTCCCAGTCGCAATCGGGAGACGTTGATCCCAAGCGATCGTGCTTCATCATCCGACAGGGTGAGCAGGTTCATGCGCCAGCGCAGCAGCAATAGCGGGACCAGTCCTGCGAAGATCAGCGGTGCCGAGAACCACAGATCGTGCGGCGTGATCGTCGATAAACCGCCAAGCAGCCAGAAAGTGATAGAGGGGAGTTGGGTATACGGGTCGGCCAGCGTTTTGATGAGTGAAATTCCCGCGCCGCATACCGTGCCCAGCGCAATCCCGACCAGCACCAGCGTTAACACCGGGTCGTGACGCTTGACTCGCCGGGTAATCAACCAGACACCGGCGACCACGAATAAACCGCCCATGAACGCATACAGCTGAATGAACAGGATCGGTAAACCTAACAGGATTGCTAAACAGGCACCTAAACCCGCACCCGCCGCCACGCCGAGAATATCCGGCGAGACCAGCGGGTTGCGGAACATGCCCTGATAGGTGGTTCCTGCGCCCGCCAGCGCCGCGCCGAGCAGCAATGCAGCCAGTATGCGTGGCAGGCGGATTTGCCAGAAGACGATTTTGTCCTGCATTGGAACGCCATCTGCACCGGCCACGAGATTCAAAACCTGTTGTGCATCCAGGCGATACGCGCCTGATACCGCGGCGACGCTCGCGCAAAGCACCACCGCAGCAATCATCAGAAAACCGAGGGTTGATGTTTTCATCAGACTGCCACCAACCTTTGATACTGTGCGTCGCTTAGCGTGGTGTGCCAGAACAATTCACTGTAGTTCTGCATATCGGTTTTAAAGCTCGCTTCAACCTGTGGATCAAGCCAGGCATGAAGGCGGCGTAACCCCAGTAAACGGTTGATGCCAGGAGGTGCATCCAGCCAGCCAAACGGCAGACCGCTGAGAAACAGAATGCGCCGGTCAGCAACCGCTTTGACTCCTTGCCAGACCGGATCTTCTCGTAGGAACTGCGCTGTCACCGCATCCTGCACCAGGATAATATCCGGCTGCCAGCTGAGCAGATTTTCCATTGAGACCTGTGTGAGCCCCTGTCGTCCGGGGATGTGCGCCACATTGTGCAACCCCAGTAGTTCTGCTGCTTCGGTATGCAGAGAACCTTGTAAACCAGTCTCCAGTCCTCTGGCACCGCGCGCGGCATAAAAACGCAGATTCGCCGCGGGTGAATGCGAGAAAGCTATTGCATCATCGATAAATCGACGGGCCAGCGCGGCCTGCATTGCGGTTCGCGAGACGACGCCCAATACTTCACCGACTGCGCGCAGCTGTTCTGGGGTATGGCGCAATTCGCCGTTAATCAGCAGCCAGGGAATCTGTGTTTGTGTGCTCACTTGTCTGGCCTGAGAAAGCCAGGTTTCATCGGCATTACCGCAGTCAATAACCAGGTCAGGTTTAAGCGCCAGGAGTGCTTCAAGCGACAGTGTGCTGGCGCGCCCCGCCAGCCTGCCGAGTTTCGGCAAAGTCCGAATGTTATCGTTAAACGGGATGGCGGTCTGGCGAGAGAAATCAAAGGAGGAAAGTCCCACCAGTTTTTCCGGTGCGACGGCCAGCAGCAGCATGTCAGCAGGCGCGCCAGCACTGACCACACGTTGGGTCGTTGCTGGCTTCGGAGAGTCTCCAATGGCCACAGTCAGCGAGGTTTGAGCAAACGCGGGAAGATGGCGTAGCAGCAGTGCAGATGCCACGAGTTGGGCAAACATCCGTCTTGTCAGTGGCATTATCGGTATCCTGAAGGTTACAAAATCGCTATATATTTACATATACAGCGAATAAAAACATGTTCAGAATCAATTTCTCACGGATGAAAACCCCGGATACCCCATAAGGGCTAGAGGCCATAGAGACAGCTGGAAGGGGGAAATATAAGAAAGAAAAATCCGCGACGAAGCGCGGATTCAGGAAGTAAAACGGCTCGGGCTATGATGTTATGGCGTCGGTTGAGTCTGTTTTTTAGACTCGACTGGCGCTGTACTTGCCGGGGTAGGTCGTGATGCGGGTACGTTGTCACAGGGCTTTTCTTTGGCGCAAATCAGGTCGAGCATTTTCAGCGTTACGCCGTTGGTCCAGCCGAAACCATCCTGCAACGGATACTCACCGCCGCCACCGCCGGTTCCAGTGGTGCTCACGTCATACTTCTCAACCAGCTTTTTCTCGCGATCGTAGGTGTGTTGAACATTGGTGAGGAATCGCCAGGTCACGTCCATGGCGACAGTATCCTGACCGTAATTCTGTAACCCGGATGCTGCTACCCACTGGAGCGGGGCCCAGCCATTGGGGGCATCCCATTGCTGGCCGCTTTTCACCGACGTGGTAGCAAGGCCGCCCGGTTGCAGCAGATGTGCCTGGGTGGCCGTGGCGACTTTAATGGCGCGATCTTTTGCCGCAGCATTGACATACAGCGGGAACAGGGCGGCAGCCGTGAGCTGGTTGCGTACTTTGTGGCTTTTCAGATCGTAGTCGGCATACCAGCCTTCTTTGTCGTTCCACAGGTACTTCTCGATCCCTTTTTGTCGGGCATTAGCGAAGCCATCGTACTGCGCCGCTTTGGCATCATCACCAGCAGCCTTGCTGGCGAGGGCGATCATTTTTTCCATTTTGTACATCAGCGCATTGAGATCGACCGGAACGATGCTGGTGGTGCGCAGAGTGCCCAGCTGATTAGGATTGTCCATCCAGCGGGAACTAAAATCCCAGCCGGACGCGGCAGCTGAACGCAGGTCGCGGTAGATTTCTGTGGCCGGGCGGTTTGGGTTGCTTTTAGCGGTGGCGATATCCTCTACCCACGACTCTGGCCGAGGCGAATCGCGCTCATCCCAGTAGCGGTTCAAAATGGTGCCGTCGTCCAGTTTAACTACGCGCTTATTTTGCTGACCGGGCTGGAGTGTTTCGACGCCCTCCATCCAGTAGCTGTACTCTTTGAGCATCTGCGGGAGGTATTTTTTCAGCGCGTCATTTCCGTCGTGCTGCGCCAGCAGTTCAACCATAAAGGCAAAGAACGGCGGTTGCGAACGGCTCAGGTAGTAGGTCCGGTTGCCGTTAGGAATGTGTCCCCAGGAATCAATCTCGTAAGCGAAGTTTGCCACCATGTCCGAGACCTTATCCCAGTGATTACTCTCGGCAAGCCCCAGCATGGTGAAATAGCTGTCCCAATAATATATTTCGCGAAAACGCCCGCCAGGTACCACATACGGTTCCGGGAGCGGCAGCAGCGAATCCCATTTTTCAGCGTCGGTTGTCGAACGGGTGAGTACCGGCCACAGGCCATCGATATGTTCGCGTAATGATTGCCCGGCCGGGGGCACGTATTTTTCGCCGTCTTTCGGCAAGGTGAAATTCACTTGCACAAAATGGCGTAAGTCGAATCCGGACTGGTTTTTCTGCATCCGATAATCGGCAAGGATCATTAATGGATCGCTGTTTGGCACCGCGTCCGCAAAGGTTTTCTGGTCAGGAAACAGTTTGGCTGTTTGTACATCGTTAAACAGGGGGCCAAGCAGAATATCAGGCGGCGCAGGCGTAGCGGCTGGTGCGTCCTCGGCGTTGACGGTAAAAGAGGAAAGGGCAAAAAAGGTGCTTGCGAGCGTCAGTTTTATTGCAACAGAGAGCAGGCCAGGATGGCGAGTTGCTGGCGTTATCATCGGTTAATCTCCTTAGCGGCGTGCCGAAGTAGCGGCATTTACCATGAGAAAACCTTAGTTCAGGAATGACCGTTGCGCGTGATCGGCTCCCCATTTTGCGAATAAACAGACATTTCCCGGCGTGAATAGAGAAGAAGCACACCCTTTGTTGGAAAGGGTGTGCTTCGGAATCAGTTTGCGCGGGTTATCCGCTGTGTGACACAGTCAATGGTCAGAGTATCGCCCATCTTGATGCTATCGAGAGCCGCGCCTTGCTGACACATCCAGCACAGACCCATTTCACGAGCGATAATCGCCGGATGCGAGGCTTTGCTGCCGTCCCGCAGGCAGATACCTTTGATGGTCTTCGGATCGAGTTGCAGTACCGTAGACGGATAAATGACATCAGCGACCAGGATAGTGGGGCGCAAGAACGCGGGAATTTGTGCGCTCTCTCCCGTCAAATGCTGCAGTGAACGGGACAGCAAATCTTCAATATCAATGTATCGCGCCTGCAGATAAGGATCATCGAGCTGTAAATACTGCTGGCTGAGATCGCTCAGCACCTGATGCCAGGCCCAGGCGGCGCTGCACTGCTTTTCGCGCATTACATCGCAGGCCATTTCAAACAGTTCAGGATCGTCCAACAGCGTATGGTGACCGGAGAAGATGGCGGCGATATCTGCGGAATATCGTTCTTCAGCAAGTGCGGTGAGTTCGCTCAGATCGTTCAGCGTACTTTGGATGGCGGTCTGTAATCGCTGCTGCTCAGCCTGGAGTGATGTGGCTGGCTGCGGGTTTACCTCGGGTGAGAATGGCGTGTAACAGAATGCCGTCCCCGTGACTTTTGAGGGAGCCTGAGTTGCCTTGTTATCAGCATTAGCGGACTCGAGCGATTCACCAAAATTCTCTGCTGCCAGCTGTTTAAATGCGGCCAGCGCATCCTCTGCCTGTTCGCCTTTGGCAATCAGGCGCAGCGTGTCATTACAGCGTACCTGCAGCAGAGCTATCTGATTCAGGCTATCAGGAACCACACACTTGCCGTTTTTCTCCAGCCACATGTCGGCGTTAAAACCAGACAACGCGGAAACAAGCTGCGAAGCCGGGCGAACGTGGATGCCGTTAGGGTTTTTCACCACAATGGCAACAGAACGGGCATCTGCATCGGGAGACTGTACAGCAGATGCGGGTTTCGCTGCGGATGGCGAAGGTAAACCCAGTTGCTCACATTTGGCGTCGAGGGCGTTCATGGCATCACGGATGACCCGATCGATATCAGCACCCGCGGCGGCGCTAACCGTCGCGGCCAGTGTGCCTTCAACCAGTGGTGCTGCGCACAAACGCACTTTGGCGGCAATGCCAGGGTCGAGCAGTTCCAGCGCGGTTTCCGCACTCAGTAATGCACTACCGATATCCATCATCACCAGCACGTGGTCCGTATCGGCCACGGACTCGATGGCTTCCATCACCTTGATCGGATCGGTGCCAATCGGATTCTCAGGATCATCAATGCCTGCGGCAATGGCGATTTTGCAATCACCGCCCATTAACATCTGCCGGGCCAGCGCACCGACGCCTTCGCCCAGTTGGGCGCTGTGAGAAACAATAACCAGGTTTACCATCGCTTTATCCTTACTCTCTGGACGCCTGAGCTAGCATTTGCATCATAAACATGACCGACGTTGCGCCGGGATCCTGATGCCCAATACTGCGCTCACCAAGATAGCTGGCACGGCCTTTGCGAGCCTGCATGGTGATGGTGCTTTGTGCTGCGGCTTCCGCTTGCTGGCTTGCCGCTTCCAGCGCTGCCTGTACGCTTAACTTTTGCTCGCAGGACTGACGTAAGGATTCGACAACCGGTAGCCAGACGTCGCACATGGTTTTGTCGCCAGGTTCAGCCTTACCGCGGCTAATCACACCTTCTGCGCCATCACGCATCATTTGATACAACTCTTCAAGCGTCAGGCTTTGATGAGCCTGAGTCACCTGGGCGGCGCGAATAAAAAAGGTGCCAAACAGCGGTCCACTGGCCCCGCCGACGCTTGAGAGCAGCACCATACCGGTGTTTTTCAAAATAAAGCCGATGTCTTTGTCTGCGATGGACGGCAGCTTTTCAACGACTTTGCTGAAACCACGATGCATGTTCAGACCGTGGTCGGCATCGCCGATCTCCCGGTCAAGTCCGGTGAGAAAATCACTTTCTGTGGTGAAGATCTCGCCGCAACGATAGAGCCAGTTAACAATTTGCGTTCTGTTGAGGGACATCATGAATCTCCTTATTTACCCCAGTTGAGGGCAGGGGTGTGAACCGGTGCATCCCATAAGCTCAGCGTTTCGTCATCTACATGTAACAGGGTGATCGAGAAACCGGTCATATCCAGAGAGGTACAGTAAGAACCGATCAGGTTGCGCTCAATGACGATGCCTGCATCCTGACAACGGCTTTCCAGGCGGTTATACACGCCGAAGAGTTCAGACAACGGCGTCGCGCCGAGATTATTGACCAGCGCAATAACGCGATCGCCACTTTGTAACGCACGCTTGCTTTCTTTACCTTCCTGCCACTCGCCCTGGACGTTGTCCCAGTGGCGGAGTGTACGGCTGTAGTTACCGTTTTCCAGCAGGGTATCGAACATTTCATCAACGGTCTGATCGAGAGAGGTGAAGGGGCGACGGTCAATGCCGGGTTCCCCGTGGATACCTACGCCAAACTCCATTTCGTTATCCTGCAGCGTGAACGACGGTTGTCCGGCGGCTGGAACGGTACAGGCGCCAATGGCTATGCCAATGGAGTGGCCCTGGTTATTCAGCTTACGGCCCAACGCCGCACAGGCTTCCAGCGAATCACCGCGTTCGGCGGCCGCACCGACCAGTTTTTCGATCAATACGGTATTCGCCACGCCACGTCGACCGGCGGTATACAAACTGTCTTTCACCGCCACGTCGTCATCCACCACCATGGTGGTGACTTTGACACCGCTTTCATGCAGCAGCTCGGTGGCGGTTTCGAAATTAAGAATGTCGCCGGTGTAATTTTTGATTATCAGCAGCACGCCTTCGCCACCGTCAATTTGCATGGCGCATTCGAACATTTTATCCGGCGTGGGTGAGGTAAAAATCTCACCTGGACAGGCGCCAGAGAGCATGCCCTGACCAATGTAGCCGCAGTGCATAGGTTCGTGTCCGCTGCCGCCACCGGAAAGCAGAGCCACTTTGCCCATCACCGGCGCATCTGCGCGGGTGACATATACCGGATCCTGATGCAGTGCCAGGGAAGGATACGCTTTCGCCAGTCCGGCGAGTTGTTCATTCAGTACGTCTTCAACACGGTTGATCAATTTTTTCATTATTTATGCTCCGCAGACAGTCCTGGATGGCTGCCAAATTCGGGCAGGCATCTGATGTAGGGTATCGGTTGGTTCAACGTCACGGCGACCGCTCGCTGCCGATAAGGTAATTTTGCACACGGGTACGCAAAAGAAAATTGCTGTGAAGGGCGTTTCAATACGGAACGCCATCATTTTATAACGTTCCATATTGAAACGTAGTGGTGCATAAAACAGCGAAAATGAGAGATCGGGCAGTATTTAATGGGGAAAGACTACGTGCAGGATTTTGCTAAAAAAAACCACCTGCCAGGCAGGTGGTTTATGCGAGGGAAAATTATCGGTATTAGCCCGGATAAATTCCGCGATCTTTACGTGCCAGCAGAATGCGTTCGCAGGCAACAATGTAGGCTGCTGTACGCAGGGAGCAGGATTTCTCAGCTGCTTTTTCCCATACGTGCACCATCGCATCAGTCATGATTTTGTCCATGCGATTGTTGATCTCTTCTTCACTCCAGAAGAAGCTTGCCATGTCCTGGACCCATTCGAAGTAGCTGACGGTTACGCCGCCTGCGTTACATACGACGTCAGGTACCACGATGATACCGCGGCTTGCCAGCATATCATCGGCATCCGGGTAAGTCGGGCCGTTAGCGCCCTCAAGTACCAGTTTGCAGGTCAGTATTTCTGCACGCTGACGGGTAATCTGTCCTTCCAGCGCGGCAGGGATCAGGATATCCATCTCCACGCTCCAGAAGGCTTCGCTGGCGATGGTTTCAGCGCCTGGGAAACCGGCAATCTGTTTGTGCTCCAACTGCCAGGCAGACAGCGCGGTCATGTCGATACCCGTGGAGTTAAACAGCGTTGCGGTGTGATCCTGAATAGCGACGACACGCGCACCCGCTGCGGCGAACAGGCGGGCGGCTTCGCTGCCGACGTTACCGAAACCTTGTACCGCCACGCGAGCGCCTTCAACTTCAATGTTCGCACGACGCGCGACTTCCAGACCACTGACGAAAACGCCGCGACCGGTGGCTTTATCACGGCCTAACGAGCCGCCGAGGTGAATAGGTTTACCGGTGACCACACTGGTCACGGTGGTGCCGTGGTTCATGGAGTAGGTATCCATCATCCAGGCCATGACTTTTCCGTTCGTACCTACATCCGGCGCAGGAATGTCTTTCTGCGGCCCAATGATAATGCCGATTTCGCTGGTATAACGGCGGGTTAAACGCTCCAGTTCACCTTCAGAAAGTGAGAACGGATCGACGCGCACACCGCCTTTGGCTCCGCCGTACGGCAGGTTCAACGCTGCGCATTTGATGGTCATCCATGCAGACAGGGCCATCACTTCATTAAGATCAACATCAGGATGATAACGCACACCGCCTTTGCCCGGACCGCGGGAGAGGTTATGTTGCACGCGATACCCTTCAAAATGACGGATAGTGCCGTCATCCATCTGCACCGGGATATCGACAATCAGCGCGCGTTTTGGGTGGCGCAGGGTATCCACCCAATGGGAAAGTTCGCCCAGGTAAGGGGCCACACGCTCGATTTGTTGCAGGTAGGTATTCCAGGCAGATGTGCTGCTATCTGAAGCGTAAGATAACTTATCCATGATAAACCTTAGTTATAAAAGTAATATGTTCTTAATTTGGCCGTGGTATACAGTGAATCTCACCATATAAACCTAAATTTAACATTTTTTTCATAGAACAGCCTGCCTGGCTAACACGGATTATCGGTATGAGTAGTGTGGGTTTTGGCTTGGTAGTGAATAGTTATTCTTTATTTTGGCTGTCATCGCGGTTGTTTTGCGGTTTATGTAGTTTAATATGCATAACTTGTAAAAATCGCAATTTGTCAGATTTATGACGCACCTCTAAAAGTAAATAATATGATAATAAAATGTGTTTGCTTTATTGCTGTTAAGCTGGGCGTCAGTAGGTCACGGCGATGGTGACAGTATCGGCATAGTTGTCTGGCGTGTAGTTCGCGCTGGGAACGGTGGCGTAAACCGGGTAGGTAGTCGTTGTCCCCGTGCCGTTGCCTGCAACGGTATTAAGCGCAGTATTGCCCCAGATCGTACCGGAAGGACCTGGCGTCGAACTAAGCTGGTAGGGGACTTTATCCGTATTTGACCCCGTGCCTGCCATCACGCCGCTGCCTGCCGTATTGCCGTTGGAGGGTTGAAGTCCGATGGTGTAAGGGGTGTTATTAGAGCATGCTACGCCAACGGTGTTTGACGCCGTGAGATTACGACCCGTTCCGCTGGTGGGGGCAAAGCTGATGTTAGTCGCGGAGGTGATATTACACTGTTTGCTGACAGCAGCTGTGACGGTGAAAGGAAACCTGGCGGCAACGGTATCACCACAGGTGGTCGGCGGGAAAAGCAATCCAGGATTAAGGGTGACAAGGGCTGTTGCCGTCGTATAGCTATCCTGATAATTTCCGGGGACGGCTGCCGTTTGTGGCGTGACGATCTGCGCCGATACCGTGAGTGAACCGGTCACTGGCGTCAGATTCAGCAGGTTAAGCTGTACCATCGGAAAAGTGGTTCCCGACTGATACTGGCTGCCCCAGACTTTGGTGCGCCCGCTATCCTGGTAAAGCTGGTATGCCAGCGTTCTGGCGGGGTTTCCGCTTAACGACATATTTCGCGGTGTCACCTGGCCACTGACGGCCGAGGCGCCAATATTAAAACAGAGATTGATCCCTGCCAGCACGTCACCAAGCTCTTTGGTGCAAGTGTAACTGAACGTCATTGATGACGTTGCGCCTGTCGCAGACAGTGGATTGACCGAACCTAAATTTATGGCTTGCACATTGCTCACCGAACAGGTTACCGCATGGCTAATTGCCGGACAAAAAAGTACGGCAGCGATGAGTAGCAGATGTCTTAACCTCATGAGCGCACTCCTGTTAGTGTGGGCGACAAACCAGTGGGCCTATTTGCACAATCCCCTTTGCTGACGCGGGATAGTCAAATTGCACGCGACAACTACCGGTGTCCGTCTCAACGCGCAGCGTGTTGTGCTGCTCCAGGGTGTCGAACCATGTCATTCCATCAAAGCCAACGACAGACGATTGTCCTTTTCCGTTGATGGCGTAAGCCATGCTGCCTTCAGGAATTGGCTTACCCTGATTATCGACGAGGATAATCTGCGCAGCGCGGACGGGGGTGATGCCAAAGCTAACCAAAGTACCGGAACGATCGGCTGGCGTGGCATTCGTCTCAACGCGTGCGATCCGCATATTGGCAGGGAGATCCATCGGGTCAATACTGATCAGGTTTTTTTGATAACTGTTAAGCGGTGTGACCAGCAGTAGTCCCTGGTCATCGCTGCGACCAATCAGGTTATTTTGCAATTTGACCGGAACATCAGGCACGCCGTCAGTTGAGACGACGGCAAAACCATTATTGATTTCTCTTGCTGCAAACAGGCCGCCTCCCATAGTCACCAGCGATCCGGTTGCGCCTGCATAACCGTAATGATTATCCGGTAAACGGCTGAATCCCGCGTACGCTTTACCATAACGTCCCAGATATCCCACTTCTCCCTGGCCACTTTGCCGGGAAGCCTGCTGACTGGCAGCCAGATTCCAGCCCCAGCCGCCGTCAGCAGGGGGCGTCAGGCTGGCGTTGAGCTGGTAACCGGTTTCGTCGTTGGTACGTTGTAGGGTGCTGCTGGCGCTCAGATTGTTGTCGGTCGTGATGGTTACCATCAGATAGAGGCTACGATCGCGGTTGTCGTCAATGTTCTGGTTGAATCCGGCATTCAGTGAGATGTTGTCGGTGAGAGATTTAAACCAACTGGCATTGGCGTAGCGCACCGCATTTTCGTGTGGATATCGAAACTGCAAATAGCTCAGGCTGACATTTCCAGCTGCTTCCAGCGAATAACCAATAACCGTGTTGCTGTTAAGCGTGGGGGGCGGCTCACCGTAATGGGTGGCGACATCGCGATAATCGCCGGAAGTTGCCGTGGTACTGGTACTGAAATTAAACCGTTCGCCGGACCAACGGTAACCAAAACTGTACAAAAAACCGTTCTTTCCTGAGTCGGTACTTGCGGCAAGTGAGGTCGAAAACGTGCCGCTGCGGGTTCCTGGGATCCAGTCGTTACTGAAGCCCGCGTTAATCAGTCCATCGCTGGTTTCCGCGTGAGTCCCGGCGGTGAACGTATTGCTAAACCCGCGACGCCACGTAGCGCTCAATACTGGTGCGCTGGCATAATCAAAAGAGGAGTAACCATAATTTTCGCGTACCGTGCCTAATTCTGCCGACCAGGCGGTTAATCCTTCCCGCAGGAGTTGCTGATCGTTGTAGAACGAGAAATTTTGTACGCTCGTTCTGCCCAACGCATCTGTCATCATCACCTGACCCGTTCCCGCGCCGCTGATGTTAGGCATTGTGTTGATCTGAAAGCTACCTGCGGGGACTTCTCCGTTGTAGTACCTGACGCCGTCGACGTACAGCTCAACGTTTGACGGTAACGTCGCGGATCCCAGATATGCTGGAAGCGGGGTGGTTGGCATATAGGGCTGTAACCCAAAATCGGTGCCTATCTGAATGCCGCCGATTCGCGTCGGTCGGGACCAGATGAGTGAACTAGTCAGGGTATCGCCCACGGTTAACGCCAACATCGAATCAGGAAATGACGTACGCCAGCTGGTGTCGAGGCGCTCAACGCTGTTATCGGCATATTCCTCGGTAGAGTACTGCGTCAACTGAGTGGTGCTGAGCACGCCGGTCGCATTGAAGGCGCGAATTTCGCTGAAGGTATTGATTGCGCTTTCATCCCCCTGTTGCGTATAGATATCATAATTGAGCAGCGCCCCGCGTGATGTTGTTGCCGTTGGCGCGGTTTCGGTGGGCGAGTTAAGCTGCGTGGTCGCAAGATCGAGTGAACTGAGCGGCGCAGTAAGCGAGAGCGTTTGCAACTGAACGTTGTAGTCAATGGTTAGCTGGGGGATATCGTTCAGGCAGACGGCGTTAGTGGCGTCTGGAGCAAAGCGAAAGCCCATTTTACGCAGAGTATCTGCTCCTGCATAAAGCTTTCCATTATCGTAGCCAAAATGTACCAGCCCAACGGGATTCCCATTTAAGGTGACGTCGAGATACAAATCGACTCCCGTAATCTGTGAGGCGCTATTAATAACATTATTTTCGTTCTGGTTATTATTCAGCGTTTGTGCGCAAACCATTCCCGATATTAATACTCCATTGAGAAAGCAATATTTCACCAGAAGCCAGGATCTGTTACAGATCTTGTACTGTTTTTTGGCCATTGATTGTGACTTCAACTTTCCCGCCGTAATGATTATTCCTGGCTGACGGGGAAACTATCCAGCGCATTGTTGATCCGGGTAAAACGTAGCCTAATAGTCCGGGTGTAATGACTTTTTTAGTACCGTCAGGGCTTATAAATGTTGCAGCAGATAACTGTGCATGCCCATTTCCCTGATTACTGACTTCAATAAATTTTTTGCCATCCAGCTGCTGTAATTTCCATTGCAGTTTTGCCTGCGTTTGTGCCGCTGATGTTGGTTGAATGAAAACGGGAACAGAATAATGCAGCACAAACTGAAGCTTGTTTTTTTCTACTTTTGCAGGCGGTAACTCATCTATCGACAAACGATAAGCGTCTTCGGCATGTGCCGAGGGAGGGCTTGTACGAATAACGCGTATCAGCTGTCGTTCTCCAGGGGCCAATGCCAACATCGGCGGGCTAATCACCAGCCCCTGAGAGGGGGAGAGTTTGTCGTCATAAGCGCTTTGACTCCAGCGAAAAACCCGAACCTGGGCATTGAGCACATTTTCACCCGCGTTACTCAGCCAGATACCATCGGCATTTTGCGTCGCTTGCAACGTTAACGTGACCGGGGCTATTTGCAGTCCGCTGGCGGTGGCAAGATTGACGCTCGCAACCATCCCTAGCAGGCATGCGCAGGCACACTGCTTTACAGGCAGTTTTACTCTCATATGGCTTCCTGAAGTTAGTAGTTAACGTTAACCGTTACCGTGTCGGCATAGTCGTCAGGAGTGAAGTTGGCGCTCGGTGCGGTGGCATAAACAGTATACGTTTGCGCCAGACCTGTACCCGTCGCCGCTACCCCATTTCCAGGTGCGGTGTCGGTGGCGGTATTCCCCCACACCGGACCTGTTGCTGATGTACGATTTAGCTGATAGGGCACTTTGTCGGTATTGGTGGCAGCGTTAGCTACGGAGGACATGGCGCCAGATCCTGTTGTCGTCCCTCCATTGGCAGCCGACGGTGCCAGACCGATAAAATAGGGCGTGGTTTTTGAGCAATTAATTGAAATAGTGTTGCTTGCACTGGTATTTGTCGCCGTGGTATTCACCGGACCAAGTGTAATATTTGAAGCCGAACCGGCAGTTACGGTACAGGCCTTTTGAATCGTCATCAGCACCTGAAATGTTCCGTTAACGGTTGCTGCATTTGCCACAGAAATAATGGAAAAGGCGCAGCAACAAAGAATTAAGCGTTTGTCTAAGACTAGAGCCATATCCTTTACCTTTTTCAAATAACCACATTTATTACTTTAGAAAAACAATAATGTGGCACAAGAAGACATAATTTAACCCTAGAATAAGTATTAGACGTACGCCAGTTGATCTAATGAATTTTACTTAGGAAAAAGGTGATGTCGTCTGCAAAAAAATAATACCAATGGGTTAGTATATTGTTTTATTTTTATGCTATGACCGGGGTTAAGTCAGGAGGATAGAGGGCAACATATTCCTTGGGGGGTACTCATAATAACCAGCCAAAAAATGAGAGTTGTATGATTTATCTTACACGTATTACGTGTAGGTTACGGGCTGTGGAAAATGACCTTATAACCTTGTTCATTCCAGTGTTGGAGCAGTTCATTTTGTCTGCGGGTTGGCGTAATACCGGTCCAGACAAAAAGGGTTTGCCCAGGGAAAAGTTCAGGTCTTGGCGATTCAATGGGTTCAGCCAGAACGGCAATATGCCAACCAGATAGCGATAAGCGCCAGGCTTCGAGCCACAGACGGGTTCTGTCTTCAACATCCCAGGCCATCAGGAGGGCATCCTTTCCTGACTTGCGCCGCGTTTCAGACAGCAGTGTGGCAACATATTCAATCAATGCGCCATCAAGCATGCTGTTCATTATGCGGGATGTATTATGGTCAAGTATCAGCCGTTGACGTACGGGAAGATAAACGTGATCGATCAGCGCATCTACGGGGTGAACGCGACCGAGTGCGGTAATTTTGGCTCGCAGCTTCGGTGGATGCGCCATGCGAAGAATGCTCATCATCTCTTCTTGTAATTGATTCCAGTCGTCGTCAGCTTGACGGGTACTGGTTTCCAGCAATGCCTTAACTTTCCCAACAGGTATGCCATTGCTAATCCAACGTTTTATTTCTTCAATACGCTGAATATCTTCTTCATCAAAGAGTCGGTGGCCACCTTCACTGCGTTGAGGTTTGAGTAAACCGTAACGTCGTTGCCATGCCCGAAGGGTAACAGGATTTATCCCGCAACGTTCTGCGACATCCCCAATGCTGTAATAAGCCATAGTTCCCCCGGACACTCCTGATTCTCCGTCACCGATATGCGGTTCCTGTTACTTTGTACAACATGCATCAAATTGTACAAAACATACAGAGGATTCTAGCAAAATTAAGATTTACTTTACTATCACGCAGGGAGTAAATGCTGAATTTTTATGTTCAGCATGAGGGCGGTTGTGGTGATTGTTTATTTATAACAATGCGTTAGTTATTTTGACGCTGAGAAATCATTTTTCTCTGGCCATGCAACAGACGGAATACCATTCAGGCAGGCTTGTGCAAAAAGGTTACCCTGGAAGATTTCAATACCTGCGGACTCAAGCCACATCCACTCTTCAGGTTTTTCAACGCCGACTGCGGAAATCATGATTTCCAGAGAAGCGCAGCATTTGATAATTGCCTGAATGATGGCCTGTCTTGGTCCACTTTTATGCACATCCGTGATCAGCTCGCGGCTTATCTTAATTCGGTCGGGTTGAAAACGAGACAGAAGCTGAAGCCCGGCAAAACCTGCCCCAAAATGATCTATCGCCACACAGATCCCCGCAGCCTTGAGTGACTTTACGGCCTGCGCGAACGTATCAAAGCGCGATATAACTTCGCTTTCGGTAAACTCTACAATGATTTGTTCAGGCACCAGTCCGTGCGCCGCGATTTCGTTTATCAGAAAGCTGACTGCATCGGGTTTGTTTACCAGGGTCATGGGGAGCAGATTGACTGACAGCATTTTGTCGTTAAGTCCCAGCGCGCTTGCCATTGCAAAAGCAGTCTTTTTGCTCTGCAGATCCGCGGTATACAGTTCTTCAGGATTTAAGTTGCCAAAATAAGTTGCGGGCGTTTCACCGTCTCTACCACGAATAAGTGCTTCCAGAGCAATGACGCGCTGCGACATAGGATCGATAATGGGTTGAAAAGCAAAGCTGAAATCGATATTGGACGGGAGTGTGCTTTCATCCAGGAGATTACAAGAGTTGTCGGCAATAAAGCTCCAGTAATCAGGCGCAGGTATTTCAAAATAACTCGATTTTTCCGTCGCAAGGACAAATGTGCGGAAAAACTGTAATGCCCGGTCATCATAGGTGAGCTGAAATTTTGATGTTCCCTTGTTAAGTACCGCTTGCAGGACGTCATTGCGTTCATGTTTTTGTAAATCAAATAACTCCATTCCCACCTTTCCGAATCTTCTCGCAGGCGCGTAATCACACATCAGCTCAACGATATTGTGGTGCCGTGGGTCGTTACATATACAACGATAAATCTCTTTTACCTGCTCCTCAGGTCCTTCAAGCAGTTGGAAAAAGTGGCGGCCATTAAAGAGTAAAATCCCCGTAACATCGGATCGCCGGTTTTTTAGATTTGCGGCTGTCACCATATCCTCAAGCGCTCTGAGGGGGGCGTCATCACGTAGATGGCTACGGTAAATAATGGTCGTGAGCATGGACAGTCCGGGATCAAGGGAAGGGAAGAGATATGGACAATATCAAACAAACCAGCTTATGTCCTGATTTTAATACATTATTATAACTTTATTTTTACAAACAAAGGCCCTTAAAAAGATCGAATTCATTCGTTAAACGAAGTGGATTGTACAACTGAATTTGATTTTATGTAGTTTGATATTTATCTAAATTACTGGTTGTATTGATTTAGCACTTTTTGATAAAAATTGATGGTTCGCTTTGTACACATTTTTGGTACAACTTTGCTACTGTTATAAAACTTAATATTCACCAGCATTTTGTTACAGGAGCATGACATGCAGCAGCATACCGTTCGCACTGATACTGCAAGCGCGATTTCTCGTTACTTTGCGAAGGCGCATCTGCCAACTCAACAGGAAACATTGGGAGAAATCGTCACTGAGATACTCAAGGATGGACGAAATCTGAACCGCAAATCACTTTGCACCAAGCTTCTGTGTCGTCTTGAAAAAGCATCCGGGGAGAAAGAACAGAAACATTACAATGCGTTAATTGGCCTGCTTTTTGAATAAAATAAACCCCTTACTTATAGGGGTAAGTAGTGAAGGAGTTATGAAGAAAACTGATAGTGAACGCCTGAAACATGAAATTACAGGTTTGGCTGTGCTAGAAATTTTGCGAATGCATACAGACGTTTCGTTAGCTGCAGTGATTAAGCAATTGCGACTTATGCAGGCCAGTGAAATAGATGGCACACGCAAGCAATTAATTGACAGCGTTATCAATGATTTTACAAACATTAATCCGGGGAAGATAAGTAGAAAACCGGATAAAACCAGAGATGAGAGTGCTTTCAGTGCCAGCAAAAACCCTAAATTACATTAAAGATAATCTTCCAGACTATACAAGCGAGGTTACCATGCTTCATGAAATTAATGTCCACAGTGTAATGACGGATAAAGCTTTATCAAGTTACTTCCATAATGCAGGTGAGCTATTAGCAGATGAGTCTGTGGTATTGGGTCAGGCGGTAACCAATGTAATTCTGGCAGGTGATAATGTTAATAATAAAAACATCATTTTAAGCCTGATTAGTTCTCTGGAATCAACAGTTGACGTTGTCCAGGCAGATGTTATCAGAAAAACCCTGGAAATAGTGCTGCGCTACACAGCTGACGACGTCTAAAAAGTCTTCATGTTAATATAATATGTACAGTACCTTTGTTATATGCTGAAAGCACTCATGCTGAGCATTTTTTTGATTAAGACTATACATAGCACCCTCTCTAGAACAATTGTGATTTTTCATTGAGGCCATAATGATGAACATCGTTCAGGAACACACTGGAAACGCAGAGTTATGGATTGATGATATTTTTATCAGGCAAGGGCTAAAGAATATTCTTGCAGATATTGTTTTCGAAGATGATAAGACGCATCTGGTTTTTTTCACCGCCAATCACTTTGAGGCGGTAAAAAGGCAAAATTACGATCTGAAAACGCATCGTCTGGTACTGCTGATTGATGGTCATCTGTACAGATATCTCAATGATTTATCACTTTACAGACTGCCAATAGATGTTAGCGTTGCCACATTCAAACAATTTATTATTGATATTACTCATTCTGGCGGTATACACGACAATCAGTCGGAACTAAATATTTCTCTGACTGCGCGAGATAAATATATTTTAACGCAGTTAGGGGAGGGGCGAACTATTTTTGAGATATCCGCCTTGTTAAATCTACATTTAAAAACGATTTACCAGGCCAGGCAGAATCTGATCAAGAAACTTGGTTGTTCTGGGCTGATTGATTTTCAGGGAATACTGCGAGCGAAAATATTCCGCAACTGGCTGGAACATGCCTGAGTAAATCGACAGTTCGTACTTACTGTTGGGGGATACGACAGGGCCAATGGCCCTGTCCGATATATTTTAAACTTCGCTACTCTGTCACCAGTTCATTTCCCATCTTCTGCTGATGATGCTTTTTGCTCAACGAGAAATAGCCAAATATTAGTGTTATTATCACAATGCTGGCCATAATCAGGAAGATTTCCTGATAGCCCACTTTATCAAACAACTTACCGACAGGCAGTGACAGCACGATAATGCCAATGGAACTGGCGATATTGAAGCCAATGAGATATATCGTTGATGACAGGCGTTTATCAAAATTCGCTACGCTGAATTTAAACACTGAAATAACAAACAGTGGAACTTCCAGCGCATGAAGCATTTTAATCAAGGAGATAATATAGATATCGGTGAACAGTGCTGAACCCAGGATTCGACAGGTCATGATTGTGCCACCCAGCAGCAATGCGGATTTAGGCCCGATGCGGTTAATCAGGAATGGAACCAGCGCCATACCGACGGCTTCCATAAAGACCTGTACCGAGTTGAGATAGCCGTATACGCGTGGTGCCAGTTCGGGATCGTCAAATAAGCTGGCGTAAAACACCGGGAACATCTGCTGATCGTAGATGCTATAGAACGACCAGGTGCCGACGACAAAGATAACGAAAAACCAGAACTGCGTATCTTTAAAGATAGTGAGAAAATCCTTTCGGGTCAGCGCGTCAGGTTCAGGAGAACGCGTTTTTACAGAAGATGGGGCGGGTGAGTTGGTTTTGAACAACACGTTAATCAACAGGAATAACACCCCCATTACCGATACGCACCAGAAGTTAATGTGTGGGTTGATGCTGAAGAAGATACCGCCAACAAATGTCCCTGCGGCGTAGCCAAGCGATCCCCACAAGCGGGCGGTGCCGAATTCAAAGTTGAATTTGCGGCTCACTTTTTCGACGAAGCTTTCTACCAGACCACAACCAGCGAGGTAGCCAAGGCCAAAGAAAATGGCTCCCAGCGCCATACCAAGTTTGAAGTTGGAGGTCAGCAGCGGTTCGTAAACATAAATCAGGAACGGGCCGCTGAGCGTGATGACTATCCCCATCAGCCAGATAAGGTGTTTACGGGTGCCGAGCTTATCCTGCAGAAAACCGTAGACCAGCATAAACAGCATGCTAAAGAACTGGTTTACGGCATACAGCATTCCCAGCTCCGTTCCGGACAGGCCAAGTTTATTTTTTAGCCATATCGCATAAAAAGACCACCACAACGACCAGGCGGCAAAGAAAAAAAGCAGATACCCGGACGAGTACCGATATTTGTCATTACTGAACGGCATATTTATCTTCATGATTTTTCCAATCCAGATCAGGTCATTGTAAGGTCTTTCTGATACGACGTAACGAGTGCGCTTTATTTCGGGGTAATCGTTCTCCGTAGCGACGGTTGTGACTGAATAAAGCTGCTCAGGTGTTGGCTGTCGGGAAACGCGCTTAGCGCGCCACGCCGGGTGGTCGCCAGAGCACCACAAGCGCTGGCCTGCTCGATAAGTGGAAGTAGCGTTGACGTCGATTTGGGCCAGCCTTCCTCGGCGAGTGCCGCCAGCAGCCCGGCCATAAAGGCGTCACCGGCGCCGGTGGTATCGATACTTTCGACGTTATAGCCGCTTAAAGTTAGCCTGCTGTTTTGCCAGAAAGCGATAGCGCCGTCGGCACCGCGGGTGACGATTTTCAGGCGTGCAGGAAAATCAACCAGACGTTCGCAGGCGCTACTGAGACAGTTGGTCTGCGTTAGCCACAGCAGTTCTTCTTCCGACATCTTCAGAATGTCGCTCTGCCGGGCAAACTCGTTGACAAGGTCAAACATCTGCATCTCGTTGCTCCACATCTGCGGACGCAGATTGATGTCAAAGCTCAGAGTGCCGCCGGTCTGTCGCAATGAGGCCATAGCCTGGGTGAGGGTGGCGCGGCAGTC
Organism: Citrobacter sp. Cpo071; assembly: GCF_030332765.1. NCBI lineage: Bacteria > Pseudomonadati > Pseudomonadota > Gammaproteobacteria > Enterobacterales > Enterobacteriaceae > Citrobacter > Citrobacter sp. Cpo071. Next base: position 966,774 of record NZ_JAOWHE010000085.1, on the reverse strand, counting down.
AGGGGCAACCAGCGCCAGCGAGCAGAAGTGCAGAATATCGGCGCCAAAGTCGGGCAGGCTCGCCGGGCTGAGAAATTGATCGGCAGATGGATTGACCAAAAACTCAAACTGCCGCTCGCCGTTGGGAGCCAGTGAAACCAGTACGGTACTGGTGTGCTGATGTGCATCAAACTCCAGACTTCCTGTATCCACCTGCGCTGTTTCCAGCGTCTGATGCAGAAATCGACCAAAAGTGTCATTGCCCACACGGCCAATAAAACCGCTGGCGCGGCCAAGGCGAGCCACGCCGATTGCCACATTGAAGGGAGCGCCTCCCGCGCAGGCTTCAAACTGCATATTGTCGCGCGGCAATAAATCCACCACAGCGTCTCCGAGCGTCCAGATAGTCATTATTTTTCTCCAAAGCAGTAGGACGGGTGTTTATTTGGCGCTGAGCGGCCAGGCATGCCCTTGATTAAAAATGGCGTGTCCGTTCAGGCTGAATAAGGTCAGTTGGCGATCGTCCGGTTCAGGATAAATACGACTGCTAAGGGTATATTCACCGTGATTGACAAATACCTCTACCGAGGAGCTGTCGATAAATAAGCGCAGATCCAGCCGGTCACCAACTGGCAGCGGCACGCTGCGATAACCAGAGAGACCATGCTGCGGGTAGCGACGATCCAGCACCAGACGCTGTGCCTGAGCATCGACGTAGACCCGTAGTCCGCCACCCAGCGCGATACCATATTCTTCAGCACTGCTGCGGGCGATATCGATGCTCAGTTCGACTTCAATAGCGTGCGCCTGCTCCTCTACCATCAGGGTGCGATTGTGCAGTTCGCTGACCGGCCAGACATGAAGCTCACCGCGTAATAATTCCAGCTCTTTCACCGGGTTCATACGCAGCCGCTGATCGGTATCGAGCGTCACCTCGCGGGGGAGGGTAAGCATGCCCGCCCAGCCGTCGGCTTGTTCTGGCATTGGCGATTCCCACATCGACAGCCAGCCAATCACGATGCGGCGCCCATCCGGGGTGGTAAATGACTGGGGGGCGTAAAAATCATGCCCGTGATCCATCTCCTGGAAGGCGTGGGTGACGTGAAAATGGAGATTATCCTGCCATTCGCCGACCATATAGCCGCTCTGGAACAGGTTACGGCAATCGTATCCGTCTGCGGCGATGCCCTGAGGCGAGAACATGAAGACGAGCTTATCGTTGAGTGGGAAGAGGTCTGGGCACTCCCACATGTAGCCCATGCCGTCATCGGCCCTGCCGAGCGTGCTGGCAAACTGCCAGTGCTGTAGATCTTGCGAGCGATAGAGCTGCACTTCGCCCACGTCATCGACCCGGGCGCCCACCACCATGTACCAGTTGTCTCCCTCTTGCCAGACTTTCGGATCGCGAAAATGGTGTACGCCTCGCGGGGTATCCAGAATCATGCCCTGGCGTTCAAAGTGAATCCCGTCGGTGCTGGTGGCCAGGCACTGTACCTGATACAGGTTTTCCTCTTTCGCCTCGCCGTCAAACTTGTGTCCGGTGTAGATCAGGGCCAGCTTATTACCTTCAACCACCGCTGAACCGGAAAAACAGCCGTCTTTATCTTCCGGCCCTTCTGGTGCCAGTGCGATGGGTAAGTGCTCCCAGTTCACCATATCGCGGCTGCGCGCATGGCCCCAGTGCATTGGTCCCCAGACCGGCTGCCACGGATAGTGCTGATAGAACGCATGGTAGTAACCATCGAACCAGGACAGACCGTTGGGATCATTCATCCAACCCGCCGGTGGCGCCAGGTGATAGCGTGGATACCAGCGCGGGTTTATAAGGTCTTTCTGCTGGCTTAAGGCTTCGTTGGCTTTGGAAAGTAGTGACGTCATTTGCTTGTCCCTGTAAGTGAATTGTCCAAAAGATAACGTTAACATTCTCGGTTTTCTCGCAGATTTGATGGTAATATCGATGTTAATCACAAAAGTTAACGTTAACATTTTGCAGGTGTTATCGAGATCGCATTTTTAGACCCCGGCAAAGTGAACACCGGCGAAGGAGAGGGTATGGCATCTTTAAAGGATGTGGCGCAGCGGGCTAACGTCTCGTTAATGACCGTATCGCGGGCGATTAACGAGCCCGAACGGCTACGGCCTGAAACCTATAAAAAGGTGATGGAAGCGGTAGATGCGCTGGGGTATGTCTCCGATCTCTCCGCTAAAAAAATTCGTGGTGCGAAAACCACAGCTAACACGATTGGGGTGCTGGCGTTGGACACCATGACTACGCCATTTTCCGTGGAGATAACGCTCTCTATCGAGGAGACCGCGCGGGCACACGGTTGGAATAGCTTTGTGGTGAATATGTTCAGCAATGACAAGCCAGAGAAAATGGTTGATCTGCTGTTGGCGCATCGCCCGGACGGTATTATCTACACCGCGATGGGACTGCGCCAGGTACCGGTACCGGAAAAGCTGCATAAGTATCGCTGCGTGCTGGCGAACTGTGAAAGCACAAGCGGCCCTTTTCCCACCTATATTCCGGATGATGAACAAGGGCAATATCTTGGTGTGAAAGCGCTGTTGGCCGCAGGCTATCGCCGACTGCTGTGCATCCACCTGCCGAAAGGAATTGTGGCGACCGATCGCCGTCGGGCGGGAATGGAAAGGGCTTGTCGTGAAGCTGGTGTCGACCCTGATGCAATGTTCCACCACTATCTTCCGCCGGGCGAGCGCCACCATATTGATGCGGCGGAGATTGCAGGGCATTACCTGAGCGCCGCGCGCCCGATGTTCGATGCGGTGGTGTGTGGTAACGACCGCGTGGCTTTTGTTATCTACCAGCTCTTGCTGGGGCGAGGGCTGCGCATTCCGCAGGACGTCGCTGTGCTGGGCTATGACAATATGGTGGGCACCGGCGAGCTTTTTTTGCCGCCGCTATCAACGGTACAGCTGCCGCACTATGAAATCGGTCGTCTTAGCGCGCTGCATCTTATCCAGGGGCTCGATCACCGGGATACCGTGCGGGTAGACAGCCCCTGGCTTCCGCGCGCCTCAATATGAGTACGCTCACGTGGCTACTGCTGCTTTGCCAAAATAGCTCAGCCTTTTTGGTCATCGTGTTTGTTGCCAACTTTCAGATGCGCAGCAGCGGGATCCTCTGAGATGCTACGAAATGAAAAATCCACGCAATTGCGTGGATTTTATAGGGTTTATTCATTGTTATGAGATTCAATGAAACCTCATAAGACAACAAATTTTATTTAGACGTTGAACAGGAAGTTCATGATATCGCCATCTTTGACGATATAGTCCTTACCTTCGGCACGCATTTTCCCAGCTTCTTTCGCACCTTGCTCACCTTTATAGGTGATGAAATCTTCAAACGCGATGGTTTGTGCGCGGATAAAGCCTTTCTCGAAGTCGGTATGGATTTTACCGGCTGCCTGCGGAGCCGTGGCACCGACAGGAATGGTCCATGCACGGACTTCTTTCACGCCAGCAGTGAAGTAGGTCTGCAGGTTCAGCAATTCGTAGCCAGCACGGATAACGCGGTTCAGGCCCGGCTCTTCCAGACCCATTTCAGCCATGAATTCTTCACGGTCAGCATCATCGAGTTCTGCGATGTCAGCTTCAACGGCTGCGCAAACGGCAACCACAACAGAACCTTCGGCAGCCGCGATTTCGCGCACTTTATCGAGGTACGGGTTATTTTCAAAACCGTCTTCGTTGACATTGGCGATGTACATTGTTGGCTTCAGCGTCAGGAAACTCAGGTATTTGATAGCCGCTTTGTCTTCGTCAGTCAGCGTTTTCAGCGCGCGCAGCATGCCAGCGTTTTCCAGCTGTGGCAGGCATTTTTCCAGCGCAGCCAGTTCTGCTTTAGCGTCTTTGTCGCCGCCTTTGGCCTTCTTCTGCACGCGATGGATAGCGCGCTCACAGGTGTCGAGGTCGGACAACGCCAGCTCGGTATTGATAACTTCAATGTCATCAGCCGGATCCACTTTGTTATTAACGTGGATGATGTTGTCGTTTTCAAAGCAACGCACCACGTGGCCGATAGCTTCGGTTTCACGGATGTTGGTCAGGAACTGGTTACCCAGGCCTTCACCTTTGGACGCACCTTTTACCAGACCGGCGATGTCGACGAATTCCATCGTTGTTGGCAGGATACGCTGCGGTTTGACGATTTCGGCCAGCTGATCCAGACGCGGATCGGGCATCGGGACAACACCGGTGTTCGGCTCGATAGTACAGAACGGGAAGTTTGCCGCTTCAATACCCGCTTTTGTGAGCGCGTTGAACAGGGTGGATTTGCCTACGTTTGGCAAACCGACGATACCGCATTTGAATCCCATGTTTAAATCACCTTAATCTTTTGATATTCAACCTGTTATGGAAAACAGATTGTAGAAATGTAAATAACTTTGCCTATTATACACAGCACGCGAGAAAAATGCCGCACATCGCTGCTTATTGCGCTTTAAAGGTGTGTAACCGGCTCGTCGCTTTGGTCAGGCCGTCTTTGAACAAAATCTCGGTACAACGTGCCGCTTCGTCAATTGCTTCATCAATTAACTTCTGTTCTGAAACAGGCGGTTTGCCTAAAACAAATCCGACAACTTTGTTTTTATCGCCCGGATGGCCAATTCCAACGCGTAAACGATGAAAGTTGGGGTTATTACCTAACTTACTAATGATGTCTTTCAGGCCATTATGTCCGCCATGACCGCCGCCAAGCTTAAATTTGGCCACGCCAGGGGGCAGGTCTAACTCATCGTGTGCGACCAAAATTTCATCGGGGTTAATACGATAAAAACTGGCCATCGCACCGACAGCCTTGCCGCTCAGATTCATAAATGTGGTTGGCACCAGCAGACGGACGTCTTCACCTTCAAGCGTAACTCTGGAGGAGTAGCCGAAGAATTTCGGCTCATCGCGCAGGGGAGCGCGTAATCTTTCTGCCAGCAGATCGACATACCATGCGCCTGCATTGTGTCGCGTTGCCGCATACTCTGCGCCGGGGTTCGCCAGGCCGACAATCAATTTAATCGCCACGTGTTTTGTCCTGAGTGTTTCGATAAACGACGTGTAGTTTACTGTCTGACGCTGCTGTTGACAAAAAACTGCGTGCTTATCGCCAAAAGCTGAATAATTGCACAAATGGACTATTAGAAAATGAGTATGTTCAGTAGCTTATTTGTAAAGTTTTGTTGCATGAGTGTTTGTAATTGTGATCGCTCCCGCACTTGCGAACGGCAGTGTTGTCTATACTTTACACATAAGGATTAGGGGTATTCCCTGTAACAACCCAAAGTTCCGGAGGTGACACATGAAACGCAAAAACGCTTCGTTACTCGGTAACGTGCTCATGGCTTTAGGGTTGGTGGTGATGGTGGGTGGTGTTGGTTACTCTATTTTAAACCAACTGCCGCAATTTAATCTGCCACAGTTTTTCGCACATGGTGCCGTGCTCAGTATTTTTGTTGGTGGTGTCCTCTGGTTGGCGGGTGCCAGAGTGGGGGGGCACGAACAAATCAGCGATCGTTACTGGTGGGTGCGCCACTATGACAAACGCTGCCGTCGCGGTGATACCAATCACCGGCATAACTAAATAGCTCTCCCAACTCGGAGTGCAGTTGTTTGAACACAAAGTCCTGGTTTAAAAACCAGGGCTCTGCTTGTTCGTCAGTACTGGATTAAACGACTTCTACCCTTGGTGGCATACTACAAAGAAGCGTTATTCGAATAACTGATAATGTAACGCTTTGATCGCGCTGTCTGCATTGTCAGCCGGCAACAGGATACTCAGGTTGTCGTTTGACGCCCCATGGCAAATCATTCGTACCGTATGTTCTTCAAGCCAGGCAAAAACGTCTTTGCAAACTCCCGCAGCCTGTGTGAGTTGATTCCCCACCAAAGTGACCAGCGCCAGCCCGGTTTCCACTTCCACACGACAGTGGGAGGACAAGGCGGTAAACAATGCGGTGGTCAACACATGGTCTTCACCTGAGGTTGCATGAGTGGCGTCCAGCGCCAGCGCAATACTATTCTCTGAGGTTGTAACCAAATCCACCGTGACCGCATGGCGAGCTAAAATGGCGAAGGACTGCGCCAGGAAAGAACAGGAAGGTTGCGCCTCCAGGCTGTGTAACCGCAACAGCGTCTGTTTACGACGCACGGCGAGCGCGCGATAGCGAGGTGGATTATCGGTGGTGTTGTGCACCAGCGTACCTCCGGCGGCAGTATCCTTACTTGAGCCAACAAAGACCGGAATGCTTTTACGCATTGCCGGGAGCAGTGTCGCCGGGTGGAGGACCTTCGCACCGTAGGCGGCCATATCGCTGGCCTCGGAAAATGAGATATGGTCGATTCGTTTGGCCCGCGGCGCAATGCGTGGGTCGGTGGTGTAGATCCCTGCGACGTCGGTCCAGATGTCAACGCGTGTGGCGTGAAGCGCCTCACCGAGAAGCGTAGCCGTGTAATCACTACCGCCGCGTCCAAGCGTTGTGGTGTGCCCTGCGGCATCACGCCCGATAAATCCCTGAGTCACCATAATCGCTTGCTCAAGACGAGGGCGCAGGTGAGTCTCCACCTGGTGGTGCAGTGTGCCAAGCTCGGGTTCGGCACAGCCGAAGTTCGAGTTAGTACGCATCACGCTACGGGCGTCAAACCACCCGGCCTCAGCATGCCGTTCACGTAAGACTTCAGTAAACAGTAGCGAGGACATCAGCTCGCCATGGCTGACTAATTCATCGCTTAACGCATCAGACGGCGAAACCATCGCCGTTTGTGCAAGACGACGGATATTGTTTAGAAGATTATCGATTTCCGTGCTGATAACGGACGGCTGCTTCAGGCGGGAAATAATGTTGTATTGGATGGCGCGTAAAGTCTCAATCTTATCTAATTGTTGATGTGTTTCCAGACCTTCAGAAAGCTCAACCAGTAAGTTTGTCACGCCTGCTGAAGCAGACAAAACGACTAAACGGACATCTTGATCAGCAAGGACAATGCTGGCGCTGCGGTTCATCGCATCAAAATCAGCGACGCTGGTGCCGCCAAATTTGGCAACGACGGATGGTGGATAAATGCGAGTCATAACAATCTCATATCAGGGCGCCATAAAAGTATGGCTAGAAAATTTTCATTCTCGGCATAAGGGAACGAAGTTCGCCTTACGAAATGTCCGCCCGCGAACATTTCTGCTGACAACCCAGGGAATACCTGTTGTCGATAACGCGTGTCGCCTGTACGCGTTATCGGGTGCTGCGCATTAATTTTATCTACATAGCCTGCAAATAAGCGCGCCATACTAAGTGATTTATATTTAGGGATCGACTTTTTTATTCGATTTATCGACAAATAAGTGAAAAATCATGGCATCACAAGATATCGCGAGCATCATTAATGGTAAAAACGTGTAAAAAAATAATAAAAACACGAAAATTCCATGGTTTTTATTAGATTGTCTGCGTTGCAATTAGCTACAACATTGTTAATTAAATAGATATATTTCTTTAGGATTTAGTAATGGTAAATAGTTGTTACGCTTTGAATTTAAAGGGAAAAGTTGTTATTTTCAATGCCGAAAAATAAATGATTGAGTCCTAAGCTAAAACAACATATATTAGCCGCGCTTTTTTACAGGTAATCCTTATAACCATTTATTCAATCAGGCGTTAATCTACACCTGGTTGTAGGAGTGATATGATGACGGATAAAGTCCGTATTGATACTTTAAGTGCTAATTCATTACCACAGAGCAATGATACCTTTTTAGCAAGACAGGCTGAGTTTGAATCTAATGTCCGCAGCTATCCACGTAAACTGCCATTAGCGATCGCTAAAGCGCAGGGCGTCTGGATTACTGATGTAGAAAATAATCAATATCTTGATTGCCTGGCAGGTGCCGGAACCCTGGCGCTTGGTCATAACCATCCTGAAGTGCTGCAGAGCATTCAAAGTGTCATCACAAGCGGCTTACCGTTACATACGCTTGACCTTACCACGCCGTTAAAAGATGAATTCTCATCATATTTACTTTCTTTATTACCGGGTCAGGGCAAAGAATATTGCCTGCAGTTCACCGGTCCGTCCGGCGCTGATGCTGTTGAAGCGGCGCTGAAGCTGGCGAAGAAAGTCACCGGCCGTTCCAGCATCATCAGTTTCTCCGGTGGCTACCACGGGATGACCCACGGTGCGCTGTCCGTGACCGGCAACCTGTCGCCGAAAGAAGCGGTCAGCAACATGATGGCGGAAGTGCAGTTTATGCCGTATCCGCATCAATACCGTTGTCCGCTGGGTATCGGCGGCGACGCTGGCGTTAAAGCATTAACCTACTACTTCGAAAACCTGATCAACGACGTTGAAAGCGGCGTGCGTAAACCGGCTGCCGTGATCCTCGAAGCGGTGCAGGGTGAAGGTGGCGTGAATCCGGCTCCGGTCGAGTGGCTGCAACGCATTCGTAAAGTGACGCAGGAACATGGCATTCTGCTGATCATCGATGAAGTTCAGGCGGGCTTTGCACGTACCGGTAAACTGTTCGCCTTCGAACATGCCGGTATTGAGCCAGATATCATCGTGATGTCCAAAGCGGTTGGCGGCGGTCTGCCACTGGCGGTGCTGGGCATTAAAAAGCAGTTCGATGCGTGGGCTCCGGGCCACCACACTGGTACTTTCCGCGGCAACCAGTTGGCGATGGCGACCGGTCTGACAACGCTGAAGATCCTCAAAGATGACAAGATTGCCGATAAAGTTGCTGCCCAGGGCGAGTGGCTGAAAGGCAAACTGGCTGACCTGCAGAAACGCTACCCGGTTATTGGCCAGGTGCGCGGTCTGGGTCTGATGATCGGCCTGGAAATCGTGAAGCCGAACGAAGCACAGGATCACATGGGCTGCTACCCGGCCGATGGCGAGCTGTCCGCGTTGCTGCAGAAAAAATGCTTCGAAAATGGGCTGATTCTGGAGCGTGGTGGCCGCAACGGGTGCGTGCTGCGCCTGCTGCCGTCACTGCTGATCACCAACGCTGAGCTGGAAATCTTCCTCGATAAATTCGAAAACGCCCTGCTGGGCGCTGGCGTGAAGCCGGTTTAAACGGAGTTGGATCGAATGTCAGACGTAAACCCGATTCTGTCCGGCTCGGCGCAAAGCATTGCAGCTTATCAGGACGCTATCGAGCAGAGTACGCAAGCGGTCGTTGAATGGTTGAAGCAGCCTGAGATGTATCAGGGTAAAACCGTTGAGCAACTGCGTGAACGTATCAACCTGAATTTTACGTCTCAGGGCCTGGGCAACCAGGCCGCTATTGAGCGTGCGGTTGAATACTTTCTCAAAGACAGCTTGTTGGTTCACCATGCGCAGTGCGTGGCGCATCTGCACTGCCCGAGCCTGGTAATTAGCCAGGCGGCGGAAGTGCTGATCAACGCCACCAACCAGAGTATGGACTCCTGGGACCAGAGCCCGTCGGCCACCATCATTGAGATCAAGCTGATCGAGTGGTTGCGTGAGCAGGTTGGATACCCGACAGGCGATGCGGGCGTATTCACCAGCGGCGGTACGCAGAGTAACCTGATGGGCCTGATGCTGGCGCGTGATGCTTTCTTCGCTCGCCAGGGGCACTCCATTCAGCAGGATGGTCTGACCGGTGATCTGAGTAAAATCAAAGTGTTCTGCTCTGAAAGCGCGCACTTCTCCGTGCAGAAGAACATGGCGCTGATGGGGCTGGGCTACCGTTCCGTCACCCAGGTGAAGACCGATGCGTTTTCACGCATGGATCTGGCTGACCTGAAAGACAAGCTGGCCCAGGCGAAAGCCAACGGTGAGCAGGTGATGGCAATCGTCGCCACTGCCGGTACTACCGATGCGGGCGCAATCGATCCGTTAGCGGATATTGCAGCGCTGGCTGCAGAACATCAGATCTGGATGCACGTGGATGCGGCATGGGGCGGGGCGTTACTGCTTTCTGATAAGTACCGTGACTTCCTGAACGGCCTTGAACTGGCAGATTCCGTGACGCTGGATTTCCACAAGCAGTTCTTCCAGACCATCAGTTGCGGTGCGTTCCTGTTAAAAGATGCGCGCCACTACGAGCTGATGCGTTACCAGGCGGCGTACCTGAACTCTGATTTCGATGAAGAGGCTGGCGTACCAAACCTGGTATCGAAGTCGCTGCAGACCACGCGTCGTTTCGATGCGCTGAAGCTGTGGATGGGCCTCGAAGCGCTGGGCAAAAAGCAGTATGCCGAGATCATTGATAACGGTGTGACGCTGGCGCGTGATGTTGCTGAGTTTGTCAAAACCCAGCCGCATCTTGAACTGGTGATGGAGCCGCAGCTGGCAAGCGTGCTGTTCCGCTTCCGCCCACAAAGTGACGACGTGGCATTTGTCGCGCTGCTGAACCAGCGTATTGGTGACGTTCTGCTGGCTTCTGGTAGCGCCAACGTCGGCGTGACCGAAGCAGATGGAGTCACCTGCCTGAAGCTAACGCTGCTCAATCCGACGGTATGTCTGGAGGATGTTAAAGTCCTGCTGGCAAGCGTGAAGGCAACGGCTGAGCAACTGCTGAACGCGTAAGCAATAAGCTTGTTATAAAAATGGCTCCCAGGTAAGGGAGCCATTTTTTTGTCTGTCATTTGCAATCCGGCGGCGTTTCGCCTGGCCGGGCTACACGTCAGCGGATATCTGCTAGCGCAGCATCTTTATTCGGGAAGAACGTCAGGCGCCCGGCAATCGGCTGAATACCCGCGCGCGCCATGGTTCGTAGCGGCTGGAATTCCAGATTACTGATGCGTAATTCACAACCTTCCGGCAGACGTTTTACAAAGCGCTGGAAAGCGTCCAGACCACCGGCATCCAGTACCGGGACCGCGTCCCACTTCAAGACTACGATGCGTTTACCTTCAATACGCGACTCAAGATCGGTAAATAATCCTTCCGCCGCGGCAAAGAACAGCGGACCAATAACGCGCAGCACCAGCACATCGTCCGGTACGTCTACGTTGACCGGCGCCAGGCGAGTCATGCGCGCAATACGGCGCATAAACAGCAGAGAGGCGAGAACGATACCGACGCTGATGGCAATAACCATGTCGAACAGTACCGTCAGCGACATACACATCAGCATGACAATGATGTCGTCTTTCGGTGCATGGCGCAGCAAATCCACCACTTTATGCGCTTCACTCATGTTCCATGCCACCATCAGCAGCAGGGCGGCCATGGCGGAAAGCGGTAACCAGGAAAGCAGCGGTGCAAGTACCAGCAGGGCAAGGATCACCAGAATCGCGTGGATAACCGCAGAGATTGGCGAGGTCGCCCCGGCGCGGACGTTTGCCGCAGAGCGGGCAATTGCCGCTGTGGCGGTGATACCGCCAAAGAATGGTGCCACGATGTTACCCAGCCCCTGGCCAATCAACTCGCTGTTAGCTTTATGCTTGGTGCCGGTCATCCCATCGAGTACGACGGCGCACAGCAGAGATTCAATCGCCCCCAGCATCGCCATCGAGAAGGCTGCCGGTAACAGCGCCTGTAACGAGCTCCAGCTTAGGGTAAAGTTTGATTCCGGCATATTCCACGGCAGGACCAGCTGCGGCAGCAACTGCGGGATACCATTACCCTGTGAGCCGTCAGCCAGAATGTAGTGGAACTGAGAACCAATGGTGGCGACATGGCCGCCGGTCAGGTTCACGATACCCATTACCGCACAGCCTGCCAGCAGTGCGGGAAGGTGACCCGGCAGTCGGATCCCCAGGCGCGGCCAGAAAATCAGGATCCCCAGCGTCACTACGCCAATGGCGGCATCGCCGAAATTGATGGTCGGCAAGGCCATAAACAGCGCGCCAACCTTCTGCAGATAGTGCTCCGGGACATGGGCCATCTGCAGGCCAAGAAAATCTTTAATCTGCATGGTACCGATGGTGATACCAATACCCGATGTAAAACCTAACGTTACCGACACGGGGATATATTCGATCAGGCGGCCAAAACGAGCGAGGCCGAAAAGGATCAGGAATATCCCGGACATGAGCGTGGCAACCAGCAGGCCTGCCAGCCCAAACTGTTGCGACACCGGATACAGAATCACCACGAAGGCGGCGGTTGGGCCAGATACGCTAAAGCGCGATCCCCCGGTAAGGGCGATAACAATCCCAGCGACGGCTGAGGTATACAGGCCGTACTGCGGCGCAACGCCACTGCCTATTGCCAGGGCCATTGCCAGCGGAATGGCGATGATCCCAACGGTTATCCCGGCGATCAGGTCACGGGTAAAGCGAGAGGCAGTATATTTTTCTTTCCAACAAGCGTCGATGAGGGCGCGGAAAGGCATCACATGTGAGGAAAATAATCTGTTCACAATAATGTTTCATCCATGAGCGCATCATCTGTCAACTAAATGGCAGGTGAAGGAGGCATAAGTCATACAAATAAGTATTGCAGATAAAAAAACCCGCCGCAGCGGGTTTTTGAGCCGGGCTCGATTAATGCTCGAACATAGCAGAGATGGATTCTTCGTTGCTGATACGACGAATCGCTTCGGCCAGCATACCCGACAGGGTCAATGTACGCACGTTTGGCAGCGCTTTGATTTCGTCAGTCAGTGGAATAGTGTCACAGACAACGACTTCATCAATCACTGAGTTGCGCAGGTTGTTTGCCGCATTACCTGAGAAGATCGGGTGAGTGGCGTAAGCAAATACGCGTTTAGCACCACGTTCTTTCAGTGCTTCTGCTGCTTTGCACAGCGTACCGCCGGTATCGATCATGTCATCAACCAGAACACAGTCACGACCTGCAACGTCACCAATAATGTGCATCACCTGAGAAACGTTCGCACGCGGGCGACGTTTGTCGATGATAGCCATGTCGGTATCGTTCAGCAGTTTAGCGATAGCGCGGGCACGCACGACGCCACCGATATCCGGAGAAACCACAATCGGGTTGTCCAGGTTCAGCTGCAGCATGTCTTCTAACAGGATCGGGCTACCGAATACGTTATCAACCGGTACGTCAAAGAAGCCCTGGATCTGTTCAGCATGCAGGTCAACGGTGAGGACGCGGTCAACGCCAACGCTGGACAGGAAATCAGCGACGACTTTAGCGGTAATCGGTACACGAGCGGAACGTACGCGACGATCCTGACGTGCATAGCCGAAGTAAGGAATAACGGCGGTGATACGGCCTGCGGAAGCACGGCGCAGCGCATCAACCATAACGACCAATTCCATCAGGTTGTCGTTAGTAGGGGCACAAGTGGACTGGATGATGAAAATATCACCACCGCGTACATTTTCATTAATTTGTACGCTGACTTCGCCGTCGCTAAAGCGACCTACAGCGGCGTCGCCGAGTGAAGTGTACAGGCGGTTGGCAATACGTTGTGCTAGTTCCGGGGTGGCGTTACCAGCAAAAAGCTTCATATCAGGCACGAGAAGAACCTCAGGCATGCGTCCATTGGTGGAAAGAATCTGCCGAAAACTGTGCGGGCCAGGCAGTATCCTCTCCATGCGGTGTATTAAAGAGCGCGATGCAACGTCTGGAACAGGGTGACGTTGTCACCGCAACTCAGCTTGCCCGGCTTACTCGTTGTCCTTCGCGTTTCATTTGCGCTGGCATCAATTCCTCACACCAGTTACATACTGAAGTTGTATGCACCTGGCGATTCGTCATTTCGCCATCTTCCTGAAATCCGAAGGATTTAGAGTAACGCTCTGTGCAATGGGGAGAGGTTGACGCCTTTCGCCACAAAGCCTTTGAGCCATTCCGGGGCTTGCTCAAGCACCTGGCGAGCACGAGACTCAGTGTCAAATTCAGCAAAGACACAAGCCCCTGTACCAGTCAGGCGCGACGGCGCGTATTCTAACAGCCAGGAAAGCGCCGCATCAACCTCGCGAAAACGTTTTCTTGCGATAACCTCGCAATCATTGCCGAATTCACATTTTAGTAACGTTTTTATTGACCTTTTTGGCGTGTTGCGCGGGAGGTCGGGATCGTTAAAAATCACCGGTGTCGGAATACTGACTCCCGGATGAGCAACCAGATACCACTTTTCCTCAGGCTCGACCGGCGTCAGAATTTCGCCTACGCCTTCGGCAAAAGCCGCATGGCCGCGCACGAATACGGGAACATCCGCCCCCAGCGTTAAGCCGAGTGCCGCCAGTTCATCAACTGAAAGTCCGCACTGCCAGAGATGGTTCAGCGCCACCAGAACGGTTGCCGCATTAGACGAACCTCCGCCAAGACCGCCGCCCATCGGCAGGCGTTTGTCGATACTGATGTCCGCACCGCTCCCTTTGGGAAGGCGATTGCTTTCAGATGCCGCTTTCATCAGCAAACGTGCCGCACGGACGATCAGATTGTCTTCATGCGCAACGCCTTCCACTGGGGTTAACAGGTGAATTTCGCCGTCGCTACGCGGTGCAATATCTATCGTGTCGCCATAATCAAGAAACTGAAATAAGGTCTGCAGCGTGTGGTAACCGTCCGCACGCTGTCCGGTGATGTATAAAAACAAATTCAGTTTTGCCGGAGAGGGCCAATGGGTCATCATTTCACAATCCAGTTATCCATTTTCAGCTTAATACGCTGGGAGCCGTCGGACAGCTCCATGTTTGCTGGCATCGCTGGCTGGGTTTTGCTGTCGTAGGCGCTATAGACCACTTTCCAGTTTTTACCGTCTTTGCTGTAGTTCACTTCACTCAGACGATATTGGTCGTCGAGCTTATAATCGGTGGCGTCACCTGGCAGTCCAAGGATCCACTGGCGCAGGCTGTTTAATGGGATAGGCATGCCGGTCAGTTTGCCGATCATCTCTTCAGCGTCGTCGGCGGTGTAATGTTTGCCTTTGTTATCGACCAGTTCGACGTTGCCAGGCTGCGCATTAAGTTCCAGTTCCGTGCTGCCCAGTGGGTTGGTCAGCAGGAGACGATAGCGATCCTGACCGGTTTGCTGCCAGAAAAAGCGGGCATACACTTTCTGTTGATCGGAAATATAGGCAAACGCACCACGCGTCTGATACTGGTTCAGGGCGCGAACTTCCTGTTGGTGCTGGCGCCACTGCGGAGAATCGGGGCTTTTACCGGGACCTTTAGGCGCGTTGAGCGTACAGGCAGTAAGAACCAGGGCCGCCAGCGGCAGCAGGCGAATCAGGCGAAAATCAGGCAGGGTCATAATGATGACAAATCCTTGAGATACGTTGCAGTTATAACTCTTAATGCTAGCGCCGCCATCAGACATCGTCTACGTTCAAGTTATCTTAAATCGCTTAAATTTGTGCACTAAGCTATTACTCCAAAAGGGGTCAGTCTCTTTTATTGACCGCACGCATCCTGTATGATGCACCCAGTCTAACCTTATCAACGCTGGTACTATTCCCGCACACATGACCCTTTTAGCGCTTGGTATTAACCATAAAACGGCACCTGTATCGCTGCGAGAACGCGTAACGTTTTCGCCGGATACGCTCGATCAGGCGCTGGACAGCCTGCTCGCGCAGCCGATGGTGCAGGGCGGGGTAGTGCTGTCGACGTGTAACCGCACGGAGCTGTATCTCAGCGTTGAAGAGCAGGATAACCTGCAAGAAGCGCTGGTTCGCTGGCTGTGTGAATACCATAACCTCAATGAAGAAGATCTGCGCAACAGCTTGTACTGGCACCAGGACAACGACGCGGTCAGCCATTTGATGCGTGTTGCCAGCGGTCTGGATTCACTGGTGCTCGGTGAACCGCAAATTCTGGGGCAGGTGAAAAAAGCGTTTGCGGATTCGCAAAAAGGTCACCTGAACGCCAGTGCGCTGGAACGCATGTTCCAGAAATCATTTTCTGTCGCAAAACGTGTACGTACAGAAACTGACATCGGCGCCAGCGCCGTGTCGGTGGCGTTTGCCGCCTGTACCCTGGCGCGGCAGATATTTGAATCGCTCTCCACGGTAACCGTGCTGTTAGTCGGTGCGGGCGAAACCATTGAGCTGGTAGCGCGACATCTGCGCGAGCACAAAGTGAAGAAAATGATCATCGCCAACCGCACTCGCGAGCGTGCGCAGGTGCTGGCGGATGAAGTCGGCGCCGAGGTGATTTCACTGAGTGATATAGACGCGCGTTTACAGGATGCCGATATCATTATCAGTTCTACCGCCAGTCCGCTGCCGATTATCGGCAAAGGAATGGTGGAACGTGCGCTTAAAAACCGCCGCAATCAGCCTATGTTGCTGGTGGATATCGCCGTACCGCGCGATGTCGAGCCGGAAGTGGGTAAATTGTCTAACGCCTATCTGTACAGCGTTGATGACCTGCAAAGCATCATTTCGCATAACCTGGCCCAGCGCAAAGCGGCGGCGGTGGAAGCCGAAACGATAGTGGAGCAGGAAGCCAGCGAGTTTATGGCCTGGCTACGCGCCCAGGGCGCAAGCGACACTATCCGCGAGTATCGCAGTCAGTCAGAACAGATCCGTGATGAACTGACCGCCAAAGCGTTGGCCGCTCTTCAACAGGGCGGTGATGCGCAAGCCATTATGCAGGATCTGGCCTGGAAACTGACCAATCGCCTGATTCATGCACCAACCAAATCACTTCAACAGGCCGCCCGTGACGGGGATAGTGAACGCCTGAATATTCTGCGCGACAGCCTCGGGCTGGAGTAGCAGCACACCAATCTTATTTTTACAGGGTGCATTTACGCCTATGAAGCCTTCTATCGTTGCCAAACTGGAAGCCCTGCATGAACGCCATGAAGAAGTTCAGGCGCTGCTCGGTGATGCGGGTACTATCGCAGACCAGGATCGCTTTCGTGCGCTGTCGCGCGAATATGCGCAATTAAGCGATGTATCTCGCTGTTTTACGGACTGGCAACAGGTTCAGGAAGATATCGAGACGGCTCAGATGATGCTCGACGATCCTGAAATGCGTGAAATGGCGCAGGATGAACTGCGCGAAGCAAAAGAGAAATGTGAGCAGCTGGAACAGCATCTGCAGGTCCTGCTATTACCTAAAGATCCCGATGACGAACGTAACGCCTTCCTCGAAGTGCGCGCGGGAACTGGTGGTGATGAAGCGGCGCTGTTTGCCGGCGATCTGTTCCGCATGTACAGCCGTTACGCTGAATCGCGTCGCTGGCGGGTTGAGATCATGAGCGCCAGCGAAGGCGAGCATGGCGGGTTTAAAGAAGTCATTGCCAAGATTAGCGGCGAAGGCGTTTACGGGCGACTGAAGTTTGAGTCTGGCGGCCATCGCGTGCAGCGCGTACCTGCGACGGAATCGCAGGGGCGTATTCATACCTCTGCCTGTACGGTCGCGGTTATGCCGGAACTGCCGGATGCCGAACTGCCGGACATCAACCCGGCCGATCTGCGTATTGACACCTTCCGTTCATCAGGCGCGGGCGGTCAGCACGTTAACACCACCGACTCCGCAATCCGTATTACCCACTTACCGACCGGTATCGTAGTGGAATGCCAGGACGAACGTTCACAGCATAAAAACAAAGCCAAAGCGATGTCGGTGCTGGGGGCGCGAATTCGTGCGGCCGAAGTGGCAAGACGTCAACAGGCGGAAGCCTCTGAGCGTCGCAACCTGTTGGGCAGTGGCGATCGCAGCGATCGTAACCGTACCTATAACTTCCCGCAGGGTCGTGTGACCGATCACCGCATTAACCTGACGCTCTACCGTCTGGATGAAGCGATGGAAGGCAAACTGGATATGCTCATTGAGCCGATTGTCCAGGAATACCAGGCCGACCAACTGGCGGCGTTGTCCGAGCAGGATTAATGGATTATCAGCACTGGCTGCGTGAGGCGATTAGCCAATTACAGGCAAGCGAAAGCCCGCGCCGTGACGCCGAGATTTTACTCGAGTTCGTTACTGGCAAAGGGCGCACCTTTATTCTGGCTTTCGGCGAAACGGAGTTAACCGAGGCGCAGCGTCAACAGCTTGATACGCTACTGGAGCGGCGTCAGCGGGGAGAGCCGGTGGCACACTTAACCGGTGTGCGCGAGTTCTGGTCGTTGCCGCTGTTTGTGTCTCCAGCTACGCTTATTCCGCGTCCGGATACCGAGTGTCTGGTGGAGCAGGCGCTGGCTCGCCTGCCGGCCTCAGCGTGTCGTATTCTTGATTTAGGAACCGGCACGGGTGCCATTGCGCTGGCGCTGGCGACCGAGCGTCCGGATTGTGCGGTGACTGCCGTAGACCGCATGCCCGATGCCGTGGCACTGGCCATTCGCAACAAGCAGCAACTGGGCATCGACAATGTTTGTGTGCTGCAAAGTAACTGGTTCAGTGCATTGCAGGGACAGCAGTTTGACATGATTGTCAGCAATCCGCCGTATATCGACGAACAGGATCCGCACCTGGCGCAAGGCGACGTTCGCTTTGAACCGCTGTCGGCGCTGGTGGCGGGCGATCAGGGGCTGGCGGATATCGTGCATATCATCGACCAGTCTCAGCGCATGTTAACGCCCGGCGGCTATCTGTTGCTGGAACATGGTTGGCAGCAGGGCGAGGTCGTCCGTGATGCCTTTACTCGTGCGGGTTACGTGGCAGTTGAAACCTGTCGTGACTATGGCGGCAACGAGCGAATTACGCTTGGACGCATCCCATCATGAGTACCTTCGGTGTGTTACTCAACGTCCATCTCATCAGCATTGCGCTTTCGGTTGGTTTGCTGACGCTGCGATTTTGGTGGCGTTACACCGACTCGCGCCTTGCCTGCGCGCGCTGGACGCGCATCGTGCCGCCGGTTGTCGATACCGTTTTATTACTCAGCGGCGTAGCGTTAATGGTTAAAGCGCACATCCTGCCATTCACTGAGCACGGGACATGGCTGACTGAAAAGCTGTTTGGGGTTATCATTTACATCGTTTTGGGTTTTATTGCGCTCGATTATCGTCGGGCGCGCAGTCAGCAGGCGCGATTAATCGCTTTTCCGCTGGCGTTGGTGGTGCTGTACATCATCATTAAACTCGCCACCACAAAAATACCGTTACTGGGGTAAGCATGAGGTCGTTAGCTGATTTCGAATTTAATAAAGCGCCATTGTGTGATGGGATGATCCTGGCGTCGGAGTCTATCCGTCTGGATTTTCCAACACAAACTGTCTATGACGAACTGGAACGTCTGGTCAGTCTGGCGCAAGAAGAAATTAGCCAGCTCCTGTCTCAGGATGAGCAACTGGAAAAACTGCTGGCACTTTTTTACGGCGAATGGGGGTTTACGGATACCCACGGCGTCTATCGTCTTTCTGATGCACTATGGCTTGATCAGGTACTGAAAAATCGTCAGGGCAGCGCCGTATCCCTGGGTGCGATCTTATTGTGGATTGCCAACCGACTGGAGCTGCCACTGGTGCCGGTGATTTTCCCGACACAACTCATCCTGCGTATTGAATCGCTCGATGGCGAAATGTGGCTAATCAATCCGTTCAATGGCGAAACGTTAAATGAGCACACGCTGGAAGTGTGGCTGAAGGGGAATATCAGCCCGGTCGCGGAGCTGTTTAATGAAGACCTGGATGAGGCGGATAATGCAGAAGTAATTCGTAAGCTGCTCGACACGCTGAAATCATCGCTGATGGAAGAGCGGCAAATGGAGCTGGCGCTGCGTGCCAGCGAAGCATTATTACAGTTTAATCCTGAAGATCCGTATGAAATACGCGATCGTGGATTAATTTACGCGCAACTGGAGTGTGAACATGTTGCGCTGACCGATTTAAGTTATTTCGTTGAACAGTGTCCGGAAGACCCGATCAGCGAAATGATTCGTGCGCAGATTAATACTATTTCGCACAAGCAAATTGTATTGCATTGATTAATGACACTTTACCTACCGTTTAAGGCGATCCTATGAAACAAAAAGTGGTTAGCATTGGCGACATCAACGTGGCAAATGACCTGCCGTTCGTGCTGTTTGGCGGAATGAACGTGCTGGAATCCCGCGATCTGGCGATGCGCATTTGTGAGCACTACGTAACCGTTACTCAAAAGCTGGGTATCCCTTACGTGTTCAAAGCCTCCTTTGATAAAGCCAACCGTTCTTCCATCCACTCTTACCGTGGACCGGGCCTTGAAGAAGGGATGAAAATCTTCCAGGAACTGAAGCAGACTTTTGGCGTAAAAGTGATCACCGACGTTCACGAAGCCAGCCAGGCTCAGCCTGTTGCTGACGTGGTGGATGTGATTCAGCTGCCGGCCTTCCTCGCTCGTCAGACCGATCTGGTGGAAGCGATGGCGAAAACCGGTGCCGTTATCAACGTGAAAAAACCGCAGTTCGTAAGCCCGGGCCAGATGGGCAATATCGTGGATAAATTCCATGAAGGCGGCAACGACAAAGTAATTCTGTGCGACCGTGGCGCGAACTTTGGTTATGACAACCTGGTTGTGGATATGCTGGGCTTCAGCGTGATGAAGAAAGTTTCTGGCAACTCGCCGGTGATTTTTGACGTTACCCATGCGCTGCAATGCCGTGACCCGTTTGGCGCAGCAAGCGGCGGTCGTCGTGCGCAGGTTACCGAACTGGCGCGCGCAGGTATGGCGGTAGGTCTGGCCGGTCTGTTTATTGAAGCGCATCCGGATCCAGCCAATGCGAAATGCGACGGTCCATCCGCGCTGCCGCTAGCGAAACTGGAACAGTTCCTGACTCAGATTAAAGCGATTGATGACCTGGTTAAAAGCTTCGACGAGCTGGATACCGAGAACTAAGAAAGTATTGCAGTCCGGAGAGATATCTCTTCGGACTGCTGTTTGAGAAAAGTGTTAAGGGTGGCCGTCAGGCGCCAAACGCACCGTCAATTGTATGCATTGCCCCCGTCACAAACCCAGCCTCAGGGCCTGCAAGCCAGGCAACCATTCCCGCAACTTCCTCTGGACGGCCATGTCGTTTTAGCGCCATAAAACTGTGCATCACCTCTTTCAGTGGGCCATTTTCCGGGTTGGCATCGGTATCAATAGGACCCGGTTGAACCACGTTTACCGTAATGCCCCGCGATCCAAGATCACGTGCCAGCCCCCGGGCCAGCCCTTGCAGTGCTGATTTGCTCACCGCATAAGAGGCCAGGCCAGCAAGAGGCATACGGTCGCCATTCACAGAACCAATAATGATAATGCGTCCGCCGTCAGGCATCTGTCGTGCCGCTTCCACGGCCGCATAGTATGGGGAGTGAATGTTAATCCGGAACAGGCGCTCCACGTCATCCGGATCCTGCTCCAGCGCATCACCAAACAGAATAATGCCTGCATTAACTACCAGCACGTCCAGCGGGCCGCTTTCGCGTACCCGGTTGATGACGGCGTTACGATCGGCGCTATCGGTTTGCGCTGTCTGGGTACCCGTCTCATCAGCAAGCGCTTTGGCAGCGTCAGGGGAGCCTGAATAGGTAAAGGTAACCGATGCGCCATCCGCGGCAAAACGGCGCACGATAGCCGCGCCAATCCCACGACTGCCGCCAAGAACCAGAACTGACTTGCCGTTAAAAGAAGACATGAGGTACTCCTTGAACAATTATGTAGTGATCGATATATAATAGGTGCACAGTTTTCTGTCAATGGATTTGTAATGAGCACTACAAAATGCACTCGTGCACCTGGACGCCCACGTAATTTTGATCCAGAAATGGCCGTTGCCAAAGTACAACCCTTGTTTCACGCACATGGCTATGACGCGGTTAGCGTGGCGGATGTCACCGCGGCGTTGTCGATCAAGCCCCCCAGTTTCTATGCTGCTTTTGGGAACAAAATCGGTCTTTATAAACGTGTTCTTGACCGCTACGTACAAACTGAGGCGATCCCTTTTGATGACATTCTTCGCCCCGACAAACCCGTTTCTGCATGTCTTACCGATCTGCTTGAAGAGGCGGCGCGACGTTATGCCGCAGATCCGCATACGCCGGGATGTTTGGTCCTGGAGGGCACGCACAGTAACGATTCGCAGGCGCGGAAGGTCGCGCGGAATTTCTACTCGGCTGCCGAACATAAAATTCACGACTTTATTGCACAGCGGCATCCTAAAGAGGCTGACAGCCTGACTGATTACGTCAGTACCACAATGCTTGGCCTGTCGGGAAAAGCGCGTTGCGGGCATTCGTTCGAACGTCTGCTAGCCAGCGCGCGAATCGCCAGCGTAGCGGTGCGGCATCAGCTTTCCAGATGATCATCACAAGATTAGGTAGATAAATATGATGGGGAAAATGGGAACTTAATCAGGCGGTGCCTCATATCAACCCGCATTAGAGCAGGGGGTTATCGTTGTAGGTGGTACGGATGCGACGCGGATTGGTGTTGCAGGAGTATGGCATGCCATTGAATATCATGTAACAGGTAAAGCACTCGACGGCACGGTACGCCATGATGCGCGCCAGTTAAGCCGAGAAGATGCTTTAAAAATGTATACCCTCAATGCCGCCTGGATAGCTTTTGCAGAACAGCAGAGGGGAAGTTTGCAGGCAGGTAAGCTTGCCGTTTTGCGGTGCTTAATCAGGATATTATGGCTATTCCGGCAGACAAATTGCACCAAACGGAGTCGTTATTAACGTTTGTCGATGGTCAACAGGTTTATCCGGAGCTGTGAGCGGTAAAAGAAAACGGCCCTGAGAAGGGCCGTGGGTTCTATCAGAAAGACTAATCAGGCAAATATCGTCATCAGATAGGCGATAAACAGCGCCAGATGCGCCGCACCGTTAAGCACGTTGGTGCGTCCGGTGGAGAAAGAGATGTGACACAGTACCAGTGATGAAACCATCACAATCATCTCTGGTGCGCCCAGCGCAAAGACCAAATCATTCCCGGTTGCCCATGCGATCAGGGTCACTACCGGAACGGTCAGTGAAATGGTGGCTAATACTGAACCGAAGAACAAATTCATCGCCCGCTGTACCTGATTACTCAGAACCGCTTTCAGCGCACCTAGCCCTTCAGGGGAGAGGATCAGCAATGCGACCAGGAAACCGGTAAAGGCGACCGGCGCATTCAGTTCAGTCAGCAATGTTTCCAGCGGGCTGGCGTTCATTTTGGTCACGGCAATAACAGCGATCAGATGAATGATAAGCCAAGCGGCATGCCACATATTGCTGTGGGCTGACGGTTTACCGTGATGCGGATCGTCGTCGTCACCCTCGTCTTCATGCTCATAAATGAACAGGCTCTGATGCGTTTTAGTTTGTATCAGCAAAAATACGCCGTACATCGCCGCAGAAATTAATGCCACTAATAGCGCCTGGGCGGTAGTGAAATTTGCACCCGGTAAAGCCATCGGGAACACCAGTACAATAATGGCCAGCGGAAACAGGGCGATTAAATACTGCTTAATACCAAACAGATTCATATACTGAGTGGCAAATTTACGGCCACCTAACAGTAATGAAAAACCGACCAGGCCGCCGGTTACGATCATGATGATTGAATATAGCGTATCGCGCATGAGCGTAGGCGCTGCATCGCCGGTCGCCATTAATGCGGAGATTAAACTGACTTCAAGAATAACAACGGACAGGCTGAGGATCAGCGACCCGTAGGGTTCGCCAAGTCGATGTGCTAATACATCAGCATGACGGACAACGCTGAATGCGCTGCTTAATATACCAATAAGGGCCAGCGCATTAATACCGATGACCACTGGTAGTGACTGACTGCTCCCCCAGAAGAACAGTACTACCAGCGCCAAAATCGGGAAGACGAGAGAGGTCTCCTTGTGGCGGGTTTTTACCGCCTCATGTACGTGTGTCATTGAATTAATTCTCCGTCTCTGCAGGTATTTATACCCGTCATACTTCAAGTTGCTTATGCGTTGGCTACGTTCGCTCACTCCAGTCACATAGTTATCTATGCTCCTGGGGATTCACTCCCTTGCCGCCTTTAAGCAACTCGAATTATTTAGGGTATATAATTATAAAAAGTATTA
The DNA here is from genome assembly GCF_030332765.1 of Citrobacter sp. Cpo071. NCBI lineage: Bacteria > Pseudomonadati > Pseudomonadota > Gammaproteobacteria > Enterobacterales > Enterobacteriaceae > Citrobacter > Citrobacter sp. Cpo071. Next base: position 942,934 of record NZ_JAOWHE010000085.1, on the reverse strand, counting down.
AAGAATGTAAAAAATAACAGAAAACCTGGTTTTGTAGGTGACATTTTACGAAATTTTACTACATCGCTTATTTTTCCTCTCAAAGCGGTCAAAAACAAAATTATTGTTTATAGACTGTTTAATTAACAGAAGGTTAGATGAAGAAATTTTCTATAAATGTCCATTATTGGCGCATCGCCGCATTGTTAACCACACTTAAGGTTTAGCCTAAAAAGAGGAGTTCACAATGCCATATAAATCCAAAAGCGATCTGCCTGAAAGCGTGCAGCATGTTCTGCCAGCCCATGCTCAGGACATCTACAAAGAAGCTTTCAACAGCGCCTGGGAACAGTATAAAGATAAATCTGACCGTCGTGATGATGCTACCCGTGAAGAGACAGCACACAAGGTGGCGTGGGCCGCGGTCAAAAATGATTATCAAAAAGGTGATGATGATAAATGGCATAAAAAGGCGTAACAGTATCAATTATAATGCCTTTATGAACTAGCCAGCATCAGGCGTTAGCGAATCGTGCTACGCCGCGCCGTTGCTGGCTTGCAAGCGAGCGGTGAATTGCCTATTGTCCAGCTATTGGTTTCAAAATGAGCAGCAAAAAAGCCCGGAAGGCGTCAAAAAAGTTGTCGCAGGGAAGCAGCAGTGGCGGAGGTGTAAGGTGTTAACGCGTGATTTTTTATTGAATGCCGACTGTAAGACGGCATTTGGTGCTATTGAAGAATCACTACTCTGGTCAGCGGAACAACGTGCAGCCTCACTGGCTGCCACGCTTGCATGCCGACCAGATGATGGACCGGTGTGGATCTTCGGTTATGGATCATTGATGTGGAACCCGGCCTTAGAATTTGAAGAGTCCTGTACCGGGACGTTAGTCGGCTGGCACCGTGCCTTTTGCCTGCGTCTGACGGCGGGGCGAGGAACGGCGTGTCAGCCAGGACGTATGCTGGCCCTGAAAGAGGGCGGACGCACCACCGGTGTGGCCTACCGTTTGCCGGACGCGTCCTTGGAACAAGAGCTTTCACTGCTGTGGAAGCGAGAAATGATCACCGGCTGTTATCTGCCGACCTGGTGTCAGTTGGCGCTTGATGACGGCAGGACGGTGAACGCACTGGTCTTTATTATGGATCCGCGTCATCCGCTGTTTGAGTCAGACACGCGCGCGCAGGTGATTGCGCCGCTTATCGCCGCGGCGAGCGGACCTTTAGGTACCAACGCCCAGTATCTGTTCTCACTGGAACAAGAGCTGGTCAAGTTGGGGATGCAGGATGATTGTCTTAACGATCTGGTGATCACGGTTAAACGATTGTTGGGAGAGAACCTGCCGGAAGGCGTTATGCGGCCTGGGTTTGCCTGAACCCAGCCTGGAACTGAATGCCCGAAAGCCAGGCGCTTTTCGGGCAATTAACGCTTAGGCTGCAATATAACTTATTGAATGCTCTAGCGACTGGCTGTGGCTGTCAATCAGCACATTCCAGATGCCGGTATAGGGCACGGTCAACCATGCGTTATCACGATCCTGCACGCTTAAGATGTCGGACTGCGTGTCTTTGACGTGATTTTTCTCGCTCATCAGATGGATGTGACAACGCTCGGAACAGCGCACAACCACCGTATCGCCACCAAATAACTTTAAACTCGCCTTCACTAATGCCATTTTTCACCCCGTTCTTGAAAACAACGTACTTTCTGTCGAAAGTGCTGCGTGATGTTGTTCACATTTCACTCATTGCATAACACCAAAGGGGGAGCAACGGGATGCTGATTTTGATCAAAAAATGGCATAACGATTAAACAAAAGTGACAAAATTCCTTAAAAGGGTTGAAAGGGCGTGCTAACGTTCAACGAAACCGCGCCCATCTACGATTAAATCCGGAAATTATCGACACTTTCAGTGTGCTTGCCTGAAAACGGTGTATCAGAAGGTCAGCACTTTATCTGCAGCCAGCGTCCATTGAGCCAGTTCAACCAGCGTGCCGACGGCCACTCCGTCAATTAACGGCAGCGTCGTGATCCCACGGCCATCGGTGCAGGTTTTGCACAGTTTGACCGGCACATTTTGCGCCGTCAGGATCTCCAGCATTTGCTGAATATTGTATCCTTCTGCAGGTTTCTGACCTCGTAATCCCGCGGTTACCGCGTCCGACATTAAAAACAGACGCAGGTCGAGATCCGCTTCCTGTTCGCGCAGGGCGATTGCCAGACGCAGGCTGTTAAATAACGATTCGCTTCCATAGGCCGCACCGTTCGCGACGATCACTATCTTTTGCATTTTTACTCCTGTTGTCAGGGGGGCATGGATATTGCTTATCCTCAGGGATAACCCGTTATCGGTGAGGGCAGAGATGATGACAAATGCACAAAATTCCGGCGCGACGCAATGGTTTCGCCATGCCCGCCAGCTTGAGAACACCCAGCTTCGCCAACTGGCACAGTCCGGTAAGTTGGTAATGCGTATTAGCCATCTGGTGCATATGCTACAGTGCGAACGCGGTGCATCCAATATCTGGTTGTGTTCTCAAGGTACGCTTTATGAGCGGGATGTCCGTGCCAGTCGGGCGCTGGTGGATGAAGAGTGTCGTCAACTGCATATCCTTTTCCAGCACATTATGCCGGTGGCGGGCAGTGCGTTGTGCCACCGCATTGCTGGCACCGTCTGGTGCCTCGATCAGTTAACGACGCTGCGTGAGTCTGTCAGCGGGCAGACTATCGATGCTCAGCAGGCGATGGAGCAGTACAGCCGGACGTTACGCCATCTGCTGGGTATTGTGCCGCAGCTTAACGACAGCATCGATTATCCCCATGTCGCAGGTGGGCTGGTGGCGCTATACAGTTTTATGCAGGGTAAAGAGCTGGTAGGACAAGAGCGGGCGTTAGGGGCCATTGGCTTTACCCAGGGCGAGTTTAACCCTCAAATGCGCCAGGAGCTGGTGGACAGAATAGACGGGCAGCAGCCGTGCTTTGATACCTTTATCTCCCTGGCTTCGCCTGTACTGGTGCAGCATTTTCGTCAGCAATGCGAGGCATCGGGCGCCATCGAACAACTGCGGCGCCAGGCCTGTACGAGACAACCTCAACTCGATAACGGTGAACACGCGCTACGCTGGTTTACCCTACAGACGCAGCGCCTTGAACAATTACGCCATCTCGAAGAGATGTTGATTACCGAATTGCTGAACGCCGTGGCGCGTCGGCTGGCGGAAGAAACCTACGCCTTGCCGCTCGACAACTGGCTTGACGACCGTGCTGACGAACCCCTCTCACTGCGCCGGGATAAACAATTATTGTGGGTTGTTCGCCAGCAGGCTCGCCAGCTGGAGCAAATGAGCGCCCAACTTGCCTCATTGCAGGATGCCTTAGAGGAGCGCAAGGTGATTGATAAAGCAAAAAGCATCCTGATGAATTACCAGCAGGTCAGCGAAGAACAGGCGTGGCAGCTATTGCGAAAAATGGCGATGGATAAAAACCAACGGATGGTCGATATCGCCCGGGCATTGCTTACCGTTAAATCCCTGATGCAGGGATAGCGACTGCACAACAGGCGGGCAGTGTCTGCCATATTTGGGTGCACCGCGGCGTCTGGTACGCGTCGAACCCGCTAAAACCGCCAGTGTAATTCTGGCATCTGAATTGCATTAACTCATACAGACAATTTAGCAGCAGGCCAACGGCGGTCTGACTGTTTTGAGGATAAAGGCGTCCCGCAATGCTTCGGCATTGTTGGACGCCTTTTTTTATGGGGAGCATGTATGGGTGACAGAACAGTTTCGTTAACGCGGCGGCGGTTTTTACAGGCAAGTGCCGTGATGGGGGTCAGCTCGCTGATTCCAGGACTGATGTCTTCGGTCTGGGCGGCGGGGTCTGATGCGCCGGAGATGACTACCGTTCGGGTCGGTTTTATTCCGCTAACCGACTGCGCGCCGCTGGTTATCGCCACGTTGAAAGGTTTTGATAAAAAATACGGCATTACGCTGGTGCCGACCAAAGAGGCCAGTTGGGCTGCAGTGCGTGACAAACTGGTCTCTGGAGAGCTGGATGCGGCTCATGTTCTGTACGGCCTGTTGTATGGCCTGGAACTGGGTATTGCCAGTAAAGCGCAGCCCATGGCCAATCTGATGACGCTCAATCAGAACGGGCAAGCGATCACGCTCTCCGCAACGCTGCTGGAGCAGGGGATTACCGATGCGTCTGCGCTGAAGAAACTGATCGTCTCGCAGGCGCCTGGAACCTATACCTTCGCGCACACCTTTCCCACTGGCACACATGCCATGTGGCTCTATTACTGGCTGGCCAGCGCTGACATCAATCCTTTCACCGATGTTCGCACCGTTGTGGTACCGCCTCCGCAAATGGTGATGAACATGCGCATTGGCAATATGAGTGGCTTCTGCGTCGGCGAACCGTGGAATGCGCGGGCGATCAATGACCGCATCGGTTTTACCGCGGCGACGTCCCAGGATATCTGGCCCGACCATCCGGAAAAAGTACTCGGTACGCGCCGGGAGTGGGTAGAAAAATATCCACATACTGCCCGGGCACTGGTTAGCGCGCTGCTTGAGGCATCGCGCTGGATAGACGCCAGTGAAGCCAATAAACGCGAAACAGCACAAATTCTGGCGCGCCGGGCCTGGCTCAATACCAAAGAAGGCTATCTGACGGCGAGAATGCTGGGCGAGTACGACAACGGTGCCGGTCGTCGCTGGCAGGATCCGCATGCCATCCGCTTTTTTCGCGACGGCGAGGTGAGTTTCCCCTGGCATTCCGATGGCATGTGGTTTCTGACCCAGTTCCGCCGTTGGGGATTGTTGAAGCAGCAACCGGATTATGCAGCCATTGCCGCGCGCATCAACCGGACCGACATCTGGCGCGATGCGGCAGCGGCGGTTGGAGGGATAACACCTCCTGCGAAATTGCTACGAACCAGTACGCTGATGGACGGTTCCGTATGGGATGGCCGCAATCCAGAAGCCTATGCCAACAGTTTTACCCTCCACCGTACAGGAGCCTGAGATGAAACAAAATACGCAGCTTAAATCCCCTGAGCCGGTAGTCGGTGAGGTCATCACGCTATCAACGATGAAGGTCAGAAAGCGCAAAATGCCATGGTCAATGAGGCTTAGTACATGGCTAAGACGCGCCGTACCCGCTCTGTTGGGGATTGCCTTGCTGGTGGTGTGCTGGCAACTGGCCGCCATCAACAGCAAAGGCTTTCCGACGCCGCTGAGCACCCTGGATTCAGCCCTGACGTTGTTTGCCGATCCGTTCTATAACGGCGGGCCGAATGATATGGGTATCGGCTGGAACGTGCTGGCGTCGTTGCAACGGGTCGCGATCGGTTTCGGATTAGCGGCGCTGGTGGGGATCCCGCTGGGCTTTCTGATTGGGCGTTTCACCTTCTTTTCGCACATGTTTTCGCCGCTGATTGCGCTGTTGCGCCCGGTCAGTCCGCTGGCCTGGCTGCCGATTGGACTGCTGTTGTTTCAAAAAGCGGAACCCGCATCGAGCTGGACCATCTTTATCTGCTCTATATGGCCGATGGTGATCAACACCGCCGAAGGGGTGCGGAGAATCCCTGACGATTACCTCAACGTTGCTCGCGTACTGCAACTCTCTGAGTGGACGGTGATGCGGCGGATACTTTTCCCCGCCGTGCTGCCGGCGATCCTCACTGGCGTACGCCTGTCGATCGGCATCGCCTGGTTGGTGATTGTGGCAGCAGAAATGCTCACCGGCGGGTTGGGGATTGGTTTTTGGATCTGGAATGAGTGGAACAACCTTAATGTCGAAAACATTCTCATCGCTATCGTCATCATCGGCGTTGTCGGTCTGCTGCTTGAGCAGGGGCTAATGCTGGTGGCGCGTCGTTATAGCTGGCAGGAAAAATAAGGAGACAACATGAAACCCATTATTCAGGTCCAGGCGGTCAGCCAACGTTTTTCGACCGCCAGCGGTGAGTTCCTCGCGCTACACAATGTTTCTTTTGATATCCATGAAGGGGAGACCGTGAGTTTGATTGGTCACTCCGGTTGCGGAAAGTCGACGCTTTTGAATCTGATTGCCGGCATTACGCTGCCTACTGAAGGTGGCCTGATTTGCGATAACCGCGAAATCGCCGGGCCGGGGCCTGAGCGGGCGGTCGTTTTCCAAAACCATTCGCTGCTGCCGTGGCTGACCTGTTTCGACAACGTAGCCCTGGCCGTCGATCAGGTCTTTCGCCACACCATGAGTAAAGCCGAGCGACGTGAGTGGATCGAACACAACCTGCACCGCGTCCAGATGGGCCACGCGATGCACAAACACCCCGGTGAAGTCTCTGGTGGGATGAAGCAACGCGTGGGCATTGCCCGGGCGCTGGCGATGAAACCCAAAGTCCTGCTTATGGATGAACCGTTTGGCGCACTGGATGCGCTCACCAGGGCGCATTTGCAGGATACGGTGATGCACATCCAGCAGTCGCTGAATACCACCATTGTGCTGATCACTCACGACGTTGATGAAGCGGTGCTGCTTTCCGACCGGGTTCTGATGATGACCAACGGGCCAGCGGCGACGGTGGGCGAGATCATGACGGTTGATTTACCGCGCCCACGCAATCGGGTCCAGCTTGCCGATGACAGCCGATACCACCACCTGCGACAACGCATTCTCCATTTTCTGTATGAGAAACAGCCGAAGGCGGCGTAAGGAGGGGAAGATGACGCGACTGGTCATTGTGGGTCATGGCATGGCGGCAACTCGTCTGATTGAGGCGCTTGTTATGTACAAAAACGGCGGCATTTCCGTCACCGTTATTGGTGAAGAGCCGCAGCTTGCCTACAACCGGATCCAACTTTCCCCGGTGCTGGGGGGAGAAAAGCCCTTTGCGCAAACTTTGCTTCATCCGGCGCAGTGGTATCTCGATCACGGCGTGACGGTTCTGAGCGATGAAGCTGTGTTGGCCGTTGATGCCACCAGCCGCAGCCTGACCACCACAAAACGGCTTTTGTTCTGGGATGAGCTGGTATTTGCCACCGGATCGTATCCGTTTATTCCGCCCATTCCCGGCGTCCAACAACCGCATGTTCATGCTTTTCGCACGATGCAGGATGTCGAGGCGATTCTCCAACGGTCTGGGCCAAAGGTGGTGTTGGGTGGTGGCGTTCTCGGCGTGGAGGCCGCGGCAGCCTTACGTCTTCACGGTGACGATGTCACGTTGATTCATCGCGCGGGAAGGCTGATGGAACAACAGCTTGATCAACAGGCCAGCGATCTGTTGCAGGCACAACTAACAGGACGCGGTATTCGCTGCGAGCTTAGTTCCGGGCTCGTCAGTATCGAAGCCGACTGCGTAACGTTGCTCGATGGCCAGCGTATTGCGGCGAATGGCGTGGTGATTGCCACGGGGGTCAAACCCAATATCACCCTGGCGCAGGCGTGCGGTGTTGTTTGTCAGCAGGGGATCGTGGTGGATGAACAGCTTCGCACCTCAATGCCCGGCATTAGCGCCGTTGGGGAATGCTGCGAGATTAACGGCCAGACGTGGGGACTGGTTGCGCCGTGCCTGAAACAGGCTGAGGTGTTGGCTGCGCGACTGGCGGGTTTTACCGGTGCCGGATTTGGCTGGCAGGCGAGCGGAACGCGCCTCAAGGTGACGGGAATTGATCTGTTTAGTGCAGGCGTAACGGACACGACGGCGACGGATGCCACCCTGAGCACATACGATCCGCTCAGCGGGCACTATCGCCGCTTGCTGACGCGTGATGGAAAACTCCATGGTGTGCTGCTGATGGGCGATTGCCATAGCGCAGCGCCATTAACCGATTTGCTGGCCCAGGGGGCGACAGCCCACTCCGACTGGCTCTTCGACCGCTTTGATACGCAGCCATCGGCTGCAGGACAGATGACGATGACAAAACCGACGCTGGCTGTTGTGGGACACGGTATGGTTGGCCACCATTTTCTTGAGCAATGCGTAAGCCGTAATCTGCATTTGCATTATCACATTGTGGTGTTTGGCGAAGAACGTTATGCCGCCTATGACCGGGTGCATCTGTCAGAGTATTTCGCCGGGCGCAGCGCGCAATCACTTTCGCTTGTCGCTGATGATTTCTTTGCCCGTAGTGGCATAGAGCTACGTTTGGGGCAATGCGTGACCGAGATCGATCGTGAGATGCGCGTCATCCGCAACGCCGACGGACATGAAACCCACTGGGATTCGCTGGTGCTTGCCACCGGATCGTATCCGTTTGTCCCCCCTGTGAAAGGTGGGGACTCACCCGCCTGCTTTGTTTATCGTACGTTGGACGATTTGGATGCCATTGCAGCGAAAGCGAAAAGTGCGCGCCGCGGGGTGGTGATCGGCGGTGGCCTGCTTGGTCTGGAGGCTGCGAACGCGCTGCGTCAGCTTGGGCTGGAAACGCATGTTGTTGAGTTTGCCGCTAATCTGATGGCGGTGCAGCTGGATAACGCCGGTGCCGCGATGTTACGAGAAAAGATAGAGGCGCTCGGCGTTGGCGTCCACACCGCAAAATCGACCACGGAAATTGAAAGCACCACTGACGGACTGGTACTGCACTTTGCCGACGGCGAAAAGCTGGAAACCGAAATGGTGGTTTTTTCTGCGGGTATTCGTCCGCAGGATGCGCTGGCGCGTCGCAGTGGTTTAGATATTGGCGAACGCGGTGGGATTTGTATCGATAGCCACTGTCGCACGTCAGATGACGCCATTTTTGCGATCGGCGAATGTGCGCTGTGGGAAGGGCGAGTCTTTGGCCTTGTCGCGCCGGGATATCAAATGGCGCGGGTAGTCGCCGCACAGCTGGCCGGAGAAGATGTCAGTTTTAGCGGTGCGGATATGAGCACCAAGCTCAAGCTGCTGGGCGTTGATGTCGCTTCTTTTGGCGATGCGCATGCCCGTACGCCGGGCGCGAAAAGCTATCAATGGACGCATGGTCCCGAGCAGATCTACAAAAAGATCGTCGTCAGCGCAGAGGGCAAAACGCTGTTGGGCGGAGTGCTGGTTGGCGATGCTGGCGATTACGCCACGCTATTGCAAATGATGTTGAATGGGATGCCGCTTCCTGGTCAGCCGGAATCGCTGATCCTGCCCGCGCTGGCGGGCGGTGCGCCAAAAGCGCTTGGGGTTGCGGCATTGCCCGATACAGCGCAAATCTGCTCTTGTCATAACGTCAGTAAGGCCGATATATGCCGGGCGGTAAGTGCTGGTGCGACGGACATTGGCGCCATCAAACAGTGCACTAAAGCGGCGACCGGTTGTGGCGGATGCAGCGCGCTGGTGAAACAGGTGATGGAGCACCAACTTGCGGCCCAGGGCGTTGAGGTCAAAAAGGATATCTGTGAACATTTTCCCTGGTCGCGCCAGGAGATTTATCACCTTGTACGGGTGAACCATATCCATACTTTCGAACAGTTGATTAGCCGTTACGGCCAGGGTCACGGCTGCGAAATCTGTAAACCTCTGGTGGGGTCAGTGCTGGCGTCCTGCTGGAATGAGTATCTGCTTAAACCAGCGCACTTACCGCTGCAGGACACGAACGATCGCTATTTTGCCAATATTCAAAAAGACGGTTCCTATTCTGTGGTCCCGCGTATGCCTGCGGGAGAGGTCACACCGGACGGCCTGATCGCCATAGGACAGATTGCGAAACGTTATCAGCTGTACAGCAAAATCACCGGCGGGCAACGGGTGGATCTTTTCGGCGCGCGTCTGGAACAGTTACCCGATATCTGGCGCGAACTGGTGGCTGCGGGATTTGAAACAGGACATGCGTACGGGAAGTCGTTGCGAACGGTGAAGTCCTGCGTTGGATCGACCTGGTGTCGCTACGGCGTACAGGATTCAACGGCAATGGCGGTGATGCTTGAAAATCGCTACAAAGGGTTGCGTGCACCACACAAAATTAAAATGGCGGTGTCCGGTTGTACCCGGGAATGTGCCGAGGCACAGAGTAAGGATGTGGGCGTCATTGCGACGGATAAAGGCTGGAATCTCTATCTGTGCGGCAATGGAGGAATGAAACCACGCCATGCCGATTTGTTTGCCAGTGATTTAGATGATACCGCGCTGATGCGCACTATCGACCGTTTCCTGATGTTCTACATTCGCACCGCGGATCGTCTGCAACGTACCAGCACCTGGATGGATAACCTGGAAGGGGGCATTGCGTATTTGCGTGAAGTGATCCTCGACGACAGTTTAGGGATTGCCAGTGAACTGGAACAAGAGATGGCGCGGGTTGTGGAAAGCTACCAGTGCGAATGGCAAACCACGCTCAGTAGCCCGCAGCGTCTGGCGCTGTTTCGTTCATATATCAATAGTGATGAGGCGGATGAGACGGTTGCCCGTGCGCCTTTACGCGGGCAACCGCAGTTGGCTAAACCTGCATCCAGGGGCCGTGAGTCATTACCGACAAAACCCTGGCAGGAGATATGCGCCCTTGATGCTATCCCTGAGCAGGCGGGTATTGGCGCACGTCTGGGAGATGTGCAAATTGCATTATTCCGCTTTGGGCAGACGATTTATGCCCTTGATAACCTTGAACCCGGTAGCGCTGCGCAGGTGTTATCGCGCGGTATTCTGGGGGATGTGCAGGGTGAGCCGATTGTTATCTCGCCGCTGTATAAACAACGTATTCGTCTGCGCGATGGCCGCCAGTATGACAGCGGAGAACAGGCGGTACGCGCCTGGCCGGTGAAAGTGGAGGCGGGCAAAGTGTGGGTGGGAACTCAGGCGTTGATCCTGCGGGCGGAGGCATCATGAGTGAGACTCGTACAACGTGCCCGTACTGTGGCGTTGGCTGCGGCGTGATTGCGCAGGTAGACGATAATGGCGTCACCGTCAGAGGCGACCCCGAACATCCGGCAAACTTTGGCCGCTTGTGCGTCAAAGGCGCGGCGCTGGCTGAAACCACAGGACTTAGCGGCAGGTTGTTGCAACCGATGGTGGATGGCGAAACGGCGAGTTGGTCGCAGGCGCTGGACACCGCCGGTGAACGTCTGCGCGCTATCATCGCTCAGCATGGACCGCATGCCGTGGCCTTTTATGCCTCTGGGCAACTGCTGACGGAGGATTACTATGCGGCGAATAAGCTGATGAAAGGCTTCATTGGCGCGGCCAATATTGATACCAATTCGCGGCTTTGTATGTCGTCTGCGGTGACCGGATACAAGCGGGCGCTGGGAGCGGATGTCGTGCCCTGCAGTTATGAGGACATCGAACGCAGTGATTTGGTGGTATTGGTGGGATCGAATGCAGCATGGACGCATCCGGTGCTGTATCAGCGTCTGGTGCAGGCGCGTAATGCTAATCCGTCGATGAAAGTCGTGGTTATCGATCCTCGTCGCACCGCAACCTGTGATATCGCCGATCTGCATCTTTCCCTGCTGCCCGGTAGCGATGCTGGGCTGTTTGTCGGCTTACTGAACACGATTGTGGCTGAGGGGAATGCGCAAAGTGAATTTGATGACGCTGTAGAAACGTTTGCTATCGCGCACGACTGGAGCCTCGCGCGTGTGGCGCAGTTTTGCGGGCTGGATGTTGCCGATGTTGTCACCTTCTATGACTGGTTTATGCGCGCGCCAACAGCCATCACGTTATACACCATGGGCATTAACCAGTCTGCCAGCGGTAGCGATAAGTGTAATGCGATTATTAACGTGCATTTGGCCAGCGGTAAGTTTGGTCGACAGGGGTGCGGTCCATTTTCGCTGACCGGGCAACCCAATGCGATGGGCGGCCGGGAAGTTGGCGGGTTGGCGACGCAGCTGGCGGCGCATATGAATTTTGAACCCCAGGATCTTGCCCGCCTTTCCCGCTTCTGGGGGACTGAAAGGTTGGCGCAGACGCCTGGTTTGATGGCCGTGGATTTGTTTGAGGCGATCGGTAAAGGCGACGTTAAAGCGGTATGGATCATGGGGACAAACCCGGCGGTGTCATTACCGGACAGCCATGCCGTGTGCCAGGCGTTGGCAGCCTGTCCACTGGTGATCGTCTCTGAAGTCGTGGCAGACACGGATACCAGCCGCTACGCGCATATTCGGTTTCCGGCGCAGGCCTGGGGCGAAAAAAACGGTACGGTGACGAACTCAGAACGACGGATCTCGCGCCAGCGTGCATTTTTACCTGCGCCGGGTGAGACGAGGGCGGACTGGTGGATCGTTGCGCAAATGGCGAAACAGTTGGGTTTTGCCCATGCGTTTGGCTGGCAAAGCGCATGGGAGGTATTTTGTGAACATGCGGCGCTTTCCGGTTATGAAAACAGGGGGGAACGTGCATTTGATATCGGCGCGTTAGCGGAGCTGACGCATCAACAGTGGGATGAGATGACGCCGGTTCGCTGGCCAGTGAGTACCGGCTCATCAACGCTAAATTTTTGGCAGGGGTGGCGTGGTAACCAACGTTTACGCCTGGTATCTGTTACACCACAGGGGATGAAAACGGCCTGTGATGCCCTCTATCCATTGGTGCTAAACAGTGGTCGCATTCGCGATCAGTGGCACACTATGACGCGGACGGGGACGATTTCACGCCTGATGCAGCACATCAATGAACCGCTGGTAGAAATTGCACCAGAGGATGCCTATCGCTTCAAGCTGAATGAAGGTGCGCTATGCCGGGTTAACTCCCCGCTCGGCGTAATGGTTGGTAGGGTGACCATTTACCGTGGACAGCGGCCAGGGAGCGTCTTCACTTCAATGCATTGGAATAATCATTTTGCCCGTCAAGGGCGGGTAAATGCATTGGTGGCGCCGATTTGTGATCCTGACTCTGGACAGCCGGAAAGCAAACAGACAGCGGTGCGCATTATGGCATGGCAGCCCCGGTGGCTGGGAGAGCTGTTTTGTCGCTCCGCGCTGACGTTTCCGGGGTTCGTTCACTGGTGGCGCAAAAGTGCTGACAATGCCTTGCGTTATACGCTGGCGGGCGACAGCGATATTTCTACGTGGCTGCAACAATATTGTGTGACGCAAAGCTGGCAACTTCAGCAGGCGAAATGGGAGCAGGGACTGAATCTGTTGGCCTGGCATGAAGGAAAGCTGATGCTTGGGCTCTGGTCAGCGGCAACGCTGCCGCAGATTGATGATGCGGCGATCCTCAGCGCATTCGTGCAAACGCCGGAAAATGCTCAGACTCGTCACGCACTGTTGGGCGGGAAACCCGGTGGTATTACGGCTGATAAGGGCGCGACTATTTGTAGTTGTTTTAACGTAGGAGAAAAAGCCATTACCCAGGCTATCGCTAACGGTTGTGATACGGTTCAGGCATTGGGAAAAGCGTTACGTTGCGGGAGTAATTGCGGATCGTGTATTCCGGAACTGAAGACATTACTGGCACAAAAAATCACACTCAATGATTAAGGATATTCCTGAAAATTTGAGAAAAAGCTGCAAAGGGGACGTCGGACAGGTAGGATTTACGCTGTGGTCCCCAAATTCAATGATATAAAAGCCAGTAACGATTTGAGCCGTTTTGTTTGCTGCAGATTTTCTCTTCTCCTACTCTTGCCGCTGGCAGGCGGTATTGCCAGCGCGCAGCCATCTTTTGTGCACCAGGCTGAAAACCCTTTCGATAACAATAGTGATGGCTTGCCCGATCTCGGTATGGCGCCGGAGTCGCGGGCAGGCGAAAAGCACTTTGCCGAAATGGTCAAAGCGTTTGGTGAAGCCAGCATGACCGATAACGGGCTTGATACGGGTGAACAGGCGAGGCAGTTCGCGTTTGGTCAGGTGCGTGACACGGTCAGCGAACAGGTTAATCAGCAACTGGAATCCTGGCTCTCTCCCTGGGGAAACGCCAGCGTTGGATTGCAGGTGGATAACGAAGGCAGCTTTACCGGAAGTCGGGGAAGTTGGTTTATCCCATGGCAGGACAATCAACGATATTTAACCTGGAGCCAGTTGGGGCTGACGCAACAAGACGAAGGTTTAGTCAGCAATGCGGGGATTGGGCAGCGCTGGGTACGCGACGGCTGGTTTCTGGGTTACAACACCTTTTATGACAACCTGTTGGATGAAAATCTGCCCCGGGGAGGCCTTGGCGCCGAGGCGTGGGGCGAATACTTGCGCTTATCCGCTAACTATTACCAACCGTTGTCCTCCTGGCAGGAGCGTTCCGCAACCCAGGAACAACGGATGGCCCGCGGCTACGACCTGACTGCGCAAATGCGCATGCCGTTCTATCAACACCTCAATACCAGCGTCAGCGTGGAACAGTATTTTGGCGACCGGGTGGATTTGTTTCATTCCGGAACCGGGTACCACAATCCTGTGGCGGTGAATCTGGGATTGAGCTATACGCCGGTGCCATTGATTACCGTGACGGCACAACATAAGCAGGGCGAAAGCGGAGTCAGCCAGAATAACCTTGGCTTAACGCTGAATTACCGCTTTGGCGTGCCGCTAAAAAAACAACTGATGGTCAGCGAGGTGGCAAACAGCCGATCGCTGCGCGGCAGTCGTTATGACGATCCGCAGCGTAACAATCTGCCGACGCTGGAATATCGCCAGCGTAAAACATTGTCGGTATTTTTGGCCACGCCGCCCTGGGATCTCAAGTCTGGTGAGACGGTGGCGCTGAAGCTGCAGGTGCGTAGTTTGCATGGGATCCGCCATTTGACCTGGCAGGGTGATACCCAGGCGTTGAGTTTAACGGCGGGTAGCGATAACCGAAGCGCGCAAGGCTGGACGATTATTATGCCGAAGTGGGACAGCAGCGAAGGCGCGACAAACCGCTGGCGGTTGTCTGTGGTGGTAGAAGATGAGCAGGGTCAGCGTGTCTCTTCCAATGAGATCACGCTATCACTGACCGAACCGTTTATTACCGTTTCGGAAAATGATCCTCGTTAGCAATGAAGCATCAACGCGTTATCAGAAAATGCGTTCCTGATGTACCCATACCGCGGCTTCGACGCGTGATTTGAGCTTCATTTTCTTCAACATATGCTTCACATGGACTTTTACCGTACTTTCAGTGATGTCCAGACGACGGGCGATCATCTTGTTCGGCAGTCCCTGGGCAATGAGCTTGAGAATGTCGCGCTCACGCGGTGTCAGTTGGGTGACATCACGGTCCGACGTTGCACGATTAGCACGCAGGCTGGCGGCCAGAACCGGCGTTAAGGCTTCACTCAGCACCATTTCACCGGCCGCTGACTGTTGTAAGGCTTTGAGTAAATCTTCAGGCTCCATATCTTTCAGCAGATAACCGTCAGCGCCGCGTTTCAGTGCGGTAACTACGTCTTCTTCATGATTGGATACGCTAAACACAACGATACGGCCCGACAGTGACTTTTCACGCAGTTTATCGAGAGTTTCCAGACCGTTCATGCCGGGCATGTTGAGATCAAGCAGGATCAGATCGGGATCAAGGGATTCAGCCAGCTCGATACCCTGCTCACCATTGCTGGCTTCGCCGACAACGGTAATATCGGGCGCCATGCTGACAAGCTGTTTTACACCGGTTCGCAGCATCGGATGATCGTCGATCAACAGGATGGTTGCCGGTTCCAGATTACTCATGGGTATCTCCTTGGACTTCTGTGAAGTTTGTTTCGGGAATAAAAGTGACAGCAACTTCAGTACCGCCCGTCTCGCGACGGCGTACGCGGCAATCGCCGCGCAAGCTCTGCGCACGATCGCGCATTATAATCATGCCGTAGTGGTTACTGCGTTCGGCGTTTTCCGGTACGCCGCAGCCGTTATCTTGCACTGTTAGTTTGACCTGCTTGCCATTTTGCACCACCGTCACGACCACTTCATTGGCCTGAGAGTGTTTAAGTGCATTACTCAGGGCTTCGCGCGCAATTTGTAGCAGGTGAATCGCCTGATGCGAAGGGACCAGGCGTGGCGGTAGCTGATAATCCAGCTTAACCGTAAATCCAAAACGGGCGCTGTACTCCTGACAGCTGGCTTCCAGCGCCGGCCGTAATCCAGGTTCCGTGAGCTGTAAACGGAAGGTGGTTAACAGCTCACGCAGTTGTGCCCATGAAGCATTCAGCTCGTTACGAATCTGGCTGAGCAACTCGCGACAGTTATCTGAAAGCGCATCGCCCTGCATCTGCAAACAGCTAACCTGCATCTTCATACAAGAGAGCGATTGTGCAATAGAATCATGAAGTTCGCGTGCAATGGTGGCACGCTCTTCCATCACGATCAACTGCTGCTGACGCTCCTGATGTCTGTCGAGCGCGAGCGTTGCGGTCAGTTGCTCAACCAGGGTATCAACCAGCTGTTGCTGATCGTGGCTGAGATGGCGTCCGTTCGGCAAGGTAGCGAGCAGAATACCATACTGGGTATGCGCATCGGTCAGCCGCCATTTCAATGTGATCCCGCCGTCAATCGCGGGCAGCGTTCCGCGAGGACACAGATGGCAACCTTTTTCATCACAGCTGGCATTGGACTGACAGGTAAATTCCTGATGATTGTCTTCATCTTCCAGGTCGTAAACCCGGAGTTCAATATCATGTAGCAAGGTCAAATTTTGCAGACCGTTCAGCACCGGAGAGAGGCGTTCGCACAACGGCACCTGAGAGTGCAGGCGGCGGTTGGCTTGCCACAGAAAAGAAAGGATCTGATTTTTGTGCTCCAGTCCCGCCGTTTTTTCCTGCACCCGCTGTTCCAGCACGGCATAACTTTCGGCCAGTTCTTCCGACATATTATTCAGTGCCGAGCCCAGAGCGGCCATCTCATTACGCCCGCTGATACGCGCGCGTTGGGTAAAATCACGTTGGCTGACGGCTCGCGCCATCGCCAGCAGCTGCTTCCACGGCTCTAACAGGCGCACGCGCAGCCAGATAATGGTGAAAACCAGCAGCAATGCCATAAATATGGCCATCAGGCGATGCAGCAGGACGACGCGTTCAATGCGTAATTCGGTGGTATGGTCAAAGGCGGTAACCAGCTTATCCAGACCGCCTACAAAGCGCGTCACATCCTGCGCTACCGCATCAGGCGTTTGCGCATGCGCAAGCCCCGGCGCCAGTTCAGTGTGCCAGTAATCCTGTAGTGCTTTTAACTGCGCCTGTTGTCCGTCTCGCTTTGCGGCACGCGTCAACTCCGGGCTAAATGCCGTTTTATCCAATTCATCCAGAAGCGGTTGATCGCTAGTGTCCAGCGGTACGGCTGCCAGCAGGCGATAACTCTGCATGCGCAGCGATCCCGCTTTGTTGATTGCATGGGCGCTACCCTGAACGCCCTGAACCAGCCAGCCGGAGACAGCCATACCCGCCACGCCGATGGCTGTGGACAATAAAACAATCAGCGCCACCTGGTTGACCAGCGTAAGCGGGGAGAGACAACGTTTAAACATGGTGACTTGTTCCTTCGGGTTTTCGTCGAACAGAAAACCTTATTGAATGACGATTCTGCTGCAGGCAGTGGCGTTATTCTCGGCGATACACTGGAGTATACCCATACCTCAAACGGGCTACCTCTTAATTGCCAGTGGAGGGAGAGATCCTGGGCGAGGGGGAGTAGGGGGCGACAGAAGCGTGAAAAACCACATCTTTTTTACCGAAGTTATGTACTCATTTAGGGTAATGATAAATTTTAGGCATGAATAATGACACCTTTTCCTTTGATTTATATCAACTTACCTCCAGCTGTAAACCCTAATGTTGCAGGCATCGAAACAAGTATCAGAGGTGTCTATGAGTCACTCATCTGCCCCGGAAAGGGCATCTGGAGCTGTAATTACCGAATGGCGGCCGGAAGATCCCGCCTTCTGGCAGCAGCGTGGTCAACGAATCGCCAGCCGTAACCTGTGGATTTCCGTCCCTTGCTTGCTGCTGGCGTTTTGCGTGTGGATGTTATTTAGCGCCGTGGCGGTGAACTTACCGAAAGTCGGATTTGATTTCACCACTGAACAGCTGTTCATGCTGACGGCATTACCTTCGGTGTCCGGCGCGCTGCTGCGTGTACCGTACTCCTTTATGGTTCCCCTGTTTGGTGGACGTCGCTGGACAGCGTTTAGCACCGGTATCCTGATCATTCCTTGCGTATGGTTAGGTTTTGCGGTGCAGGATACCTCCACGCCGTTTAGTACCTTTATTATTATCTCTCTGTTGTGCGGTTTCGCCGGTGCGAACTTTGCGTCCAGCATGGCAAACATCAGTTTCTTCTTTCCAAAACAGAAACAGGGTGGTGCGCTGGGTCTGAACGGTGGCCTGGGCAACATGGGCGTCAGCGTGATGCAGTTGGTTGCGCCGCTGGTGGTTTCACTGTCAATCTTTGCCGCATTTGGTAGCCACGGGGTTGAACAACCGGATGGTACGCAGCTGTATCTGGCAAACGCCGCATGGATTTGGGTACCGTTCCTTGCGGTGTTAACGCTGGCTGCATGGTTTGGTATGAATGAACTGGCAACCTCAAAAGCGTCGCTGAAAGAGCAATTGCCGGTGCTGAAACGTGGGCATCTGTGGATTATGAGCCTGCTGTATCTGGCAACCTTCGGTTCATTCATCGGTTTCTCTGCCGGTTTTGCCATGTTGTCAAAAACGCAGTTTCCTGAGGTACAGATCCTGCATTACGCCTTCTTTGGACCGTTGATTGGCGCGCTGGCTCGTTCAGCGGGTGGCGCAATCTCTGACCGTCTGGGTGGAACCCGTGTAACGCTGGTGAACTTTGTGCTGATGGCTATTTTCAGTGCCTTACTGTTCCTGACGCTGCCATCAAACGGCGTTGGCGGCAACTTTATCGCCTTCTTCGCGGTGTTCCTGGCATTGTTCCTGACGGCTGGTCTGGGGAGTGGTTCAACCTTCCAGATGATCTCCGTTATCTTCCGCAAGCTGACGATGGACAGAGTGAAAGCTGAAGGTGGTTCAGAAGAGAAAGCAATGCGCGAAGCAGCAACCGACACCGCGGCAGCGTTGGGCTTTATCTCAGCCATTGGTGCGATTGGCGGCTTCTTTATCCCGAAAGCATTTGGTACCTCCCTGGCGTTAACCGGTTCGCCGGTCGATGCGATGAAAGTCTTTCTGATCTTCTATGTCGCTTGTGTGGTCATCACCTGGGCGGTATACGGACGGCATTCTAAAAAGTAAAAAAGTAGTAGCAGTTGATTATCCATTGCGCGGTGTTAGACCGCGCTTTTTTTTGCTCTAAATTAGTTACAACATACTTATATGTGAGCTCATGACGAAAGTCTGCAAAAACGGTGCTGGTAATATGCCTGCCAGGGGGGATACCCCTTAATACCCACTTATAAAGAATTTAACATTTGTATGATAAGTGAATTATTTAAAATCCTTTAAATTCAGAATATTACGTTAAAAAACAATATCCCACTTTGGGGGTATGTAAAAACCAACCTTCATTTTTCATCCCTGCATGCCTTGATCGTTATCAATTCTCACGCCCTTTCAGAGCGTTACCTTCGCTCTCAATCAAGCAATGTCGATTTATCAGAGAGCCGTCAGGCTCCTACAGGAGAAAACCGATGAGTAAATTCCTGGACCGGTTTCGCTACTTCAAGCAGAAGGGTGAAACCTTTGCCGATGGGCATGGCCAGCTTCTCAATACCAACAGGGACTGGGAGGACGGATACCGCCAGCGTTGGCAGCATGACAAAATCGTGCGTTCAACCCACGGGGTAAACTGCACGGGCTCATGCAGCTGGAAAATCTATGTGAAAAATGGTCTGGTGACCTGGGAGACCCAGCAAACTGACTACCCACGCACGCGTCCAGATATGCCTAACCACGAGCCTCGCGGCTGCCCACGTGGTGCAAGCTATTCCTGGTATCTCTACAGCGCTAACCGTCTGAAATACCCGCTGATGCGCAAACGTCTGATGAAGATGTGGCGTGAAGCAAAAAGACTGCACAGCGATCCGGTAGACGCATGGGCATCCATCATCGAAGACGCCGACAAAGCAAAAAGCTTCAAACAAGCGCGTGGTCGTGGTGGGTTTGTTCGTTCTTCCTGGCAGGAAGTGAATGAACTGATTGCTGCATCTAACGTTTACACCATCAAAACCTATGGCCCTGACCGCGTTGCAGGCTTCTCTCCGATCCCGGCGATGTCGATGGTTTCTTATGCTTCCGGTGCACGCTATATGTCGCTGATTGGCGGTACCTGCCTGAGCTTCTACGACTGGTACTGTGACCTACCGCCGGCTTCCCCGCAAACCTGGGGCGAGCAAACCGACGTACCGGAATCTGCCGACTGGTATAACTCCAGCTACATTCTTGCATGGGGCTCTAACGTACCGCAGACCCGTACTCCGGATGCACACTTCTTTACTGAGGTTCGTTATAAAGGCACCAAAACGGTAGCGATTACTCCGGACTACGCAGAAATTGCCAAACTTTGCGACCTGTGGCTGGCACCGAAGCAGGGAACCGATGCGGCGATGGCAATGGCGATGGGCCATGTCATGTTGCGCGAGTTCCACCTCGATAACCCGAGCCAGTACTTCACCGACTACGTTCGTCGTTATACCGACATGCCAATGCTGGTGATGCTCGAAGAGCGTGACGGCTACTATGCTGCTGGTCGTATGCTGCGTGCGGCGGACCTGGTCGACTCTCTGGGCCAGGAAAATAACCCGGAATGGAAAACCGTCGCTATCAACAACAACGGCGAAATGGTTGCGCCAAACGGTTCAATTGGTTTCCGTTGGGGCGAAAAGGGCAAATGGAACCTTGAGCAACGCGACGGTACGTCCGGTGATGAAACCGAACTGCAACTCAGCCTGCTGGGTAGCCAGGACGATATCGCTGAAGTGGGCTTCCCGTACTTTGGCGGCGAAGGTACCGAGCACTTCAGTAAAGTAGAGCTGGAAAATATTCTGCTGCACAAACTGCCGGTTAAACGCCTGCAGTTGGCCGATGGCTCTACCGCGCTGGTGACCACCGTTTACGACCTGACCATGGCTAACTATGGCCTGGAACGTGGTCTGAACGACGAAAACTGCGCGACCAGCTACGATGACGTGAAAGCGTACACGCCGGCATGGGCAGAAAAAATCACTGGCGTATCACGTTCTCAGATCGTGCGCATTGCCCGTGAATTTGCGGATAACGCCGATAAAACACACGGTCGTTCGATGATCATCGTCGGTGCGGGCCTGAACCACTGGTACCACCTCGATATGAACTATCGTGGCCTGATCAATATGCTGGTGTTCTGCGGTTGTATCGGTCAGAGCGGCGGCGGTTGGGCCCACTACGTCGGCCAGGAAAAACTGCGTCCGCAAACCGGCTGGCAGCCGCTGGCGTTTGCTCTTGACTGGCAGCGTCCGCCTCGTCATATGAACAGCACTTCCTACTTCTATAACCACTCCAGCCAATGGCGCTATGAGACGGTTACTGCGCAGGAACTGCTTTCCCCGATGGCAGACAAATCCCGCTACAGCGGTCATTTGATTGATTTTAACGTTCGCGCTGAACGTATGGGCTGGTTGCCATCTGCGCCGCAGTTAGGGACTAACCCACTGCGTATCGCCGAAGAAGCGCAGAAAGCAGGTATGACGCCGGTGGATTACACCGTTAAATCCCTGAAAGAAGGTTCTATTCGTTTTGCGGCAGAGCAGCCGGAAAACGGTAAAAACCATCCGCGCAACCTGTTTATCTGGCGTTCTAACCTGCTCGGTTCTTCCGGTAAAGGCCACGAGTACATGCTGAAGTATCTGCTGGGTACTGAACATGGTATTCAGGGCAAAGATCTCGGCCAGCAGAGCGGCGTGAAGCCTGAAGAAGTGGAATGGCAGGATAACGGCCTGGACGGCAAACTGGATCTGGTTGTCACGCTGGACTTCCGTCTGTCGAGCACCTGTCTGTATTCCGACATCGTGCTGCCGACCGCAACCTGGTATGAAAAAGACGATATGAATACCTCGGACATGCATCCGTTTATTCATCCTCTGTCTGCGGCGGTTGACCCGGCCTGGGAATCGAAGAGTGACTGGGAAATCTACAAAGCCATCGCCAAGAAATTCTCTGAAGTTTGCGTGGGTCATCTCGGTAAAGAAACCGACGTCGTTACGCTGCCAATTCAGCACGACTCTGCCGCAGAACTGGCACAACCGCTGGACGTGAAGGACTGGAAAAAAGGTGAATGTGACCTGATTCCTGGTGTTACCGCACCGCACATCATGACCGTTGAGCGTGATTATCCGGCAACCTACGAGCGTTTCACCTCCATCGGCCCGCTGATGGAAAAAATCGGTAACGGTGGTAAAGGGATTGCCTGGAATACCCAGAGCGAAATGGATCTGCTGCGTAAGCTCAATTACACCAAGGCTGAAGGTCCGGCAAAAGGCCAGCCTTGGCTTAATACCGCAATTGATGCAGCCGAGATGATCCTGACGCTGGCACCGGAAACTAACGGTCAGGTAGCCGTTAAAGCCTGGGCTGCGCTGAGTGAATTTACCGGCCGTGACCATACGCATCTGGCGCTGAATAAAGAAGACGAAAAAATTCGCTTCCGCGATATTCAGGCGCAGCCGCGCAAAATTATCTCCAGCCCGACCTGGTCAGGACTGGAAGATGAACACGTGTCTTATAACGCCGGCTATACCAACGTTCACGAGCTGATCCCATGGCGTACGCTGTCTGGTCGCCAGCAGTTGTATCAGGATCATCAGTGGATGCGTGACTTTGGTGAAAGCCTGCTGGTTTACCGTCCGCCAATCGACACCCGTTCGGTGAAAGCGGTGATCGGCGAGAAATCTAACGGTAACCCGGAAAAAGCGCTCAACTTCCTGACGCCGCACCAGAAATGGGGTATCCACTCCACTTACAGCGACAACTTGCTGATGCTGACGCTGTCACGCGGTGGCCCGATTGTGTGGATGAGCGAAGTCGATGCGAAGGATCTGGGAATCGAAGATAACGACTGGATCGAAGTCTTCAACAGTAACGGTGCGCTGACGGCACGTGCAGTTGTCAGCCAGCGTGTACCGGCCGGGATGACCATGATGTACCACGCGCAGGAACGTATCGTTAACCTGCCGGGTTCAGAAATCACCCAGCAGCGCGGTGGGATCCACAACTCGGTGACCCGTATTACACCGAAACCGACCCATATGATCGGCGGCTATGCGCAGTTGGCCTACGGCTTTAACTACTACGGCACCGTCGGTTCAAACCGTGATGAGTTCGTAGTTGTACGTAAGATGAAGAACATTAACTGGTTGGATGGCGAAGGCAATGACCAGGTACAGGAGAGCGTAAAATGAAAATTCGTTCACAAGTCGGCATGGTGCTGAATCTCGATAAGTGCATCGGCTGCCACACCTGTTCAGTGACCTGTAAAAACGTCTGGACCAGCCGTGAAGGTATGGAGTACGCCTGGTTCAACAACGTCGAAAGTAAGCCTGGCGTTGGCTTCCCGAACGACTGGGAAAACCAGGAAAAATGGAAGGGCGGTTGGATCCGTAAAATCAACGGCAAACTGCAGCCGCGCATGGGTAACAAAGCGCTGCTGTTGGGTAAAATCTTTGCTAACCCGCATCTGCCGGGCATGGATGATTACTACGAGCCGTTTGATTTTGACTACCAGACGTTGCATAACGCCCCGGCAGACAGCAAAGCGCAGCCGATTGCTCGTCCACGCTCGCTCATCACCGGTCAGCGAATGGACAAAATCACCAGCGGTCCGAACTGGGAAGAAATTCTCGGCGGCGAGTTTGAAAAACGCGCCAAAGACCAGAACTTCGAAAGCATGCAGAAGGCGATGTACGGTCAGTTCGAAAACACCTTCATGATGTACCTGCCGCGTCTGTGTGAGCACTGCCTTAATCCGGCGTGTGTGGCGACCTGTCCGAGCGGCGCTATCTACAAGCGTGAAGAAGATGGCATCGTGCTGATCGACCAGGACAAGTGCCGCGGCTGGCGTATGTGTATCACCGGCTGCCCGTACAAGAAGATCTACTTCAACTGGAAGAGCGGGAAATCTGAGAAGTGCATTTTCTGCTACCCGCGTATCGAAGCTGGTCAGCCGACCGTTTGCTCCGAAACCTGTGTAGGTCGTATCCGTTACCTCGGCGTACTGCTGTATGACGCAGATGCGATCGAAAGTGCAGCAAGCACCGAGCACGAGAAAGATCTGTACCAACGTCAGCTGGACGTGTTCCTCGATCCTAACGATCCGGCTGTTATTGAACAGGCGCTGAAAGATGGTATTCCGCTGAGCGTCATTGATGCCGCACAGCAGTCTCCGGTTTACAAAATGGCGATGGACTGGAAGCTGGCGCTGCCGCTGCATCCGGAATACCGCACACTGCCGATGGTCTGGTACGTGCCGCCATTGTCACCGATTCAGTCAGCTGCTGATGCGGGCGAGCTGGGCAGCAACGGTATTCTGCCGGATGTTGACAGCCTGCGTATTCCGGTTCAGTACCTGGCGAACCTGCTGACTGCAGGTGACACCCAGCCGGTACTGTTGGCGCTGAAACGTATGCTGGCGATGCGTCACTACAAACGTGCGGAAACTGTTGACGGCAAAGTTGATACCCGTGCGCTGGAAGAGGTGGGCTTAAGCGAAGCGCAGGCACAGGAAATGTATCGTTACCTGGCGATCGCAAACTACGAAGATCGTTTCGTGGTACCGAGCAGCCATCGTGAACTGGCACGTGACGCGTTCCCGGAGAAAAGCGGTTGTGGCTTTACCTTCGGCGACGGTTGCCACGGTTCTGATACTAAATTCAATCTGTTCAACAGCCGCCGCATCGACGCTGTCGATGTGACCAGCAAAACGGAGCCGCACCAATGATTGAACTCGTCATTGTTTCGCGTCTGCTCGAGTACCCGGATGCTGCCTTGTGGCAGCATCAGCAGGAACTTTTCGATGCACTCGCGTCATCTGAGAACCTGGATAAAGAGGATGCCCAGACTCTGGGCGTTTTCCTGCGCGATCTAACTGCGCAGGACATGCTGGATGTGCAGGCCGCCTACAGCGAACTGTTTGACCGTGGCCGCGCGACATCGCTGCTGCTGTTTGAACATGTTCACGGTGAATCCCGCGATCGCGGTCAGGCTATGGTTGACCTGATGGCACAGTATGAGCAGCACGGTTTACAGCTCGACAGCCGCGAACTTCCCGATCATCTGCCGCTGTATCTGGAATACCTTGCGCAACTGCCGAAAAGCGAAGCGCTAGGTGGCTTACAGGATATTGCGCCGATTCTGGCACTGCTTAGCGCTCGTTTGCAACAGCGTGAAAGCCGTTATGCGGTGCTGTTCGATCTGCTGTTAAAACTGGCGAATACCGTTATCGACAGCGATAAAGTGGCTGAAAAAATTGCGGATGAAGCCCGTGACGATACTCCACAAGCGCTGGATGCGGTCTGGGAAGAAGAGCAGGTGAAATTCTTCGCCGATCAGGGGTGTGGCGAGTCGGAAATCTCCGCTCACCAGCGTCGTTTTGCCGGGGCCGTTGCGCCGCAGTATCTGAATATCACCACCGGAGGACAGCAATAATGCACTTCCTGAATACGTTCTTCTTTGACATCTATCCGTACATCGCGGGTTCTGTCTTTCTGATCGGCAGCTGGCTGCGTTATGACTATGGGCAATATACATGGCGTGCGGCTTCCAGTCAGATGCTGGATCGCAAAGGGATGAACCTGGCGTCAAACCTGTTTCACATCGGGATCCTGGGTATCTTTGCTGGGCACTTCCTTGGCATGTTGACGCCGCACTGGATGTATGAAGCCTGGCTACCGCTTGAAGTGAAACAAAAGATGGCAATGTTTGCGGGCGGTGCCAGTGGCCTGATGTGTCTGATTGGTGGTGTACTGCTGCTGAAACGTCGTCTGTTCAGCCCGCGCGTGCGGGCCACCACCACCGGGGCGGATATTCTGATCCTCTCACTGCTGGTGATCCAGTGTGCGCTGGGCCTGCTGACCATTCCGTTTTCCGCCCAGCATATGGACGGTAGCGAGATGATGAAGCTGGTGAACTGGGCGCAGACAGTGGTGACCTTCCAGGGCGGAGCGTCTCAATATCTCGATGGTGTTGCGTTCATTTTCCGTATGCACCTGGTGCTGGGTATGACGCTATTCCTGTTGTTCCCATTCTCTCGTCTGGTACACATCTGGAGCGTCCCGGTCGAATATCTGACACGCAAATACCAGATTGTTCGCGCGCGTCACTAATCGTATATTTGAGAATGACAAAACCCTGCTTCGGCGGGGTTTTTTTATGCCTGTTTGCCGGATGGCGGCGCAAGCGCCTTATCCGGCCTACGAAGGTATCAGCGAGCGCTGTAGGCCTGATAAGTGCAGCGCATCAGACAAATAGCGGGCACGTATCGAGTTCGTAGGCCAGATAAGTGCAGCGCATCAGACGAATAGCGGGCACGTATCGAGTTCGTAGGCCTGATAAGCGCAGCGCATCAGGCAAATTGCGGGCACGTGACGAGTTCGTAGGCCTGATAAGCGCAGCGCAGCAGACAAATTGCGGGCACATGTCGAGTTTGTAGGCCTGATAAGCGCAGCGCAGCAGACAAATTACGGGCACATGTCGAGTTAGTAGGCCTGATAAGCATAGCGCATCAGGCAAATAAAAGGCATTGCTGAGGAATTGAGTGTGTTGCTTTATGAAGTGATGGTGGTGGGGGAAGGATTCGAACCTTCGAAGTCGATGACGGCAGATTTACAGTCTGCTCCCTTTGGCCGCTCGGGAACCCCACCAGGGGTAATTCAAATTGTAGGCAGTGCTAGAAGATGGTGGTGGGGGAAGGATTATTCGTCGCTTCGCTCCTCACCCTTCGGGTCGTTGCCGTTGGCAACGTTCTCTCGCTTTCGCTCGAGTCGAACCTTAATCGAAGGCTCTCACCCTTCCCCGACAAGTGCAAACTTCTGTATTGCTCACCGGGATAACTACATCGCTGTAGTGAATAATGGTGGTGGGGGAAGGATTCGAACCTTCGAAGTCGATGACGGCAGATTTACAGTCTGCTCCCTTTGGCCGCTCGGGAACCCCACCAGGGGTAATTCAAATTGTAGGCAGTGCTAGAAGATGGTGGTGGGGGAAGGATTATTCGTCGCTTCGCTCCTCACCCTTCGGGTCGTTGCCGTTGGCAACGTTCTCTCGCTTTCGCTCGAGTCGAACCTTAATCGAAGGCTCTCACCCTTCCCCGACAAGTGCAAACTTCTGTATTGCTCACCGGGATAACTACATCGCTGTAGTGAATAATGGTGGTGGGGGAAGGATTCGAACCTTCGAAGTCGATGACGGCAGATTTACAGTCTGCTCCCTTTGGCCGCTCGGGAACCCCACCACGGGGTAATGCTAATTACTGGCCTGCTTCCGTTGGAAGCGGGGCGCATCATATCAAATGATGCGCCCCTGTAAAGCATTCCGTTGATAAAAAAGAACTGGTTGCCTGATTTTTACACGTAAAGATGTAAAGGTAACCAATTAACTTATCAATCGATTACAGAATAATCGTTCGGTTACCGTAAACAAAGACGCGTTGAGCCAGAACCTGATACAGCGCACGGCTTAATACATTTTTTTCAACGTCGCGACCCGCGCGCATCATATCTTCGGCGGTGTAGGTGTGATCAACATGGATCACGTCCTGCATAATGATTGGGCCTTCATCGAGGTTATCATTCACGTAGTGGGCCGTCGCACCGATGATCTTCACGCCGCGTTCATAAGCTTGATGGTACGGACGAGCACCAATGAATGCTGGCAGGAATGAATGGTGAATATTGATAATCTTATTCGGGAAGCGTGAAACAAATGTCGGGGTCAGAACGCGCATGTATTTAGCCAGCACGACATAATCCGGCTGGTGGGCGTCGATAGCATCAGCCATTTTCTGATCATGTTCTTCACGTGTTAAACCTTCATGGCTCACCAGCTCAAACGGAATATAAAACCGTTCAACCAGAGGACGCAAGGTCTCGTGATTGCCGATCACCGCGGCGATTTCAACATCCAGCCCGCCATAATTGGCCTTCATTAATAAATCGCCCAGGCAATGCGCTTCCTTGGTGACCAAAATGACGATGCGGCGGCGGCCTGCTGGGGTTAATTCACGAATCGAGCCTTCAGGTAAGGCGCTGTCCAGATCGGCAAGCAGCGTGATGTCGTTAAATATGCCCTCCAGTTCGGTACGCATAAAAAAGCGTCCGGTACGGTGGTCCACAAACTCATTGTTCTGCACGATGTTCAGTTCATGCTTGTAACAGATATTTGTAATGCGCGCGATCAGACCTTTTTGGTCCGGGCAAATAGTACGCAGCACTTTTCGTTGTAATGAATGCATTTGCAGCGGTGATCCTGTTGAGAATGTTTGCAAAATTGATACTGTCGGGCGTTGATTAGCCGCAGCACTTTTTAAATTTTTTACCTGAGCCACAAGGGCAGGTATCGTTTCGTCCAATTTGAGGGCGTGTACCGTCTATATAGTACCACTGACCGTTTTCTTTTAAAAAACGAGAGCGCTCGATAATTGCACCTGTTTTACCTTGTTCAGAAAACCGTGCGACAAAACTGACATAGCCGATATTTTCTGTGTCTGCCGTCTCTTGTTCAAAAACGGTCAGCCCGAGCCATTCGGTGTGCGCAAATCCTGCGATAATGTCGTCGCGAAACGCGGCGGCATGACAGTCCGGATGCCAGGTTCTGATAAGGTAATCTGCGTCTTTCATCACAAAAGCACAGTAACGAGAACGCATGAGATGTGACGGCGTAGGTGCTACTTGCGCGCCGGACACATAACGGTAGCAACATAGGCTATACTCGACAGCGCTACCACAGGGACAAAGCTGAGACACAAAGTACTCCCTGGAATATAAAAACGGCGTAAAAACGCCAGAGTGGCACTATGTTAACTGAGCGGTAGCGATGTTGCTACGTCTGCAAGCCAGGGGAAGTTTGTACGTATAATGAGAAAAATAAAAATTGGGCTGGCGCTAGGTTCCGGCGCGGCGCGAGGTTGGTCGCATATTGGCGTTATTAAAGCCCTTAAGCATATGGGCATTGATGTTGATATCGTGGCAGGGTGCTCCATCGGTTCGTTGGTTGGCGCTGCCTACGCCTGCAATAAGCTGCCTGCTCTCGAAAAGTGGGTCTGTTCTTTCAGCTATTGGGATGTTTTACGGTTGATGGATCTCTCGTGGCGCAGGGGAGGTTTACTGCGCGGTGAACGGGTATTCAATCAGTACCGTAATGTGATGCCGGTAGAAGCAATTGAGCAATGTACTCGCCGTTTCGCAACAGTGGCTACCAATCTGAGTACGGGTCGGGAACTTTGGTTCACCGAAGGTGATTTACATCTGGCTGTCCGGGCCTCCTGCAGTATTCCTGGCTTGATGTCACCTGTGGCGCACAATGGTTACTGGCTGGTCGATGGTGCGGTGGTGAATCCTGTCCCTGTCTCCCTGACTCGCGCGTTGGGGGCCGATATTGTTATAGCGGTCGACCTGCAACACGATGCGCATCTCATGCAACAAGATTTACTCTCCTTCAACGTCAATAGCGATGCCGAATCGGGTGATGATGCTGACGAACTCTCATGGCATGCCCGTCTGAAAGAACGCTTGAGCAACATTACGGCCAGGCGTGCAGTAACTGCGCCCACGGCGATGGAGATCATGACGACGTCTATTCAGGTTCTGGAAAACCGACTGAAACGTAACCGCATGGCCGGTGACCCTCCAGACATTCTGATTCAGCCGTTTTGTCCACAAATATCCACGCTGGATTTTCACCGCGCCAGTGCGGCAATTGCTGCCGGGCAGTTAGCGGTCGAGAAGAAAATGGATGAGCTTCTACCCCTGGTGAAAACCAACGTCTAACGCATTTTTTATCAACACTTAAGCTAATTCTGACAGGCGTGAGTGGCAATAGCATGCCACTATTTATTAAAGCCAGTCAGGGGGGAGAATATGACGCAGCCATTGGTCGGAAAACAGATTCTTATCGTTGAGGATGAGCCGGTATTTCGCTCACTCATGGACTCATGGTTTTCCTCTTTGGGAGCGACAACGGCGGTAGCTGGTGACGGACTTGAAGCACTGGACTTGCTTGGGCATTTTAAACCCGACCTGATGATCTGCGACCTGGCTATGCCAAGAATGAACGGTCTCAAACTGGTTGAGTATTTACGTAATCGTGGCGATCAGACCCCGATACTGGTGATTTCTGCGACGGAAAACATGTCCGACATAGCCAAAGCGTTACGACTCGGTGTGGATGACGTCCTGTTGAAGCCGGTGAAAGACCTTAATCGCTTGCGAGAAACCGTCTTTGCATGTCTTTATCCCAACATGTTTAATTCACGCGTGGAAGAAGAAGAGCGGCTATTTCGCGACTGGGATGCGATGGTGGACGATCCTGCCGCCGCCGCGAAGCTGCTAAAAGAATTACAGCCTCCAGTGTCGCAAGTGATTTCGCACTGTCGCATTAACTATCGACAATTGGTGGCAGCCGACCAACCGGGTCTGGTGCTGGATATTGCGCCGCTGTCGGATCATGACCTTGCATTCTATTGCCTTGATGTGACGCGTGCAGGGGATAATGGCGTGCTGGCTGCATTATTACTGCGGGCGCTATTTAATGGTTTACTGCAGGAGCAACTGACACAACAAAATCAACGGTTGCCGGAGTTGGGTACGTTATTGAAACAGGTAAATCATTTGTTGCGGCAAGCCAATTTACCAGGGCAGTTTCCCTTGCTGGTGGGGTATTACCACAGCGGATTAAAAAATCTGATTCTGGTATCGGCAGGGCTGAATGCGACATTAAATACAGGTTCCCACCAAGTGCAAATCAGCAATGGCGTTCCGCTGGGTACCTTAGGTAATACGTATCTTAATCAGCTGAGCCAACATTGTGAGTCATGGCAATGCCAAATTTGGGGGGCGGGAGGTCGCCTGCGCTTGATGTTGTCTGCGGAATGAACAATTGAGTGGCGTGCAAATGAAATTGGTTCACCCTCCCCATGTTGCGAGTGCTACTATCGGCGCCAGTTTTATTCGTATTTATCTTAATTATACCGACGCGCGTCCTTTTCAGACCAGAAGCTTGTCGCTGTACTGATATACTCGGATGCGATACAGAATGATGAACACGTTCAATACATGAACAGTCCAGGAGAGTTTTAAATGGCTGCCCTTAATTCAAAAGTCAAAAAAGCCGTTATCCCGGTTGCGGGATTAGGAACCAGGATGTTACCGGCTACGAAAGCAATCCCGAAAGAGATGCTACCGTTGGTTGATAAGCCATTAATTCAGTACGTCGTAAACGAATGTATTGCTGCGGGCATCACTGAAATTGTACTTGTAACTCACTCGTCTAAAAATTCCATTGAAAACCACTTTGATACCAGCTTTGAACTTGAAGCGATGCTGGAAAAACGTGTAAAACGTCAGCTTCTGGAAGAAGTGCAATCTATTTGCCCGCCACATGTGACTATTATGCAGGTGCGTCAGGGGCTGGCTAAAGGTCTGGGCCACGCGGTATTGTGCGCGCACCCTGTGGTTGGCGATGAACCGGTAGCTGTAATCCTGCCGGACGTAATTCTTGATGAATACGAATCTGATTTATCCCGCGACAACCTTGCCGAAATGATTCATCGTTTTGATGAAACAGGTAGCAGCCAGATTATGGTTGAACCGGTAGAAGATGTTACGGCTTATGGCGTTGTGGATTGTAAAGGCGTTGAATTATCCCCGGGCGAAAGCGTCCCGATGGTTGGCGTGGTTGAAAAACCAAAAGCTGATGTTGCGCCTTCTAATCTGGCCGTTGTGGGTCGTTACGTTCTTAGTGCCGATATCTGGCCTCTGCTGGCTAAAACCCCTCCGGGAGCGGGTGATGAAATTCAGCTGACAGATGCTATCGATATGCTGATTGAAAAAGAGACGGTTGAAGCTTATCACATGAAGGGCAAAAGCCATGACTGTGGTAATAAACTGGGCTATATGCAGGCGTTCGTTGAATATGGTATTCGCCATAATACTCTCGGCGCCGAATTTAAAGCCTGGCTGGAAGACGAGATGGGTATTAAGAAGTAACCTTCTGGTATTATCTGGTCAGAACGGCGCTGTATTAACAGCGCCGTTTTTTTTATACCTAATCCGGGTAGGGTTGAGCGAAGTACCGGTAAAAAAAATCCCGCCAGTGGCGGGATTTTAAGCAAACTATTTCTGAATTATTCCTTGATCAGGAAATCGTCCAGTTGTTTACCTTGTTCTTCCATCGCTTTTTTGATCACTGCCGGTGTACGGCCCTGGCCAGTCCAGGTTTTAGTTTCACCGTTTTCGTCAACATAGCTATATTTAGCCGGACGTGCAGCGCGTTTAGCTTTGGTGCCAGATTTAACAGCAGCCATGCTATTCAGCAATTCGTTCGGATCAATGCCGTCAGCGATCAGCATTTCACGATATTGTTGCAGTTTACGAGTACGTTCTTCAACTTCAGCAGCAGCAGCGCTTTCTTCTTCGCGACGCTCGCTAACTACAACTTCTAATTTTTCCAGCATTTCTTCAAGCGTTTCCAGAGTGCATTCTCTTGCCTGCGCACGAAGAGTACGGATGTTGTTCAGAATTTTAAGTGCTTCGCTCATTGTAGTAATCTCAAACTTATATTGGGGTGGTTTGTTGAGCTAATAATAGAGCGATAAATTCAGTTGTGCAATAGCCAGGAATGTAAGGAATTCAAAATTGCGCTTTATTTAGTATCAGAATTAATTCTCCTGTCTTAAATTTCCCATGATGTTGGGCATAAAAAAGGCTTATTGACGAGGGGGCTTCTCAGCGGCTGAGAGTAAAAATTCAAGATTCAGGTCACATTTTATGGTGTACAAATAGTATCTCTTTGCAGTGATTTCAACCTTTTGTATTAGTTTTGCTTACGTGAATTCGCTAATACACGGCGACAGTGGGTAGATTCAATAACAATATGGGAAGGGTTTCTTTATTGCCGTATGATGATAAGTGACATTGATAAATTTCATGAGCACTATTTGTGAAAGAGTGTGTATATACGCGTCCGAGTTCAGGCTGTTTGGTCGATGGTTGTATGCTCTCTCACTATCCGTTACTTAAATTCAGGCGGCACTGTGCGAGCTTGCCCGCTCATTTATACGCCTTTGTGGCCAACGCTACACCGACATGTTCGTGAAATATGATACAATCCAGCCCATATTTATTTCCCCTGGTGAGGGCCTTCGGTCAATGGCACAACTATATTTTTACTATTCTGCAATGAACGCAGGTAAGTCGACTGCATTGTTGCAATCTTCGTACAATTATCAGGAACGTGGGATGCGTGCCGTTGTATATACAGCGGAAATTGATGACCGTTTTGGTGCTGGAAAAGTAAGTTCACGTATAGGTCTGTCGTCACCTGCAAAATTGTTTAACCAAAATTCATCATTGTTCGAAGAGATTCGCGCCGAGAATGCGCAGCAAAGAATTCACTGTGTACTGGTCGATGAGTCTCAGTTTCTGACCCGACAACAGGTTTATGAATTATCTGAAGTTGTCGATCAACTGGATATTCCTGTTTTGTGTTACGGCTTACGCACTGATTTTCGTGGTGAGTTATTTGGTGGCAGCGAATACCTGCTTGCCTGGTCAGATAAACTGGTTGAATTAAAGACCATTTGTTTCTGTGGCCGTAAGGCCAGCATGGTATTACGCCTTGATCAGGCTGGAAGACCTTATAACGAGGGCGAGCAGGTGGTTATCGGCGGGAATGAACGCTATGTGTCGGTATGTCGTAAACACTACAAACAAGCGCAGTCTGAGGGCTCTCTGACGGCGATACAAGAACGACACAGCCACGATTAACCCTGTACGCTTCTGAGCGCTTATAAACACAGGGTAGGCCGGAACCTTCGTCAATGTTCTCTACCCTGTCAGACTCTTTTCTGACGGCTGGTCTCACATCTTCCTGAATACATCTCTTACACTGCCATTCTATTCACATGGTTAAATTGTGTATTCCCCGATTTTCATAACACAAGACGAAAAAAACGGCCCCAATTGGGACCGTTTATGATGAAGCTAAAACTTATCTGAGCAAATTAAGCGGATTTCTTCGCTTTCTTTTCTGCTTTCGGTGCAGCTACTGCTTCAGTCTTAGCGGCGGTCTGACCTTCGCTATACTCACGACCGTAGTAGGTATCCAGCAGGATCTGTTTCAGTTCAGAAATCAGCGGGTAACGTGGGTTAGCACCAGTACACTGGTCGTCAAACGCATCTTCAGACAGTTTGTCCACGTGTGCCAGGAAGTCAGCTTCCTGAACGCCAGCTTCACGGATAGACTTAGGAATACCCAGTTCAGCCTTGATTTCTTCCAGCCAGCCCAGCAGTTTCTGGATTTTCGCGGCAGTACGGTCACCCGGTGCGCTCAGACCCAGATGGTCTGCGATTTCAGCGTAGCGACGGCGTGCCTGCGGACGGTCGTACTGGCTGAATGCAGTCTGTTTAGTCGGGTTGTCGTTCGCGTTATAACGAATAACGTTGCTGATCAGCAGGGCGTTCGCCAGACCGTGAGGAATGTGGAACTGAGAACCCAGTTTGTGCGCCATTGAGTGACATACACCCAGGAAGGCGTTAGCAAACGCGATACCGGCGATAGTTGCTGCACTGTGTACACGCTCACGCGCTACCGGGTTCTTAGAACCTTCATGGTAAGACGCTGGCAGGTTTTCTTTCAGCAATTTCAACGCTTGCAGAGCCTGACCGTCAGAGAACTCAGAAGCCAGTACTGAAACGTAAGCTTCCAGAGCGTGGGTGACGGCATCCAGACCACCGAACGCACACAGTGACTTCGGCATATCCATAACCAGGTTGGCGTCAACAATCGCCATATCCGGAGTCAGCGCATAGTCTGCCAGCGGGTATTTCTGCCCAGTTGCATCGTCGGTAACGACCGCAAACGGAGTCACTTCAGAACCGGTACCGGAAGTGGTGGTAACTGCAACCATCTTCGCTTTTACGCCCATTTTCGGGAACTTGTAGATACGTTTACGGATGTCCATAAAGCGCAGTGCCAGTTCTTCGAAGTGAGTTTCCGGGTGCTCGTACATAACCCACATGATTTTCGCGGCGTCCATCGGGGAACCACCACCCAGTGCGATGATTACGTCTGGTTTGAAGGAGTTAGCCAGCTCAGCACCTTTGCGAACAACGGTCAGAGTCGGGTCAGCTTCAACTTCAAAGAACACTTCGGTTTCAACGCCAGCAGCTTTCAGAACGGAGGTGATCTGGTCTGCATAACCGTTGTTGAACAGGAAGCGGTCGGTCACGATCAGCGCACGTTTGTGACCATCGGTAATCACTTCATCCAGTGCGATTGGCAGAGAGCCACGACGGAAGTAGATAGATTTCGGAAGTTTGTGCCACAACATGTTTTCAGCTCGCTTAGCAACGGTTTTCTTGTTGATCAGGTGCTTAGGACCAACGTTTTCAGAGATGGAGTTACCACCCCAGGAACCACAACCCAGTGTCAGGGAAGGTGCGAGTTTGAAGTTGTACAGGTCACCGATACCACCCTGAGAAGCCGGGGTGTTGATCAGGATACGTGCGGTTTTCATCATCTGGCCGAAGTAGGCAACACGCTCTGGCTGGTTGTCCTGGTCAGTGTACAGGCAAGAGGTATGACCGATACCGCCCATCGCAACCAGTTTTTCAGCTTTGATGA
The DNA here is from genome assembly GCF_030332765.1 of Citrobacter sp. Cpo071. NCBI lineage: Bacteria > Pseudomonadati > Pseudomonadota > Gammaproteobacteria > Enterobacterales > Enterobacteriaceae > Citrobacter > Citrobacter sp. Cpo071. The sequence continues at coordinate 907,332 of NZ_JAOWHE010000085.1, read as the reverse complement.
CTGCGTCTTCGAAGTCCTTCGCACGGTACATTGCCAGCGTCGGAGACAGTTTCTCGTGAGCAAACGGTTCGCTTTCGTCAACAACCTTCACTTCACCGATCAGAATCTTAGTGGTTTCTGGTACGGAGAAGCCTGCCAGTTCAGCAATCTTGTATGCCGGCTGACCAACGATAGCTGCGTTCAGCGCGCCATTTTTCAGGATAACGTCCTGGACTGCTTTCAGCTCTTTGCCCTGCAGCATGTAGCCGCCGTGAGTCGCAAAACGCTCACGTACTGCATCATATACGGAGTCAACCACGACGACAGACTGCTCAGAAGCACAGATTACGCCGTTATCAAAGGTTTTAGACATCAGAACAGATGCAACAGCACGTTTGATATCAGCGGTTTCGTCGATAACCACAGGGGTGTTACCTGCGCCTACGCCGATAGCCGGTTTACCGGAGCTGTATGCCGCTTTAACCATGCCTGGACCACCGGTCGCAAGGATCAGGTTGATGTCCGGGTGGTGCATCAGCGCGTTAGACAGTTCAACGGAAGGTTGATCGATCCAGCCGATCAGATCTTTCGGTGCGCCAGCAGCGATTGCTGCTTGCAGAACGATGTCAGCTGCTTTGTTAGTTGCATCTTTTGCGCGCGGATGCGGAGAGAAGATGATGGCGTTACGGGTCTTCAGGCTGATCAGTGATTTGAAGATTGCAGTAGAAGTCGGGTTAGTGGTTGGAACGATACCGCAGATAATACCAATCGGTTCAGCAATGGTAATGGTACCAAAAGTGTCGTCTTCAGACAGCACACCACAGGTTTTTTCATCTTTGTAAGCGTTGTAAATGTATTCAGAAGCGAAGTGGTTTTTAATCACTTTATCTTCGACAATACCCATGCCGGATTCGGCAACGGCCATTTTCGCGAGAGGAATTCGAGCGTCTGCGGCAGCCAGAGCGGCGGCACGGAAGATTTTGTCAACCTGTTCTTGAGTGAAACTGGCATATTCACGCTGGGCTTTTTTTACGCGCTCTACAAGTGCGTTAAGTTCAGCGACATTAGTAACAGCCATGATGCTCTCCTGATAATGTTAAACTTTTTTAGTAAATCATCTGCTCGATACGAGAGTATAGACAGACCGACGAAAATTTGTGTAATGGTTTGAAAATCAAACGGTTAATTAACGTCCACTTTACTTTGATTTACTAAAAGAGCTTATACGCTAGCGTCTGTTAACTCTAACGCGTTACCTCCAGGTGGCGTAAGCAAGATTACTCACTTCTGAGTAGTAATTGCGTGATCTGGATCAAAAATTCGCAAAGCTGACACCTTTCAGCAGGCCCTTTTAGCGTTTCTCGTTAAGTGTTAATAAATTGGCGTAATGAATGCTAATAACATTAGCATATTTAATACATATTAATAACACTGAGTATTGGTAGCGTATTTACATTGATATACGCAGATAGAAGGTGAAGTATGCTGACAAAAGGCGTATCTTCAGCGCGGATTTTATCAATTTTTATGACTCATTTTATCCGGCTAACGCTTCGGAGCTAACCGTGATCCAAACGCTATTTGATTTTCCTGTCTATTTTAAATTTTTCATTGGGTTATTTGCGTTGGTCAACCCGGTAGGGATCATCCCCGTCTTTATCAGTATGACCAGCTATCAAACTGCCGCAGCACGAAACAAAACCAACCTCACGGCAAACCTATCGGTCGCAATTATCCTGTGGACTTCGCTGTTTCTTGGTGATGGTATTCTGCAACTCTTCGGCATCTCAATTGACTCGTTCAGGATCGCTGGCGGCATTCTGGTTGTGACTATCGCGATGTCAATGATTAGTGGAAAACTAGGGGAAGATAAACAAAACAAACAGGAAAAATCAGAAACCGCAATCCGTGAAAGTATCGGCGTTGTGCCGTTGGCATTGCCGTTGATGGCGGGGCCGGGGGCGATAAGCTCAACTATTGTTTGGGGTACGCGATATCATAGCGCGATTAACCTGTTTGGCTTTTTTGTAGCGATTGCGTTGTTTGCCCTGTGCTGCTGGGGGCTGTTCCGCATGGCACCATGGTTAGTGCGCCTGTTGGGCCAAACCGGTATCAACGTCATTACGCGTATTATGGGGCTGCTGTTAATGGCTTTGGGTATCGAATTTATCGTTACAGGCATCAAATCCATTTTCCCTGGTTTGCTGGCCTGAAACCTCTCTTCTGTGCAAACGGAGTCGTGTCCGGCTCCGTTTCCTTTCATTATCAGTAAAACTTCTCACTAAAGTTGAAAATCAGCAGAGCAATAATAAAAAATGCTGATGATTAACTCTCCTGTTAGCCATTGATTATAAAGATATAACACGTCCCAGTACGCCCGGCGAAGACCGATACTGCTGTTATTTTATTAACATCATACTCTGGGGCTTGCTGAAGGATTATCGAAATGTTATTAGTTATTTCAGCCTTTATTTCAGATGAATGTGCTAATTAATAACCAATTGTTAAATTTATGTGCATTTTGACATGGCGTTGACTTCGGACAGGATGGTTAACACCATAGTCGACATAATGCATTGATTTTTGTGAGCTTTCCATAATAAATCTTCATTCGTAAGACTTTTTAAGTGAGATTTATTTCCAATAAAAGAGAATTGGTTAACAAATTTGTAAAATGTATTGGCGGTTAAGAAACGCATTTGATACTTTCCGGCCAAGTATTATGCGGAAGAATTCACGTTGATGAGAATCATTTGCAGTTATTTTCTCTCAACAGGGTAATAGCGTGTTTCCGGCAGGGGAGGCACGTAGAGAATCGACGCAAGGCGGTCATACGAATCGCCAGAATAAATAAAGTCGGTGATAGCAAGCAGTAAAACAATAAACCACCTGACGGCAGAAAATCTCCGGTGCCGTACAGGGATCCTGACAGGATTAACAGTCTGGTTAAAAAACCAGCCATAATAATGAGGGAGTACAACACAATGACTAACATCACTAAAAAAAGTTTAGTAGCTGCGGGGATCTTAACTGCGCTAGTCGCTGGAAATGTTGCCACGGCGGCAGTAGTGCCAGCGGGTGTGCAGCTTGCTGAAAAGCAGACTCTGGTGCGTAATAACGGTTCGGAAGTGCAATCACTCGATCCCCACAAAATCGAAGGTGTACCTGAATCCAACATTAACCGTGACCTGTTTGAAGGTTTATTAATCAGTGATGTCGATGGCAAACCATCGCCTGGCGTGGCTGAAAAATGGGAAAATAAAGATTTTAAAGTCTGGACATTCCATCTGCGTAAAGATGCTAAGTGGTCTGACGGCACGCCTGTTACCGCGCAAGATTTCGTGTATAGCTGGCAACGTTTGGCTAATCCAAATACTGCATCACCGTATGCCAGTTATTTGCAGTACGGTCATATTGTCAACATTGATGATATTATCGCCGGTAAAAAGCCGGTCACCGATCTGGGCGTAAAAGCTCTCGACGATCATACTTTTGAAGTTACCCTCAGCGAACCAGTTCCTTATTTCTACAAACTGCTAGTGCACTCTTCCGTTTCACCGGTTCCCAGAGCGGCTGTTGAAAAATTCGGCGAGAAGTGGACCCAGCCCGCTAACATCGTTACTAACGGTGCGTATAAACTGAAAGACTGGGTTGTGAACGAGCGCATTGTGCTTGAGCGTAATACCAACTATTGGGACAACGCCAAAACGGTTATTAACCAGGTAACTTACCTGCCTATTTCTTCTGAAGTGACTGACGTTAACCGCTATCGCAGCGGTGAAATTGACATGACCTATAACAACATGCCGATTGAGTTATTCCAGAAACTGAAAAAAGAGATCCCGAACGAAGTCCACGTTGACCCGTATCTGTGCACCTATTATTACGAAATCAACAACCAGAAAGCACCATTCAACGATGTTCGTGTTCGTACCGCCCTGAAGCTGGCGTTGGATCGTGACATAATCGTCAATAAAGTGAAAAACCAGGGTGACCTGCCAGCATATAGCTTTACTCCTCCATACACCGATGGTGCGAAACTGGTTGAGCCAGAGTGGTTCAAGTGGTCTCAGGAAAAACGTAATGAAGAAGCGAAGAAACTGCTGGCTGAGGCCGGATATACCGCTGAGAAACCGCTGACCTTTGATCTGCTGTATAACACCTCAGACCTGCATAAGAAGCTGGCTATTGCCGCGGCATCTATCTGGAAGAAAAATCTGGGTGCTAATGTGAAGCTGGAAAATCAGGAATGGAAAACGTTCCTCGATACGCGCCATCAGGGCAACTATGATGTTTCACGTGCGGGCTGGTGTGCGGACTATAACGAACCTACCTCCTTCCTGAATATGGTGCTGTCCGACAGCTCCAATAATACCGTCCACTATAAGAGCCCGGCATTTGATAAGCTGATTGCGGATACGCTGAAAGTGACGGATGAAGCGCAGCGCAGCGAACTGTATTCGAAAGCGGAACAGCAGCTGGATAAAGATTCTGCGATTGTACCGGTTTATTACTACGTTAACGCCCGCCTGGTGAAACCATGGGTTGGCGGATACTCCGGTAAAGACCCGATGGATAATATCCACGTTAAAGACTTGTATATTATCAAGCATTAATGGCAAGACGTGGGGCAATCATGTTGCCCCACAGTGTCTTTTTCTTCGAACTATAAATACCTCTTTAGACAAAGAGAGGTATACCCTAAATAATTCACGTTGCAGGAAGGCGGCAACGCAGCGAATCGCCAGGAGCTTACTTAAGTAAGTGACTGGCGTGAGCGAGCAAAGCCAACGCACTTGCAGCTTGAAGTATGACGGGTATAAAGGCACACGCCAGAAGGTACGGGCAATGTTAAAATTTATATTACGTCGCTGTCTGGAAGCGATTCCGACGCTGTTTATTCTTATTACGATTTCATTCTTTATGATGCGCCTTGCGCCCGGAAGCCCATTCACCGGGGAACGCGCGTTACCGCCAGAGGTGCTGGCGAATATTGAAGCGAAATATCACCTTAACGATCCCATCTCGACACAGTATTTCAGCTATCTGAAACAGCTGGCGCACGGCGATTTTGGACCATCCTTTAAATATAAAGACTACACGGTTAACGACCTCGTTGCCTCGAGCTTCCCGGTTTCTGCGAAGCTGGGTGCGGCAGCCTTTATTCTGGCGGTGCTCGTCGGTGTTAGCGCCGGAGTGATAGCCGCGTTGAAGCAAAATACACGTTGGGACTATACGGTGATGGGGGTGGCAATGACCGGGGTGGTTATCCCCAGTTTCGTGGTCGCTCCCTTATTGGTCATGATATTTGCCATAACCTTGAAATGGCTACCCGGCGGGGGCTGGAACGGCGGGGCGCTGAAATTTATGATCCTGCCGATGGTGGCCTTGTCACTGGCCTACATCGCCAGTATCGCCCGTATTACTCGCGGTTCGATGATTGAAGTACTGCACTCTAACTTTATTCGTACCGCGCGCGCTAAAGGGCTGCCGATGCGGCGGATTATTTTCCGCCATGCGTTGAAACCTGCGCTGTTGCCAGTGTTGTCCTATATGGGACCGGCATTTGTCGGCATTATCACCGGTTCGATGGTTATTGAAACCATTTATGGTTTGCCGGGTATTGGCCAGTTGTTCGTCAATGGGGCGTTAAACCGCGACTATTCGCTGGTTCTTAGCCTGACCATACTGGTGGGTACGCTGACCATCGTGTTTAACGCGATTGTCGATGTGCTGTATGCCGTTATCGACCCGAAAATTCGTTACTGATACTGGAGCTCGCTATGATGTTAAGTAAGAAAAACAGCGAGGCACTGGAGAATTTCAGTGAAAAGCTGGAGGTCGAAGGCCGCAGCCTGTGGCAGGACGCGCGTCGACGCTTTATGCATAACCGCGCGGCGGTAGCAAGCCTGGTGGTGCTGGTAATTATTGCGCTGTTCGTGACGCTGGCACCGATGCTGTCGCAGTTTACCTACTTTGATACCGACTGGGGAATGATGTCCAGCGCGCCGGATATGGAGTCCGGGCACTATTTCGGTACTGACTCGTCGGGACGCGACCTGTTGGTGCGCGTGGCGATTGGCGGGCGCATTTCGCTGATGGTCGGCATTGCGGCGGCGCTGGTGGCGGTAGTTGTCGGTACGCTGTACGGTTCTCTGTCGGGCTACCTTGGCGGAAAAATTGACTCGGTGATGATGCGTCTGCTGGAAATCCTCAACTCCTTCCCGTTCATGTTCTTCGTGATCCTGCTGGTCACCTTCTTTGGGCAAAATATCCTGCTGATTTTTGTCGCTATCGGAATGGTCTCCTGGCTCGATATGGCGCGTATCGTGCGTGGACAAACGCTGAGTCTCAAGCGCAAAGAGTTCATTGAAGCAGCACAAGTGGGTGGGGTATCTACCGTACGTATCGTTATCCGTCATATCGTGCCGAACGTGCTGGGCGTAGTGGTGGTATACGCTTCATTGCTGGTGCCGAGCATGATTCTGTTTGAATCCTTCCTGAGCTTTTTGGGATTAGGTACGCAAGAACCGTTAAGTAGTTGGGGTGCGCTGCTCAGTGATGGTGCCAACTCGATGGAAGTCTCACCATGGCTGCTGCTGTTCCCGGCAGGTTTCCTGGTGGTCACTTTGTTCTGTTTTAACTTTATTGGCGATGGCCTGCGTGATGCCCTCGACCCGAAAGACCGTTAAGGAGTGCAGCCATGAGCGTAATTGAAACCTCAACCGCGCCGCTCGCGCAACAACAGGCTAACGCACTGCTAAACGTAAAAGATTTGCGTGTGACGTTTGCGACCCCTGACGGCGATGTAACTGCGGTCAACGATTTAAACTTTTCTCTGCGAGCCGGAGAAACGTTGGGTATTGTCGGTGAATCCGGTTCGGGTAAATCGCAAACGGCCTTTGCCCTGATGGGGCTGCTGGCGGCGAATGGTCGTATCGGGGGCTCCGCAACGTTCAACGGGCGTGAAATTCTGAATTTACCGGAACGTGAACTGAACAAACTGCGCGCCGAGCAAATCTCGATGATTTTCCAGGACCCGATGACGTCCCTCAATCCATACATGCGGGTCGGGGAGCAGTTGATGGAAGTTCTGATGCTGCATAAAGGCATGAGCAAAGCGGAAGCTTTTGAAGAGTCGGTCAGAATGCTGGATGCGGTGAAGATGCCGGAAGCGCGTAAGCGTATGAAAATGTATCCGCATGAATTCTCCGGTGGTATGCGTCAGCGCGTAATGATCGCCATGGCGCTGCTGTGCAGGCCCAAATTACTGATTGCCGATGAACCAACCACTGCGCTCGATGTGACGGTACAGGCGCAAATTATGACGCTGCTGAATGAACTGAAAAGTGAATTCAACACCGCGATTATCATGATCACCCACGATCTGGGGGTTGTTGCCGGTATTTGCGATAAAGTCCTGGTGATGTACGCCGGACGTACTATGGAATACGGCAGTGCGCGGGATGTTTTTTATAAACCCGTTCATCCGTATTCGATTGGTTTGCTAAATGCCGTACCTCGTCTGGATGCCGAAGGGGAAGAGATGCTCACTATCCCTGGCAACCCACCGAACTTACTGCGTCTACCAAAAGGTTGTCCATTCCAGCCGCGTTGCCCGCATGCGATGGAAATCTGTAGCAGTGCTCCGCCACTGGAGGAATTTAGCCCAGGCCGTCTGCGTGCCTGCTTTAAGCCGGTGGAGGAACTGGTATGAATACGGTGACCGAACAACGTAAAGTGCTCCTTGAGATTGCCGACCTTAAAGTCCATTTCGATATTAAAGATGGCAAACAGTGGTTCTGGCAACCGTCTAAAACCCTGAAGGCGGTTGATGGCGTAACCCTGCGACTGTATGAGGGCGAAACTCTGGGCGTGGTCGGTGAATCAGGCTGCGGGAAATCGACCTTTGCCCGTGCGATTATCGGCCTGGTGAAGGCCACCGATGGAAAGGTTGCCTGGCTGGGTAAAGATTTACTGGGTATGAAACCCGATGAGTGGCGGGAAGTGCGCAGCGATATCCAGATGATTTTCCAGGATCCGCTGGCATCGTTAAACCCGCGCATGACCATTGGTGAAATCATTGCCGAACCGCTGCGAACTTATCATCCGAATCTTCCTGGTCAGGAAGTCCGCGATCGTGTGAAGGCGATGATGATGAAGGTTGGATTACTGCCCAACCTGATTAACCGCTACCCACATGAGTTTTCCGGTGGCCAGTGTCAGCGTATCGGTATTGCCCGCGCGCTGATCCTTGAACCAAAGTTGATTATCTGCGATGAACCGGTTTCGGCGCTGGATGTATCAATCCAGGCCCAGGTAGTTAATCTGCTGCAACAGCTTCAGCGCGAAATGGGATTATCGTTAATCTTCATTGCTCACGACCTCGCGGTGGTTAAACACATCTCCGACCGTGTGCTGGTTATGTATCTCGGACATGCGGTGGAATTAGGGACTTATGACGAGGTGTACCATAACCCGCTGCATCCTTATACCAAAGCGCTGATGTCTGCGGTGCCGATCCCCGATCCGGATCAGGAAAGGAACAAGGTTATCCAGTTGCTGGAAGGCGAGTTACCGTCCCCGATTAATCCTCCTTCCGGTTGCGTGTTCCGTACGCGCTGTCCGATTGCTGGACCGGAATGCGCAAAAACGCGCCCGGTTCTGGAAGGAAGTTTCCGACATGCAGTTTCCTGCCTGAAAGTAGACCCGCTATAATCCTGAGGGCTGACAAAGGTCAGCCCTTTTTTTGGTGAGGTATCTGTGCCTGGTTTAGTCTCTTCTGTCCGCCGCGCGCTCTATCGCAAATTATTTGATTTAAATACCCGTTCAGGGCGTCGCTTTGAAGGTATGTGTGCGCTATTTGCCTTGCTCAGCGTTATCGTTATCTTCATTGAGTCCGGAGTAGGGACGCAATACCATTTAACCTTTGAGGAATGGCGCGTTTTTGTCTGGCTGGAGATCTTTATTACTCTGGTCTTCACCCTCGAATATCTTCTGCGCTTATGTTGCTGGGCCAACCCCGCTAAATATGTGTTCAGCTTCTGGGGGATAATTGACCTTGCCACCATTCTGCCGCTGTATGTGATGTGGCTATGGCCGGAAATCAGTCTGAGCTATGTTTTCGCCTGGCGAGCGATGCGTGTCCTGCGCGTCCTGCGTATCCTCAAGCTGCTGCGCTTTATGCCTTCTCTGCGGGTGTTCTGGAATGCGTTAAAAAGCGCCCGACATCAGCTGATGCTGTTCTATTCCTTTATTGCCATTCTGATGGTGGTTTTTGGCGCGATGATGTATCTGATTGAAGGGCCAAAATATGGGTTTACTACGCTGAATGCGTCGGTGTATTGGGCGATTGTTACTGTAACCACCGTCGGCTATGGCGATATCACGCCACACACACCATTGGGGCGCATGGTGGCGTCTGTGCTTATCCTGATTGGTTACTCGGTGATTGCGATACCGACGGGATTGATTACCACGCACATGAGCAGTGCGTTCCAGCAGCGCGGGCACCAACGAAAATGTCCCCAGTGCCAGCAGGCGCAGCACGAAAATAGTGCGCAATTTTGTAACCGCTGTGGAAGTAAACTGCCGGGTTAAAAATGAAAAAAGCTGCGAGAGCAGCTTTTTTGTTTGATTATTCGCGCCAGAGAATATGGCAGAGCTTATGATCTTTTTCGCGACATAATAAAACGCGCGCGAAAATATCGTTAATCTCGCCGTCTTCTGTATCTGCCAGACCAATCACCACCTCGGCAAAGAAGTCAGGGTTCAGGTCAAAATCAACATGCTCCTGCCAGTCTTCCGCCGGATCGAACAACTCGGCACCGCCACGCTCTTCAAACTGCAAATTGAACAGAATGATGTCGGCTGGATCCAGATTGTCCGCAGCCAGTTCGAGAAAAATGTCATAAGCCTGCTCAAGCGTTTCGTCTTCGGTCAGGCGATTGTTCAAATCCATATCCATAATGACTACCTGTTTACTGTCTGATGGGCACGTTTTACAGCAATGGACTAAAGAAGTAAAACAGTCGCTCTGCTATCCGCTGCCAGAGTGGTCGTTTTACCCACAAACGGGCATCAAGCAGGCGGGAACGCGAAATATAATCATCCTGCACTGCCGCGAGATCGCCACCGAATCCGGCATCATCAATGACCAGCGTGATTTCAAAATTGAGCCACAGACTGCGCATATCCAGGTTAACCGTACCGACCAGGCTCAGCTCGCCATCGACCAGTACGCTCTTGGTGTGCAGCAAGCCACCTTCGAACTGATAAATTTTAACGCCAGCCGCCAGCAGCTCGGTGAAAAAGGCCCGGCTTGCCCAGCCAACCAGCAGGGAGTCATTTTTACGTGGAAGAATGATACTGACGTCAACCCCACGCTGCGCTGCCGTGCAGATCGCGTGCAACAGGTCGTCGCTGGGGACGAAGTAGGGGGTGGTCATAATTAAATATTCACGCGCTGAATAAGCAGCGGTTAGCAGCGCCTGATGAATCAAATCTTCAGGGAAACCAGGACCCGAGGCGATAGTGTGAATGGTGTGGCCGCTGGCCTGCTCAAACGGCATGATATTGACGTCTGGTGGCGGGGGCAAAATACGCTTTCCGGTCTCAATTTCCCAGTCGCAGGAATAGACAATGCCCATAGCAGTGGCGACAGGACCTTCCATTCTCGCCATTAAATCAACCCATTGCCCGACACCCGCATCTTGTTTGAAGAAACGCGGGTCGACCATGTTCATGCTGCCGGTATAAGCAATGTAGTTATCGATCATGATCATTTTGCGGTGCTGACGCAGGTCCATACGGCGTAAAAATACACGCATCAGGTTCACCTTCAGCGCTTCTACAACCTCGATACCTGCGTTACGCATCATCGCCGCCCAAGGACTGCGGAAGAACGCTACGCTGCCGGCGGAGTCCAGCATCAGGCGACAGTGAATGCCACGTCTCGCAGCAGCCATTAACGACTCGGCTACCTGATCGGCCATACCGCCTGGCTGCCATATGTAGAACACCATTTCGATGTTGTGGCGCGCCAGCTGAATATCACGGATCAGCGCCTGCATCACGTCATCTGAACTGGTGAGCAACTGCAGCTGGTTTCCCTTTACGCCGGCTATTCCCTGACGACGCTCGCACAGTTTAAATAACGAAGAGGCGACGCTGCTATTTTCCTGGGCAAAAATATGCTTGCAGGCCTTGAGGTCGTTCAGCCATTTGGCGGTTGAAGGCCACATCGCCCGGGCGCGTTCGGCACGTCGCTTGCCCAGGTGAAGTTCACCAAAAGACAGATAAGCAATGATTCCTACCAATGGCAGAATGTAGATGATCAACAGCCAGGCCATTGCGGAGGGCACTGCGCGTCGCTTCATCAGAATGCGTAACGTTACGCCAGCAATGAGTACCCAGTAACCCAGAATGACCAGCCAACTCACCACGGTGTAGAAGGTTGTCATAAATTTAAAAATCCTTTTGAAAGCGTATTGTTAAGAGTTTACGCATCAGGATTAATCTGGCAAATAAAAACACGGGAAAACCACTGGCCTGCATTCGGTCTGGCGTTATAATGGCCGCTCAGTGACTGGAAGAGTAGTTAACATGAAGCGTAGTAGAACGGAAGTGGGACGCTGGCGGATGCAGCGTCAGGCTAGCCGCCGTAAATCACGTTGGCTTGAAGGACAATCGCGTCGTAATATGCGTATCCACACTATCAGAAAGTGCATTCTCAACCATCAACGCAACTCGTTGCTGTTTGCAATCCACAGTATCTGATCTAAAAGGGCACCGCTGGCGGTGCCCAATGTCTGCGTTTGTTCTGTTTTTTAAAATACTTTCTTGTAAGGTTTTACTGAAACCTGCGCATAAACGCCCGCCGCAGCATACGGATCGGCATCTGCCCACGCCTGTGCCGCCTCCAAAGATTCAAATTCGGCAATCACCGTCGAGCCGGTAAAACCCGCCGCACCGGGATCGTTACTGTCGACCGCTGGCATGGGGCCCGCCGTGAGCAAACGACCTTCGTCATGAAGGAGTTGCAGGCGAGCCAGATGAGCAGGGCGCACGGAAAGACGTTTTTCGAGAGAGTCTGCGATATCTTGAGCGTAAATAACATACAGCACGGGTAGAGCTCCTTGAACGGTAAAAGTCGTTAATAACGTTATTGGAAAGGCCTAACAACTGCAACGGAAAGATAACTGATATGTTAAGGCCATACTCTGAAAGTGGTTTTTTATCATAAAATCGCGTTTTAAATGTCAGTTAGCACCACGGGCTTATTGAATATGATTGCTATTTGCATTTAAAATCAGGGCCTGGTTTTTTTACTGAAACGATTATGACTTCAATGACCCTTGATTTACCTCGTCGCTTTCCCTGGCCAACGTTACTGTCTGTCGGCATTCATGGTGCCGTAGTGGCTGGTTTGCTGTATACCTCGGTACATCAGGTTATTGAACTACCTGCGCCAGCGCAGCCGATCTCTGTCACGATGGTCGCGCCTGCCGATCTCGAACCGCCTCAGGCCGTTCAGCCGCCGCCGGAACCCGTTGTCGAGCCTGAACCGGAACCTGAACCGATTCCAGAGCCACCAAAAGAGGCGCCGGTGGTGATTGAAAAACCGAAGCCCAAGCCTAAACCGAAGCCAAAACCGGTGAAAAAGGTGGAAGAGCAACCGAAACGCGATGTTAAACCAGCAGAACCGCGCCCGGCCTCCCCACTGGAAAATACGGCACCTACTCGCACAATGACCAATACCGCGCCGGCAACTACCAGCAAACCGGTGGTCAGTGCGCCATCGGGTCCACGTGCTTTAAGCCGTAATCAGCCTCAGTATCCGGCGCGAGCTCAGGCGCTGCGCATTGAAGGCCGGGTAAAGGTCAAATTTAACGTAACGCCGGATGGCCGGGTTGAAAATGTGGAGATCCTGTCGGCACAGCCTGCCAATATGTTTGAACGTGAAGTGAAAAACGCGATGCGTAGATGGCGTTATGAAGCAGGTAAACCCGGTTCCGGACTTGTGGTGAATATTGTTTTCAAATTAAACGGCACAACGCAGATCGAGTAAGCATCAGGCCGTCCGGCAATGATCAAGAGTGATGATTGCCGGATAGCAGTACTGACGTGTGCTATCAGACCAACGTGGGAATTGGACGTGGTTTCCCGTCTTTATCAACAGCAACGTAGATAAACAGAGCTTCGGTAGCCTTATAGCGCTGTCCAATTGGTTCAGAAGCAACTTTCTTCACCCAAACTTCAATATTGATGCTGATCGAGGTTGTCCCGCGTTTCACACAGCGCGCATAGCAACACACTACATCACCTACGGCGACCGGGCGCAAAAAGCTCATTCCTTCTACCCGCACCGTTACCACACGACCATGTGCGATCTCTTTGGCCTGAATCGCGCCACCTATATCCATTTGTGACATCAGCCAGCCGCCAAAAATATCACCGTTTGCGTTGGTATCGGCAGGCATGGCCAGAGTGCGTAAAACCAGTTCGCCCTGGGGAGTGTTATTCGTTGTTGTCATTGTAGAACCGACTATAGAGAAAGATTACAGGCGCGATGCTACTAGAATTTATGCGTTGAGAACAGAGGGGATGCGGCGTGCGGAGCAGATGTAAGTCAGGTTGTCAGCTCTATGGAACTCGAAGGGATAAAAATTCGCCAGATCCGGGGATCTGGCGAGCATGTATTACGATTTATCTTCTTGCGGCAGATGACGGTAAATATAGACCCCACTAAGCAGCGTAAAGAATAAAGTCAGGGCGGTCAGGCCGAACACCTTGAAGTTGACCCAAATGTTCTGCGGTAGCCAAAATGCAATATAGATATTCGCCAGACCACACAGGATGAAAAAGACGGCCCAGGCTAAATTAAGTTTCGACCACACCGGCTGCGGTAGGGTCAGCTCTTTACCTAACATGCGTTGAATCAGCGGCTTTTTCATCACCCACTGGCTAACCAGCAGAGCCCCAGCAAACAGCCCGTAAATCACCGTTACTTTCCACTTAATGAATTCATCGTTGTGGAAAAAAATAGTCAAACCACCAAATACGGCCACCAGGACAAAGGTGATTAACGCCATCTTCTCGACCTTGCGATAGCGAACCCAACTGTAAATCAACACTACAGCCGTCGCGACAATCAGCGCCGAGGTCGCCGCATAGATGTCGTAAAGCTTATAAAAAGCAAAAAAGACAACCAGCGGTAAAAAATCAAGAAACTGCTTCATTCTTCGATTCCGTCATCAAAAGCACCGGGAACAAGCCCGGAATGCGTTCAGGGTTTATTGGCGAATCAGCATATACAGGCGGAACAAATAGATCAGCAACACGGCGGAGATCATATTGCTCAGCGTATTCGCCAATACCGCGCCTACATTCGGCGTAAGTACTGCAAAACTTGGCGCAAAAAGCAACAGCAGCGTTTTTGCCAGCAACCAACCGATCACTGCCGGCGCAACCAGTCGCATATTCGACCACGCCAGACGCATACTGTTGCGCATCGCGGCAAAGACACCCATTTTGTCCTGTACCAACATCACCGGTGCGAGTGCCAGCAGGATCGCCAGCAGAATACCGGGAACAACAACCAGCATAATACCGATTTGCACTAGCAGAGTAGTCAAAAAAATCAGAATAAACAGCTTCGGCAACACTGGCGCACTGGCGCCGATAGCACGTAACGCACTGACCCGATGACCTGCTGAAATCAGCTGAATCATCAGGATGACCCCCCCGGCGAGGATGGCATTACCAATCAGACCGGAAAACGTCGACGCTGCGGATGCGCGTAGCAAAATTTGCTGTTGCTCCGGGGTCATGTTTTGCACCAGATCGAACAGCCCCACGCTGCTGGTTAACTGATCGCCTTCACTGAGTTGCGCAATTTGTGCGTCAGTGGGGGAAAAGGCATGCCCTAACACCACTGTGATAAACGCGCACAACAACGATACCAGCAAGATGGTAATGAATTGATTACGGAAAAAGTTTCCCGTGTCACGGTAAACGGATTTCGCCGTGATAGACATGCACTCTCCTTGAGTTTTGCAGGTGTTCATTTGCGGGCAATTGTACCCTGGATAACTCTACAGTGGCAGCATCGCGCGATGTATGGAAAAGCATATCTTTGTAAAGCTGCAGTAATTTTTGGCTATGACTTCAGCGTCGTGCATGAACGCTGTTTGTTATCTGCGCATCACGCGCAGATATCCATCACCCATCAGCAATGAGCTGGAGGTACTTGCACATTGAAAATATATCAAAATTGATCTGAATTAATTTAACCAGGATTTTGAATGCAAGTTCTAACTTAATCTGGATCAATAAATGTTAAATTATCAAAGTCAATGTGATCCATGTTAGATCACTTATTACTCCAATGTGGGTATATTCGTTCCGCTTTTATAACCATAACGATGGAGCGGACATGAAAAAATTAACAGTTGCAGCATTGGCTTTAACAACTCTTCTCTCTGGTAACGCATTTGCGCATGAAGCTGGAGAGTTCTTTATTCGTGCAGGTTCAGCCACCGTCAGGCCGACGGAAGGTGCAGGTGGTACGCTGGGCAGCTTAGGTGGCTTTGATGTCAGCAATAACACGCAGCTGGGTCTGACATTTACCTACATGGCAACCGACAATATCGGTGTTGAATTACTGGCAGCTACGCCGTTCCGCCATAAAATCGGCACTGCTGCAACGGGGGATATTGCCACCGTACATCATTTACCGCCGACGTTAATGGCGCAGTGGTACTTCGGTGACTCCAGCAGTAAACTGCGTCCGTACGTAGGTGTTGGGGTGAACTACACGACCTTCTTCGATGAAGGCTTTAACGATAACGGTAAAGAAACAGGGTTATCGGACCTGAGTCTGAAAGATTCCTGGGGGGCAGCAGGGCAAGTCGGTATGGACTATCTGATTAACCGCGACTGGCTGATTAACATGTCGGTCTGGTACATGGATATCGATACCACCGCAAGCTATAAAATGGGTGGCGTCCAGCAGCGAGACAGTGTACGCCTCGATCCGTGGGTGTTTATGTTCTCTGCGGGTTATCGTTTTTAAGTTCTTCTGCAAAACCCCTGCAAAACTGGTCATCAAGTGACCAGTTTTTTTTCATTCTTTTCCACGCGTGTCGTTGTCTTGAACGGCCATTATTTTGCTCCTCTGGCCTGACAAAATTTGTGTGTCGAAACCTCGCTATAAGCAGTGCAGCAGCAACTTTAATAGTAGAAGTGTTTGTCTGGAATATCACTTTTGTTTCTCTTCACTTATGCATTATTGCTGCGGACCATTTATTAAGAACAAAAAAGAACCAGAGGATAATTTATCAATAATGTTAACTATTGATAAAATTAAAGTAACATGTCGTAAAATTATAATATTTTTATTTTTAATAGACGAGGATTTATACGTCATGATATAATGTAATGCTAGGTTATTTACCTGTCGGCTATGTAAATGAATTTTTGAGGAGATCATTCCAGTGGGACGTAAGTGGGCAAATATTGTTGCTAAAAAAACAGCTAAAGACGGTGCAACGTCTAATGTATATGCAAAATTTGGTGTCGAAATTTATGCTGCTGCTAAACAAGGCGAACCAGACCCAGAATTAAATACATCTTTAAAATTCGTTATTGAACGTGCTAAACAAGCGCAGGTTCCAAAACACGTTATTGATAAAGCCATTGATAAAGCCAAAGGCGGCAGCGATGAAACGTTCGTGCAAGGGCGTTATGAAGGTTTTGGTCCCAGTGGCTCACTGATTATCGCTGAAACATTGACTTCAAATGTTAACCGTACGATTGCTAATGTCCGCTCAATTTTTAATAAAAAAGGCGGGAATATAGGAGCGGCTGGTTCTGTCAGCTATATGTTTGATAATACCGGAGTGATTGTATTTGAAGGGACAGATCCTGACCACATTTTTGAAATTTTGCTTAATGCTGAAGTAGATGTTCGTGATGTAACCGAAGAAGAAGGAAACATCGTTATTTATACAGAATCTACAGATCTTCACAAAGGCATTGCAGCTTTAAAAGCCGCAGGGATTACTGAATTCTCTACCACAGAATTAGAGATGATTGCTCAATCAGAAATTGAACTTTCACCAGAAGATTTAGAAGTCTTTGCAGGGCTTGTTGATGCCCTTGAAGATGACGATGATGTTCAAAAAGTATATCATAACGTTGCTAATCTCTAATGATAGATTAAAAGAATCTGTCATTATGGCAGATTTTTTTAACTCATAAAGTTGTTATGAATAAGAATGTCTAGCCAGGTATGGCAATTCTAAAAAACAGATAAAAACCACTATCTTAAAAATGTAATAATTAAAACCTATGGTCTTAGCTTCTTAGGTACGCGATAAACGTTATACGTCCAATATGCCCCGCGATATCCTGCATCCACTCAGCGCCGCTATGAACAATTGAGATGTTAACTCCATCATTCCAGATAATCCTGGTGTAAGTACAACGTGAGTTTCTCACTCATCACTGTCCCGACATTATCAGTGAAGCATTACATCAGATATTATGGTCCGCTTCACGCTCAGATTAGTCTAACGATTGACAGGCTCAGGCAGTATGGAAACAATGAGTGTACTATTATTACAAACTCGGATATTTTCCATCGTCACCAACTAAATTATCTGATCTTCGCCAGAGATTAGCACGGAGTGTCTGTTACCGTTTTCAGACAATATCCTTACCTCGACCCATCGTTTAAACAATCCCATCCTACCTTTCTCCCTTTGATGTAGTGCTACTCTTTAAGCAAAACAACTTTGAGGGTATTGCTGATGATGTTGACCCGCCATCTGCTACAGCAAAAAATCACACTTCTGGAACCGTTCTCCGAAGATCAAACGGCAGCGTTTGCCGTGAGTGCTGCACGTGAGTTATTGCTTTGCATGGATAAAATTGAGGCGCTGGAGAAACTTATTGCGACTCCGGTTACACTACCTTATTGCAGCGCCAGTCCGGTTTGTGAGATTGAGGCGGGCTATGCCGCAGGCGTAAACGACTGCCGCGAGGCCATTCGACGGGCAGGGTATCCTATTGAAGGTGATGATTAGTTTGCGCTTATGTTAACAAATATGTGCTTTTGTTGTATAAAACTGTAACCTAAGCGCGCGACTGCGGGCTGCATCAACTTACCTGCTTCGGGGTGGCGAACATTCTCTATCAACGTACAACGCTGTTATGCAACAACATAAACGGGTAACCGATTTGGCAATACTGTTAACTATCAGGGTGGACTCGTGAAGATTGTGCAGGATAAGCTCAGAAACAGGCAGGCACTGCTGGTATCAGGGCTCATTACGTTGGTATTTACGTCGTTGTTTCTGTTTATTATTTATGAACAGCGAATGGCCGCTGCCAGCGAAGGTGTCAACCGCCTGCAAGCGCGCATGATGGACATTTTTAACGATAATGAGCTGATCGCTGATGCGATTGGTGAGCGCTATCACCACATCAAAAATGGCGAGCAATGTGGCGATATGTCTCGATTTGTTCCTCGGAATGATCAGGAATGGGGAATTAACGCCGACCCAAAGCGGCTGCATTCGGCGACCGGGACAATGGTTGCCCAGCAAACCAGCCACAATGCGCTGTGTATGTATACAGCGGCTGAATTTATTCGTGGTATGGTCAATGAGCTAAACCCGGGCAGTTTTGATGCACATCGTTATATTATCGCCAAAAACTCAGATTATTTTTACTGGTTTATGGCTTCCGATTCCCGCAATTTCAGTTTCTCTAATTCTGAAATGGCACGGGATATCACCAACTTTTTCTATCCTCCGGTCGATTTCTATACTCGATTACTGCAAAAAAACGTCAAAAACAAAGCCCTTAGTTCGACGAATTTTTATACCGATAAAATTACCGGTGAAAAAGCTTATAGCGTGGTGAGTTATATCTACGATCTGTCTGGCAAAGAGATATCAGACCAAATCGTAGCCTATCTGGTCTATGACCATTCAAAGCCCGAATTGCAGGAAGCGTTAGCCCAGGCATTTGACAACCAAATTCCACCGGAGCTGAATGTGGAGTTGGTGAATTTAACAAACCATGAGAGTCTCTGTTTATCCGGTAAATGTACCGGTCAATCCCGCTTTATGGTGCGCAATTTTTCAGAGAAATATGCGCTGCACTATTCGTTATCATTAGGTCGTTTTATGACGCGCGACACGCATGCAGGTATCGTGATTCTGCTGGCGCCGTTTTTCTTCATCATGATCAGCTTCTCGTTAAAATCATGGCTGAACGAAAGTGACCTCAAGGTTTATATTGATACCCTGACCGGTTGTTTTAACCGCCGAATTCTCGACATCATCAAGCGTCGGGATTTATCACACTGCTCGGTGGTGCTACTTGACTGTAATAAGTTCAAGGCCGTCAATGACACCTGGGGCCACGCGGCAGGCGATCGTGCGCTGCAAATTATCGCCAACAGAATGCTGTCAAACACCCGCACCAGTCACGATATTGTGATTCGTACCGGCGGGGATGAATTTATGATCCTGCTGTTTCGATCGCAGGCAACTGACGCTATAGCAATCGCGCAACGTATTAGTGGGCAGGTGACCAGCCATGTGTTTGTGGTGGATGGCCATACCGTGCCATTGTCAGTATCGTGGGGGATTGCAGAGGTGAATGGTGAACTTGATGTGGCCATTCAGAATGCGGATAGCGCTATGTATAGAATGAAGCACACGAAAGAAGGATAAAACCGCCAGAAATTTCTGGCGGTTGATTTAGCTTATTGGTGGGTGGCGGCTTTCATCGCGCTGACAAACGCTTTCAGCTCAGCCAGCATCTGTTCCGGTGCCGCAACATTTTTCTCAATGATTTTCACAATTGCCGAGCCGGAAATTGCACCGGAAGCACCGGCTTCAATAGCACCGGCTACCTGTTCAGGCGCAGAAATACCAAAGCCCTGTAAAGAAGGTGGAGCATCATATTGTTTCAGCTTTTCAACCAGATGATGCAGCGGTAATGCCGCACGATTTTCGGCACCGGTCACGCCTGCACGTGAAAGCAGATAAGTGTAGCCACGACCATAAGAGGCAATCTGGCGTAGCAGTTCTTCATCAGCGTTCGGCGGGCAGATGAAAATTGGTGCAATATTGTGACGGAGCGCTGCAGTTCTGAATGGTGCAGACTCTTCAACGGGAACATCGGCCACTAATACAGAATCCACACCCACTTTTTCGCACTGGGCGTAAAACTCGTCAATGCCCTTGCTGAA
This sequence comes from Citrobacter sp. Cpo071, assembly GCF_030332765.1. Lineage (NCBI taxonomy): Bacteria > Pseudomonadati > Pseudomonadota > Gammaproteobacteria > Enterobacterales > Enterobacteriaceae > Citrobacter > Citrobacter sp. Cpo071. The sequence goes on along the minus strand of NZ_JAOWHE010000085.1, from coordinate 887,084 downwards.
GACCAGGTTGGCATACATCAGCAACCCAATGGGAATCGTCGGATGCTTCTGGCGAATCAGCGCCAGCATTTCAAAGCATTGCGACGGTGTAACGCCGGCGGCAAACGCACGCAGGGTGGCTTCCTGAATAGTTGGGCCATCTGCCAGCGGATCGGAGAACGGAATGCCGAGCTCAAGCGCGTCGGCACCGGCTTCAATCAGCGTATCAATGATTTTCAGTGACTGTTCAACAGACGGATCGCCCAGGGTTACGAAGGGGACAAAAGCGCCTTCTTTGCGGTCCTTCAACTGTGCAAACAGGTTTTCGTAACGTTCCATCAGATTTCCCCTCGCGCTTTCAAAATATCGTGTACGGTGAAAATGTCTTTGTCGCCGCGACCGGAGAGATTAACCACCAGCAACTGCTCTTTTTCTGGATTCTCACGCATCATTTTCAACGCGTGCGCCAGGGCATGGGAGGACTCCAGTGCCGGGATAATTCCCTCGTGCAGACACAGCGTTTTGAAGGCTTCCAGTGCTTCATCATCGGTGATTGAAACATAATCGGCGCGACCAATGCTGTTCAGGTATGCATGCTGTGGCCCGACCGATGGGAAGTCCAGCCCTGCAGAAATAGAGTAAGACTCTTCAATCTGTCCTTCTTCAGTCTGCATCATTGGGGACTTCATGCCGAAGTATATCCCGACACGACCATGCTTCAACGGCGCGCCGTGTTCTCCAGACTCAATCCCGTGACCGCCTGGCTCTACGCCAATCAGACCTACGCTGGTTTCATTAATAAAATCGGCGAACATCCCGATGGCGTTAGAACCGCCGCCCACGCAGGCGATAACGGCGTCCGGCAGACGGCCTTCTTTTTCCAGAATCTGCGCCTTGGTTTCTTCACCGATCATGCGCTGGAACTCACGCACAATGGTCGGGAAGGGGTGCGGACCAGCCGCCGTACCGAGCATGTAGTGCGCGGTATCGTAGCTGCCAGACCAGTCGCGAAGCGCTTCGTTACAGGCATCTTTCAGCGTTGCGGAACCGCTGTGAACGGGGATAACTTCAGCGCCCATCAAACGCATACGGAAAACGTTAGGCGACTGACGTTCAACATCTTTCGCGCCCATATAAATACGGCATTTCAACCCCAGCAGCGCGCTGGCGAGAGCAGATGCAACACCGTGCTGACCCGCGCCTGTTTCGGCGATGATTTCCGTTTTACCCATGCGCTTCGCCAGTAACGCCTGACCCAGCACCTGGTTGGTTTTGTGCGCGCCGCCGTGCAGTAAGTCTTCACGCTTGAGATACAGCGTCGTGTTGGTGCCTTGAGTAATGTTCTGGCACTTGGTCAGTGCGGTTGGGCGACCCGCATAGTTTTTCAGCAGATCTGTAAACTGCGCCTGAAATTCAGGATCCTTTTGTGCGCTGACAAAAGCTTCTTCCAGCTGGCGCAGGGCAGGCATCAGAATCTGTGGCACATACATACCGCCAAATTCACCAAAGTACGGATTGAGTAATGTTGTCATGTCCTTTTCCTTAATATGCGCGCAGCGTCTGAAAGACCGAAGCCAGAAGACGTGCATCTTTGATGCCCGGCTGTGACTCTACGCCAGAATTGAAATCGAGACCGGCACAGCCGGTTTTTGCCGCGTCAACGCAGTTATCTGCGCCGAGTCCGCCAGCCAGTAAAACGTTATCCAGCGATTGTCCGCCTAAAAGTGACCAGTCGAAGCGTTGACCGCTGCCGCCCTGGCCGTTGTCGAAGACGTATTTATCGACATGCTGATAATCACGGGCTGGCAACGTCTCGCTGACGCTGAGTGCCTTCCAGATTTGCACCTGTGCGGGCAGTAAGTCGCGCAGGGCGTCAACATAGGACTGGTCTTCGTTACCGTGCAGTTGCACGGCAGTTAGTCCCAGCTCCGCCGCTGTTGCGCTCACGTCGGTAATATCTGAGTTGCGAAACACCCCGACGTATTGCAGCGGCGCGCCGGTCATGACCTCTCGCGCTTGTTCAACGTTGACCGCGCGCGGTGATGTGGGGACAAAAATCAAGCCGCCGTAAATGGCACCCGCTTCGTATGCCGCATTTGCATCCTGAGCCCGGGTTAAACCGCAGACTTTATTCTCGCCGAGCAGTACGCGACGCACGGCGACGTGCAGATCAGCATGCGACATCAGCGCGGAGCCAATCAGAAAACCGTTGGCGAAGTGGCTGAGCTCGCGCACCTGACCGTAAGTATTGATGCCGGACTCACTGATGACGGTCACACCGTGCCCTAGTCGCGGCGCCAGTTGACGGGTGCGATTCAGATCAATCGACAGATCGCGTAAGTCACGGTTGTTGATACCAACGACTTTGGCGCCCAGTGCGATAGCACGCTCCAGCTCTTCTTCGTTACTGACTTCGGTCAGTACGCCCATTTTCAGGCTGTGGGCGACGGCGGCGAGTTGACGATATTGCTCATCATCGAGCACCGACAGCATCAGCAAACAGGCGTCCGCCTGGTAGAAACGCGCCAGGTAAATCTGGTAAGGATCGATAATAAAGTCCTTACACAGAATCGGCTGCGGTGCGATGCGGCTGACAATAGGCAGGAAATCAAAGCTCCCCTGGAAATACTTCTCATCGGTCAGTACGGAGATCGCGGAAGCATAATGTTTATAGATGCTCGCAATCTGTGCCGGGTCGAAGTCATCACGGATCACGCCTTTTGATGGAGATGCTTTTTTGCATTCCAGAATAAAGGCGGTGCGTGCACCTTGCAGCGCATCGTAGAAATCACGTGAGCCAGGCTGAACATCATTTTGAAAGCTGGCCAGCGGTTGTTGCTGTTTGCGGGCTTCTACCCAAATCGCCTTGTCTGCGACAATTTTCGCTAAAACGGTTTGCATCATTTACCCTCTTGCTGCCAGTGCAGTGACGCGGTCATAGGCCGCACCGCTACGCAGTACATTAATCACGGTTTGCGCATTGGCTTTTAAATCTTCTTCACCGTGCAGGCGCATTAACATGGCGACATTCGCGGCAACAGCAGCTTCATGAGCGGCTTCACCTTTACCTTGTAACAAGCGACTAAGAATGTCACGGTTTTCTTCCGGCGTGCCGCCAGCCAGCTGTTCCTGGTGGTAAGGCGTCAAACCAAAGTCTTCTGCCGTCAGTTGATAACTCTTGATTTCCCCATCGTGCAGCTCTGCCACAATGGTCGGCGCATGCAGCGAAACTTCGTCCATGCCACCACTGTGCACCACGGCTGCTCGTTGATATCCCAGCACGCGCAGCGTTTCAGCAATCGGTAGCACCAGTTCCGGGCTGTAAACGCCGATCAGCGCCAGCGGCGGATGCGCCGGGTTAATCAACGGGCCGAGCACGTTAAACAGCGTGCGGGTTTTCAACTGCTGGCGTACCGGCATGGCATGGCGAAAACCGGTGTGATATTTCGGCGCAAACAGGAAGCACACCCCGAGGTCGTCTAGAGCCTGACGGGATTTATCAGCGTTCATATCCAGATTGATGCCAAATGCCGCTAACAGATCCGAAGAGCCAGACTTGCTGGAGACACTGCGGTTGCCGTGTTTGGCAACTTTCAGTCCGCAAGCCGCCGCAACAAAGGCGCTGGCGGTAGAAATATTGATGCTGTTGCTGCCGTCGCCGCCGGTACCGACAATATCGGCAAACAGATAATCAGGGCGCGGGAACGGTGCGGCGTTTTCCAGCAGCGCGGTTGCCGCACCGGCAATTTCATTCGGGTGTTCGCCACGAATTTTCATGCTCACCAGCGCCGCAGCCAGTTGTTCCGGCTTCAGTTCACCGCGAACGACTGCGGAAAACAGCTGGTGACTTTCCTGCTGGGACAGCGTCTGGGCCTGATACAGTTTCTCCAGAATGGGTTGCAGCGTATTGGTTTGTTCAAGCTTCTGTTGCGCCCAGGCCAGCGTTTGTTCCAGCAAACGCGCGCCCTGGGTGGTCAGAATTGATTCTGGATGGAACTGGAAGCCGCAGACGCGATCGGTATCGTGACGTACCGCCATCACCATGCCGTTAAAGTGGGCGTTAATGGTCAACCCAGCAGGTACGTTGCTGCCAACCAGTGAATGATAGCGTGCCACCGGCAGCGGATTCGCCAGACCAGCAAACATCGCCTGACCGTCGTGTTCAATGCTGGACGCTTTGCCGTGCAGGATCTCTCCGGCCTGACCCACATATCCACCATAGGCTTCAACAATGGCCTGGTGTCCCAGACAAATACCGATGATTGGCAGCTTGCCGCGCAAACGGGTTAACAGCTCCGGCATGCAACCTGCCTCGCTTGGCGCGCCTGGTCCTGGTGAGAGCATCAGCACCGGATTTTTCATGGTTGCTAAGCGGTCAATCAACGTCTGGGCCGGAATATGGTTGCGGTAAATCACCACGTTGTGACCATTAGTACGCAGCTGATCCGCCAGGTTATAGGTAAAAGAATCGATGTTATCAAGCAGCAGAATGTCAGCCATTAGAAGGTCTCCTGTGCGTGGTGCGCGGTAGCGATAGCACGCAGAACCGCGCGCGCTTTATTACGGGTTTCATCGGCTTCAGACTGCGGTACAGAATCCAGAACAATCCCGGCACCGGCTTGTACGGTGGCAATACCGTCTTCCACGAGGGCGGAGCGAATGACAATACAGGTATCCAGATCGCCATGCGCCGTGAAGTAACCTACCGCACCGCCGTAGCTGCCACGGCGACGACCCTCGGCCTCGGCGATAAGCTGCATGGCGCGAACTTTTGGCGCTCCGCTTAACGTGCCCATATTCATACAGGCGCGGTAAGCGTGCAGCACATCCAGATCGCTACGCAGCTCGCCGACCACGCGCGAAACCAGGTGCATAACGAAGGAGTAGCGATCGACTTTTGTGAGGTCAGCAACATAGCGGCTGCCAGGCGTACAGATGCGCGCCAGGTCGTTACGCGCAAGGTCAACCAGCATCAGGTGCTCAGAAAGCTCTTTATGGTCGGTACGCATCTCCAGCTCGATACGGCTGTCGAGATCGCGATCAAGCGAACCGTCCGCACGACGACCGCGCGGGCGAGTACCAGCAATCGGGTAGATCTCTATCTGGCGGCTGGTGGCATCATATTTCAGCGAGCTTTCCGGGGAGGCGCCAAACAGCGTGAAATCGTTGTCCTGCATGAAAAACATGTATGGGCTGGGGTTACTTTTCTTCAGCACATAGTAGGCCGCCAGCGGAGATGGGCAGGGCAGCGAGAAACGGCGGGATGGCACCACCTGGAAAATTTCGCCCGCGCGAATCGCTTTTTGCATGCCACGAACTACGGCGCCAAACTCTTCATCGCTCTGATTGCACTCGCAGCGCATCTGCGGGACTTCAGTGACCGGCAACGGCGGCGCAGGCTCGGTAAGCTGCTGGCTCAATTGCGCCAGACGAGCATTAAGACGCTGTTTTTCCGCATCATTGGGGGTAAAAATACTGGCCTGAATACGGGTGCTTTTTGTCTGGTGGTCGATAACCATCAGCGTTTCTGCCAGATAGAAGCAGTAGTCAGGGCAACGGTTGCCCGCTTCAAGCTGAGGTAAATCTTCAAAACCGGCAACCAGATCGTAAGAAAACAGACCGCCGAAGAACATCGCTTCACGTTCTTGCGCTGGAACATTAACCAGCTCCTGCAATAAACGGAATGCATCAAATACGGACAGGGAGCATAAGCGGGCGTCTTCATCGAGCAGAGGGCTGACGGCAGGGAATCGCAGATGACGACCATTCGGCTGTTGTTCGTTCTCAACGCCAGCGGGCAGGGCAACATCCAGCAGCGACAGCAGCGATGCGCCGTTTGCGGACAATGCCTGAATAGTGACAGTGTCACCGAGAGCGGTAATGCGTAATGCGCTGTCGACCAGCAGCAGGCTCTTCAGATCGTCTTTGCTGTCGATATCTGCAGATTCCAGCAGCAGTGTTGCTGGACGTGCGCCACACACTTGATGAAACAGCGCCGTCGGATTCTCACGGTAGGCGGCATCGCAGGCAAGCAGTTCGAGTGTCGGTTTTTGAGTTTGCATCGTTATTCTCATTAATTTTGTTCAAAAAAAAGCCCGCTCATTTGGCGGGCCGGGTATCTGGTTGCATATTGCAGACGTAAGACACTGCCCGAAATCAGGAAGTGCGCCACCAACCGTGCAGAACAAATGTTGCTTTCATCTCAGATACCTTCTTCATGTGAACTTGCGTACTAGTTAACTAGTTCGATGGAATAAAGTCAACACCTGATTTCAGTATATTTGTCGAAACCGCTATGATGGGCGTGATACGACATTTATTGAAACGGGAGCCGCCTTGAGCGACACGAATTACGCAGTGATTTATGACCTGCACAGTCATACTACAGCCTCCGATGGGCGATTAACGCCAGAAGCCTTAGTACACCGTGCGGTAGAGATGCGAGTCGGTACACTGGCGATCACCGATCATGACACCACGGCCGGCATTGCGGCGGCAAGAGAAGAAATTTCACGTTCAGGTTTAGCCTTAAATTTGATCCCTGGCGTCGAGATATCAACGGTCTGGGAAAACCATGAGATCCATATAGTGGGTCTGAACATTGATATCGCCCATCCCATGATGTGTGAGTTTCTGGCGCAACAAACGGAACGTCGTCAGCAGCGTGCACGCCTGATTGCCGAACGACTCGACAAAGCGCATATCCCCGGCGCTTGGGAAGGGGCGTTACGCCTGGCCGATGGCGGGGCGGTTACGCGGGGCCATTTTGCGCGTTTCCTGATGGAATGTGGAAAAGCCACAACCATGGCGGATGTCTTTAAAAAATATCTTGCCCGTGGGAAAACCGGTTACGTTCCGCCACAGTGGTGTACAATAGAACAAGCTATTGATGTCATTCATCATTCTGGCGGTAAGGCTGTTCTGGCTCATCCTGGGCGGTACGATCTTAGCGCTAAGTGGCTGAAAAGACTGGTTGCATATTTTGCTGAACATCGCGGCGACGCGATGGAAGTAGCACAGTGCCAGCAGTCTCCCAATGAACGCACCCATCTGGCGACGCTTGCGCGTTCGCATCAACTGTGGGCATCGCAAGGGTCTGATTTTCATCTACCCTGCCCATGGATTGAGTTGGGCCGTAAACTTTGGTTGCCCGCAGGCGTAGAAGGCGTCTGGCAACTTTGGGAGCAGCCCGCGATCACAGAGAGGAAAGTATGAGTCAGTTTTTTTATATTCATCCCGAAAACCCGCAGCAGCGACTGATCAATCAGGCCGTTGAAATCGTGCGTAAAGGTGGGGTGATCGTCTATCCAACCGATTCCGGCTATGCGTTGGGCTGCAAAATTGAAGATAAAGGCGCCATGGAGCGCATTTGCCGCATCCGTCATCTGCCGGACGGGCACAACTTTACGCTGATGTGTCGTGACCTGTCCGAACTGTCGACCTATTCTTTTGTCGACAACGTGGCATTCCGTTTAATTAAAAACAACACGCCGGGTAACTACACCTTCATCCTGAAAGGGACGAAAGAAGTTCCGCGCCGTTTGTTGCAGGAAAAACGTAAGACCATCGGCCTGCGTGTGCCATCGAATCCGATTGCGCTGGCGCTGCTGGAAGCACTGGGCGAGCCGATGCTCTCTACATCGCTGATGCTGCCGGGCAGTGAATTTACTGAGTCAGACCCGGAAGAGATTAAAGACCGTCTGGAAAAACTGGTGGATTTGATTATCCACGGTGGCTATCTCGGTCAGCAGCCGACCACGGTCATCGATTTAACCGACGATTCCCCGGTGGTGTTGCGTGAAGGCGTCGGCGACGTTAAACCTTTCTTATAAGGGCGCGAACCGCTATACTACGCGGCCTTAAAATGGCGCTGACTGGCGCCGTTGATTCTCCTGTTCGACGCCTGTGAAGGCGACATCTAAAGGAAGCTCTATGAGCGAAAAGTTACAAAAAGTGCTGGCGCGCGCTGGCCACGGTTCTCGCCGTGAAATCGAATCTATTATTGCCGCGGGTCGCGTGAGCGTTGATGGCAAAATTGCCACGCTCGGCGATCGCGTTGAAGTCACTCCGGGTCTGAAAATCCGTATCGACGGTCATCTGATTTCGGTTAAAGAGTCTGCAGAGCAAATCTGCCGCGTTCTGGCCTATTACAAGCCAGAAGGTGAACTGTGTACCCGCAACGACCCGGAAGGTCGTCCGACCGTGTTCGATCGTTTGCCAAAACTGCGTGATGCGCGCTGGATTGCCGTAGGGCGTCTGGACGTGAATACCTGCGGTTTACTGCTGTTTACCACCGATGGTGAACTGGCTAACCGTCTGATGCACCCAAGCCGTGAAGTCGAACGTGAATATGCGGTACGTGTGTTTGGTCAGGTTGATGATGCAAAACTGCGCGATCTGAGTCGTGGCGTACAGCTGGAAGATGGTCCGGCGGCATTTAAAACGATCAAGTTTAGCGGTGGTGAAGGGATCAACCAGTGGTATAACGTCACGCTGACCGAAGGGCGTAACCGTGAAGTCCGTCGCCTGTGGGAAGCTGTAGGTGTACAGGTAAGCCGTCTTATTCGTGTTCGTTACGGTGATATCCCGCTGCCGAAAGGCCTGCCGCGTGGTGGCTGGACAGAGCTTGACCTCGCGCAAACCAACTATCTGCGTGAACTGGTGGAACTGAAGCCGGAAACGACATCTAAAGTTGCCGTCGAGAAAGATCGTCGTCGCATGAAGGCAAATCAGATCCGTCGTGCGGTGAAGCGGCACTCACAGGTCGGTAGCAGCCGTCGTCCGGGTGGTCGTAGCAACAACGGTTAATTATGAGTGGGCCTGATAAGCAAAGCGCCATCAGGCCTTAGCGTGGAGCCGGATGCGGCGCAAGCGCCTTATCCGGCCTACTGTCAGTAATCAATCCCTATCTGGGCCTTCACGCCCGCTTCAAACGCATGCTTGACCGGGCGCAACTCGCTGACCGTATCCGCTAACTCCAGAATATCGCGATGACATCCACGGCCGGTGATAATCACCGTTTGATGGGCAGGGCGCGCGTTTAGGGCAGTGATGACCTCTTCAAGCGGCAGATAGTCGTATGCCACCATATAGGTCAGCTCGTCCAGCACCACCATATCCAGTTTATCGTCGGCCAGCATCCGCTTACCGTGTTCCCACACGGCCATACAGGCCGCGGTGTCGGACTCACGGTTTTGCGTTTCCCAGGTAAATCCTGTCGCCATAACCTGAAACTCTACGCCGTGGGGTTCAAGTAAGTTACGTTCTCCGTTTGGCCACGTACCTTTAATAAATTGTACGACGCCGACTTTTTTACCGTGGCCCACCGCGCGCGTGGCGGTACCGAATGCGGCGGTGGTTTTACCCTTACCATTTCCAGTGAATACGATGATGATCCCGCGCTCGTCCGTAGCGGCGGCAACGCGTGCGTCAACCCGATCTTTTACGCGCTGTTGACGTTGTTGATAGCGTTCTTCACTCATTGGGCAATTCCTGGTTTACGGCCCGGCTGGGCGTCAAAAGTCATACCGGTTTTACGGCGGCTGTCATCGCCCATCAGCCACAGGTAGAGCGGCATAATATCGGCGGGAGTTTTCAATTTTTGTGGATCTTCCGTGGGGAATGCGCTGGCTCGCATGCCAGTTCGTGTTCCACCAGGATTGATACAGTTTACGCGCAGATGACGGTTTTGATACTCATCAGCCAGAACCTGCATCATCCCTTCGGTAGCAAATTTTGAGGTGGCATATGCTCCCCAATTGGCGCGTCCCTGGCGGCCGACGCTGGAAGAGGTAAAGACCAGCGATCCGGCATCGGATTTGAGTAACAACGGCAGCAATGCCTGAGTCAGCATAAAAGTGGCATTCACATTTACCTGCATCACATCCTGCCAGACCTGCGGGTTTTGTTCACTCATTGGGCAAATATCGCCGAGTAATCCGGCGTTATGCAGTACGCCATCCAGACGTGAGAAATGTGCGGCAATGCGCTGTGCAAGCTGGTGACATTCTTCAGAGGTACAGGTCAGTAAATCCAGTGTAAACCACTGTGGTTGTGTTCCGTTTTCATCGGCGATAGTGCGGGCAACCCGACGCAGTTTTTCTTCGTTACGCCCAAGCAGGATAACGGTCGCGCCATAGCGTGCATAGGTCTGCGCGGCTTCGCGTCCGATACCATCGCTGGCACCGGTGACAAGAATAATGCGGCCCTGTAAAAGGTCTTGTTTAGGTTGGTAATGCACGGCTACTCCTCGGCGACGCCCTGGCCATCTCGTTCGCAATAACTTTTGGGCTTTATGCCTTAAACCCTGTTCTTTTTCAATCAGCCAAAGGCAATAACACCGCAAAATGAACGTTTTGTCATGCTTTTTACTGATTCAGCACTGGATGTATGAAGCAAGACGAGGTGACACGCCTGTTGTACACTGAGCGGAAGTCGCGTTGTTTAACCAAGGTGGGTCTCGTGGAATTGTTGTCTGAATATGGGCTGTTTTTGGCAAAAATTGTCACTGTCGTGGTGGCTATTGCAGTGGTGGTGATGCTGATCGTAAACGCGACACAACGCAAACGTCAGCGTGGGGAATTGCGGGTTATTAACCTCAGCGATCAATATAAAGAGATGAAGGAAGACCTGTCGCTGGCCTTATTGGATGGGCATCAGCAAAAATTCTGGCATAAGGCGCAGAAAAAGAAACAGAAGCTGGAGGCGAAGGCCGCCAAGGCAAAAGCGAAACTGGGTGACAGTACGTCATCAGATAAACCCCGTGTATGGGTGCTTGATTTTAAAGGCAGTATGGATGCCCACGAAGTCAGCGCATTACGCGAAGAGGTGACGGCGGTGCTGGCGGTTGTTAAACCTCAGGATCAGGTGGTGGTTCGTCTGGAAAGCCCGGGCGGTGTGGTACATGGTTATGGCCTGGCTGCGTCCCAGTTACAACGCCTGCGCGATAAGCAGATCCCACTGACCGTCACGGTAGATAAAGTCGCTGCGAGCGGCGGATATATGATGGCCTGCGTGGCAGATAAAATTGTTTCGGCGCCGTTTGCTATCGTCGGCTCAATTGGCGTGGTGGCGCAGATCCCGAACTTTAACCGCTTCCTGAAAGGGAAAGATATTGATATCGAACTGCACACCGCCGGACAGTACAAGCGTACGCTGACGCTGCTTGGCGAGAACACGGAAGAAGGGCGGCAGAAATTCCGTGAAGATCTGAACGAAACACATCATTTGTTTAAAGATTTTGTCCATCGTATGCGCCCGACTCTGGACATTGAGCAGGTTGCCACGGGTGAACACTGGTTTGGTCAACAGGCGCTGGCAAATGGGCTGGTGGATGAGATCAACACCAGCGATGAGGTGATCCTCGGGCTGATGGAAGGTCGTGAAGTGTTGAACGTTCGCTATCTGCAGCGTAAAAAGCTGATGGATCGTTTTACCGGTAGTGCGGCTGAGAGCGCCGATCGTTTGCTGATGCGCTGGTGGCTGCGGGGGCAGAAGCCACTGATGTAAAATTGTCATTGCCGGATAGCGATGCTCACACATCCTATCCGGCCTACAAATAGGCATCAATGTAGGCTGGATAAGGTGTTGCCGCCATCCGGCAAATTATTTCTCGAGTTAATCGATCAAGTGATACTTTTCAGAAAGTACGTGCGCCAGGTGTTTAAACATATTAAACACAGCCGTACTTTTGGGCGTTGGTAGCCCTTGCTCGTCTAAAAAGTAATCTCCGCTGAAAACCAGCACGCCGTTTCGCTGCGTAACGCCGGTGGCGACAATCCCCGCCAGCGTGTCCTCATGCTCACGAATGATTTTGTTGGCTTCAATCAGCAGTGTTTCGCGATCGATGGGTTGAGTGTCTTTATGCATGATTTACTCCTTAAACAAGGACATTAGTCTACGCTGAGCCCGCCTTATGGGCAAATATTCCCTGACATAAATGAAGGTTTTACGACAGTGTTACAACTGGCGAGATTTGTTTTTGCATGCTAATAAAGTTGCGTAACGCATTTTATCAGGTACAGTGTGACGCTTTCGTCAATCTGGCAACAGATTTGCTTGACATTCGACCAATACTTCGTCGTGCTAGAGCGTTTGTGAGAAAAAAAGCCTGTTAACTCAGTTACATGAGAGTTACATTACAAGCGCGAAACAGTTTAAGGGGTTGATATCCGCCGACGCAGAGACCATATCGATGTCTCGTCGCCAGTGGAAGGTGAATCAACGTGCGACGCATTCTGGAAGAATCAAATTAGGTAAAGGTGAATATGGGTAAAGCTCTTGTCATCGTTGAGTCCCCGGCAAAAGCCAAAACGATCAACAAGTATCTGGGTAATGACTACGTGGTGAAATCCAGCGTCGGTCATATCCGTGATTTGCCGACCAGTGGCTCAGCAACTAAAAAGAGCGCCGACTCAACCTCCACCAAAACGGCTAAAAAGCCCAAAAAGGATGAACGTGGCGCTCTCGTCAACCGTATGGGTGTTGACCCGTGGCACAACTGGGATGCGCGCTATGAAGTGCTGCCTGGTAAAGAGAAAGTTGTTTCTGAACTGAAGCAACTGGCTGAAAAAGCCGACCACATCTATCTCGCAACCGACCTTGACCGCGAAGGGGAAGCCATTGCATGGCACCTGCGGGAAGTCATCGGTGGCGACGATACCCGCTACAGCCGCGTGGTGTTTAACGAAATTACCAAAAATGCTATTCGCCAGGCGTTTGAAAAACCGGGCGAGTTGAACATCGATCGTGTTAATGCGCAACAGGCGCGCCGCTTTATGGACCGTGTTGTGGGCTATATGGTGTCGCCACTGCTGTGGAAAAAAATTGCGCGTGGTCTGTCTGCCGGTCGCGTACAGTCTGTGGCTGTGCGTTTGGTGGTTGAGCGTGAACGCGAAATCAAAGCATTTGTTCCAGAAGAGTTCTGGGAAATTGATGCTAATACGACCACGCCGGGCGGCGACGCGTTGCCGCTTGAGGTGACGCATCAAAATGATAAACCGTTCCGTCCCGTAAATCGGGAACAAACGCTTGCCGCGGTTAGCCTGTTGGAAAAAGCGCGCTATAGCGTCCTGGAACGTGAAGATAAACCGACCAGCAGCAAGCCGAGCGCACCGTTCATTACCTCCACGCTACAGCAGGCTGCGAGCACGCGTCTGGGCTTTGGTGTGAAGAAAACCATGATGATGGCGCAGCGCTTGTATGAAGCGGGTTACATCACTTACATGCGTACTGACTCAACCAATCTGAGCCAGGATGCTGTCACCATGGTTCGCGATTACATCAGTGATAATTTTGGCAAAAAATATTTGCCGGAGAGCGCGAACCAGTACGCCAGCAAAGAGAACTCGCAGGAAGCACACGAAGCTATCCGTCCTTCCGATGTCGCCGTACTGGCGGAGTCGCTGAAAGATATGGAAGCCGATGCGCAAAAACTGTATCAGCTGATCTGGCGCCAGTTTGTTGCTTGTCAGATGACGCCAGCGAAATATGACTCTACCACCCTGACCGTGGGTGCGGGTGATTTCCGTCTGAAAGCGCGTGGTCGTATTCTGCGCTTCGATGGTTGGACCAAAGTGATGCCAGCGCTGCGTAAGGGCGATGAAGATCGCATCTTACCGGCGGTGGACAAAGGCGATACCTTGACGCTTATCGAGCTGACACCTGCGCAGCATTTCACCAAGCCGCCTGCGCGCTTCAGTGAAGCTTCGCTGGTTAAAGAGCTTGAAAAGCGTGGCATTGGTCGTCCATCCACCTATGCGTCGATCATCTCTACGATTCAGGATCGCGGTTATGTTCGCGTTGAAAACCGTCGCTTCTACGCTGAAAAAATGGGTGAAATCGTCACCGATCGTCTGGAAGAAAACTTCCGCGAGCTGATGAACTACGATTTTACCGCGCAGATGGAAGACAGCCTCGACCAGGTGGCGAATCACGAAGCCGAATGGAAGGGCGTACTCGACAACTTCTTCACTGATTTTACTCAGCAGTTAGATAAAGCTGAGAAAGATCCTGAAGAAGGCGGTATGCGTCCGAACCAGATGGTGCTGACCAGCATTGATTGCCCGACCTGCGGACGCAAGATGGGTATTCGTACCGCCAGTACCGGCGTTTTCCTTGGTTGCTCCGGCTACGCACTTTCCCCGAAAGAGCGTTGCAAAACCACCATTAACCTGGTGCCGGAAAACGAAGTATTGAACGTGCTGGAAGGCGATGACGCGGAAACTAACGCATTGCGTGCCAAACGCCGCTGCCAGAAATGCGGTACAGCAATGGACAGTTATCTCATCGATCCTAAGCGTAAATTGCATGTGTGTGGTAATAACCCAACCTGCGACGGCTACGAGATCGAAGAGGGTGAATTCCGTATCAAGGGTTATGACGGTCCTATCGTAGAGTGCGAAAAATGTGGTTCTGAAATGCACCTGAAAATGGGACGTTTCGGCAAGTACATGGCGTGTACTAACGACGAGTGTAAAAACACCCGTAAGATCCTGCGTAACGGTGAGGTTGCTCCGCCGAAAGAAGATCCGGTTCCGCTGCCGGAACTGCCGTGTGAAAAATCTGACGCGTATTTCGTGTTACGTGATGGTGCTGCAGGTATCTTCCTGGCGGCCAATACGTTCCCGAAATCACGTGAGACTCGTGCGCCGTTGGTGGAAGAGTTGTACCGCTTCCGCGATCGCCTGCCGGAAAAACTGCGTTATCTGGCAGATGCGCCGCAAACAGACCCGGATGGTAACAAGTCTATGGTTCGTTTCAGCCGTAAAACCAAGCAGCAATACGTTGCCGCTGAGAAAGACGGTAAGGCGACAGGCTGGTCCGCGTTCTTCGTTGACGGTAAATGGGTAGAAGGGAAGAAATAACAGCGTTTCGGCTGAATTTCTCCTCAAAGGGTCGCGAAAGCGGCCCTTTTTGTTTCTGGCATATTATTTTTTGTCATACCTATACAGCGGACATATAAATGATATAGTGGTTATAGTTAACAGTCTTTTTATTATTAAATCGTATTAGCAGCGCCCACGAGCCTGCACTGAAACGATGATTTGATGGCGCGAATCGGGATGGCATAACATGAAATTACAGCAGCTTCGCTACATTGTTGAGGTGGTGAACCACAACCTTAATGTCTCCTCAACGGCGGAAGGGCTTTATACCTCACAGCCCGGTATCAGTAAGCAAGTTCGTATGCTGGAAGATGAACTTGGCATCCAGATTTTCGCCCGTAGTGGTAAGCATCTGACCCAGGTTACGCCAGCGGGGCAGGAAGTCATCCGTATTGCGCGCGAAGTACTGTCTAAGGTAGATGCTATTAAGTCCGTTGCTGGCGAACATACCTGGCCGGATAAAGGCTCGCTATATATCGCCACCACGCACACCCAGGCACGTTACGCTTTGCCGAACGTGATTAAGGGTTTTATTGAGCGATATCCTCGTGTTTCATTGCATATGCATCAGGGATCGCCGACGCAAATTGCCGAAGCCGTCTCGAAAGGGAATGCGGATTTTGCCATCGCGACGGAAGCCCTGCATCTGTATGACGATCTGGTGATGTTACCTTGCTACCACTGGAACCGTTCGATTGTCGTCACGCCGGATCATCCGCTGGCGGGAAAATCCTCGGTTTCTATTGAGGAACTGGCACAGTATCCACTGGTGACCTACACCTTTGGATTTACCGGGCGTTCGGAGCTGGACACCGCGTTTAACCGTGCGGGTCTGGAGCCGCGTATTGTTTTTACCGCGACCGATGCCGATGTTATTAAAACCTATGTCCGTCTGGGTCTCGGCGTGGGTGTAATTGCCAGTATGGCGGTTGATCCTGTTTCCGATCCTGACCTGGTACGTGTGGATGCGCACGATATCTTCAGCCATAGCACCACCAAAATTGGTTTTCGTCGCAGCACCTTCTTACGTAGTTACATGTATGATTTCATTCAACGTTTCGCGCCGCATCTGACGCGTGATGTGGTGGACACGGCGGTGGCGCTGCGTTCCAACGATGATATTGAAGCCATGTTTAAAGATATTAAATTGCCTGAGAAATAATAACGGTTGTTACCTCGTCGGTATCTGTAAGCATAAAGTGATACCGACGGGGGAGTCTGAATTCATTATTTCTCCTCCTATATATTAACCATATATTATTTATGGAAAAAGTTCTCTAAAGTAGTTTCAAATTAGTCAGCTTGCCAAAAATCACTCTCAAATATTCATAATTGATCAAACAATTGATTTATTTATCAGATCGAATCCGAAAATTAACTGGCTTTTTTTCGCCTTTTTTATTAGGATTCCTCCTATCTGATGATTAATTGTACCAATTGTTTGGTGCCTAAATGATAAGTGATTTCGATAGTATGAGGTTAGCGATGCCTTCAGGAAACCAGCCTGCACGCCGGGATCCCGCGATGAAACGTAAAGCCTGGTTCGCCGTGTTTCTTGGCTCTGCGATATTCTGGATTATTGTCGCACTCGTGGCCTGGAACGTGTGGGGGTAATTATGTCCGCACCGGAGCAGCACTCTACCGTGACGCCAGCGTCTCATGACCATGAGCAAGAGAGCAAAACCGCAGCCGAGAAAGATCCAAAGATACCCGAATCCTGGAATCTTTCTCCTGAACAACGGGCGTTTATTGATCTGTTAACCGATGATGATAAACAGAAACAATAATTCGTACGTATTTTATAATAATAACGATTACCTCGTGGCCTTAAATATCGAATCGTTTATCCCATGTATTCACCATCAGCCACCTAATCAACGTATTATCGATTGCGCTATTGCCTGCTGAATATTCATCCTATTCATCTACACGGCTAGACCTTACTCCCTACCATTGACCTCACTTCGCGCTTTTGTATCGCGCGCTACTTTTATCAATTTGAGTTGTTATCAAAGCGTTACATTTTGTTTGTGTTATCTTTAATACTAACCCTGAGGAAATCAGGGGATCCAACCCTGTCATTTAAGGAGGAGCTATGTCGTCGACCCTACGAGAAGCCAGTAAGGACACATTGCAGGTTAAAGATAAAACCTACCGCTACTACAGTTTACCTCTGGCCGCTAAATCACTGGGTGATATCACCCGACTACCCAAATCGCTGAAAGTGTTACTGGAAAACCTGCTTCGTTGGCAGGATGGTAATTCCGTAACCGAAGATGATATTCATGCGCTCGCGCATTGGCTGAAGACTGCCCATGCCGATCGTGAAATTGCCTATCGACCCGCTCGTGTTCTGATGCAGGATTTTACCGGCGTGCCGGCGGTGGTCGATCTGGCCGCTATGCGCGAAGCGGTGAAACGTCTGGGTGGGGATACGGCAAAAGTGAATCCGCTTTCGCCAGTGGACCTTGTCATTGACCACTCGGTAACGGTGGACCGTTTTGGTGATGATGATGCTTTCGAAGAAAACGTTCGCCTGGAAATGGAACGTAACCATGAGCGTTACGTGTTCCTGAAATGGGGACAGCAGGCATTTAGTCGCTTCAGCGTTGTACCACCAGGAACGGGGATTTGCCACCAGGTTAACCTTGAATACCTCGGCAAAGCCGTCTGGAGCGAGTTACAGGACGGTGAGTGGGTGGCTTACCCTGACACGTTGGTCGGCACCGATTCCCATACGACAATGATTAATGGTCTCGGTGTGCTGGGATGGGGCGTTGGAGGCATTGAGGCCGAAGCAGCAATGCTGGGTCAACCGGTCTCTATGCTTATCCCGGATGTTGTGGGCTTCAAACTGGTGGGCAAACTGCGGGAAGGCATCACCGCTACTGACCTGGTTTTAACCGTCACCCAGATGTTGCGTAAGCACGGCGTGGTCGGTAAATTCGTTGAATTCTACGGCGATGGGCTGGACACCTTACCGCTGGCCGATCGGGCAACCATTGCGAACATGTCACCGGAATACGGCGCAACCTGCGGTTTCTTCCCGATAGATAGCATCACTCTTGAATATATGCGTCTGAGTGGGCGCAGTGAGGAGCAGGTTGAGCTGGTCAGCGCCTATGCCAAAGCGCAGGGAATGTGGCGTAATCCTGGGGATGAACCCGTATTTACCAGTTCACTGGAGCTGGATATGGGCAGTGTAGAAGCTAGCCTTGCCGGACCGAAGCGTCCGCAGGATCGGGTGGCACTGGCTGATGTCCCGAAAGCGTTTTCGGCGAGTAATGAACTCGAAGTGAACAGCTCGCTGAAAGATCGCCAGCCAGTGGACTATACAATGAACGGTCACCAGTACCAGCTGCCGGATGGTGCTGTGGTTATTGCAGCGATCACTTCCTGTACCAACACCTCTAACCCAAGCGTATTGATGGCGGCGGGGCTGCTGGCGAAAAAAGCTGTGACGCTTGGTCTGAAACGTCAGCCGTGGGTGAAAGCCTCGCTGGCTCCAGGATCGAAGGTGGTGTCTGATTATCTGGCGCAGGCAGGGTTCACGCCATACCTTGATGAGCTGGGATTTAACCTTGTAGGTTATGGCTGTACCACCTGTATCGGTAACTCGGGTCCGTTACCCGATCCTATCGAGACAGCTATCAAAAAAGGCGACCTCACCGTTGGTGCTGTGCTTTCCGGCAACCGAAACTTTGAGGGGCGTATCCATCCGCTCGTGAAGACCAACTGGTTGGCGTCTCCGCCGCTGGTGGTGGCCTATGCGCTGGCGGGGAATATGAATATCAATCTGACGAAAGATCCGTTAGGGCATGACAGAAAGGGCGATCCCGTATATCTGAAAGATATCTGGCCGACGGCTCAGGAAATTGCCCGTGCCGTGGAGCAGGTCTCTACCGCCATGTTCCATAAAGAGTATGCTGAAGTGTTTGAAGGCACGCCGGAATGGAAAGCAATCCAGGTAGATCGGGCTGATACCTATGGCTGGCAGTCTGACTCAACCTATATCCGCTTGTCGCCGTTCTTCGATGGTATGCAGGCGACGCCGGATCCGGTCCAGGACATTCACGGCGCGCGTATCCTTGCAATGCTTGGAGATTCCGTCACCACTGACCATATTTCTCCTGCAGGTAGTATTAAGCCGGACAGCCCGGCGGGGCGTTATCTGCAAAGCCACGGCGTAGAGCGTAAAGATTTTAACTCCTACGGTTCGCGGCGCGGGAATCATGAAGTCATGATGCGCGGTACCTTTGCCAATATTCGTATTCGCAATGAGATGGTACCTGGCGTGGAAGGTGGGATGACGCGTCATTTGCCGGGAACTGAGGTAGTGGCTATCTATGATGCGGCTATGCAATATCAACAGGAGAATATTCCCCTGGCGGTTATTGCCGGGAAAGAGTATGGCTCTGGCTCCAGTCGCGACTGGGCGGCAAAAGGCCCGCGCTTGCTGGGGGTTCGCGTGGTTATCGCTGAATCCTTTGAGCGAATTCACCGTTCTAACCTGATTGGTATGGGGATTTTGCCGCTGGAATTCCCACAGGGCGTCACGCGTAAAACGCTGGGACTAACCGGTGAGGAAACGATCGATATTACGGATCTGCAAAACATCAAACCGGGTGCAACAGTGCCGGTGAGTATGGTTCGCTCAGATGGACGTAAAGAAGTTGTTTTATGCCGCTGCCGTATCGATACCGCGACGGAGCTAACGTACTACCAAAACGATGGCATTCTGCACTACGTGATTCGTAATATGTTGAGCTAGAATGTAAAAAGCCTGCGAGAGCAGGCTTTTTTATCGACGGTAACAACTATTACTTGCCCAGCAAATGTCCCATCTTGGCGGCTTTGGTGTCCAGGTAATGTTCATTGTTCGGGTTACGACCCACAATCAGCGGCACGCGTTCAACAATGTTGATTCCCGCTTCGGTCAGAATTTCCACTTTTTTCGGGTTATTGGTCAGCAAACGAACTTCGTCCACACCAAGCAGCTTGAACATATCCGCACACAGCGTGAAATCACGCTCATCTGCCGCAAAGCCCAACTGATGGTTAGCTTCAACGGTATCATAACCCTGGTCCTGCAACGCGTAGGCGCGGATTTTATTGAGCAGGCCGATATTGCGTCCTTCCTGACGATGATAAAGCAGGATACCGCGCCCTTCTTCAGCAATATGGGTGAGAGCCGCTTCGAGCTGGAAACCGCAATCGCAACGCAGGCTAAACAATGCATCGCCAGTCAGACATTCTGAGTGGACACGGGCCAGGACAGGCGTTTGGCCTGTGATATCGCCAAAAACCAGTGCGACGTGATCGTGTCCGGTTGCCAGTTCTTCAAATCCCACCATCAGGAAATCACCCCAGGGGGTTGGCAGTTTGGCTTCTGCCACACGTTTAAGCTGCATGTAATTCTCCAGATTATGCTGGCACTGTCGTGCCGTCGCCTGTTGGCTTCTGTTCTATATTGCACTATTTTGCCATAAGGCAACGATGTTCACCTAATCGCGACAACGGATTCGCTTTTGGAATGGCACAAAATTGTCAATTTCCCCGGCATGCGCTTTTTTCAGTTATGATTGTGAGACTTATCGACGAAAGGAGAGGCAATGCTGTCAATTGCAAAGCGCACTGCGGTCGGGGCCGGGCTGCTACTTATTATGCCGGTTGCCGTATGGGTATCGGGCTGGAGCTGGCAGCCGGGACATAACGTTTGGTGGCTAAAATCTCTGTACTGGATAACGGAAACGGTGACGCAGCCGTGGGGCATTATCACTCACGTTGTTCTCTGTGCATGGTTTCTGTGGTGTCTGCGTTTTCGTCTGAAAGCTGCGGTAATGCTGTTTGCGATCCTGGCTGCGGCCATTTTAGTCGGTCAGGGCGTGAAGTCCTGGGTTAAAGACAGGGTGCAGGAACCTCGGCCCTTTGTCGTGTGGCTGGAAAAAACGCACCATATTCCGGTTGATGAGTTCTACACTTTAAAACGTAAAGAACGTGGTCACTTAGTTAAAGAGCAATTGGCCGAACAACAGGATATTCCGACGTTTCTACGTAAGCACTGGCAAAAAGAAACAGGGTTTGCCTTTCCGTCAGGGCATACGATGTTTGCCGCCAGTTGGGCTTTACTGGCAGTAGGGCTGTTATGGCCACGCCGACGTACGCTGACAATTGTGTTTTTACTTATCTGGGCTACGGGCGTTATGGGCAGTCGCTTGCTATTAGGCATGCACTGGCCCCGTGATTTGGTTGTTGCAACGCTGATTTCATGGTTGCTGGTAACGCTGGCGACATGGCTTGCGCAGCGGGTATGCGGACCCTTAACGCCGCCAGTGCAGGAGGAAAAAGAAATCGCTCAGCGTGAACAAGAAAGTTAGCCATGATTGATTTTTCGAATTTTGCCCTTAAATCAGAAAGGGGAAAGCGCTTTTCCGTTTCGCACTCGTTGTGAAAATGGTAATTTAAAGGGCTCAACGCGGTAAGTTGTACACGATTTATTCGCTCAAACCACATAACGGGAAGTAATGTGAAATATTTACTCATTTTCTTACTGGTGTTGGCGATTTTTGTTATTTCGGTGACATTAGGTGCGCAAAACGATCAACAGGTTACGTTTAATTACCTGCTGGCTCAGGGTGAGTATCGTATCTCTACGCTGCTTGCTGTATTGTTTGCCGCAGGTTTTGCGATTGGTTGGTTAATTTGCGGCCTTTTCTGGCTGAAGGTTCGTGTGTCTCTTGCGCGTGCCGAACGTAAAATCAAACGACTGGAAAACCAGCTTACGCCTGCGACCGACGTTGCGGTTTCTGCCGATTCGTCGGTTGTGAAGGAATAATTATTTATGTTGGAGTTGTTGTTTCTGCTTTTGCCTGTAGCCGCTGCCTATGGGTGGTATATGGGTCGCAGAAGTGCGCAACAAACCAAGCAGGATGAAGCTAACCGTCTTTCCCGTGACTATGTCGCCGGGGTTAACTTCCTCCTGAGCAACCAACAAGACAAAGCGGTGGATCTGTTCCTCGATATGCTAAAAGAGGATACGGGCACCGTTGAGGCTCATCTCACCCTCGGAAACCTGTTTCGCTCGCGCGGTGAAGTCGACCGTGCAATCCGCATCCATCAAACGTTAATGGAAAGTGCTTCGCTAACCTACGAGCAGCGTTTGTTGGCCGTACAACAGCTGGGGCGCGACTACATGGCCGCAGGTCTGTACGACCGCGCGGAAGACATGTTTAATCAGCTTACCGATGAAACAGATTTTCGCGTCGGTGCATTACAGCAACTGCTGCAAATTTATCAGGCGACCAGCGAATGGCAGAAAGCGATTGATGTTGCAGAACGCCTGGTGAAGCTCGGTAAAGATAAACAACGTATCGAGATAGCTCACTTTTACTGCGAACTGGCCTTACAGCAGATGGGCAGCGACGATATGGATCGCGCCATGACGCTGTTGAAAAAAGGGGCTGCGGCAGACAAAAACAGTGCACGTGTTTCCATCATGATGGGCCGTGTGTACATGGTAAAAGGTGATTACGCGAAGGCCGTTGAAAGTCTGCAACGCGTGATTTCTCAGGATAAAGAACTGGTCAGCGAAACGCTGGAAATGCTGCAAAGCTGCTACCAGCATCTGGGGAAAAACGATGAGTGGGCCGAGTTTTTACGTCGGGCCGTTGAGGAGAATACTGGCGCCGCCGCAGAGCTGATGCTGGCCGATATTCTTGAAGCGCGTGAGGGGACTGATACCGCTCAGGTTTATATTACCCGCCAGCTACAACGCCATCCTACGATGCGCGTGTTCCACAAGTTGATGGATTACCATCTTAACGAAGCAGAAGAAGGGCGCGCGAAAGAGAGCCTGATGGTTCTGCGCGATATGGTTGGGGAGCAGGTGCGCAGCAAGCCGCGCTATCGTTGCCAGAAGTGCGGATTTACCGCATATACACTGTACTGGCACTGCCCATCCTGTCGCTCATGGTCAACCATTAAGCCTATTCGCGGACTTGATGGGCTGTAATTTTTAAAAAAACTTTACTTTAGTTACAACATACTAATGATGTGTAACCAATCCATCCTCAACCTCCGTTGCCAAATTCGCCTGGTAGAAATGTAATCGCGCCTGTTAATTTTCTATTGCCGCAGGTAGAATGCACGCCGTTTACCCATTTTGCGCCGCCGATGGCGCCCATCCTCAGGAAGGTCTGGTCATGACGTTTACTGCTTCATCTTCTTCTCGTGCTGTTACTGATTCTCCTGTCGTTGTCGCTCTCGATTATTCCAATCGTGATAAAGCATTAGCTTTTGTCGACAGAATTGATCCTCGTGATTGCCGTTTAAAAGTGGGCAAAGAGATGTTCACGCTTTTTGGACCTCAGTTGGTTCGCGATTTACAACAGCGTGGCTTTGACGTTTTTCTTGATTTGAAATTTCATGATATTCCCAACACTACCGCACATGCCGTTGCGGCAGCTGCCGAGCTTGGCGTGTGGATGGTTAACGTTCATGCTTCAGGTGGGGCGCGTATGATGACCGCCGCACGTGAAGCCCTGGCGCCTTTTGGCAAGGATGCGCCGCTGCTGATTGCAGTAACAGTTCTGACCAGTATGGAAGCCAGCGATCTTGCCGACCTAGGCGTGACGTTGTCACCTGCGGAGCATGCGGAAAGGCTGGCGCGCTTAACCCAACATTGTGGTTTGGATGGCGTCGTATGCTCCGCGCAGGAAGCAGTGCGATTCAAGCAGGCATTTGGCCAGGCATTTAAACTGGTTACGCCGGGTATTCGCCCTGAAGGTAGCGAGGCAGGCGACCAGCGTCGCATTATGACGCCGGAACAGGCACAGTCAGCTGGCGTGGATTATATGGTTATTGGTCGTCCGGTCACACAGTCGGCAGATCCGGCTCAGACGCTGAAGATGATCAATGCCTCCCTGAAACGAGGTGCGTAAATGAACGACTCAAATTCTCGTCTGGTCTACTCAACTGACACCGGGCGTATTGATGAACCGAAAGCCGTCCCAGAGCGTCCCAAAGGCGACGGCATTGTCCGTATCCAGCGACAGACCAGTGGCCGCAAAGGTAAGGGCGTGTGCCTGATTACTGGAATAGATCAGGACGATGCTGAACTGACCAAATTAGCTGCGGAACTGAAGAAAAAATGTGGTTGCGGCGGGGCAGTGAAGGATGGCGTGATTGAGATACAGGGTGATAAACGCGACCTGATTAAATCGCTGCTGGAAGCCAAAGGAATGAAAGTTAAATTGGCTGGCGGTTAATAAAAAAAGCCACGGAATTTTTCCGTGGCTTTTTAATAATACAGACCTGAAAAAGTAAACGTATTATTATATCGAGCCGTTTAACCGTAAATTATTTACCCACCTGGTGGCCAATAATACCACCTACTGCAGCACCACCCAGCGTGCCTAGCGTGCTGCCGTCAGTCAGGACTGCACCACCGATTGCACCAGCACCAGCACCAATTGCGGTGTTACGGTCACGTTTGGACCAGTTAGAGCAGGCACTCAGCGACATTGCCAGAGTAATCGCCAAAATGGCAGCGGTCATTTTTTTGCTCGTTACTAACATAATACTTTCTCCTGAATTATTGATTCACGGAATCCAGTGTTCTTTAAGAATAGCGCTAAATTTAGGCTAACGAAGATATTTCCGTGAAACCGTTTAGCGAAGGCATGACAAACACTATCCTGAGATTGGAGGTTCGTTCCTGTTATATCGCTAACATTAATTTTACGACTTAATCCTGTTAACGACAGGTAAAAAGTCTTAATTGGACTGTCAGATAACTCTCAGAGAGGAGATGATTTGCCGACTGACAAATCATCTGCTGAAGATTTTATGCGTTCGCATCAATGATATTGACGGTTAATCCTGAATGCTCAAGCTGCATTTGTACGCTGGCGCTGAGTCTGGAATCCGTGACTACGCGGCTGAATCGCTCTAATGGACCTAGTGTGTAAGGGTGAATGGCTTCGAATTTTGAGCTGTCAGTAAGCACAATAACTTCTGCACCTTTTTCCAGCACCGCGTTAACCACATCAGAACGCATCATGTCGCGTCCGGTGAAGCCGGTGTCAGCCTGCCAGCCATCAATGCCGATAAAGGCCTTGCTGAAGTGTACCTGCTGGATAAACTGGCGAGTTAAGGGCCCCACCATGCTTTCGCTTTTTTTCTGATAGATGCCGCCAAGGAGAATCACTTCGCAGGGGGTTTCTTTCAGCAGATGGGCTATATAACTGCTGACGGTAATGATGGTGACATCTTTTTGCTCCGCCAGCGTTCTGGCCAAGAGCGCATTGCTGCTGCCGTTTTCAATGAATACGGACTCGCCAGGGCTTACCAAAGATGCGGCAAATTCGGCCAGTTCACGCTTCAGCGTAAAATTAGTCATCATGCGCGTTTCCACATCATCACTGTTCAATGAAACGGCAAAACCGTGCGCACGGCGTAAATAACTCTGTTTTTCCAGTGTGTTCAGATCCTGTCGAATCGTCACTTCTGAGACACCGGTGATTTTTGCCAGTTCGGCAACGCTCATCTGACCTTTATCAGTCACCATCTGCAAAATAGATTGTTGTCGGGAATTCATAATATTAATTTTATTGCGATATCGTATCGGAAATTAAACGGAAACTGCTTCATATGCAGTTTGCTTATAGCAGCGACATTAAAGGGTTAATGTCATCAGATCTCCCAGGGAGCCTTGTGCTTTTTGGGCAAAGACTCGGCATCTTCTTTGGCCGTGTCTAGCAGCTCAGCCTTCAGAATTTCGAGATTGTGGATGGCTGAGTGGTAATCACCTGCAACGAGGATATCCAGCACGGTATCAATGCGTTCGGCCAGACGCTGAGCGTCGATATCAGACATGGTTATCATCCTAATGGCAATCGAGTTTGAATTTCATGATGCAGAATTTCATGGCAAAAGAGAAGGGAAAAATAGTATTAACTATCAATGATAGAAGAATATTATATATTCCGTGATTACATGCAGATAGGATCGTTACGTTATGTCCATTTATGGCTATTAACGACGTTTGATCCCACTGCGTTAGCGCGTTTTTTTATTCAGATGTCGTCGATACCAACGTTCAAATGCAGCCGCTGGCATTGGTTTGGCAAACAAAAAACCCTGACGTTCGTTGACGCCATTTTTGGTTAAAAAGGCATCCTCTTTCGCGCTTTCAACACCTTCGGCGATGACCTGCAGATTGAGTGCTTGTGCGACCGCAACAATGGCACGTACCAGCGACTGCGAAATAGGTTGTTTGTGTACATCCCTGACAAAGGTTTGATCCAATTTAATTGCATCAAGCGGGAAGCGGGCCAGTTGAGACAGTGACGAATATCCAGTACCAAAATCATCCAAATGGATTTGCGCCCCCAACTGGCTAAACTGCTGAATGACGGACAGTGCCAACTGCTCATTTTCAATCAAACTGCTTTCCGTTAACTCGACATCAATGGGGCAATATTCAAAGTCGAGTTCATGAAGCACCTGTTTGAGATCGGTAAATAGCGTCTGATCGGCGAGCTGGCGGGCAGAAACGTTTACCGCCACGCGCAGATTGATTCCCTTGGCGCGCCATTTTGCGACCTGACGCACAACGTCCAGAATAACCCAGCGACCCAGCGGAACAATAAGCCCTGATTCTTCGGCGTAGGAGATAAATTCCAGTGGTGGAATGAGGCCGCGTTCCGGAGACTGCCAGCGTACCAGCGCCTCCAGGCTGCGCACTTCGCCTCGCCAGGTTATCTTTGGCTGATAATGGATAACCAGTTGATCGTTTTCCAGCGCCTTGCGCAGGTTAGTATCCAGCCACAGGTATTCAAATACCCGCTGATTCATTTCCGGAGAGAAAACACAAAACTGTCCGCGGCCGCCTTCTTTCGCGGTGTACATGGCCGTATCGGCGTTACGAATGACGCTCTCGCAGTCCTGACCATGCTGTGGAGCGAGGGAAATACCAATAGAGCAGCCGGTATAGACTTCAATCAGGCCAATGCGAAAGGGTTGACGCAGGCGTGTCAGAATGCGCGATGCGGTAGCTTCCAGAGTGCTCTGGGACGTTTCGGTGGCAAGGACGATAAATTCATCACCGCCAAACCGAGCCAATAGCTGGTTGTCGTCAAGACAACTGAGAATTGCCAGCGACACGCTCTGCAACAGCTGATCGCCAAACATGTGCCCGTAGGCATCGTTCACCTTTTTGAAGTTATCCAGATCGAGATATACAA
This sequence comes from Citrobacter sp. Cpo071, assembly GCF_030332765.1. Lineage (NCBI taxonomy): Bacteria > Pseudomonadati > Pseudomonadota > Gammaproteobacteria > Enterobacterales > Enterobacteriaceae > Citrobacter > Citrobacter sp. Cpo071. The sequence goes on along the minus strand of NZ_JAOWHE010000085.1, from coordinate 859,975 downwards.
TCCCAACCTGAGTATCACCTGCGTTCTCAATCGCGTCGCTTATCAGCTCATGAATGGCGTTACGGTTCGGTAATCCGGTGATGGAGTCGGTATTAGCCAACATACGCAGGCGTTCCTGCGCGCGGCGTTCTTCAGTGATATCGGTGCCGGAACAGATCAGAAATATTTCGTTCTTGCCGCTACCGTTATGTACAAACTTATTGCGAAAAAGAAACAGGCGCTGACCTTTGCAGGTCTTCACCCAACGTTCGACTTCATATGAGTTGCCTTCGCGAAAAAAGACCTCGATGTTGCGTCTGGAGGCTGCGGCTTCACGTCGACTCATAAACAGTGTGAATACGCTTTGGCCAATGACTTCACGTTCTCTGAGTCCGGTGTACTCTTCGCACAGACGGTTAAAACGCTGAATGTTGCCCATGCGGTCAAGAATGACAATAACGGAATTGGCTTCTGAAACCACCTGTTCGGCAAAAGAGAGACCTTGAGCCAGATCGCGTGCGACGGAAGGGGTGTCATCCCAGGCTGATGCGCTGCCGGCCCATTCGCGCTTATTGATTTTCCGCCCGACCAAATGTACCGGAATATCGTCATCTTCAATGGGTAACGTCATCAACAGGCTTGACGTAATTACCGTCATCTCGCGAATGCGGTCGGCCTGCTCGGGTGATAATTCGATGGTCTGCTCAGCGTCTGCTGTTTCGTCAATAGAGAAATGCAGGATGTTGCAATCCTCTGACAAACGCCAGTAGGGGTTATGAGTGCCCACATAGCTATACAACGTAACCAGCTCCCGGACGTCTTTCATGATGTGTACTATCCCGTTTAAAGCGCATAAAGCCTCAAAAGTAAGGGTAGCCATGATTCATTCAGGGTGATTATGGCTGAACGTATTGTTTTATTTATATATTTATATGTAATCCAGAATCCATAAAAAGCAAAGCCAGCGGAACTGAAAAATAGTAAAAAAAAATTTTGACTGGATAAGAGAAGTGTAGTGTGTGGTTGAAATTTGGCCGCTAAAAAAAGAAAACGACCTTTCAAAAAAGAGAAAGGTCGTTGGATTTGTCAGTTTACGCTGCTGGACGCGCGATAACGCTACGGGTTTCCATGCGAACTTCGGCGATAGTTACGTCAATCACATCAGTGACTTTGTAAACTACTTCACCTTTGATTTGTACGGTCCCACTTTCCTGGCTGCAGACCAGTTCATCACGCACGGCGTGCAGGAAGGGGGCAGGAATAAAGGCAACAGCGCCATTATCAACCAAACGTACGCGCATGCCGCCGCGGCTGACGTCGATGATCTCGGCCGCAAAGCGGGTGTCGGTTCCGGCTTTATCACTCAGGAAACGGGCGTATAGCCAGTCACCCACGTCACGCTCAGCCATCCGGTTCAGGCGACGACGTTCTGCCATTTGCACGGTGGTATCATCCTGAGGTCGAGCGACGGTTTCGCCTTTGATGACCGTCTTAAGCAGACGGTGGTTGATCATATCGCCGTACTTACGGATTGGGGAAGTCCAGGTGGCATATGCCTCCAGACCCAGCCCAAAGTGTGGACCTGGCTCAATACTAATTTCAGCGTAAGACTGGAAGCGGCGAATTCGGCTGTCGAGGAAACCGGATGGCTGTGCATCCAGTTCGCGGCGCAGTTTGCAGAAACCTTCCAGTGTTAGAACTTCTTCGGCATCGACGTGCATACCGTGGGTTTTCAGCAGCGAGGCCAGAGCGTCGGCGTTGGCAGGGTCGAATCCCATATGGACGTTATAAATACCGAAGCCCAGCTTGTCGCGAAGCACACGGGCGGCGCAAATATTTGCCGCAATCATGGATTCTTCCACGATACGGTTTGCGATGCGGCGTGGCTCAGCGACGATGTCCAGTACTTCACCTTTTTCACCGAGAACGAAACGGTAATCCGGGCGATCTTTAAAGACCAGCGCGTGGTTATGACGCCACTCTCCTCGGCTCAGGCAAATACGATGCAGCAGACGGATTTGTTCCGCAATCGCGTCGTTTTCTGGTTGCCACTCGCCAGTACCTTCCAGCCAGTCGGAAACATTGTCATAGGCCAGCTTCGCTTTAGACTCGATGGTTGCGGCGAAGAAGGTGATGTTGTCTTCAATCGTGCCATCGGCGGTAATGCTCATACGACAAGCTAAAACCGGGCGCACTTCGTTCGCGCGCAGAGAGCAGAGATCGTCAGACAATTCACGTGGTAACATCGGGATATTGAACCCCGGTAAATAATTGGTGAACGCGCGAATTTTAGCCGTTTTATCCAGCTTGCTGCCTTCTGCAATCCAGGCTGTTGGGTCGGCAATGGCGACGGTTAATTGTAGCGTGCCGTCAGCTTGTTCTTCAGCATACAGCGCATCGTCCATATCTTCGGTGCTGGCGCTGTCGATGGTGACGAAATTGAGGGCGGTTAAATCTTCACGAACCAGGCCTTCGTCCAGCATTTCGGTTGCTACACCGTCTGGTGCTTCTTTTTCCAGATTATGGCGTGCCAGTGTGACCCACCACGGGACAAAGTGGTCATCAGCAAAAGTGATAAATTGGGTTAACTCGGCGTAGAAGGTGCGATCGCCTTTCAGCGGATGGCGGCGCATTTCTGCAACAGCCCAGTCGCCTTCTTTAAATTCATGTTCAACGCCGCGGGCTGCACGACAAGGAATAGCATCTTTCAGTAACGGATGATCCGGCACAATGGACAGACGGTCATTTTTGCCCTGAACTTTACCCACGAAGCGCGTCAGGAAGGGTTCGATCAGTTCTTCCGGCTCAGCAGACTCACGGTCTTTTTCTGTATGGATAACCGCAACAATACGGTCGCCATGCATCACTTTTTTCATCTGCGGCGGTGGAATGAAATAGCTTTTTTGTGCATCGACTTCCAGGAAGCCAAAGCCTTTTTCCGTGGCTTTTACCACCCCTTCAGCACGTGGCGTCTGGGAATGTAGTTGCTGTTTAAGCTGCGCTAGCAGCGGGTTGTCCTGAAGCATAATTGTCTATTTTCGTGGCTAAAAGAGCGGCTGACAGTTTTACGCGATTCTGCCAGTTGCAGCAAGCGCTCTTTCAGTAAGTGGATCGGTTAATCAGTGTCGCCCAGCGCGATTTTCAAGCGATTCAACCATCCGCACAATCCACTCCAGGCTAGCAGGTTAATGGCCTGCTCTGAAGAGATTCCCTGATCGAACAAAGGCGTTAACAGTGCGGTGCTAAAGCGGTCGGGCGCCCGGGTCAGCCATTGTACCGCCTGTAGGGTGACGCGCTCAACCGGATGTCGTTGTTCCCACCGTTGTAATTCACGTTCATCCTGACGAAGAACGGTAATGGCCTCGGTTAATTCATGAGCTGAATACGCATGTTCATTAAAACAGGCCACGCTGCCATTAATCCGCGAAGTCATCAGCGCCGCCAATGAAAATGCCCGTACCGGTATCCCGCTACGTTGCGTGCTGGAAATGAGCGACCCGAGTAAATCCAAAATGACGGGGGAATGTATCAGTAATGGCAGTAACGCTTGCAGTTCCTCGGGATAACGTCTGTCTATCGACTCATCATGATTAAGATGTTTTTCAATCGGAAATGGCGAAGCGTGCCAGGTAGCGTTTGCTGCACTAAATGGTGAAGCGTGAGCGAATTGTTGTATATCGAGACCCGGAATTCGGCGCACCGGATGTCCACACCAGGCCTGAAACAGGGCCACGATACGGGCCTGAAAACCGACGAATCCGATAATTTGATTCATCAGAATGCTATCGCTGGTGGTCAGCCCGACTGCATCCAGATGATGGCGATCGCGCGCGCCTATCACGGCAGGAGAGCTGGCAAGTTGACGAGCATATTGGGTGATTTGCGCCAGTCGATGGTTACTTTCCCGCGAGGAGTCCGGCCCAGGAAGCGGTGTTAGACGCGCGGCATAGTGATTACATAATCGCTGGACGCCATATACCTGAGCGACGGTTAACGCCGTACTCATCCGTTCATAGGCGCTGAATGTGTGCATCTGACTCAGGTTTACGTGGGTCGGGAAGAGGATCTGTGCAAGTTTACGGGCAGGGATTAACCAGGATTGAAAAGGTAAAAGGGCGTCATCAGATATCGCCAGATCCAGTAAAAAGCAGTCGTCGACATGAGCGGCTTCCGGCACCAGCGGCAGAACATCTTGTGGATACATGCTGGATTGCGTCTCATGATACCAGTGGCTTTTGCCTTCAATTCGGCGTTGTTCCATGGGCGGTCCTTGGTCTAAAAAGTGGCGACCCGGACACGTCGTCACACCACTACGCCGGATCGTTTGCGCTGCAATATCCTGACGTAAGCAGAAGAGGGGATGAAAGATTGTTACGTGATAATAAATATCAGAAAAGCATATATGGGACTGGGTAGAGGGGAATTAAAAACGAGCATCACGGGCGACGGTGGGCCGCCCGGAGAAGAGTGGAAGATTATTTCAGCTCCAGTTCGTTCATTGCAGCGATGCTGAAACCACCGTCAACGTGTACAACTTCACCTGAGATACCGGCAGAAAGATCGGAACACAGGAATGCCGCAGAGTTGCCCACATCTTCAATGGTAACAGTGCGACGAATCGGCGTAACGGCTTCGCAATGGGCCAGCATTTTACGGAAATCTTTGATACCGGAAGCAGCGAGGGTGCGGATTGGACCTGCGGAAATTGCGTTTACGCGTACGCCTTCAGGCCCCATTGCGTTAGCCATATAACGGACGTTTGCTTCCAATGAGGCTTTCGCCAGGCCCATCACGTTATAGTTAGGGATTGCACGCTCTGCGCCCAGATAGGACAACGTCAGTAGCGCAGAGCCAGGGTTTAGCATGGAACGACATGCTTTTGCCATCGCAACAAAGCTATAAGCGCTAATGTCATGCGCAATTTTAAATCCTTCGCGGGTAACTGCGTTCACATAATCGCCTTCCAGTTGGTCAGCAGGTGCGAAGCCGATGGAGTGTACGAAACCGTCGAATTTCGGCCAGGCTTTGCTCAGTTCAGCAAACATGGCGTCAATGCTGGCATCTTCAGCTACATCACACTGCAAAACAATGTTGGAGCCTAATTGCGCTGCAAATTCTTCCACACGACCTTTCAGCTTGTCGTTCTGGTAGGTGAACGCCAGTTCGGCACCTTCGCGATGCATCGCCTGAGCGATTCCCCATGCGATAGACAATTTACTGGCAAGGCCTGTCACCAGAATGCGCTTACCTGATAAAAAACCCATGGCTTTAATCCTTTTGGTTAACACTTATCTTTTATCAATCAATGAGTTATGATTGACGCATCAAACACACTCGAAATTGGCCTGAAATTATATCCCACGCTTTTTCCCTTGAGAATGGTTATCCGCCTCACGTGACCTGTCACGTTATTACATGTGAGGAGTATATCATCCCCCTCCGCTTATGCTTCGTTCAGGCATCTAACGTCGGTGAATCAGAGAAAATACGAGGTTTCAAAGGCATTGAAATGGTATTATTTCATTGCTAGCTGATGTTAATAAACATAGCAAGGTAGGAACTTTCTTAAAACATAAAACATGACAATATTCAGCTTGTTATTATATATTGTTTTTATCGATCAATATCGATTCATTGATCGATATTATTGATTGATTGTGATTAGAAGTGCATTATCAGGATGTTATGATCAATTGGAGTGGTCTTATGCACTATCATTTCATCGCGGAACCGATGAGAGACACAACAGATAAATTACTGGGTGTAGAGATTAACGCCCGGTTTACTTCAGATACGGTTCACCCGTTGCATCCAGATTTCATCATTTCAGCGTGGGATAGCGAACAAAAGCGTAATTTCATGCTCGAGCAAATTCGACTAATTGCCGAAAAGCGTGACTGGTTTGAGCGCAACAGCCTTATTTGCACCCTGAACCTCATTGACGAAATGGCACTGCTGGCGATTGGTGATCCAGCCATCAAGTCGGCCTTACATGCTCTACCATTTATTGCACTGGAACTTTCAGAACGTTTTCTGTCGAATACCGTGTGCCTGAATAATCTGCTGATTAATTCACTTCGCGACGGCCCAAACGCATTGTGGTTGGGCGATCTTGGCTCCGGCAGCGTAGGGGCCAGTCCGCTGGTTTGCGGTCATTTTGACGTTGTGAAACTGGATCGCGGTTTCTTCCTGGAACAGGTAGAAAAACCGATGTTCCCGGTGCTGATCAAAAATATCAGGGAATATTGCGACCGTGTTGTGGTGAAGGGAGTAGAAACAGTACGACTTATCGACGAGGCCAGTACCGCAGGTGTCTGGGCAATGCAGGGTGGTGCCCTTTACCCGTCAGTCGCGTTTACTGAAGTTGATACGCTGCTCTTACCCACGTTGTGTCACTGATGACAGATTGCCCCCCGGTTGAGGAGGGCAGCCGTTTGCTAACGATCTTTTCGCCAGGCATCAGCGGTAAGCGCTTCGCCGAAATGACCTGCAATCAGGCGGCGGGTAAGCTCATGAAGCGGGGACGCCAGAACATCCGCTGTACTGCCGCGTTCTACCACTTCGCCCTGGTGCATGACTAATACCTGATCGCTGATGTGCTTCATCATGCCAATATGTTGGGTCACATAGATATACGAAATCCCCTGTTTTTCCTGCAATTCCAGCATCAGATTGATGAGCTGCGAACGCATCGACATGTCCAGAGAGGCCAGGGCTTCGTCGGCGATAATGACTTTGGGGCGTAAAATGAGCGCACGGGCAAGGCCCAGACGCTGTTTTTGCCCTGGGGCCAACATATGTGGGTAATAGCTTACGTGATCGGGCAGCAGCCCGACCATGCGCATGGTCTCCACGATCTGTTTACGACGCTGCTCAGGCTCGAGGTCGGTATTCAGACGTAGCGGAAAATCGAGGATTTGCGAGATACGTTGCCGCGGATTAAGCGATGTTGACGGATCCTGGAAAATCATACGGATCCGCTGACTACGAAATGAATAATCGCCATATTTTAACGGATGATCGTCAATCAGCAGTTCACCGCTGGTGGGTTCAATCATACCCGCCAACATTTTTGCCAGCGTAGATTTCCCCGAACCGTTTTCACCAATGACGGCGAGCGTCTGACGTTCACGCAGGGTGAAACTCAGGGGCTTGACGGCCTCAACGGTCTGGCGGCGAAATAAACCTGTCCGGTAGCGAAAGGTTTTGCTCAGATTACGAACTTCGAGCAGGGTTTCTACCATCTCACTCTCTCTCCATGTTCAGCGGGAAATGACAGGCGTAGAGATGATTCTTTGCTCCGGTCAGTCTTGGGGTTTCAATACATTCGCGTTGTGCATAAGGGCAGCGTGGCCCCAGACGACAGCCGATGGGTAATTGTTCCAGCAATGGAATAGCTCCTGGCATGGTATTCAGGCGGCTTTTGTGCGGCATTGCGCTACCAAAATCAGGAATAGCGCGAATCAACGCTTGAGTATAAGGATGATGAGGAATGGTCACCAAATCTTTACTTGGCGCGGTTTCGACCGTTTGCCCGCAGTACATCACGTTGATTTTGTCAGCCCACTGGCTGAGCATTTGCAGGTCATGGCTTATCAACAAAATGGTGGTATTGCTGTTTTGATTCAGACGGGTTAGCAGACGGAAAATTTGCGCCTGGGTGGTTGGCTCCATCGCGTTCGTCGGTTCATCGGCAATCAGCAAACGCGGCTGATTCGCTAATGCGATAGCGATCATGACCTTCTGACATTCACCGTCGGTTAGTTCATATGGGAAGCTGCGCATGGCGTCTTTATGGTCTTTTATCCCGACGCGGTGCAAGAGTTCAATCGCACGGCGCTTGCGCCAACCGATGCGCTGCCACCAGCGACCTTTGTAGGTCCATGCCGGAATATTTTGCATCAGTTGACGTCCGATACGCTCGGACGGATCGAGACATGACTGCGGCTCCTGAAAGATCATGGAGACGTTATGACCGACCAGTTTGCGTCGTTCACGCGCGGAAAGGCGTAGCAGATCGATATCATCAAAACGCATACGGTCTGCGGTTACGCGCCAGTTATCTTTAGCGACGCCGCAAATGGCCTTAGCGATCAGACTTTTGCCGGAGCCAGATTCGCCGACCAGCCCGCGGATTTCACCCTCATTCAAGGTCATGCTGACACGATCAACAGCCTTTACCCAGTCGTCACCGGTCCTGAATTCAATGGTCAGGTTGCGGATATCCAGTAATGGCATTACTCCACCCCCGCAATAATTGCGCGGCGCACGCCGTCACCCAATAGGTTAACCAGCAACACGCTTATCATAATTGCCGCGCCTGGCAGCATCACCGTCCACGGTGCGACATAAATCAGCTCCAGCGCGTCGCCGAGCATGGCTCCCCATTCCGGGGACGGCAGCTGTGCGCCAAGATCGAGAAAACCCAGCGCGGCGATATCCAGAATCGCCATCGACAGTGCGCGGGTGATTTCAGTAATAAGGCCAGCGGTAATATTGGGCAGAACGGCGAACCACAGAATATTCAGTGTGGTTGCACCGTCCAGGCGAGCAGCAATGACGTACTCTTTCTCCAGCTCGTCATGCACCATGCTGTAAACGGAGCGCACCATGCGCGGCAGCAGTGCCAGCCAGACGGCAAACATGGCGTGTGTCAGATGAGGCCCGGCAAAGGCCACCACAATAATCGCCAGCAGCAGAGAAGGGATCGACAGCAGGGTGTCCAGAATGTGGTTCAGCACCGCAGAGCGCAAGCCGTGCGTCGCACCGGCAACTACGCCCAATACCAGGCCACACAGCGTGGCGGCAAGAGTGACGACAAACGCGCCGCCAACGGTCGGGGCCGCGCCGCTGAGCAGACGGCTTAAAACGTCACGTCCCAGATCGTCAGTCCCGAGGAAGAATGAGACTTCGCCATAGCGCGACCATGACGGCGGTAAAAGCTGATAGCCGAGAAATTGCTGATCGATGCCGTAAGGGGCAAACCAACCACCAAAAATACACAGAATAGCCAGTCCCGCACAGCCGTACAGGCCGATCATCGCAGTCGCATCGCCATAGAAATTGCGCCATGCGGTGCGCAACGTACCTGGCGGGCGTTTTTCGCTGTAGACGCTATCGTAAGGCATACCATTCCTTATGTTTCAGAGGGTTAGCCATAGCACCCAAAATATCAGAGATGACGTTAACGATAATAACCAGTGAGCCAATCACCATCACGCCCGCTGAAATCGCCGCGTAATCCTGCTGGCGAATCGCGTTAATCAGCCAACGACCAAGACCGGGCCAGCTAAAGACCATCTCGGTGATCATCGCCAGCGTCAGCATGGTGGAAAACTGTAATCCCAGACGCGGGATCACTGGCGGAAGGGCATTGTGCAGGACGTGACGACGCAGAATCGTTAATCGTGACAGACCGCGCGTGGCCGCCGCTTTGACGTAGTTCTGGTCAAAGACCTCAATGGTGCTGATACGCATCAGGCGGATAACTTCTGTGGTGGGCGCAACGGAGAGCGTCAGCACCGGGAGCACCATATGACGGATAGCGCTGACCAGCATTTCATCGCGCCAGGGCGAGTCGGAGATCCACGCATCAATAATGGCAAAACCGGTAACAGGTTTCACCTCGTAGAGAAGATCAAAACGCCCGGAAACGGGTAACCAGCCGAGGGTCAGCGAGAAGAGCAATGTCAGCAGCAGCGCCAGCCAAAAAACGGGGATAGAAAACCCCATCAGAGCCAATGCGCTGATGCAGCGATCCTGCCATTTGTTCCGCGTGATACCGGCCAGCATACCAACGGGGATCCCAACCATTAGTGCAAAACCAAAGGCAAGAATGCACAGCTCCATTGTGGCCGGGAACACCTCTTTCAGCTGCTCTGAGATCAACTGGCCGTTGATACTGGATACGCCGAAATCCCAGTGAATGAGACCATTGAACCAGAATACCCATGCGTTCCACAGCGATGCACCCTGTAACGGCGCATGAGGCGTGAAGTAGCTCAGGCTGAAGCCAATAAAGGTCAGGAAGAACAGGGTTACCAGTAGCAATAAAAATCGACGCAAGGTGAAGATAATCATGGTTTTTTCACCTCATCTTTCTTTTCCCTGGACACGCCGGCAAAAGAGGCATTACCGAATGGACTGAGCACCAACCCTTTGATGTCGTAGCGGTAAGCCTGTAGACGCAGTGAAGAGGCCAGTGGCAGGATCGGTAACTCTTGGGCAAGAATATTTTGCGCTTCGTCATAGGCATCAATTCGCGATGAAAGCTGCTGCGAAGAGAGAGCCTTGCGCAGAATGCTGTCAAACTGCGGATTACACCAGTGGGCAAAGTTGGTCTGTGAATTGATGGCGGCACAGCTGAGCAACGGCCGGAAAAAACTGTCAGGATCGTTACTGTCCGTCGCCCAGCCAGATAACGTCAGATCATGGTTCATATCCATTAATCTCGCCTCCTGAAAACGACCTTCTACCGGGATGATCTTCACTTTTACACCCACCTGAGCCATATCTGCCTGAATCAGCTCGGCGGTTTTCAGCGGACTGGGGTTCCAGGCCTGAGAGCTGGTAGGGACCCAAAGTTGTAACGTCAGATTCTCCAGCCCCAGCGCTTTTAGCTGCTCGCGCGATTTTGCCGGGTTGTATTCTGTAATTTTAGCTTCGTTATCATAAGCCCACGAGGCGCGAGGCAAAATAGATGCCGCGGTTTCTGCCGTCCCGTAGTAGATAGACTGCATTAAGCGCTGGTTGTTGATCGCTAGCGCCAGCGCATGCCGCACGGCAGGGTTATTCAACGGCGGTTTATTGGTGTTGAACGCCAGATAGGCAATGTTCATTCCCGGGCGCAGCGTCAAACGCAGGCGAGGGTCATCACGCAATATGCTGAGCTGGCTGGCGGCAGGCCAGGCCAGGACGTCGCACTCGCCAGTGAGTAATTTCGATAAGCGTCCGGTTCCACCAGAGCCGAGATCCACTACGACCTGCGGCATCAGAGGAGTGCCACGCCAGAATTTTTCATGTCGCTGCAACCGAATATATTGGCCGGCACGATTCTCCGAAAGCTGGTACGGGCCTGTGCCGACGGGTTGTCTGTCGAGCAACTCCTGGCGATCCTGTTTTGCCAGATTAGCGGCATATTCCGCCGACATTACGGAGGCATAGTGTGTGGCAAGGTGCCACATAAAGGAGGCATCCGGTTGCGTTAAGCGGAATTCAACGGTGTTGTTGTCCAGTTTGCGCACGCTTTGGACGTTATCGGCAAACTGCAGGCTGTCGAAGTAGGGGAAACTGCTGCCGTTCACATTGTGCCACGGATGGTGGCGATCAAAGATGCGCTGGAAGGTAAACACCACATCGTCTGCATTTAGTTTGCGGGTGGGGGTGAACCAGGCAGTCTTCTGAAACTGAACGTCACGACGCAGATGGAAGCGGTAGGTTGCGCCGTTATCCAGCACCTCCCAGCTTTCAGCCAGCTCAGGCACCAGCCGATAGGTGTAGGGATCTACATCAAGCAGTCGGTCATACAATTGGGCCGCTAACGTGTCGACGATGAGACCGCTGCTCGTTTTTTGTGGGTTGAACGTATTGACTTGCCCGCTGACGCAATAGACAAACCCACTGTCACGGATATCAGCGTGCGGAGCTTGCTCAGGCGCAGCAGCAGCCTGACCACTCAGAAATCCAGCCATCACGATCAGAGATGATAAAACCAGGCGCATAATTTTAATGGATTATATAAAGAGGCTATCTTACTAATACTTAATGACATTTGCCATTACCGTTTGTTTTTGGGAGTAACAGGCTCGATAAGCTCGAGTTCAACACCGCGACATGGTCAAAATTCATACCTGCTATCCACTTTGAATCTACTCTGTTAACTATCTTAGCATTTTCATGGCCCATCTGACTTGCTATAAACGCGTGATTCGCGGGTAGAAAGAAAAATGTGAGGGGAAAGAGGGAGGAAATGACCATGACGGGCAGAAGAGAGCATTCGCAAAATCGTGGGAATAAAGAAAATCGACCGGGAAGAGCGGCTTTCTTCCCGGTTATTGCGTTACTTCTGGATCTTATTTACGCGTACTACTGGTGGTTGCATTTTAGCGTTGAGGCTACCGTTAATACTGATCATTTGATCGGGTTTAACCGTTCGACCATCGAAAACCGCGTGTGGAATTAAAGTCAGGATACTGCCGGTTTTATCACGAAAGACAAATTTGTCTCCGTCTTGATCCTCGATGAGATTACCTCGCAGAGAAATGGTCGCACCGTCATGCATCGTTTTGGCCTGTTCGACAGTCATGATTCTTGCATCTTCAGTCCCACGATAACCTTCATCCAGAGCGTGGGCTGGCGGTGGAGCTGTATCATTTTTCAACCCGCCGTTATCATCAGCAAGCGCTGGCGACAATAAAAAACAACATAATAATGGCGTTATGGATAATTTCATACGTTCTCCTTTTGCCAAGGTTGAAATGTTAAGTGTGGTTGCTATTTATTAACACTGCGAACTGGATAAGTCTCAAATAATATTGTTTAAATTAAATCTAACGTTGGTGGGGATATAAGCGCAACGGTAGAGGAAAGTAGGGGGGGTAATATTCCGAGAAAATTAAGTGTAGCTGGATAATATAGGTCATGCCATTCATTTTGGTCTACGCTTATTAGTCTTTGTGATAAATAATGAGAGGTAATTGAATGGCTGGCTTAAACAAGGAAAAAAAGACCATCAATAAAACCAATTCTGCGCGTTTTCCGGCGCCGCCTTTTCAACAGCAGCAGCAGCCCTTTCCCGGGCTGGCGGGGAAAATGCAACCGCGCCCCGATCATGGAGAAGACAGCTATCAGGGAAGCGGTCGCCTGAATGGGCGCAAGGTATTAATTACCGGTGGGGATTCAGGGATTGGTCGTGCTGTTGCTATTGCCTATGCTCGTGAAGGCGCTGATGTTGCGATTAACTATTTACCTGAAGAAGAAGATGATGCGCGTGAAGTGGTCGACCTGATAAAAAAAGCAGGCAGAAATGTTTTGGCCATCCCCGGAGATATCCGTGATGAAACTTTTTGCGGCCATCTGGTAAAACAGGCGGTAAAAGGGCTGGGAGGGTTGGATATCCTCGTCAATAATGCAGGTCGTCAGCAATTTTGTGAGTCAATTGAGGAACTCACCACAGAAGATTTCGACGCAACATTCAAAACCAATGTTTACGCTATGTTTTGGATCACCAAAGCGGCCATACCCCATCTTTCACCAGACAGCGTGATAATTAATACCTCCTCCGTACAGGCTTATGAGCCAAGTGAAATCTTGCTTGATTATGCTCAGACTAAAGCAGCTATCGTGGCATTTACTAAATCGCTGGCGAAACAGCTGGCCCCGAAAGGGATCCGTGTCAATGCCGTCGCGCCGGGTCCATACTGGACTGTACTGCAGTGCTGTGGTGGTCAACCGCAGGAAAAGGTGGAGAAATTTGGGGCAAATGCGCCGCTGGGACGCCCTGGTCAACCGGTGGAAATCGCGCCGCTTTATGTCACCCTGGCCGCTGGGGAGAACAGCTATACGTCTGGTCAGGTTTGGTGTTCTGATGGGGGGACCGGAACCCTCTAACGTTTATGCTCTGTGCGTCGAAAGTGACTTTAAGGCAAGAGCGGACACTATTGTATAAGGGCGGGAGCGGTACTTACCGCTCCGTGAATGCTAACCAATCACCGCGATGCCAAGACGTTCCATGAGCAACGATGCCTGGTAGTTGTCCAACTTAACGCCTTGTAAATCAACGCCCCGAATATCTAAGTCCCCCAACTCCGAATTGGTCAGATCGCAATGTGTGAAGTTTGCTGCTCGCCAGTCGAAAGTCGAAAACTCGCCGCCGGAGAGATCTGAACCACTGAACGTCGCGCCCAGTACCTGGGCACCCATCCAACGGTTTTCCCACAGCTCACACTTTTCCAGCACGACTTTCGAAAAATTGGCGTAGCTTAGATTTGTGTTAGTGATATATGCACTACAAAACCAGGTGCGAGTAGTGATCATATTCATAAAACTTGCGCCGCGGAAATCTGCGCCTTGTGCGCGGCAGTGGCGAATTTCAATGCCCAGCGCACTGGCATTGCGAAAATCCGCCATGGATAAATCACTGCTTTTAAAAATGGCATCTTTCAGCATCGCACGACTAAAATTGCACCCTTTCTGGCTTTCACGATCATAGAACTGACAGCCGATAAATTCAGTGCCGCTCAGGTCGGCACCTGAAAAATCACAGTTAAAAAATGTACTATTTTCAATTTTCTCACCGGTGAAGCGGTTTCTGTCAATTTTTTCGCCAACGAGTGCCAGTGCCATATTTGTACCTGTTTTTTTATACAGTAATGGCGTCATGGTAAACCCTGATGAGGTTATGCGTCAAATCCGCCAATATGACATCTGCAAATGTGCGTTAAATCTGGTGTTTTTTCAGCAAAGCGCGAAGCTGATGGTAAGTCAGACCCAATAATTCAGCGGCTTTTTTCTGGTTAAATTTTGCCTGCTGTAAGCTGGTTTGTAGAAAGTCTTTCTCTTGCTGCTGCTGGAATTCACGCAGATCCAGCGGTAAACCTACAGACATCGGTTTAGTTTCCGGCGCCTGCGGCTGAGTAGTGTGGCGGAGGAAGGGGTCAATGATTATCTCATCCAGCGGGTAATCACTGGTTCCATGCCGGTAAACGGATCGCTCCACGACGTTTTTCAGTTCACGAATATTGCCCGGCCAACGGTAGTGGAGGAGCGTTTCTCTGGCCTCGGCACTAAAACCCGGAAACAGAGGTAATCCGATCTCGCGGCACATCTGAATGGCAAAATGTTCGGCCATTAACATAATGTCACTTTGACGCTCGCGTAACGGTGGGAGTTGCACCACGTCAAAGGCCAGGCGATCCAGCAGGTCAGCGCGGAAAGTGCCTTCGCTGACCATGCGAGGTAAGTCGGCATTGGTCGCACAAACAAGTCGTACGTTAACCTGCAACGGCTGGCTGCCGCCAACGCGCTCCAGCTCGCCATATTCAATAACCCGCAGTAATTTTTCCTGTACCAACATCGGGGCGGTTGCCAGTTCATCGAGAAACAGCGTACCGCCGTCGGCGCGTTCGAAACGTCCCGGATGGCGTTTTTGCGCGCCGGTAAAGGCACCCGCTTCGTGACCAAACAGTTCGGAATCAAGCAAATTTTCGTTTAGAGCCGCGCAGTTAAGCGAAATAAACGGGCCTTGCCAGCGGGTGGAGAGGTAGTGCAGGCGGTTGGCAATAAGTTCTTTCCCGGTCCCGCGCTCACCTATAACCAGTACAGGTTTATCCAGCGGTGCCAGATGAGAAACCTGCTCCAGCACTTCAATAAAGCTGTTCGCTTCACCCAGAAGATTATCTTTGTATCCAGCCATGATGAAATTCACCATTTGTTAGTGTTATTCACCAATTTACGCTAATTAGCCTGGCAGGTAAAATTATATAATTACATTAAAATCAATTATATAAAAAGTTGGCACGCCAAGTGCATAACGAAAACAGCAGGGCATAGCCCGATATCAGAACAGTAAGTGAGGATTACATTATGGGTATTTTTTCTCGTTTTGCCGACATCGTGAACGCCAACATTAATGCGTTGCTGGAAAAGGCTGAAGATCCGCAGAAACTGGTGCGGTTGATGATCCAGGAAATGGAAGACACGCTGGTTGAGGTACGTTCTAACTCAGCGCGTGCGCTGGCAGAAAAGAAACAATTATCTCGCCGTATCGAACAGGCCAGTGCCCAACAGGCAGAGTGGCAAGAAAAAGCAGAACTTGCGCTGCGTAAAGAGAAAGAAGATTTGGCGCGTTCTGCGTTAATTGAAAAGCAGAAACTGACCGATTTAATTGCCTCTCTGGAGCATGAGGTGACGCTGGTTGACGATACGCTGGCGCGTATGAAAAAAGAGATCGGTGAGCTGGAAAATAAACTCAGTGAAACCCGTGCTCGTCAGCAGGCGTTGATGCTGCGTCATCAGGCAGCGAGTTCTTCGCGTGATGTTCGTCGTCAACTGGACAGCGGTAAACTTGATGAAGCGATGGCGCGCTTTGAATCTTTCGAGCGTCGTATCGATCAGATGGAAGCCGAGGCTGAAAGCCATAACTTCGGTAAACAGAAGTCTCTGGATCAGCAATTTGCTGACCTGAAAGCAGATGATGAAATCAGCGAGCAGCTGGCGCAACTTAAAGCCAAAATGCAGCAAGACAAGCAATAATAACATCTGGCGGCGCCCGAACGCGCCGCCGCTCATCACCTGTAAGGAGTACTCATGAGCGCGCTATTTCTGGCCATCCCGTTAACCATCTTTGTGTTGTTCGTTTTACCGATTTGGCTCTGGCTGCATTACAGCAACCGTTCCAGCCGTGGCGAACTGTCGCAAAGTGAACAGCAACGCCTGGTTGAACTCAACGATGACGCACAGCGGATGCGCGAGCGCATTCAGGCGCTGGAAGACATTCTTGATGCTGAACATCCAAACTGGAGGGACCGCTAATGGGAGGCGTTAATCTGAACAAAAAACTGTGGCGTATTCCGCAGCAGGGCATGGTGAAGGGGGTTTGCGCTGGGATTGCGCATTATCTCGATGTGCCTGTGAAGCTGGTACGGATCCTGGTGGTGTTGTCAGTCTTTTTTGGCCTGGCCTTTTTCACCTTCGTCGCCTACATCGTGCTGACCTTTGTGTTGGATCCGATGCCGGATAATGTGGTTTCCGGCGAGCAGCAGCCATCAAGCGGTGAGCTGTTGGATGCCGTCGATCGCGAGCTGGCGGCTAGTGAAAAGCGTTTACGTGAAATGGAGCGTTATGTGACGTCCGATACTTTTTCCTTACGTAGTCGCTTCCGTCAATTGTGAGGGCAGAAATGAACAATCGCTGGCAACGTGCCGGGCAAAGGGTTAAGCCGGGCTTTAAAATAGCAGGTAAGCTGGTGCTTCTGACCGCGCTGCGCTACGGCCCGGCGGGTGTAGCAGGGTGGGCGGTGAAGTCCGTCGCCCGACGCCCGCTAAAAATGCTGCTGGCGTTGGTTCTGGAACCGGTGTTGAGTCGGGCTGCGGCAAAATTGTCGAAACGCTATTCAGGTAATCAACCCTGATATTTGAATCAGCAAAAGCAAGCAACAATTAATCAACATTCCCTCAGTTAATTTGCGGCAGCTTACAAATATAATTTGGGGGCTGTCAAAATTCTTTTGGGTTGTTACCACGGGTATTGAAGGTGAACTAAAAAATCTATTTCGCAGGGCATTAATACCCAGGTTTTATATCAGGAAGTCGGTCAGCAATATTTGTGTTCCTATCGTGATATTCTGTAATCCTTTCTCACCTGCAATCAGATTAAATAATAAATTACAGCTTTGCTCACCTAATTGTTGGGTAGGAACATCAAATGCGGGTAGAAAAATCAACAGGCTAACTGCAGCATGGGTAATCTGAGGAACAATCGTCCGCGCCTGCAGACGGTGATAATGCGGTCGCAATATTTTCTTAAGAACTGGCGTATAGTGTAGAGGTAAATCCAACTATCAGTCAGGAAGATATTATGTTGAAAAAAGGTGTATTAGCATTGGCTCTGGTCATCGGCATGCCGGTTTACGCAGCCGAACACTGGATCGATGTTCGCGTTCCTGAACAGTACCAACAGCAGCATATTCAGGGGGCCGTCAATATTCCGTTAAAAGAAATGAAGGCACGTATTGCAGCTGAAGTTCCTGATAAGAACGACACTGTGAAGCTGTACTGCAACTCCGGGCGTCAATCGGGACAAGCGAAGGATATGTTGACTGAAATGGGCTATACGCAGGTGACGAATGAAGGTGGCATCAACCAGATCTCGCTTCCTAAAGTAGAGAATAAATAAGCCGTACGCAGTTCTTCTGCTCCTGGCGGTAAGAATAATGCCGCCAGGTACCGCCCAGGTAGTTGATAAGTAAGAATTGACCCCTATCTTTACTTCCTGTTTGTTATAATTTCTTCGGTTCCTTCAGCAAAACGGGATGGCGATGAAGCGACTTAAAAATGAACTCAATTCGCTGGTTAATCGCGGGGTAGACCGGCATTTACGCCTGGCTGTTACCGGACTTAGCCGCAGCGGTAAGACGGCGTTTATCACCGCGATGGTAAACCAGTTACTCAATATTCATGCCGGTGCGCGTCTGCCGTTGCTCAGCTGCGTGCGCGAAGAGCGTTTGCTCGGCGTGAAACGGGTTCCTCAACGCGATTTTGGCATTCCGCGCTTTACCTATGATGAGGGACTGGCGCAACTGTACGGCTCTCCGCCAACCTGGCCGACCCCTACGCGCGGCGTGAGTGAAATACGTCTGGCGTTGCGCTATAAATCCAATGACTCTTTACTGCGCCACTTTAAAGACACCTCCACGCTGTACCTGGAGATCGTCGATTATCCGGGGGAGTGGCTGCTCGATTTACCGATGCTTGCCCAGGATTATCTGAGCTGGTCGCGGCAAATGACCGGATTATTGCAGGGGCAGCGGGGCGAATGGTCGGCAAAATGGCGGCAGTTATGCCAGGGGCTGGATCCGTTGGCGCCTGCTGATGAAAACCGTCTGGCGGAAATTGCTGCCGCCTGGACGGAGTATCTGCATCAGTGTAAACAGCAGGGCCTGCATTTTATTCAACCGGGCCGTTTTGTCCTGCCCGGAGATATGGCGGGCGCGCCTGCGCTGCAATTCTTCCCGTGGCCGGATGTCGATGCCTGGGGGGAATCAAAGCTGGCGCAGGCAGACAAACACACCAACGCGGGCATGTTGCGCGAAAGATTCAATTATTACTGCGAAAAGGTCGTCAAAGGGTTTTATAAGAATCACTTCCTGCGCTTTGACCGCCAGATTGTGCTGGTCGATTGCCTGCAGCCGCTCAACAGCGGGCCACAGGCGTTCAACGACATGCGCCTGGCGCTTACCCAGTTGATGCAAAGCTTCCATTACGGGCAGCGTACGCTGTTTCGTCGGCTATTTTCTCCAGTGATCGACAAGCTGCTGTTTGCCGCCACCAAAGCCGACCACGTCACGGTCGATCAGCACGCCAATATGGTGTCGTTATTGCAGCAGCTGATCCAGGACGCATGGCAAAACGCGGCGTTCGAAGGTATCAGCATGGATTGTCTGGGGCTGGCATCGGTGCAGGCAACCACCAGCGGCTTGATCGATGTGAAAGGTGAAAAGATCCCGGCGCTGCGAGGTAATCGTCTGAGCGATGGCGAACCGCTGACAGTTTATCCGGGCGAGGTTCCCGCGCGACTGCCCGGACAGGCATTTTGGGACCGCCAGGGCTTTCAGTTTGAGGCGTTTCGCCCGCAGGTTATGGATGTCGATAAACCCTTACCGCATATCCGCCTTGATGCCGCGCTGGAGTTTTTAATAGGAGATAAATTGCGATGAGCGAGCCGTTAAAACCGCGTATCGATTTCTCAGGTCCGCTGGACGTGGAACAAAACACGGCGTTTAAAGCGCAGCAAATGTTCAACGAAACGGAGGCGCAGACTTTTTCTCCGGCGAAAGTGGATGAACCCCTGGAAGACGAAGGTCAGGCGGAGGCCGTCATTGATGCGGCCTTACGCCCCAAACGCAGTCTGTGGCGCAAGATGGTGATGGGCGGGCTGGCGCTGTTTGGCGTAAGCGTTGTTGCTCAGGGTGTGCAGTGGACCATGAACGCCTGGCAGACTCAGGACTGGGTCGCGCTGGGAGGATGTGCCGCAGGCGCATTGATTATCGGCGCAGGTGTCGGATCGGTGGCGACCGAGTGGCGCAGATTGTGGCGATTGCGTCAGCGCGCGCACGAACGTGATGAAGCGCGAGACTTGCTCCACAGCCATGGAACCGGAAAAGGTCGTGCATTTTGTGAAAAACTGGCGCAGCAGGCGGGTATCGATCAGTCTCATCCAGCATTGCAGCGTTGGTATGCCTCAATTCATGAAACACAGAACGATCGCGAAGTGGTCAGCCTGTATGCCCATCTGGTGCAGCCGGTGCTGGATGCGCAAGCCCGGCGTGAGATCAGTCGTTCAGCAGCAGAGTCCACGCTGATGATTGCCGTCAGTCCGTTGGCGCTGGTGGATATGGCGTTTATCGCCTGGCGAAATCTGCGGCTGATTAATCGCATTGCATCGCTGTATGGCATTGAACTTGGTTATTACAGCCGTCTGCGCCTGTTCCGCCTGGTGTTGTTGAATATCGCTTTTGCCGGGGCCAGTGAGCTGGTGCGGGAAGTAGGGATGGACTGGATGTCGCAGGATTTAGCCGCCCGCTTATCAACGCGTGCCGCACAGGGCATTGGCGCGGGGTTATTAACGGCGCGTCTGGGCATTAAAGCTATGGAGCTTTGCCGACCGCTGCCGTGGATCGATGATGATAAGCCACGACTGGGCGATTTTCGCCGTCAACTGATTGGTCAGGTGAAAGAGACCTTACAAAAGAACAAATCTCCGCGCGAAAGTTAGCTAAAAAACAGGCGCCGATCGTATAACTTTACGCCCCGGCGCCCAATTTTCCAGCGCGCTGTCAATATTTGTTGACAGAGTTCTTCCTGCGAACCAAATACTGTCTTATCATTTACTACATAATCCCTTGTCCTGATGAAGGTTCCTATGCGTTTGGAAGTCTTTTGTGAAGACCGTCTTGGTCTGACCCGCGAATTACTCGATTTACTGGTGCTGAGAAGCATTGATTTACGCGGTATCGAGATTGACCCCATCGGGCGGATTTACCTTAATTTTGCGGAGCTGGAGTTCACCAACTTCAGCAGCCTGATGGCTGAAATTCGCCGTATTTCAGGGGTTACGGATGTGCGCACCGTGCCCTGGATGCCTTCTGAACGTGAACATCTGGCGCTAAGTGCGCTTCTTGAAGCGTTGCCTGAGCCGGTCCTTTCTCTTGATATGAAAAGCAAAGTTGAGATGGCGAACCCTGCGAGCTGTCAACTTTTTGCGCACACCCAGGAACGGATGCGCAACCATACCGCAGCCCAGTTAATCAATGGGTTTAACTTCCAGCGCTGGCTGGAAAGCAATCCGCAGGATTCCCATAGCGAACATGTCGTGATTAACGGGCAGAATTTCCTGATGGAAATTACGCCTGTCCATTTGCAGGGCGAAAATCAGGAGCAGATGCTGACCGGCGCGGTGGTGATGTTGCGCTCCACCATCCGAATGGGACGTCAGCTGCAAAATATGACAACGCAGGATCTCAGCGCGTTTAGCCAGATTATTGCCGTCAGCGCCAAAATGAAACACGTCGTAGAACAAGCGCGCAAGCTGGCGACGCTGAGCGCACCGCTGCTGATTACTGGTAATACCGGCACCGGCAAAGATCTTTTTGCTCATGCATGTCATCTGGCAAGCCCGCGTGCGTCGAAACCGTATCTGGCGCTGAACTGTGCGTCAATCCCTGAAGATGCGGTTGAAAGCGAGCTGTTTGGCCATGCGCCGGAAGGCAAAAAAGGGTTCTTTGAGCAGGCGAATGGCGGTTCGGTTCTGTTAGATGAAATTGGCGAAATGTCGCCGCGTATGCAGACCAAATTGCTGCGTTTTCTCAATGACGGTACGTTCCGTCGCGTGGGAGAAGATCACGAAGTTCATGTTGATGTCCGTGTGATTTGCGCGACGCAAAAGAACCTTGTGGAGCTGGTGCAGAAAGGACTTTTCCGTGAAGACCTCTATTATCGTCTGAATGTACTGACGTTAAACCTGCCGCCGCTGCGCGATTGCCCACAAGATATTATGCCGCTTACCGAACTGTTTGTGGCGCGTTTTGCCGATGAGCAGGGCGTGCCGCGTCCGAAGCTGTCCGCCGATCTCAGCACGGTGTTAACCCGTTACGGTTGGCCAGGCAACGTGCGTCAGCTTAAAAACGCTATCTACCGGGCGCTGACCCAGCTTGAAGGCTATGAGCTGCGGCCACAGGATATTTTGCTGCCGGATTATGATGCGGCAACGGTTGCGGTCGGAGAAGAGGTGATGGAAGGGTCGCTGGATGAAATTACCAGCCGCTTTGAACGCTCCGTGCTGACGCAGCTGTATATGAATTATCCCAGCACGCGCAAGCTGGCCAAGCGCCTCGGCGTTTCGCATACCGCGATTGCCAATAAATTGCGCGAGTACGGCCTGAGCCAACAGAAAAAAAGCGAAGAGTAATGCCGTAAATGAAAATGCCTCCATCCGGAGGCATTTTTGTATGCAAACGCAGCTTACGCTTTCAGAACGTCCAGCGCCGCTGTGTAGTCTGGTTCGTTGGTGATTTCATTGACCAGTTGGCTGAAAACAACATTGTCATTTTCATCGATAACAACTACGGCACGTGCGGCCAGACCTTTCAGCGGGCCTTCAGCGATTTCAACACCGTAGTTTTTCAGGAATTCTGCGTTGCGCAGGGTGGACAGCGTGATAACGTTGCTCAGACCTTCCGCGCCGCAAAAACGAGAGTGGGCGAATGGCAGGTCGGCCGAAATACACAGTACGACGGTATTGTCGATTTCTGTCGCCAGTTGGTTAAACTTACGTACCGATGCCGCGCAAACGCCAGTATCGATGCTTGGGAAAATATTCAGCACTTTGCGCTTGCCTGCAAACTGGCCCAGCGTAACGTCAGACAGGTCTTTAGCCACAAGGGTAAAAGCCTGAGCTTTGCTTCCAGCCTGAGGAATGGAGCCGGCAACTGCAACCGGGTTGCCCTGGAAATGAACGGTTTGTGACATGGTTATCTTCCTGTTTACATATAGTTAACGTCGAGGCTAGTTTATGCCATCAACAGTTAACACGGCAAACGCTATTTGCGGATATCCGCTTCAGGGACTGCATTAAGGAAAACAAATGAGAACAGTTAAGGTATATGAGGAAGCCTGGCCGCTGCACACTCCCTTTGTCATAGCCCGTGGGAGCAGGACCGAAGCGCATGTGGTTGTCGTCGAATTGACAGAAAATGGCGTCACAGGTATTGGCGAGTGCACACCGTACCCACGCTACGGTGAAAGCGATGCCTCTGTTCTGGCGCAAATTATGAGCATTGCGCCACAGCTGGAAAACGGACTTACGCGTGAAGAGCTGCAAAAGCTGCTGCCAGCAGGGGCTGCGCGAAATGCCGTAGACTGCGCGTTGTGGGATCTAAGTGCGCGTCAACAGCAGAAGTCGCTGGCGGAATTGGTGGGAAGTGAACTGGCGGAAGTGGTGACGACGGCGCAAACAGTGGTGATTGGCTCGCCGGAACAAATGGCTGCGAGCGCGGCTGCGCTGTGGGGAAATGGCGCAAAACTGCTGAAAGTTAAACTGGATGCTCGCTTGATTAGTGAGCGGATGGTTGCCATTCGTGCGGCTGTTCCTGACGCTACGATTATTGTCGACGCCAATGAATCCTGGCGGGCAGAAGGCCTTGCGGCACGCTGTCAGCTGTTGGCTGATTTAGGGGTGGCAATGCTGGAGCAGCCGCTGCCGGCTCAGGATGATGCCGCGCTGGAGAATTTTGTGCATCCGCTGCCCATCTGCGCAGATGAAAGTTGCCACACTCGCAGCAGCCTGAAAGCGCTGCACGGACGCTATGAAATGGTCAATATCAAACTGGACAAAACAGGCGGTCTGACGGAAGCACTGGCGCTGGCAACGGAAGCCCGCGAGCAGGGATTTGCGCTGATGCTGGGCTGCATGCTGTGTACCTCCCGGGCTATCGGTGCGGCGTTACCGCTTACGCCGCAGGTTAACTTTGCCGATCTTGATGGCCCTACCTGGCTTGCCAGCGATGCGGAGCCAGCCCTGCATTTTACGACCGGGCAGCTCCATCTCTAGGGTGCCAGCGCAGCAGATTGGACATGGCCAGCAGGTATTTTTCGCTCGCTTCATCCGATGAAATGGGCGGAAATTCGGCGGTTATGCAGTGTAAATTCAGGTCTGCGCACCAGCTCCCAAAAGAGCCGGGCGTTTCATAACCTACGCTGGTGACCAGAGGCAATTCAAACGACTGTGCCAGCCACGCACCCAGCTCGCTGCTTCTGGGATCTTCAATACAGGCCAGTGGATCGTGAAAAGAGACTACCCAGGCGGGATGAATTCGGTGAATAAGCTGACACAACGCCTGGGTTTCTGGTTCCGAACCCGGACTTTCTCCGGTCAACAACACCACATCACGCTCTTCTGCGCTACTGTTCCAGCGATACACCGTTTCGCCCGCTCTCCAGTTTGCGGCGGGAAAATTACGGTTCAGATCGACGCCGTTCGCATTTGCGCGCAGCCCAAGCTGGCAACCGTCAGGGTTTACGGCCAGCACCACATGGTGGCGACGCAGGGAAGGGTTAAGCGTACGCAATGCGCAGGAAAGGGTAACGATCGAGGAGTTTTCGTCGCCGTGCGTTCCCGCCAGTATCAGGCCGCTTTCACGATCGGCTGCCAGTGCAGGAAACCAGATTAGCGGTGCGCCTAACAATGAACGTCCGTAATGTTCGGTTCCAGGTGGGAATGCGCCGCGCTCGGCACGGGGACGGGTAACGGTCATAGTCATCTCTGAATGCTTGGATTGTTACTCGCAGTGTTGTGCAAAATGTATGGATAATCAAATCGTTTTCACACACTTATCTTTTCAGGTGTAATATCACTTTCTTGTCGGAAGTTAATTGCATTTCCTGCTGGCGATACAAATAATTACACATTCACTTAGTAGCCGGAATTGAGGGTATCTTATGCAGCATTCTGTTTCAGTAACCTGTTGTGCGTTGTTGGTTAGCAGCATTTCTTTATCCTGGGCTGCTGATGTTCCCAGCGGAACGGTACTGGCAGAGAAACAAGAACTGGTGCGTCATATAAAAGACGAACCGGCGTCGCTTGATCCGGCAAAAGCTGTAGGGCTGCCTGAAATACAGGTTATTCGTGATCTATTTGAAGGGCTGGTCAACCAGAATGAGAAGGGTGAGATCGTGCCTGGCGTCGCTACCCAGTGGAAGAGTAACGATAACCGCATCTGGACGTTTACGCTGCGTGACAATGCGCAATGGGCCGATGGTACGCCGGTAACGGCGCAGGATTTTGTCTATAGCTGGCAGCGTCTGGTTGATCCAAAAACGCTGTCGCCGTTTGCCTGGTTTGCGGCGCTGGCGGGAATTAATAATGCTCAGGCTATTATCGATGGCAAAGTCACGCCTGATAAACTTGGCGTTAGTGCTGTCGATGCACGGACATTGAAAGTTCAACTGGATAAACCGCTGCCCTGGTTTGCCAATCTGACAGCGAGTTTTGCATTCTATCCGGTACAAAAAGCTAACGTTGAGAGCGGCAAAGAGTGGACCAAACCAGGCAATCTTATTGGTAACGGCGCCTATGTGCTCAAAGATCGCGTCGTGAACGAAAAACTGGAAGTGGTGCCGAACACGCATTATTGGGACAACGCCAAAACGGTGTTGCAAAAAGTCACCTTCCTGCCGATCAACCAGGAGTCAGCTGCCACCAAGCGCTATCTTGCGGGTGATATTGATATCACGGAATCCTTCCCGAAAAATATGTACCAGAAACTGTTGAAGGATATCCCGGGTCAGGTTTACACCCCGCCGCAACTTGGTACTTATTATTATGCTTTCAATACCCAGAAGGGACCGACCGCCGATTCGCGCGTGCGTCTGGCGCTCAGCATGACTATCGATCGTCGTCTGATGGCAGAGAAAGTTTTGGGTACCGGTGAGAAACCGGCATGGCATTTTACGCCGGATGTAACGGCAGGATTTGTGCCGGAACCTTCACCGTTTGAGCAAATGAGTCAGGAAGAATTAAATGCGCAGGCAAAAACGCTGCTGCGTGCGGCGGGCTATGGCCCACAGAAACCGCTTAAACTGACGCTGCTGTACAACACCTCAGAAAATCATCAGAAGATTGCTATCGCAGTGGCTTCTATGTGGAAGAAGAACCTCGGTGTTGACGTAAAACTGCAGAATCAGGAATGGAAAACGTATATCGACAGCCGTAATACCGGTAATTTTGATGTGATCCGCGCCTCATGGGTGGGTGACTACAATGAGCCTTCTACGTTCTTGTCGCTATTAACATCGACCCATACGGGCAATATCTCCCGATTTAATGATCCGGCGTACGACAAAGTGTTGACCCAGGCAACTCTGGAGAATACAGAGAAAGCGCGCAATGCCGATTATAACGCCGCGGAGAAAATTCTGATGGAACAGGCACCTATTGCACCGATTTATCAGTATACCAACGGGCGTTTAATTAAACCGTGGCTGAAAGGGTATCCGATTACTAACCCTGAAGATGTGGCCTATAGCCGCACAATGTATATCGTTAAGCACTAGTTGAATACACTCTCCTGATAACCTTCGTTAACCTCATCTAAAACCAGAGCTGGCGCGGATTTCAGCGCCAGCACCTCTCGTATAATCGTAGTGGATGATGGCTTCTTTGAAACAGAGCGACGGGAAGAGGGTCATTGGATGCCACTACCAGCAGCACCGCAACTGGACTGGGATAATCAGGTGAAGATTACTCTATGGGCGTATTCGCAAGGAAGATGAGAAAAATATTAATGATAATAAGGTTGCCAACAAAGATAGAGCTGATTTCATTCTGCTGTGCGGTCATTTGGGTTATTTGGTGTGCATGGGCAGACAAAATCACTCACGACACGTACCTTTTTGATGAGGGGCTTTATAAGTCAGTAATTGTTGGGACTTCCTTCCTAATAGGAATGTTCATTGCTTGGCGTGTGTACTTAAAGAATAAGTTCGCTGCAGGTATGGTTAAGAGACTTTTTGGCGTTTGCCTCACCGTTATGATGTACCTGACTTTTATCTTTTGGAACGTTCCAGAGTTAATAATGATCTCATCAGCTAATAAGCATGTGAGTGACAATTACCGATTCAAGATGAGATACCCAACACAATCTGGAGGAAAAACCAGGTCATGTAAGGCTCATGTTATCTACTATGACACATATCTGAAGCGTGAAATCGCACTCTGTCACTGGGATGATGCTCCATCTTTTTTCTATACGGATTATATTCGCGTAGATAAGTTGATTTCAGGTATGGGCGGACAGATTATTTATCACGAAGCAGTTCATTGAGAAAATCCTATTCAAAGTTTAGCCGTCGCCATATGTCGGTCTTTTCTACTTCAGACTCACGGGAATCAACCACTATGTGCTTTGTTGATAAATCCAGCCGGTGAAGCCTGATCCTCTACACACAGAATAACTATGTCTGAGCCAATCATAATTGCCAGTGGGGTGACCTCCGCTACGGTAGGGATCACTTTCGCCACTATGTTCTTGGATTTAAGGGATTGATCCTTAATCTGATTGCAATGTAACTCAGACTCGAAGTCTGTATCTCGCAGGACCAGTATGTCGTAGCTATCAGCGTAAGCCCCCCATTTAAAACGGGTTAAATGTTTAGACTCACCATTAGGGTCGGTTAAATATAGGACACCATCCACCATCCCTGCGTCGTACTTGTATAGCGTTTTTAACGCCAGCACGGGTGATCATCAGGGGCATATCCTGACCACGTTCATCATAGCTCGCACAGCCAGTATTGATTCACCACTCCCGTTGGCGTTAGTACAATTCCAGGCATTCAGTACAGAATTGAAGCCTTATGCGATGATGTTATGTTGTTCTTTAGCCGCTTGAGTTTGAGCACTGCGGGCCAGCGCTTTCTCTTCATCGTAGTGAGAGCCATAGCCAGCAAGAATAGTCGTCGCGGCAAACAACAACATTAATTGACGATATTGGTTGTCTGTATTCGTAATTTTATCCATTTAGAACAATGAAATACCATGTTCATTTATAATCAAACACTAACAGAGATAATGGCTGGTGTGATTTTGCACCAACCATTTTATGTTTCCGGCGGCTGATGCTCCCGGCAAATCAGCAATGAATCTTCTTCACTCAATCTCTCTTTCGTCAGATTACAAAATCCCTGACCATCAATTTTTTGGTGGAACCGACAGCTATGGCAAAGACCAAAGCCAGGCACATTGTTGGTCCTCTGGATCCCGCGTAACAGTTCTAACAGCAGCTCTCTGAGCACGATCGCCCGTTCACCCATTGCCGATTCACTCTCCACTAAAAACGTGGGGGGCAGCAGGGCTTCCAGTAAGTTATTGGCCGACTCACTTAAGTGTAGATGGACGCTACGTTTATCACGGTGATCCGGCTTACGAACAATCAACCCTTTGTTTTCCAAAAGCTTCAGCGATTGTGACACGGTACCTTTGGTGAGACCGAGGTAGTCTGTCACGCCAAGCGGCGTATTGGAATAACGGTTGCAACGGGCCAGATACATTAACGCGCTAAGTTGCACTGGCTGGAGATCCGCCAGTAAAGGATGCTGGCGAAACCACATCCTTGTCAGGCTGGAAAGCCGGTCAAGTACGTCGAAAAGTGACATGTCGGGCATAACAAATCCTCCTCGGCATATAGTATCGATTAAAAACTATATTGACAAAGGATAAAAGCAGCGTAGCATGAATTATAGTATCGAATCGATACTATAATTTAAAGGAGATGTATCATGACTAAAGCTCGTTTCTATCATGCAGGTTGCCCGGTTTGTGTTTCCGCAGAACAGACACTTCTGCAGCATTTGTCTGCAGATGTTGAAATCGATGTGGTTCATCTGGGAGAGCAACCTGATCGGGTTGCTGAGGCTGAAGTGGCTGGCGTGAAATCTGTTCCGGCGCTGGTGATTGACGGCAATGTGCTGCATATTAATTTCGGCGCTCCCATTGAAGCGTTGAAATAGCTAGATAGTTCGGGAAGTTGCGTTGGCGATTTCCCGAATATACAAGACGTTGGGGAAGGTAGCATGATGAAAACGACCGAAGAGTATCACCCGATAGATTGCGATCTTCATGATTATCTGGAAATCGCCTGCATGTACCACTATTGGTTGCGCATTGAACTAACGGATGGCACATGTTTTGATGCTAAAGCGCTGACGACGTGTACCACCGTGGAAAAAGAAGAATTTCTGGTCGTGGGGCAATCTGAAAACCAGCAAAAAATCCGTCTGGATTATCTGTCAGCGATCACCGCGCTGACGCCAGGAGCGACGTTTAGCACAGTAAATTTTCAGCGAGTCTACCGCGGTTAGACGGTATAAATTCGAATGTCGTGCGCCTGGAACGCTGTGGCGTACTCTTTGCTGATGTTGTCCTCTACAACAATCACATCGATATTGCTGCTTTCGGTAACGACATATCGGGCGACGGCTGGGATTTTTTCAGCCGTTAGCGCGACGATAGTTTCATTACATTGTTTAATCACCGCTTTTTTGAACTCACAATCCGCATAATCAAATCCCGTTAAGCCGGATTCAGGCGACATCGCGCAGCCGCCAATAAATCCCTGATCGAATAAAATGTCCTGCACTTGTGCGATGGCGGAAGCTCCCACGCACCCACCTGAAGATCTCTGCACCACGCCACCCAGCATAATGACTTCAAACAGCGGTTTTTTTAGCAAAACGGCGGCAATCTCCGGTGAATTTGTCACCACGGTTAACGCCAGTTCGGCGGGCAGAGCTTCTGCCATCGCCAGATTGGTGCTACCCGTGTCGATAAAAATACAGCTTCCAGATTTGACCAGTCGGGCACATCTCTGCGCGATGTTGCTCTTTTTGGCTACATTAATACTCTTGCGCACGTCGATGTCTTCGGATTCAGGGAGTGTAATGACCGCGCCACCATAGACTTTTTTACACACGCCATCTTTGCTCAATTCATGCAAATCACGACGAATTGTGTGTTCAGAAACACCTAATCGGTTAGCAAGTTCAGAACAAATGACTCTGCCGTTTTCTTGCAGGATCTGAAAGATAAGCGCCTGGCGCTGTTCCGGGAATGCGGCGTAATCGAGCATAGATACTCCAGGTGAAATAAACATCGAGCAATAGAGTGCATGATCGTGCATTATGATTAACGATGTCAACATCCCTTACAGGGGCCGTACTATTCTGGATACAACGGGAAGAGGTTCGCTATGAAGATTGCGCATATGGCGTTATGGACACAGGATCTCGAGCAGCAAGCTCGCTTCTGGGTCTCGTTTTTTGACAGCAAGATCAACGAGAAATACCGCAGTAAAACCAATCCTGGGTTTGAATCTTATTTTGTCAAAATTGGCGAGGAAATTGCGATTGAGTTAATGACCAAACCGGGTCTTATCGGGCAGCAACCTGACAATAATCGTTGCGGATGGGTACACCTCGCCATTGCTGTTGGCGGCAATGAAAATGTTGATGCCATTGCAATGCAAGCGCAGGAACAGGGGATATTAGTCTCAGGTCCGCGCACTACTGGCGATGGTTATTACGAAGCGGTGATAAAAGATCCTGACGGCAATTTAATCGAGATTGTGGCGTAAGTCTTCAATCAGTTACCTGCAAATAAAGAGTACCTGCTGCTCATTATTGATGAGCACAGCTCATAAGTTTGTCCTTCTTTTCCTCTCTAATCACCGACACGTCGAGTCTCTATAATTTTACTGTTTTCAGCCCCCGGTGGTGCAATGTTGCCACCGTTTTGGAGAGTCGAATATGCAATACCAACTGGATGCCAGACAACAGGCAATCATCCCCATTGCGGCATTCACTGCCACAGGACAGATGGAAAAGCTGGACGTCGCGCTCAACGCCGGACTGGATGCAGGACTCACGCTCAGTGAAGTAAAAGAGATCCTGCTACAGCTCTACGCATACTGCGGTTTCCCTCGCAGCCTGAACGGTCTGTCCTGCTTTATGTCGGTGGTGAAAAGTCGAAGCGAGAAAGGGCTTTCAGACGACGAAGGTAGAACGACCACGCCGCCACCTGCAGACTGGAACAGTGTTCAGGCTGGGAGCCTAACTCAGACGCAACTGGTTGGACAGCCTGTAAGCGGTCCGCTGTTTGACTTTGCACCCGCTATTGATGTCTGGCTTAAAGCACATCTGTTTGGCGATATTTTTCAGCGAGATGTACTTGACTGGCAGGACCGTGAATGGGTGACCGTTTCGGCGCTGGCCGTTCTGGGCGGCGTTAACAGCCAGTTGAAAAGCCATTTTGCGATATGCCTTAACATCGGGATCCTCCCTGAGCAACTCAGTGAGTTTATTACGATACTCGAACAGCACTGTGGAGCCGGGATTGGGGAAAATGCCCGTACGGTTCTTGATGAATGTCTGGTATGAACACCGCGGACATTATCCATACTGGAGTCACTATGAACGAACAATTTGATGGTAACAGCGTCTTTCCACGTGGATAGAAAAATGAAGCGTATGCGAAGTATTTCACTGGCGACAGCTATCTGACCATGCTCTCCATGGAAGGCGTGGTAATTGGCAATGTCGCATTTGAACCGGGTTGTCGTAACTTCTGGCATGTTCATCATGAGGGTGGACAAATATTGCTGGTGACCGGTGGCAGAGGCTGGTATCAGGAGTGGAATAAACCGGCACGTGAGCTGAAAACCGGCGATGTCGTGCACATTCCGGCGGGAATGAAACACTGGCACGGTGCCGCGCGTGATAGTTGGTTTGCCCATATCGCCGTGGAAATCCCGGCCCCTGGCGCGTCGAACGAATGGCTGGAACCGGTTAGCGACGCTGAGTACAACCTGCTGCCCTGAACTATGCTGGTTCTGGTAACACCTAATCCCTGAGGAGATCTCAATGGTCATGAATGTGAAGGGTTATGCTGCTCTGGCGGTGAAAGAAGATTTAGTCCCCCATAATTTTGTTCGTCGCGATCCGCGTGAAGATGATGTGGTTATCGATATTTTATACAGCGGTGTATGCCACTCGGATATTCACAACGCCTACAACGATTGGGGCGGTGCTAAATATCCGATGGTACCAGGGCATGAGATCATTGGCCGCGTGGTGCATGTTGGTAAGTCGGTAACAAAATTCAAAGTGGGCGATCTCGCAGGGGTCGGCTGCATGGTTGATTCGTGTCAACACTGTAGCGCCTGCGAGCAGGGGCTAGAGCAGTATTGCGAAGAAGGTAACACGCTAACGTATAACGATATCGACCGTCATGACGGCCTGCCTACTTTCGGCGGCTATTCTGACAAAATTGTCGTTACCGAAAAGTTTGTGGTGAAGGTCCCTGAAGGGATCGATTTACGCGGTGCGGCGCCGCTGCTTTGCGCCGGGATCACAACATGGTCGCCTCTGCGCCACTGGCAGGTAGGCGAGGGCAGTAAAGTCGCGGTTGTCGGTCTGGGTGGACTAGGGCATATGGCAATCAAACTTGCTAATGCGCTGGGCGCGGAAGTTACGCTGTTTACGCGTTCACCGGGCAAAGAAGCTGATGCCAGACGTTTGGGTGCCAGTCACGTTGTGCTTTCCACTGACAGTGAACAGATGAAAGCGACAGCGAATCAGTTTGATCTGATTATCGATACTGTGCCCTACGTTCATGACCTGAACCCTTATATCCCAACCCTGGCGCTAAGCGGTACGCTGGTGCTGGTCGGTTATCTTGGTGCGTTGGATCCGTTTCTGAATACGGTTCCCCTGATCCTTGGGCGTAGGTCTGTGGCGGGTTCAGTTATCGGCGGCATTGCTGAAACGCAGGAGATGATGGATTTTTGCGGTCAGCATGGTATTACCGCCGATGTCGAAGTGATCGATATTCAGGATATTAATCGTGCCTGGCAGCGGATGTTGAAAAGCGATGTGAAATACCGCTTTGTAATTGATATTTCCTCATTGAAATAAGTACAAAAAAGACGCGGATTTCCGCGTCTTTTCTTTTGTTAGTGTGTCAATGGCGATGCTTCAGGATTATCCATATACAGCGTCTGGCTGGGGAATGCAAAGTCGGCGCCGTTTGCCTGGACTATCGTGATAATCTTTAAATAAACGTCTTGCTGTACCGCGAGCCATTCCTTCCAGACGGTGGTTTTCGTGAAGCAATACACCATGATATTCAACGATGAATCGGCAAATTCATTAAAATAGACCAACAGAGTTTGTTTCTGGTCTATTCCAGGATGGTTTTGCAGCATTTCTCTGACCGACTCGACAACGGCACCGACTTTATCGGCATCCTCATATCGTAACCCGATCACCGTTTTAATTCGCCGGTTGGTCATGCGCCCTGGGTTTTCTACGCTGATGGAGGAGAAAATCGAGTTTGGCACATACAATGGACGATGGTCGAAGGTGTTTATTTTAGTCATTCGCCAGCCAATTTCTGCCACCGTGCCTTCAATATTGCGGTCCGGGGAGCGGATCCAATCGCCTATGCTAAACGGTCTGTCGAAATAGAGCATAATGCCTGAGAAAAAGTTGCTCAGAATATCTTTCCCCGCCATACCCACTGCTATACCGCCAATACCGCCAAAGGTTAACAGGCCGGATAAGCTCATACCGAAGTGTTCGCCATAAAGTAAAATGATGGCAACCACGATGGTAATCTTGATGATACGCGACAGGATCCTCGCGCTGGTGATATCTCTGCCTTTATTAATCTGCGTCTTTTCAAACTGATTAATCACCAGAAAAAGTTTGATGGTCAGGATCAACGCAATCAACGAGGTGCAGATAAAGTCGACCACGCTGGGGGAGATAAATTTCAGGCTGTAACTTTCGATAACGTTATTAGCAATGCTGCCAAACGTCCCAATGATAATGGCATAGACAAAAAATTGTGCGGCATGAAATATGAATCCTTTGCAGCGACGCTCTCCACGATGATACCAGATACTCATCAGGACCAGCGCGGCACAGCAGCTAAGAATTACCGTCAAATTAAACGCATTATTCATAAACAGTTCAGCGATCATGATTCTTCCTGGCAACTCCGTGTTAGCTAAATATCATCTGACATCCTAATCCCCAGATATTTTACTCAGTTAAGGCGGTCAGATCATTAATCAAAAGGAGAGATAAATAATGCAATCAGCGCTATTTTCAGCGAAATAACGTTGACGTCAACCCTGTATGCGGTTTATGTAGCAGACAGTCAGTTGATGTCATGGTATTGTTGGCGCAAAGTAACAAGGTTTTTCATTTGCAAAAGGATAGTACTATGATCATGGCTAAGCTGAAAACAGCGAAGGGACGGAAGTTTCTGTTGTGCCTGCTTGGAGTGTTTATTATCGCAGCCTCGGTCGTGACGCGAGCGACG
Source organism: Citrobacter sp. Cpo071 (assembly GCF_030332765.1). Taxonomy (NCBI): domain Bacteria; kingdom Pseudomonadati; phylum Pseudomonadota; class Gammaproteobacteria; order Enterobacterales; family Enterobacteriaceae; genus Citrobacter; species Citrobacter sp. Cpo071. Next base: position 825,844 of record NZ_JAOWHE010000085.1, on the reverse strand, counting down.
ATCGGTGGCGTTATTGAACAATATGACATTCCGCTATCCGACTGGACCGCTTCAATGTACGCCATTCAATCTGCAATGATTTGTGTCTACAGCATGGTGTTTACGATTCTGTTGGCTATCCCGCTTGGTATCTATTTCCTCGGCGGTGAGGAGCAACACTAGGCGTTTAAAATGCCGGATGATATCGCCATCCGGCATTTCATTGTGTGGTTAATCGTCTTCTTCGTCGTCCAGTTCAACTGGCGTCTGATATTCATCCGGCTTGATGACCAGCAGGTCACAGCGTAGATGATCGATAACCTGTTCCGCGGTATTACCAAGAAACGCAGCAGAAATACCGGTACGTCCGACGGTCCCCAATACCACAATACCCGCCTGCAAGTGCTCGGCTAAATCAGGAATGACCTCTTCAGGTAAGCCTTTTTCAACGTGCGTCACTTTCTCATCAATGCTGAATTTCTGGCGTAGCGCCTTCATGGCCAGCAGATGCTGTCCACGGATTGCGTCGTTATAAACGCTGGGATCAAATTCAGGCAGTTCAATCGCGATGTTGATTGGTGTGACAGGGTAGGCGCCTACCAGATGCACTTCGGTATGGTTAACCTGTTCTGCAAGCTGTAGCGTCTCTTTGACCAGTTTTTCATTGAGCGCGTTGTGATAAGCCTCTTCACTGGCGAGGTTTACGGCAACCAGTGCTTTACCCCCTTCAGGCCATGGCTGGTCTTTCACCATCCATACCGGACTTGGACATTTACGCAATAAATGCCAGTCGGTTGGCGTAAATATTACGGCTTCGAGGCGGTCGTGTTGGTGCGCCATCTTGAGGACCAGGTCATGCCTGGCGCTGATGACTTCCTGGATGATGGCTTCAAAGGGTCGGTTATGCCAGACCACTTTAATCTCCAGAGGGATCCCTGCTTCGATATAGTATTTCGCTTGTTCACGTATCCATGCAGTTCGCTGGCTGATGACTCCCTGACGCATTGCCGTACGCTCATCAGGCGACAGCAGGGTAGTCATCTCATAGGAAAAGTCATAGATCGGCAAAAAGGCTTTAATTTTGCCACCAATCCGTTGATGCAAATAAACAGCTCGCCGTAATGCTGGTTGATCGTCCTGGTTAGGGTCGATGACGACCAGCATATTTTTATACATAGCCATACAGGGTCTCCTTACAACTGTCATCGCAGTTTGTAACTAAAAGAGTAACCCAATAATGTAGATTGAAACAGGGAATAACCTCCTGCCAGATCAATAAATCGGGAAAATTTAGCGATTTGACAGAAGGATAACAGAGAGGCTTGCGGAAAGATTACGCAACGTTACGCGTGTGGCCGGCAAGAACTGCCAGCGCGTCGCTGTTCTCAATAGTGATATATTTGCCTTTCACCGCCAGCATGCCGCTTTTCTGGAAACGACCCAGCAGGCGGCTGATGGTTTCAACCGTCAGACCGAGGTAGTTACCAATGTCGCCACGGGTCATGGTCAGGCGGAATTCACGAGGCGAGAACCCACGCTGGGCGAAGCGACGAGACAGATTGTAGATAAAGGCCGCCAGGCGCTCTTCAGCGTTTTTCTTCGACAGCAACAGGATCATATCCTGGTCGCCTTTGATTTCGCCACTCATCAGACGCATCATCTGCTGACGCAGGTTCGGCATCTTACCGGACAGGTCATCAAGGGTTTCGAAAGGAATTTCGCATACCATTGAGGTTTCCAACGCCTGAGCAAAGCTCGGGTGATGGCCGCTGCCTATGGCGTCAAAACCTACCAGGTCACCCGCCAGATGGAAACCGGTAATTTGCTCATCGCCTTGTTCGGTAATGGTATAGCTTTTTATCGTTCCGGAGCGGATAGCGTAGAGCGATTTAAGCTCATCACCTGCTTTAAAGAGCGTCTGCCCTTTTTGGATAGGCTTTTTGCGCTCGATGATGTTATCGAGCTGGTCAAGCTCATGCTCGTTAAGTGTGAACGGGATGCAAAGCTGGCTGATGCTGCAATCCTGGCAATGGATAGCACAACCGCCAGACTGAATGCGCCGTATAATTCGCTTTTCCGGGATCATAGGTCTGCTCAAGCCGTAATTGATATTTGTCAATTTTAACATCTTTTTGGTGAGCACGTAAGCCTGAGCTACTCCCAATAGAGAATAATTCAGGCATAACTGGAGCGAATGTTTGTATCTACTTGATTAACCACACTTAATTTGGGGTCGCATTATGCGGAAGTGTGATGAATAAGGCATTAATTGCCTGGAATCTAGAGTAGCAAATAACCTTCGTGGCGCAATAACCACTCTTTTCGTTGTACACCGCCGGCATATCCGGTCATGGTGCCGTTACGTCCAATGACGCGATGACAGGGAACCACAATGCTTACTGGATTGGAGCCATTAGCTGCGCCGACCGCTCTTGCAGCGCCGGGGCGCCCCAACTGTTCGGCCAACTGACCATAATGCATGACCTGCCCGCAGGGGATAGTGCGTAATGCTTGCCAGACTTCACGCTGGAAAGGCGTCCCAGCGGTTGCCGTTTCCAGCGTGTCAATGATGCTGAGGTTTCCGGCAAAATACTCAGAGAGTTTGTCGCTTAATCCACCAGGATTTTTGGCGGTAATGCGCTGATAACCTTCTGTACGGTAATGAATATCAAGCAATTGTTCCATGCGATCGCTGTGCTGATCCCATTCCACTGCGCGCAGGCGAAATTGCTCATCACAAATAACCCACAGCGGGCCCAGCGGCGTGTCGATGGTGTCTTCCAGTAAGTTAAGCATCCGTTTCTCTCATTACAGCATTCAGGCGAGCCTACACATTATCACGCCAGTGACCGTCGCAGCTATACCCCTAAAAACGGATATCAACTTGTCGTGAGTAGATCGGTTCAGCGCGGAGGATCCGGTTAATTATTGGAAATAATCGTAAACCGTTACCAGTACAGTTGTCGGTATAATAGTGCGCGGTTATGATAATGCCTGTCGCAATACGCTGGAGGATGAAACATGAACCTTGATGATGCATCGCTGTTTCTTGACGCAATGGGGGATGTTCAACCGCTGAAAAACCATGCCGATGTGCACTGGCAGCCCATGCGTAATCTTCGCACTCCGGCGCGTATCGATACGCTACAACTGGATAATTTTCTCTCGACGGGATTTCTCGATATTGTCCCGTTGAATGTGCCGCTCGAGTTTCGTCGCGAAGGTTTACAGAACGGCGTGACCGACAAGCTGCGAAACGGAAAATACCCGCAGCAGGCGAGCCTTAATCTTATTCGCCAACCTGTTGAAACATGTCGCCAGATGCTCTTTAGCTTTATTCTGCAGGCGCAGCAGGAAGGGTTGCGTAACGTGCTGGTGATACACGGCAAGGGACGTGACGATAACTCCCATGCCAATATTGTTCGCAGCTACGTGGCGCGCTGGTTGACGGAATTTGACGACGTGCAAGCATACTGCGCCGCACTGCCGCATCATGGCGGCAGCGGGGCATGTTATGTGGCATTGCGTAAAACCGCACAGGCAAAACAGGACAACTGGGAGCGTCACGCTAAACGCAGTCGCTGAACGACGTAAACATCAGGCGGCCAGCACTCTGTTCCTGCCTTCGTTCTTGGCTTTGTACAACGCGTCGTCAACGCGTTTGAATAACTCATCGATGCTTTCATTTGTTTCGTGCCGAGCTACGCCAATGCTGACGGTAAAGCGGGGAAGGCCAGGGAGAGTCACTTTGGCCACCGTCGCCCGTATCACTTCTGCGAGATTGAGGGCAATATCTAACGAGGTTCGCGGCAGCAGCAGCACAAATTCTTCACCTCCCCAGCGAAAAATCAGATCATCCTTTCTTGCACAGGATTCAAGTGTGCGGGCCAGAGCGCAAAGTACCTCATCACCTTTTAAATGACCAAAAAGTTCGTTAATGCTTTTAAAGCGATCGGTGTCGATCAACATCAGGCTGTAATCCTGTGTCAATGACATCGCGTGGGTCTGTTCCGGCTCGGTTACCTGATAAAAATGTCGGCGGTTAAGCAATCCCGTTAAGGCGTCACGCAGGGCCGCACGCTCAAGCTCCTGTTCCAGCCGTTTTTGCTCGGTAATATCATGAATAATGCACAGCATGAGCTTATTACCGTAGATTTCAATTGGCCCGGCGTAGGTTTGTACGTGACGGGATGTGCCGTCTGCCAGTTTATGCACAAAATGCAAAGGTTTATGGCCACCGGGAAGATGGGCGATTTCATGCATCACCGGGAGTATATGACGGCCCAGCGTATTGATTTCCCATGTATGTTTCTGGCACATCGTATCATGGCTATAGCCATAAAAATTTAGCGCACTGAGATTTGCATCAACGATAAGCCCATCACGGGACGGATCGATAAGCAACATTGGGGCCGAGTTAGTCTGGAAAAAACGCGCGTAAAATCCCTGTTTTTTTCGCTGATAATTCACTGAACGGCTCGCTTTCAGACCTTGTGAAGTCGGTGTTTCAATGCCTTCGAAAAGAATAACGTCACCTGATTCCGGCAGAGAGCGGATGGACAGGCGGCTGGCCATCGCGACGTCTTCACCTTCGCGGCAAACCGTTAGGATTTCTACAATGTTGTGATGATTTCTCAAATCGCTGAGATACATGGTTAAATCATTTTGGGCATGAGTTGAAAATATGCCCTTGCGGAGTAGAGAAAAGCAGGGGGCCTGCATCAGTTCCCGTGCAACGGTATTAGCGAACACCAGTTCTTCGGTATGCGGCGAAACAATCCACACCGGCAGGGTTAATAAATCCAGTGAATGCAGCTCGGTTGTGCTCATCGATAATCCCGTTATCTTTATCTGCTGTGTTGCCCGTTTAATGGCATCTGTTTTTTATATTACAGTCTCATAATGTTATTGATTGTTGAGGAGACAAAGACTGTACGATTCGCTGCTGCTTAATGTTACTTTCCGTTGGAATCAATTCATGGATCTGATGCGCAGGCAACGGTTTTGCAAACAAGAAACCTTGCAGCACGCCACATCCCATCTGGGTCAGGAGCATTTCCTGCTCCTGGGTCTCTATTCCTTCAGCCACTACTTGCATATTCATGGAGTGGGCTATGTCAATAATAGTAGACACAATCTTTGTATTTTTGCTGTTCTCGCTGATGTCTTTGACAAATACTCTGTCAATTTTTAATTCCTGTGCCGGAAGAGACTTCAACATCAATATATTTGAATAACCGGTACCGAAATCATCAATTGAAACGGTGATCCCTAAAGCTGAAAATGCATTTAAGACTTCAGCGCTACGTTTTAAATTTTTAAGTGCTGCACTTTCAGTCAATTCCAGCGTGAGATATGCAGGTGATAGTTGATATTGTGCAAGGGCGCTGCAAACCACATCAACGATGTCATGTTGTTCAAACTGGCAAAGGGAAAGATTAACGGCGAGGGTCCATTCCGCATGGCCCTGTAACTTCCATTGATGTAACTGCTGGCATGCCTGCTGGATAACCCATTTCCCGACCGGAATGATAAGGCCTGTTTCTTCCAGCGCAGGCAGAAACTCTGTGGGTAACAGCATGCCGCGTTCCGGGTGATGCCAGCGTAATAACGCTTCAAAACCGGTCAGGGAATGATCCCCGGCGGTGTATTTGGGTTGGTACCAAAGCTCAAATTGATCGTGTTCCAGTGCTTGTGACAGTTCCTGTAAAAATGTCGGCGGTGTATCGGCGATAGCTTCCATTTCCGGGCTATAAATAGCCCAACCGTTTCTGCCAGCCTGTTTGACATGATACATCGCCATATCAGCCTTTACTTTTAACTCATGCAACGTGGAACCATGTTCAGGATAAATACTGCTTCCCGCACTTAACGAAACCCGAATGGTGTACCCAAACAGCGTGAAAGGATCACCAATCGCAGCCGCAATCCGGGTCAGCAGAGCGGTGATATCCTCTTTATTACAGTCAGGAACCAGAAGAATAAACTCATCTCCCCCCAGCCTCGCCAGCGTCATGGTGTCATCAAGGCAGCTGTAGATTCGCTGCGTACTGGCGATCAGCAACTGATCGCCGATGTGATGTCCCCAGGTATCGTTAACGACTTTGAAGCGATCGAGGTCGATGAATACCAGAGCAAATTGATGCTGATGCAGTTTGGAATGCTGCAGACAGGCCTGTAAGCAGGCATCTATCTGTGTGCGATTGGCAAGTCCGGTCAGTGCGTCGAAGTGGACCTGATGCTCAAGCTGGCAATTAAGTTGATGTAAGTTGTCTGCCAGCCGGGAGGTACGCAGTTGCGAATCCACCATCGACACCACCAGCATGATACCCAAAATAACCAGCGTGACGGCGCAGACCCAGACAGAGAGTTCCAGTGTGCTGAGCCCATTGTGTACAGTGTGTCCAAAATGGGTGAATGTTGCCGCTCCCATCCCGGTGTAATGCATAGAGGCAATCGCCAGCGCCATAATAAGGGCGGCGACAAGCCGATTGATCAGGGCTCGACGGGTATTTTGGCGCAAATGAAACGCCAGCCACAAACCTACACCAGATGCAACGATGGCAATCATCACTGAGAGCAGTATCAGCGAATGACTCCATAGGATGGCAACATGCTCAATGATGGCATACATGCCAACGTAGTGCATGGTGACGACACCGGCGCTTAATATTCCAGTGGCTACGACTAATCGTTTTGTTGAAAGCGTATTACCGGAAATGGCGATATTAATGGCGAGAGTTGCAGAAATGAGCGCAATAAAGAAAGAAAATGCCGTGAGCGAAAAATGGTAATTGATCGGCATACTCATTTTCATGGCCAGCATACCGATAAAATGCATTGACCATATCCCCATCCCTAGCGTAGCCCCGCCAGACAGGCGCCAGAAGGTTGATTCACGTCGATTGGAGATTGCCACCTTGCCCGCACTATCGAGAGCAATAAAAGAGGCAATAAACGCGACAACAAAGGAAATCCCAATCAATACAGGGTCCCACGACACGTTCAACATCATACTACCTATCGAAAAAAAACCGTGGTAATAAATCTAGCAGGTTTTGTCCAGTTAACATGATAAAACCGGGAATGTTCTTATGTTTTTACACTGGTATTAGATGAAACAGGGAGATAGCGACAATAACGAGCCATTACTTATATAAACATTCACCAAATTTATAGTTCTGTATGTTTTGTGCTCTCCATGTGCTTGTCATCACAATAACCTGATGACTGGCGCCATCACAGCCATTTGATGGAATAAAACACTGAACTAACGGGAATAAAAGGTGTAATTTCTTGCCTTAAGTAAAAGGATTGCAGGCTCTCATTGAAAGTTCAGCTTTCGTCGCAGAGCAATGGCATTCTGCATTGCAGGTGCTATAAAAAATAATATCTACATAATTTCTTAGTGCACAGGACTAAAATGTTAAATGATATTAGCGTCAGAACCTTTATTATTTTATTTCTGCTCATTTCGGCAGTTGCTCTCAATATTGTTGAGATGATTTTCTCGGCCGCGCCGGAAATTATAATTGGTACAAATGTGGTAAGCGTTATTTCTATATTATGCTTATGGTGGTATATGACGAAATACCTGGTCATGCCGATCAATACGGTAAAAAGGAGCATTGAGGAAGTGACGTCTGGGAATCTGGCGATCAGTATCCCTGAGTTTGGTAATAATTGTGCGGGTAGACTAATACCGGGCATCAATAGTTTATCGAGTAATATTTCAACACTCGTTAATGAGATCAGAACATCCTCACAAACGGCGATGGCGCTCTCTGAACAGCTTGCGGAACGCAGCGCCGAGCTTTCAGTGAAAACGGAACAACAATCCGGAGCATTGATGCAGACGGCTGCTAATATGGATGAAATAGCCGTTAATACGCGAAATAATGCTGACAACACGCAGATCGCCAGCGTCCAGGCAACAGTTGCCACGCAATGTGCCATTCAGGGTGGCGAATTAATGGTGCAGGTTGCGACAAATATGCGTTCAATCACCGAATGTGCACAGCAGATGACGGAAATTATTACGCTAATTGATGGTATCGCATTCCAGACAAATATTCTGGCATTGAATGCTGCCGTGGAAGCGGCGAGGGCCGGTGAACATGGCAAAGGTTTTTCCGTGGTGGCCGGTGAGGTCAGAATGCTTGCACACCGAAGTGCGGATGCTGCTAAGAATATTAAGCAGCTGATTGCGCAAACCCATCAAAATGTTCAGCAAGGTGCAGCTATTGTGCGTGAAGCAGAAAAAAATATGCATGATATTGTCGGTGGTGCCGGTCAATTAAACCAACTGATGGGCGAGATATTAACCACTACACAGGAGCAGGAGAAAGGAATTATCAGAATTACTCATGCACTGGCCGAACTGGAGAATGTAACCCAAAGTAATGCCATTATGGTTGATGAGCTTTCTGATTCCTCAGGTATCCTGAAAAACCAGGTGATTGATCTCCAGTCGCGAACACATAAATTTCGCTTAAGTAACGCTCTTGAGTCAGCGAGATGGCAGCGGGCTTAACCGGACATCTCGATGCAAGCGTCGCAATCGTCGGCGCTTTTTGTATTATCAGATATTTTTATGAATCATTTCAGCACAATGGGACAATGAGATATTGCTTAACATATTCTGACAGCTAGACTAACGAAAAAAGCTGAATGTTTGTGGAGGCGCTGTGGAAGCCATTAAGGGAACGGATGTTAATGTGCCGGATGCCGTGTTTGCCTGGCTGTTGGATGGCCGGGGTGGGGTGAAACCCTTGGAAGATAACGATGTTATCGATAGTCAGCATCCCTGCTGGCTACATCTTAATTATACCCATCCTGAAAGCGCCCAATGGTTGGCGACAACACCTCTTCTTCCCAACAATGTGCGTGATGCGCTGGCAGGCGAAAGTACACGCCCACGCGTCAGTAGAGTCGGGGAAGGTACGCTGATTACACTGCGCTGTATTAACGGCAGCACCGACGAGCGTCCTGACCAACTTGTAGCGATGCGTTTATATATGGATGAACGTCTGATTGTCTCAACCCGCCAGCGCAAAGTGCTGGCGCTGGATGATGTGGTCAGCGATCTCCAGGAAGGGACGGGACCGGCTGATTGTGGCAGTTGGCTGGTGGATGTTTGTGATGCGCTAACCGACCATGCCAGCGAATTTATCGAACAGCTGCACGACAAGATTATCGATCTGGAAGATAACCTGCTCGATCAGCAGATCCCACCGCGTGGTTTTTTGGCTTTACTGCGTAAGCAGCTAATTGTGATGCGACGTTATATGGCTCCTCAGAGAGATGTTTATGCGCGTCTGGCGAGTGAACGTTTACCCTGGATGACCGACGACCATCGGAGACGGATGCAGGATATCGCTGACAGGCTGGGGAGAGGGCTGGATGAAATAGACGCCTGTATTGCCCGGACCGGTATTATGGCGGATGAAATTGCGCAGGTGATGCAGGAGTCTCTGGCTCGCCGAACGTATACAATGTCATTGATGGCAATGGTTTTTCTTCCCAGCACATTTTTAACCGGGCTTTTCGGCGTTAACCTCGGCGGTATCCCCGGCGGTGGTTGGCAGTTTGGTTTCTCACTTTTTTGTATTCTGTTAGTGGTCCTGATTGGTGGTGTTACTTTATGGTTGCATCGTAGTAAATGGTTGTAACAACAACGTTTTTTAGTGGCTTTTGCGCATGAAAACGTCCTGATTTTTGAGCGAAGTCAATAAACCATCTACCTATTCGGGGCAATATCTCTCTCGCAGGTGAATGCAACGTCAAGCGATGGGCGTTGCGCTCCATATTGTCTTACTTCCTTTTTTGAATTACTGCATAGCACAATTGATTCGTACGACGCCGACTTAGATTAGTCGGCTTTTTTTTGCCTGCAGGAAATCAGCGTCTACCCTAAAAGAGTCAACCTGAATGACTGGAGGGGTATATGACCTGTCTGATTGCAACGTCGAACACTGATTCGCTACCGACCGATCCGGTTCCCATTCCCGATCCCATACCTCGTCCGCAGCCCATGCCGGATCCGCCGCCGGATGAAGAACCGATTAAATTGTCGCATCACGGGCACAGATCTGCGAGGATACGCGCCTGCTGAATGTGAGTTTTTATCGCGAGATTAAATTGTGACCGCTTTTTCAACCCTGAATGTTTTACCTGCTGCTCAACTCGAGAATCTTAACGAGCTGGGCTATCTTGAAATGACGCCTGTTCAGGCTGCTGCGTTACCGGCAATCCTGGCGGGTAAAGATGTTCGCGTGCAGGCTAAAACCGGCAGTGGCAAAACGGCTGCTTTTGGTCTTGGGCTATTACAGCATATTGATGCCGCGCTGTTTCAGACGCAGTCTCTGGTACTGTGCCCAACGCGCGAGCTTGCCGACCAGGTGGCGGGTGAGCTGCGTCGTTTAGCGCGCTTCCTGCCAAACACCAAGATCTTAGCGCTGTGCGGTGGGCAACCTTTTGGCGCACAGCGTGACTCCCTGCAACATGCACCACATATTATTGTTGCCACACCGGGTCGTTTACTTGACCACCTGCAAAAAGGCACCGTTTCTCTGGATGCCCTGAATACGCTGGTTATGGATGAAGCCGACCGCATGCTGGATATGGGCTTTAGCGATGCGATTGATGATGTCATTCGCTTTGCGCCTGCGTCACGTCAGACTTTGCTGTTTTCCGCAACCTGGCCGGAAGCCATTGCTGCTATCAGTGGCCGGGTACAGCAAAATCCATTAACGATTGAAATTGATACGGTCGATGCGTTACCGGCGATTGAACAGCAGTTTTTCGAAACCTCCAGCCACGGAAAAATTCCGCTGCTGCAAAAGCTACTCAGCCAGCATCAACCCGCATCGTGCGTGGTTTTTTGTAACACCAAAAAAGATTGTCAGGCCGTTTGCGATGCACTGAATGCGGCAGGGCAAAGCGCACTGTCATTACATGGCGACCTGGAACAGCGCGATCGCGATCAGACGCTGGTTCGTTTTGCCAACGGTAGCGCGCGCGTCCTGGTCGCAACCGATGTGGCCGCACGTGGCCTGGATATCAAATCACTTGAGCTGGTAGTTAACTTCGAACTGGCGTGGGATCCGGAAGTCCACGTCCATCGTATCGGACGTACCGCGCGTGCCGGCAACAGCGGTCTGGCGATTAGCTTCTGTGCGCCGGAAGAAGCGCAGCGTGCCAACATTCTTTCTGAAATGCTGCAACTGAAGCTGAACTGGCTAACTGCGCCAGCTAACGGCTCAATCCTGCCGCTGGAAGCAGAGATGGCGACGTTATGCATTGATGGTGGTAAAAAAGCGAAAATGCGTCCTGGTGATGTTCTGGGGGCTCTGACCGGTGATATTGGTCTGGATGGCGCTGATATTGGCAAAATTGCCGTTCATCCGGCACACGTCTATGTCGCCGTTCGCCAGAACATAGCGCACAAGGCGTGGAAACAATTGCAAAACGGTAAGATCAAAGGCAAGACTTGCCGGGTCCGGTTATTGAAATAACTACCCGTTGGGGCGCCTGATGGCGCTCCGCTTATCAGGCCTACAGGCGCTTATGCACGTTGTAGGCCTGACAGACGCTTACTTCACTTCCACCACGTTCAGGCGTAACTCATCCAGTTGAGCATCATCTTCTTCTGGCTGCCAGCCCGCAGGCTGCAGCGGGATCTCTTCACGATCGAACGCTAAATCCCCGCCGTCCACAACCTCTGAACCGTGCTTAATGCCTTTAAAATCGAACAGATTGATATCGCTCAGATGTGAAGGTACAACGTTTTGCATCGCACTGAACATGGTTTCAATGCGGCCTGGATAGCGTTTGTCCCAGTCACGCAACATATCAGCAATGACCTGACGCTGCAGGTTAGGCTGTGAGCCGCACAGATTGCACGGAATAATCGGGAAACCTTTCGCTTCGGAGAAACGCTCGATATCTTTCTCACGGCAGTAAGCCAGCGGGCGGATCACGATGTGCTTACCGTCATCACTCATCAGCTTCGGCGGCATGCCTTTCATTTTCCCGCCGTAGAACATGTTTAAAAACAGCGTTTGCAGGATGTCGTCGCGATGGTGGCCGAGCGCAATCTTGGTGGCACCTAACTCGGTTGCCGTACGGTACAGAATGCCGCGACGCAGGCGAGAGCAGAGCGAGCAGGTCGTTTTGCCTTCTGGGATTTTGTCTTTGACGATCCCGTAAGTGTTTTCTTCGACAATCTTGTACTCAACGCCCAGCTGTTCCAGATACTCTGGCAGAATGTGCTCCGGGAAACCGGGTTGTTTTTGATCGAGGTTAACCGCAACTAAGGAAAAACTGATCGGGGCGCTTTGCTGCAAATTACGCAGGATCTCCAGCATGGTATAGCTGTCTTTCCCGCCGGAAAGGCACACCATAATGCGATCGCCGTCTTCGATCATATTGAAATCGGCAATGGCTTCGCCCACGTTACGACGCAGACGTTTTTGCAGTTTGTTCAGGTTGTATTGTTCTTTCTTTGTAACTTGTTGATTATCTTGCATTCTTACCGTTCTCAAAAACCAAAAGGGGCATATAATGGGCAAACTTCAATCACAGGGCTAGTTGGCTATTCAACATTGCAACCCGATCGTCATTCATTTCTTCAATCCATGTACTGTAGACGTCGTATACCATTTGCGCGTTTTCATGCCCCATCTGATCAGCTATAAATGATGGATTCGCTCCAGCCGATAACAGCCAGCAGGCAAAAGTATGCCGCGTATGGTACGGATTACGGCGACGAATACCAGCACGTTTTACAGCTGAGTTCTATCTGGCACCGATGCTACTCATAGAGTAGTAAGATTTTTGCTCTTCGTGACCAGACCAGAATAAACTGTGAACCGAACGATTGAATAAAGGTACATGGTCCTGGACAGGAAGAAATTAATCAGCTGAAAGCAGATATTGAAGCGCTGAAGAAAATTGTGGAGCAGTTCACCGCCAGATAATTCAGTTCTGAACTATCAACGAGCAATGTCAGGGAGCGAAACGCAGGGTGTGGCAAACTGCCGCAACCATGCCGTATGCAAGAGCATGGCTGCGGCCGACCGGCAAACGTCCGATAGTGCGAGTATAGAATGATTGCCAGTCACAGCGGATGGTACTTAAGCAATATGACGATTCAAGGTGCTTAATCTGAAACCAGCCACATATCAGCCTCTTCAAACATTTCTTGAACCGTTCGGCTTATCTGTTCTTTTTCATGCTTGCTGGCGTCAGTGTTGATCGCCGGAAGTGTCATCATCGGTTTAACCCGAACTTCAGCATCGGGGAAGATCCGATGAACCCTCTTGGTCAATTCGCCGAGAATAATATCTTTTGCGCCGGGCAGACCATCAAAATTCCTTTTGTCATAAACGAGTTCCACGAACATTGCTTATCGCTCTTTTGCTGGATGTATATACAGTATTTATACTCTGTTTTTATCCGGGTTTCAAGAGAGGGCGTAATGATGTCACGACATAGCGATACTGAAATGGCCTTGTATGCTTCGATCAGGAATCGTGGGGAAAATGAGGGAGAAACAAAAAGCCCGCAGCGATGTGCGGGCCAGACAGCTTAGCGGACTACCAGTACCGAACACTCCGCGTGACGCACTACAGCCGCGGCGTTAGAGCCCAGCAGGTAGGTGGTGATGTCAGGTCGGTGTGAGGCAATAATGACCATATCGGCCGGTAATTTTTTGGCGATCTCCAGAATCTTATCTTTCGGCGCACCTTCTGCGACATGAACGTGCACTCTGTCCGTTGGGATATTGAACTTCTTGATAATCTCTTCCAGTTGAGATTTCGCTTCGGCTTTCAGATCGTCCATGGCCGGTAACTCTGCCGAGTAGGCCAGTCCCAGGGAAGCGTAATAGGGCAAGGACGGAATAACGGTCAAAAAATGAACCTGCGCATCGTCGATCTTTGCTTCTGCTTCAACATGGGCAATAACGCGTTGAGTTAATTCTGAGTCTGAAATATCGATGGGTACAAGAATCGTTCTGTTCATAAAACCTCCTGTTTAAGTATCCACGTAAAGCTTACCGCGTAATGGCACTTTATGTACAATGACAACGATCACATTTTGGCATCACTTTATTTTGATTTCAGGAAATTTTCCTTTTATTACCCCATCGTAAAATCGGCCTTTAGAGACCACGATCAGGAAATCACGAAAAATACGGGCAGGGACCTGCTGATATTGCAGGGTAGCCAACTGGTGAAAGCGAATTTCTAGCGTACAAGAGGATTCGTCATAGCCGACGGATGCAATACGGGATGATTTTACAGGATGATGATTCAATGCAGGTATCCTCTACTACAGACCTTAATGCAAGATATCATCTATCAGAGATGTGTTTTAACGCAACAGATATAATGTTTCGAATGAGATAAAACAGAGTTACACAGAAAATAAGGATAGCCCGCCGTTGCCAGCGGGCTTACGAATTTAGAACTGGTAAACCATACCCAGTGCTACAGTGTCATCGGTAGAGATGTCATTGCGAGTGTAGAAGCTGTCGTCTTCGTCCAGCAGGTTGATTTTGTAATCAACATAGGTGGAGAAGTTTTTGTTGAAGTAGTAAGTAGCGCCTACGGAAGCATATTTAACCAGATCTTTGTCGCCGCTTGTTCCTGCTGGGCTTGCAGCAGTACCAGGCATAGTCAAATCCTTACCTTTAGACATCAGGAAAGAAACTTCCGGACGCAGACCGAAGTCGAACTGGTATTGTGCAGTCACTTCAAAGTTCTGCGTTTTGTTGGCAATAGTATTATCGCTACCGTCTGAACCACCATACGGGGTCATATTGCGGGTTTCGGAGTACATGGTTGCCAGGTAGATATTGTTGGCGTCGTATTTCAGGCCGGCAGTCCATGCGTCAGCCTTATCGCCACCAGCGGTAGAATCGTTAACCTGCTCATTAGTACGGTCAGAAGAGGTGTACGCTGCACCGAAGCTTACGCCCATACCCAAATCATAGGTAGAGGAGATACCGAAGCCGTCACCGTTGGAGTTCTTCATGTTACGATCGGCGCCACCGTTATTGGTGCCTTCCTGCTCTGGTGACTGATTTTCGTTCGCGCCCTGGTACTGCAGCGCAACGTTCAGACCGTCAACCAAACCAAAGAAGTCAGTATTACGGTAGGTTGCAACACCGTTTGCACGACCGGTCATGAAGTTGTCAGCTTTGGTGTAAGAGTCGCCACCGAATTCTGGCAGCATATCGGTCCAGCCTTCAACGTCGTACATTACGCCGTAGTTACGGCCGTAGTCGAATGAACCGTAGTCGCCGACTTTAATACCTGCGAATGCCAGACGAGTCCAGGAGTCGCCTTTATCACCTTCGGTGCCGTTGGCCTGAACCTGATATTCCCACTGGCCATAACCGGTGATCATATCATTAACCTGTGTTTCGCCTTTGAAGCCCATACGCATATAAGTCTGATCGCCATCGCTGTTAGCGTCGTCAGAGAAATAATGCAGGCCGTCTACTTTGCCATAGAGATCTAATTTGTTGCCGTCTTTATTATAAACTTCAGCAGCGTGAGCTGCGCCTGCAGCCAGCAGGGCAGGAATTACGAGAGCCAGTACTTTTCTGTTCATTGAAATAATCCTTTAGTTTTTTTATTAACCTGTGACCACCCATGTAGGGAGTAAAAGCATGCTAAAGGAGAAGTTCCGTAAAGAGATAAATATGAATTGTTACGTCTTAAGTAAAACCTTAAACAAATAATTCTACGGAAATAGTGATAGTTGACATGAATGAGTTAATGAAAATATATATAAAATAAAAATTATACAATTGAATTTTGTTGGGCTATTCTGCGCGTGTTATATGCCTTTATTGTCACGTTTTATTTTTTGTTGGTATATTGATGTCACTTATTAATTAGCCAGCGAATAAATTGACAAGCCCGAACAACTGTTCGGGCTTTTTTTTTGGTTCCGGGCTAATACTGAGAAAAACGTATTATTCGGTACCGCTCTTTTCCGCTTTGCCTGCCAGTTGGGCCAGGAAGTCGTAGCGTTTTTGCAAATCAGCCGTCGCATCCTTCCACAGCTGTTCTGCAACTTCTGGCTGCTGGGCGTTCAGGCGGCGGAAACGCTGCTCGTTAAGCAATGTTTCGGCCAGCGCATCTGACGGTGGGCGCGAGTCGAGCGCCAGCGGCAGCTTACCTTCGTCTGCTCGGCGTGGGTCAAAGCGGTACAGCGGCCAGAATCCGGTAGCCGTGAGTTGACGCATCTGATCGTGGCTTAGCGCGAGGTCATAGCCATGCTCCTCACATGGGCTATACGCGATAATCAGCGACGGGCCGGGGTAGGATTCAGCTTCCTGGATAGCTTTGACCGTCTGATTCAACTGGGCGCCCAGAGAAATCTGTGCGACATAAACATGTCCGTACATCATCATGCTGACGCCAAGATCTTTGCGAGCCTTGCGCTTGCCATGCTCACCAAACTTGGTAACCGCCCCAAGCGGCGTGGCTTTCGACGCTTGTCCACCCGTGTTGGAGTAACACTGGGTATCCAGTACCAGAATATTGACGTTCTCGGTGAGACTCAGGACGTGATCCAACCCGCCAAAACCAATATCGTAAGCCCAGCCGTCGCCGCCAATCAGCCAGATGGACTTCTCGACCAGCGCGTCGGCATCGGTTAACAGTTGCTGTGCACCTTCGACATCTTTCAGATGCTGGCGCAGCACAGCAACTTGCTCACGGCGTACTTCTGGCGTCGCTTCAGCATGCAGGGCGTCATTCAGTTCAGCCGGAATATTATCCGCAAACTGCTCCAGCAAACGCATGACGCGCACACGGTGTTGATCCACCGTCAGGCGGAAGCCCAGACCAAACTCAGCGTTATCTTCGAACAGAGAGTTTGCCCACGCAGGTCCACGACCATTGGCATCGGTCGTATACGGCGTTGAGGGGAGGTTACCGCCATAAATCGATGAACAGCCGGTCGCGTTAGCGATCAGCATGCGGTCGCCATACAGCTGCGTAAGCAGTTTGATATACGGCGTTTCACCACAACCAGAACAGGCGCCGGAATATTCAAACAGCGGAGTGATTAACTGCGAGGTACGGATATCAATGCGTTCAAGCTTGCTGCGGTCGATCTCCGGCAGATTGAGGAAGAAGTCATAGTTAACTTTTTCTTCTTCAACATGCTCAAGGCGCGACATCATATTGATGGCCTTGATTTCCGGGTTTTGGCGATCTTTTGCCGGGCAAACTTCGACACACAGATTACAGCCAGTGCAATCCTCTGGTGCAACCTGCAGGACATACTTCTGACCGCGCATATCGCGTGATTTCACATCCAAAGAATGCAGACTGGCAGGGGCGTTTTCCATCGCTTCAGGTGAAACCACTTTGGCGCGGATTGCCGAGTGCGGGCACGCGGCAACGCAGTGGTTACACTGGGTACACAATTCTTCCTTCCAGATGGGGATCTCTTCGGCGATATTACGTTTTTCCCAACGCGTGGTGCCCATTGGCCAGGTGCCGTCTGGCGGCAACGCTGATACGGGGAGGGCATCACCCAGCCCGGCGAGCATTGCCGCGGTGACGGTTTTCACGAAATCAGGTGCGGCATCAGAAACCACCGGTGGTCGGTTTGCGCTGTGCGGATCAACCGGCTGGAGTGCTACTTCGGCGACGGATTCGCGCGCCAGGGCCAGAGCCTGCCAGTTACGTTCAACAAGGTCCTGTCCTTTACTGCTGTAACTTTTCGCAATCGCCCCCTGCAATTCAGCCAATGCGCTGTCGCCGGGTAAGATTTGCGTCAAATGGAAGAAGGCCATTTGCATAACGGTGTTAATTCGCGCTGCCAGACCGCATTCGCGGGCGATTTTGGCCGCATTAATCACGTAGAAACGGGCTTTCTTCTGATTCAGTACCGCCTGAACTTCCTGTGGCAGACGACCCCAGACTTCATCCACACTGTATGGCGTATTAAGCAGGAAGATACCGCCTGGTTTCAGGCGCTCGGCCATCTGATACTTATCGATAAATTGCAGCTGGTGACAGCCAACAAAATCGGCTTGTGAAACCAGATACGCTGATCGAATAGGCTGCTCGCTAACGCGCAGGTGGGAAACCGTCAGACCGCCTGCTTTTTTCGAGTCGTAGACGAAATAACCCTGCGCATACCATGGCGTCGAGTTACCAATAATTTTGATATTGTTTTTGGTGGCTGACACGCTACCGTCGCTGCCCAGCCCGTAAAACAGCGCTTCGAGCTTAGCCGTACCGGGCAGGGTGTTTTCCGGTAACGGTAGCGACAAGTTGGTGACATCATCATAGATACCGACCGTAAAGCGAGGTTTCGGCTTCGCGCTGCTCAGCTCATTAAAGACAGCCATCACGCAGTCTGGACCAAACTCTTTGGAAGAAAGGCCATAACGTCCGCCAATCACGCGCGGCAGCGTTTCTCGCTCGCCACAGTTGAAGGCTTCTGCTAACGCGGTCATCACGTCCAGATACAACGGTTCTGCCTGTGCGCCAGGCTCTTTGGTGCGATCCAGGACGGCGATGCTGCGTACGGTTTCCGGCAGCGCGCGCAGTAAATGTCTGGCAGAGAATGGACGGAACAGACGCACTTTCAGAACGCCGACTTTCTCGCCATGCGCCAGCAGTTCTTCAACGACTTCTTCGCAGGTTCCAATCGCCGAGCCCATTAAGATAATGACGCGCTCAGCCTGAGGATGGCCGTAATATTCAAATGGCTGGTACTGGCGACCTGTCGCTGCGGCGAAATCGTTCATCGCCTGCTCTACATGATCGTAAACCGCGTTGTACCACGGGTTTGTTGCCTCGCGTGACTGGAAATAGGTGTCCGGATTCGCAGACGTACCGCGAATAACCGGATGCTCAGGATTAAGCGCCCGAGCGCGATGAGCATCGATTTCCGCCTGCGGCATCAGTCCGAGGATCGTGTCGTCGGCCAGTGGCACAATTTTATTGATTTCATGGGATGTACGGAAACCATCAAAGAAATGAATAAACGGAACCCGGCTTTTCAGGGTGGCTATTTGCGAAATCAGCGCAAAGTCCTGTGCCTCCTGAACGCTGCTGGCACACAGCATTGCACATCCTGTCTGGCGCACCGCCATCACGTCGGAATGATCGCCAAAGATTGATAATGCGTGAGTAGCAATTGTGCGAGCCGCAACGTGCAGTACAAACGGGGTCAACTGACCGGCCAGTTTGTACAGCGTTGGGATCATCAGCAACAGGCCCTGCGATGAGGTAAACGACGTAGAGAGCGCACCGGTCTGCAACGCGCCATGAACGGTTGCGATCGCGCCGCCTTCTGACTGCATTTCTACGACGCGAGGGGTATCCCCCCACACGTTCTTAAGCCCGTTCCCGGCCCAGGCATCTGCCTGTTCAGCCATCGTCGAACTGGGCGTAATCGGGTAGATGGCGATAACCTCGCTGGTACGAAATGCGACTGAAGCAACCGCACCATTACCGTCAATTGTGATCATACTGACACCCTTACATTGCGCAAAAAGAGGGACACGCGTAACAGCGGCGAGTCCTGTAGTTATCTTTCTATTTTAGCAAAAGCGCTAAAGACAGATTTTCGCTTTTGTGTCCCTGGAATAAACAGAATGAATGGTTTGATCAAAGGAGCAGGCAAAAAATTGCCAGAAAATGTAAACAGTACGCATAAATGCGTATTTTGCCTCTCGACGGCGGTGTTTCCGCTGCCTATTATTTATGGCTGTGTCGTTTGGTTAATATTCAGAGGGGAGTAAGATGCGCGCAGCGTTTTGGGTAGGATGTGTCGCGTTATTATTATCGGCTTGTAGCAGCGAACCTGTTCAGCAGGCAACCGCCGCGCATGTCGCACCGGGCATGAAGGCAGCAATGTCCAGTTCAGGAGAAGCTAATTGCGCCATGATTGGCGGTTCGCTCTCTGTTGCTCGTCAACTGGATGGTTCTGCTATCGGGATGTGTGCGCTACCCAACGGCAAACGCTGTAGTGAGCAGTCGCTTGCCGCCGGAAGTTGTGGGAGCTATTAAGCCACCACGTTTCCTACATTAAATCCGCGAGTTTATACGTCAGCGTTTGTTCTGCTGTCGCCAGCGTTAACTGGTCAGCAGTCAGATCGACCTGTGCGCCTTGCTTAAACATTTCGCTGACGATCCCGTCGAGCGCGTTAAGCTGTGGATCGGCGCACATCATACGTGTCATCGCCATATCTTTTACCTTCAACTCACCGTCGGACAGCTTGCCCTGACCGTGGAATTGATTACACATCTTTCCTGATACCGTCATGTTTTCGCCAAAACTTAACTCAGGTGGGTTGGTGGCGGTGACGGCTTTACCATTCACGCTTTGCAAAACGAAGCGGTGATGCTGCAACTGTTCGCGATTGACGGAAACTTTTCCATTGCTCACACAGCCAGCCATCAGCATGCTGAGCGCAATCAACGTGACAACGTTCTTCATTAAATTTCTCTACGTTTGTGACGGGAATACATTCAATATAATAATGATACTGAATGATTTATCATCGGTGATTGTCTGAAAATGCTCCCCTGACGCCAGGGGAGCACAGGAATTAGAAGAGGGCGTTTGGACAGGTCTCGCCTTTGGAGATTTGGGCCAGATTCTGTAGCGTAGTCTCAGAAATACTGGTCAACGCCTCAGCTGTCAGGAATGCCTGATGTCCGGTGAACAACACGTTATGACAGGCTGAGAGACGACGGAATACATCATCCTGAATGACGTCATTAGATTTATCTTCAAAGAACAGGTCGCGTTCGTTCTCATACACGTCCATACCCAGAGAACCAATTTTCTGGTTTTTCAGCGCATCGATAGCGGCTTGTGAGTCGATCAATGCACCACGACTGGTATTAATGACCATCACGCCGTTTTTCATTTGCTCAAAGGCTTCGTGATTGAGCAGATGATAATTCTCCGGTGTTAACGGGCAGTGCAGAGAGATGACATCTGACTCGGCAAACAGCGTTTTAAGATCGACATATTCAACGCCTAGCTCCAGCGCAGCAGCGCTCGGGTAAGGATCGAACGCCAGCAGACGCATACCAAAACCTTTCAGGATCCGCAGTGCAGCAATACCGATTTTACCGGTACCGATCACCCCAGCGGTTTTGCCATACATAGTAAAACCGGTCAGCCCCTCAAGAGAGAAATTGGCATCACGGGTACGCTGGTAGGCGCGGTGAATTCGGCGATTCAGCGTCATCATCATGCCAATCGCATGCTCAGCGACGGCCTCTGGTGAATAAGCTGGAACACGAACCACCTGCAGACCCAGCTCTTTTGCTGCGTCGAGATCGACGTTATTGAACCCGGCACAACGCAGCGCAATGTATTTCACGCCATGCTTTTTCAGTTCTTCCAGAACGGGGCGGCTGCCATCGTCGTTGACGAAAATGCACACAGCTTCACAGCCATGGGCGGTTTTCGCTGTTTTTTCCGTCAACAGAAAGTCAAAGAATTCAAGTTCAAAACCAAAAGCCTCGTTAACCTGCTGCAGATACTTCTTGTCGTACTGTTTTGTACTATAGATGGCGAGTTTCATAAGACTTTCTCCAGTGATTTTGACGTCACATTAATCCAATTCAAATTATTTTACAAAATCTAAAAAGTTATTGATAGTCATAGGCGTAATGAATAATTTCAGCGTATCTGTTGTTAGTGTGGGCAGGTTACACAATTTCAACAACTGGATATTTTTCTATCCAACTCAACACCCGAATATCGCGGCAGGTAAAAAGCCAGCCGAATCACATCCGGACAGCTACGCTTATACAGGTAGCAATTATCGGGAGGGGTTATGCTGACTCACTCTGAAGCAAAACGATGGGCCACCCTAATGCTCAAGGCGGCATTATGCGATGGTATGAAACCTGATGAGATTTCCCGGCAGGTACATCTGGTCTGCGATCATCATGGTAGGGAGTGCCTCGAAGAACTCATTGAGGAAATTCTGATAGAAGCAGGTCGTATCGGACCTAAACATAGCGATGGACAACTGAGGCCTCATTGAGTCTGAATCTTAATATCCCCGACGGCACGTGTAACAGCGTGCCTATAAATCGGTTATCTATCCTTAATGTGGGCATATCCAGTTAAACATGCCACAATACAGGCCTAAACCGGCTTAAATTTTTGCTAAATCAGGATATTAACTACCCATGAAGGGTAAATATAAAGCCGCTCTGGCACTCCTCTTATTATTGATTCTCGTGCCGCTGACGCTAGTGATGACGCTTGGCCTGTGGGTGCCTACGTTGGTGGGTATCTGGTTACCCGTTGGAACACGCATCGCGCTGGATGAGAGCCCGCGGCTGACACGGCATGGGTTGCATATACCTGAACTCCGCTATCTGGTTGAAGATTGCCCGCTAGCACGCATCACTCAGGCGGATCTGTCTCACCCCAGCCGCTGGGCGCTGAATGTCGGGACCATTGAGTTGGATTCAGCTTGCCTGGCCAAATTGCCGCAGGCAGAGCCGTCGCCAGCAGCGCCTAAAACGCTGGCTGAATGGCAGTCAATGCTGCCCAATACCTGGATTAACATCGACAAACTTATTCTTTCTCCATGGCAGGAATGGCAGGGAAAACTGTCACTCTCGCTCACTCCCACCACTCAACAACTGCGTTACCAGGGTGAAAAAGTTAAATTCCAGGGGCGTTTGCACGGGCAAAACCTCACGGTAACTGAGCTGGATGTTGCGGCATTTGAAGGCCAGCCGCCGGTAAAATTGGTCGGTGAATTTACTATGCCACTGGTGCCCGATGGACTACCGGTAAGCGGTCATGCGGTTGCGACGTTAAGTCTGCCGCAAGAGCCCACGCTTGTGGACGCCGAACTGGAGTGGCAAGAAAACAGCGGACAACTGATCGTCATGGCGCGTGATAATGCCGATCCGCTGCTTGACCTTCCGTGGGAAATAACACGCCAGCAACTGACCATCAGCGACGGACGCTGGAACTGGCCTTATCAGGGATTCCCCTTAAGCGGGCGGTTGGGCATAAAAGTTGAAAACTGGCAGGCCGGACTGGAAAACGCGGTGGTGAGCGGGCGTCTGAACGTTCTGACGCATGGCGACGCCGGTAAAGGAAATGCCGTATTAACGCTGGGGCCGGGTAAGCTTGGCATGGATAGTAGCGAGATGCCGCTACAGTTGACCGGTGAAGCGAAACAGGGCGATCTGATCTTCTACGCGAAATTGCCCGCCAGACTTAGCGGAAGTCTGAACGATCCACAATTGGCTTTTGAGCCAGGAGCGCTGCTGCGCTCACGTGGGAGGGTGATTGATTCGCTGGATATTGACGAGATTCGCTGGCCGCTGGCAGGCGTAAAAGTCACGCAACGTGGTGTGGATGGGCGTCTGCAGGCTATTTTACGTGCGCATGAAAACCAGATGGGGGGCTTTGAACTGCATCTGGATGGCCTGGCAAATGATTTTCTTCCTGATGCCGGTCGTTGGCAGTGGCGATATTGGGGGGAAGGCAGCTTTACGCCGATGCATGCCCGTTGGGACGTAGCGGGTAAGGGAGAATGGCATGACAACACCCTGAAGCTATTTGATCTTTCTACCGGATTTGATCATCTGCAATACGGCACGATGAAGGTGGAAAATCCGCGTCTGGTGATGGACGAACCGATAGTTTGGGTGCGGGATGCAACCAAACCGAGATTTAGCGGCGCGCTGTCGCTGGACGCAGGGAACACCACCTTCACCGGGGGAAGCGTGTTACCACCATCGACGCTGAAGTTCAGCGTGGAAGGTAGCGATCCGACAATTTTCCAGTTCAAAGGCCAGCTTCACGCGGGGGCGATTGGGCCCGTACAGCTGAATGGTCGTTGGGACGGTATCCGTCTGCGCGGACAGGCATGGTGGCCAAAACAATCGCTCACCGTATTCCAACCTCTGGTTCCACCTGACTGGAAAATGAAGCTACGTGAAGGTGATCTGTATGCGCAGGTCGCATTTTCGGCAGCCCCGGAGCAGGGCTTTGAAGCAGGCGGTCATGGGGTGTTAAAAGGCGGTAGCGCCTGGATGCCCGATAACCAAATCAACGGTGTCGATTTTGTATTGCCTTTCCGGTTCAGTGAAGGCGCTTGGCAACTGGGTACGCGTGGACCTATTTCACTGCGTATTGCGGAAGTGGTGAATCAGGTGACGGTGAAGAATATCGCCGCCGATTTGCAGGGGGCGTACCCCTGGAGTGAAAACAACCCGTTACTGTTGAGCGATGTCAGTGCCGACCTGCTGGGTGGCAAAATCATCATGCAGCAACTGCGGATGCCGCAGCACGACCCGGCCTTATTGCGGGTGCAGAATATCTCTTCCAGCGAGCTTATCAGTGCGGTTAACCCCAAACAGTTCGCCATGTCTGGCCCGGTCAGTGGCGCGTTGCCATTATGGCTGGATAACGAAAAATGGATCATAAAAGACGGCTGGTTGACTAATCCAGGGCCGATGACGTTGCGTATTGATAAGGACACAGCGGATGCGGTCGTCAAAGATAACATGGCGGCGGGGGCGGCCATTAACTGGCTGCGTTATATGGAAATAAGCCATTCGTGGACGAAAATAAATCTGGATAACCTCGGTGTTTTAACCATGCAGTCAACCGTGACTGGCAATAGTCGGGTAGATGGCAAAGTAGGTACGGTTAATTTGAATTATACCCACGAGGAAAACGTCTTTACGCTATGGCGCAGTTTGCGTTTTGGCGACAATTTACAGGCATGGCTTGAACAAAATGCAGCGCTGCCGGAAACCCATTGCCCGGAAGGCAAGGAATGTGAGGAACAACAATGAAAACGATAGCTGCCATGCTGGGTCTGCTGACTTCATCTCTGCTGGTAGGGTGTACTCCCAGAATCGAAGTGGCTGCGCCAAAAGAGCCCATCACCATTAATATGAACGTCAAAATCGAGCATGAGATCCATATCAAAGTTGATAAAGACGTCGAAAGTTTATTGAAATCGCGCAGCGATTTGTTCTGAGGTCATGATGAGAAAACAGTTTGCAGTGGCGCTGGTCGTCCTAAGTTTACTCAGCAGCAATACGTGGGCATTGACCCTGAATGAAGCCAGAACTCAGGGGCGAGTAGGGGAAACGCTCAATGGCTATCTGGTCGCATTGCAAACCGATGCCGAAACGCAGGCGCTGGTGAGTGAGATTAATAAAGCGCGCAACGCCAGCTATCAGCAACTGGCAGAGAGCAATAATATTCCGCCAGATGAAGTGGCAAAAATGGCCGGGCAAAAGCTGGTTGCTCGCGCTAAACCGGGAGAGTATGTGCAGGGTATAAATGGTAAGTGGTTGAGAAAAGAGTAAATCGCTTTTTCACCCTGCCAGAGGGACACGACGCTGGATTATTCATCGACATCGCAATAGTTGCCACACGGCATAAAATGGATGCTGGTATAGTCCAACACCGGTCGCGTCGTAGGGTGAAATCATGTGGCTTCTCAAGTGGTACGTCTGGAATCGTTGGGTATTCAAGCTGTTAAGCCGGGATGTCGCGGAGCCTGAACAGTTTTTGCTTCATTGTTGGGAAGAGAATCTGGCGAAATGCAGGGATTATGCACCTATCTGGCGTGATATTAATCGCATTCACGGCAAACAGATACAGATGCAGGGAAAGAAGTAAGTGTCGGAGAAACCCTCCCACCGGATGGTGAGAGGGGGGAATTATCAGGCAGCTACCACGCTGTCGATAGCGGCTTTCGCGTCGGACTGTGCTTTAGACGCCACTTCCGGGCCGTAAGCAATACCTTCAGCAAAGACAACATTCACGTCGGTGATGCCGATAAAGCCCAGGAATACGTTCAGGTACGGCGTGATCAGGTCGGTTGGTGTGTCTTTATGAATACCACCACGGCTGGTCAGCACCACCGCGCGTTTACCTGTCACCAGACCTTCCGGGCCTTTCTCGGTATAACGGAAAGTCACACCTGCACGGGCAATCAGGTCAAAGTAGTTTTTCAGCTGCGTTGGGATGTTGAAGTTGTACATCGGCGCGGCGATAACAATCACATCATGCGCTTTCAGCTCAGCAATCAGCTCATCGGACAGCGCCAACGCTTCTTGCTGACGCGGCGTCAGCGGTGTATCGCTCGGGCGCATCGCACCCACCAGTTCGCCATCCAGTACCGGTACAGGATTTGCAGCCAGGTCACGGACAGTGATTTCATCAGCAGAGTGCTTTTCACGCCACTGTTCAACAAAATAATCAGACAACTGACCAGACTGAGAGTACCCTGCCAGAATACTGGATTTAAGAACTAATACCTTGCTCATGGGTGTTTCCTTTTATGTGTTTGAAGGGGTAGTGCCCCGTTGCTTGTTGACACTTTATTCACAATCCTGTCGCAGTGATAGCGCAATATATCGAATCCTATGTTCGAAATTATTGAACAACACATGAAAAGCGCCGATGTGGTACTCTATACCCATCATCTAAAAGAGATTTAACCCGGCAGAGCACTGCCTTTTAACGCTATGACAGAACAACAAAAATTAACCTTCAACATGTTGCAGCAACAGCTGGACTCACTGATGCTGCGTGACAGACAGCGTTTTGCCCGCCGCCTGCACGGTGTGAAGAAGGTTAAAAATCCTGATGCACAACAGGCCATTTACCAGGAGATGGCGAAAGAGATTGAGCTGGCAGCCGGTAAAGTTGTGCTGCGTGAAGCTGCGCGTCCGGAAATCCGCTACCCGGAAAACCTGCCCGTCAGCCAGAAAAAACAGGATATTCTGGAGGCTATTCGCGACCATCAGGTGGTGATTGTCGCCGGTGAGACCGGTTCGGGGAAAACCACCCAGTTACCCAAAATATGTATGGAACTGGGGCGCGGGGTAAAAGGGCTGATAGGCCATACCCAGCCGCGTCGTCTGGCGGCGCGCACCGTGGCGAACCGTATTGCGGAAGAGCTGCAGACCGAGCCGGGCGGCTGTATCGGTTATAAGGTACGTTTCAGCGATCATGTCAGTGATAACACCATGGTCAAGCTGATGACGGACGGTATCCTGCTGGCAGAAATCCAACAGGATCGGCTGCTAATGCAGTACGACACCATCATCATCGATGAAGCGCATGAACGCAGTCTGAATATCGATTTTCTGCTCGGCTATCTGAAAGAACTTCTGCCGCGTCGTCCGGATCTAAAGATTATCATCACTTCGGCGACCATTGACCCGGAACGCTTTTCTAAGCATTTCAACAATGCGCCGATTATCGAAGTCTCCGGCCGAACGTATCCGGTGGAAGTGCGCTATCGTCCAATTGTTGAAGATGCAGATGACACTGAGCGTGACCAGCTGCAGGCAATTTTTGATGCCGTAGATGAACTGGGGCGTGAAGGGCCAGGCGACATTCTGATCTTCATGAGCGGCGAACGTGAAATTCGCGATACCGCCGATGCGCTGAATAAGCTGGATTTGCGCCATACCGAAGTGCTACCGCTGTATGCGCGTCTTTCAAACAGCGAACAGAACCGCGTGTTCCAGTCGCACAGCGGTCGCCGTATCGTGCTGGCGACCAACGTGGCGGAAACGTCGCTGACCGTTCCGGGAATCAAATACGTAATTGACCCGGGCACCGCGCGTATCAGCCGTTACAGTTACCGCACCAAAGTTCAGCGCTTGCCGATTGAACCGGTGTCGCAGGCCTCTGCTAACCAGCGTAAAGGTCGCTGCGGTCGTGTTTCAGAGGGGATCTGTATTCGTCTGTATTCTGAGGACGATTTCCTGTCGCGCCCGGAGTTTACCGATCCGGAGATCCTGCGTACCAACCTGGCATCCGTTATTTTGCAGATGACCGCGCTGGGGTTGGGGGATATCGCGGCGTTCCCGTTTGTTGAAGCGCCGGATAAACGCAATATTCAGGACGGGGTGCGCCTGCTCGAAGAGCTGGGGGCGATAACCACCGACGAACAGGCAACCGCTTATAAGTTAACGCCGTTGGGCCGTCAGCTGTCGCAACTTCCGGTGGACCCACGGCTGGCGCGAATGGTGCTGGAAGCACAAAAACATGGTTGTGTGCGCGAAGCGATGATCATTACCTCAGCGCTGTCCATTCAGGATCCGCGCGAGCGTCCAATGGACAAGCAGCAGGCATCCGATGAGAAGCATCGCCGTTTCCACGACAAAGAGTCTGATTTTCTTGCATTTGTGAACCTGTGGAACTATCTCGGCGAGCAGCAAAAAGCGCTGTCGTCAAACCAGTTCCGTCGCCAGTGCAAACTTGATTTTCTGAACTACCTGCGCGTGCGTGAGTGGCAGGATATCTACACGCAACTGCGCCAGGTGGTGAAAGAGTTGGGTATTCCGGTCAACAGCGAACCCGCTGAATATCGGGAGATCCACGTCGCGTTGCTGACCGGTTTACTGTCGCACATCGGGATGAAAGATACCGATAAACAGGAGTTTACCGGGGCGCGTAACGCTCGCTTCTCGATCTTCCCGGGTTCAGGTTTATTCAAAAAACCGCCGAAGTGGACGATGGTCGCCGAGCTGGTGGAAACCAGCCGCCTGTGGGGACGTATTGCCGCGCGTATCGATCCCGAATGGGTGGAACCGGTAGCCCAGCATCTGATCAAACGTTCATACAGTGAACCGCACTGGGAACGCGCGCAGGGTGCTGTGATGGCGACAGAAAAAGTCACTGTCTACGGCTTACCGATTGTTGCGGCCCGTAAGGTAAATTACAGCCAGATCGATCCCGCGTTGTCGCGTGAACTGTTCATTCGTCATGCGCTGGTGGAAGGTGACTGGCAAACGCGCCATGCGTTTTTCCGTGACAATCTGAAGTTACGGGCTGAAGTGGAAGAGTTAGAGCACAAATCACGCCGTCGCGACATTCTGGTCGATGATGAGACGCTGTTTGAGTTTTACGACCAACGCATCAGCCATGACGTGGTTTCTGCTCGTCACTTTGATAGCTGGTGGAAAAAGGTCAGCCGTGAAACACCGGATCTGCTCAACTTTGAAAAGAGCATGCTCATCAAAGAGGGTGCGGAGAAAATCAGTAAGCTGGATTATCCGAACTTCTGGCATCAGGGTAACCTTAAGCTGCGCCTGAGCTACCAGTTCGAACCTGGAGCCGATGCGGACGGTGTGACCGTACATATTCCACTCCCGCTGCTTAATCAGATCGAAGAGAGCGGTTTTGAATGGCAAATCCCGGGGCTGCGCCGCGAATTGGTGATCGCCCTGATTAAGTCGTTGCCAAAACCGGTACGACGCAACTTTGTGCCCGCGCCGAACTATGCGGAAGCGTTTTTAGGCCGCGTCACACCGCTGGAACTGCCGCTGCTGGACTCGCTGGAGCGTGAACTGCGCCGCATGACCGGCGTTACCGTTGACCGTGAAGACTGGCACTGGGATCAGGTGCCCGATCACCTAAAAATCACCTTCCGGGTGGTGGATGATAAAAATAAGAAGCTACAGGAAGGGCGTTCGCTGCAAGATTTGAAGGATGCGCTGAAGGGTAAAGTTCAGGAAACATTGTCTGCGGTGGCCGATGACGGCATCGAACAGAGTGGGTTGCACATTTGGAGCTTCGGTCAACTTCCGGAAAGTTACGAACAAAAACGCGGTAACTATAAGGTGAAAGCGTGGCCGGCGCTGGTCGATGAGCGTGACAGCGTTGCCATCAAACTGTTTGATAATCCGTTGGAACAACAGCAGGCGATGTGGTGCGGTTTACGCCGCCTGTTGCTGCTGAATATTCCTTCGCCAATCAAATATTTGCACGAGAAGCTGCCCAATAAAGCCAAGCTGGGGCTGTACTTTAACCCATACGGTAAAGTTCTGGATTTGATTGACGACTGTATCTCCTGCGGTGTGGATCAGTTAATTGACGCCAACGGTGGCCCGGTGTGGACTGAAGAAGGCTTTACCGCGCTGCATGAAAAAGTGCGGGCTGAACTGAACGATACGGTGGTGGAGATTGCGAAGCAGGTCGAACAGATCCTGACCGCAGTGTTTAATATCAATAAACGTCTGAAAGGGCGCGTGGATATGACCATGGCGCTGGGTCTCGCGGATATCAAATCGCAAATGGGCGGACTGGTGTATCGCGGGTTTGTTACCGGCAATGGTTTCAAACGCTTGGGCGATACGTTGCGTTATTTGCAGGCTATTGAAAAACGTCTGGAAAAACTGGCTATCGACCCGCACCGTGACCGTGCACAGATGCTGAAAGTGGACAGTGTGCAGCAGGCCTGGCAGCAGTGGTTCAATAAACTGCCTCCCGCACGCCGTCAAGATGCCGATGTCAAAGAGATCCGCTGGATGATAGAAGAGCTGCGCGTCAGCTATTTTGCCCAGCAGCTTGGTACGCCGTATCCGATCTCCGATAAACGTATTCTGCAGGCGATGGAGCAGATTAGCGGCTGACTACGTTATACATTTTCTTGCTCTTTAATAAACCCGGTTAGCATAAGCGCCGGGTTTATTTATGAATTCTGAAAATAATACGAAGTATGTTGAATAAAATATAATAAGAGTATGCTGCCAGGGTGCAGATAGATAATCATGGTGTGGCGGTAGCATTGTATATATAGATGGCATTTATTCATATACTTAATATTGTTTCCTTTTGTTCTGTGAATCCGATTTTTAAAAGTCTGTATTGCAATGATTCCATTGATTTAGTGAATGAAAAGATTGTGTTTTTATAATTATGCTCAACGTCATTATATAACGTAATCTATATGTTTTTTAATGATTCATTAAGTTGTTTTTTAAATATTCTCATGATGAATTTATTCGGCTTGCATATAAAAAGGTTAACACTCGAAATAGTAAATAAAAATCACTCACAATAGCTTTCGATATGAGTGTGTTTACTGCTTTATCCCAGGAGTTTTTTTATGTCAACAGGATTACGTTTCACACTGGAGGTGGACGGCCTGCCACCGGATGCGCTGGCCGTGACATCCTTTCACCTGGAGCAGTCCCTTTCCTCGTTGTTCACCCTCAATATTTCGCTGGTCAGCCAGCAGTTTCTCAGCATTGATTTCTCTCAGGTTCTGGAAAAAACAGCCCATCTTAAAATCTGGCTGGGCACGGAGATACAGCGCCGGGTGAACGGTATTGTGACCTGGTTTGAGCAGGGGGAAAACGATGGACATCAGATGCTGTACAGCATGATTGTCCGGCCACCGGTGTGGCGTGCCTCCCTGCGGCAGAACTCCCGTATTTTTCAGAATGAGGACATTAAAAGCATTCTGGGGACGATATTGCAGGAAAACGGGGTGACGGACTGGAGTCCGCTGTTCAGTGAGGCGCATCCGGCGCGGGAATTCTGCGTGCAGTACGGTGAAACGGATTATGACTTTCTGGCGCGGATGGCGGCGGAGGAAGGACTGTTCTTCTACGAAGAGCACTCGCCTGACAGCGACGACCAGAGTCTGGTGCTGTGTGACACGGTGCGCTTTCTGCCGGAGGCGTTTGACATCCCGTGGAACCCGAATACCCGGACCGAAGTGAGCACGCCGTGCATCAGCCAGTTCCGCCACAGCGCACAGATACGCCCCTCTTCTGTCATTGGCAAGGACTACACCTTCAAACGTCCTGGCTGGGCGGGCCGCTTTGAGCAGCAGGGGCAGAACCAGGATTATCAGCGTACACAGTATGAAGTGTTTGATTATCCGGGGCGCTTCAAGGACGGCCACGGGCAGAACTTCGCCCGCTGGCAGGTGGAGGGCTGGCGCAATAATGCCGAAGAGGCGCAGGGGAAAAGTCGTTCTCCGGCAATATGGCCGGGGCGGCGTATTCAACTGACGGAACATCCGCAGGCGGGCCTGAACCGGGAATGGCAGGTGGTGAGCAGCGATTTGCAGGGGAAACAGCCGCAGGCGGTGGCGGGGCGTTCCGGTTCAGGGACCACCCTTGAGAATGATTTTACGGTGATACCGGCGGACAGGACGTGGCGGCCCCGGCCAATGGAAAAGCCGTCAGTGGACGGCCCGCAGTCAGCCACTGTTACCGGCCCGGAGGGGGAGGAAATCTTCTGTGACGAACATGGCCGGGTGCGGGTGAAGTTTAACTGGGACCGGTATAACCCGGCGAACCAGGACAGCTCGTGCTGGATACGGGTGGTGCAGGCGTGGGCGGGACCGGGGTTCGGCAACCTGGCGATACCGCGGGTGGGCCAGGAGGTGATAGTGGACTTCCTGAACGGGGACCCTGACCAGCCGATAATCATGGGGCGGACGTACCATGCGGATAACCCGCCGCCTGGCGGTCTGCCGGGGACGAAGACGCAGATGACGATACGGTCGAAGACGTACAAGGGCAGCGGGTATAACGAGCTGATGTTCGAGGATAAAACAGGTCAGGAACTGTTGTCGATGCATGCGCAGAAGGACATGAAGACGACGGTACTCAACGATCAGGGTACGGCGATCATTCGTAACCAGAGTCTGGTAGTGGGCAATAACCGGCTGAAAGTCGTGACCGCCAACGAAGATGTCAAAATTGACGGGCACCAGCTGCTCAATATTCGGCAGTTTCAGGAAGTGAATGTCAAAACCGATGTGACCTGTTTTAACGGCGGCGACAGGATAATGCAAAGCGCGGGAAATGTGGTCATCGGCTCAGGTTCCATGATCCGGCTGGAATGTGGGGAGAGTGCACTGGAGTTGCATGCCGGGGGCGTGATTAACCTTAAGGGCAAGGCGTTTAACATCGTGGCTGAGGGTAACAGTCTCATTACGACAGGCACAGCTATGCTGGGCCTGAATCCGGAAGAGCCTGCCCCGGCTATTGGCGTTGTCGGTGACAGCCATAAAAAAGACTTAACCAGCATTATACAGGGATTATTCCCCGAAGAGACGGGGGACGGAAAATGAACGCCATTTACCGCATGAATGAAGGACATCTGGCGCTGAGCGGAGAAGACTGGCTTGACTGCACGATGCAGGTTATCCGCAATACCCGCACCCACACCTCACTGGTGATCACCCGCGCAGTTATTGCCGGGGACAGGTCGTTTGATGACGAACTGGTATTCCAGTGGGCACAGGTGGCTGCACAGATCGATAACTATCAACAGACGCCACCCGTCACATTAACGTTGCCTTTATTGCCTGACTGTCCCGCCCGGGAAACGACGGCTACATATCTTCGTGAACCTTATTTTTGTTGCCAGCGCCAGCTGGCCGTACTGATGCCAGAACGGTGGCTGCTGATGCTGACCTGCACCGCACTGAATACCTTTAGCGAAGAGGACGAACGGTTCTGGCTGCAGGTTAAAAATACGCTGGACAGGGACTGAGATCAGACAGAGGACGTTTTGCCATGAGCAATCCGAACGCCGCCCGTCTGGGCGACGACATCATTCATACCAGTATTCTGGCCGATATACTGGGGGGAGCTTTTGAAGCGGCTATTTGCGTTGCTGTTGGGGTCGTCGTGGTTGCTGCTGCAGCCCCTCTTGCCGCCGCGGCGGCAACTGCTGCAGGCGTGTCAGCTGCGACGGTTGCGGCAGCGTCAGCCGCCGCAACAACCTGTACAGCCGCGGGCATTGTCGGAGGGCTGACAGTTTCGTTATCGGGCGCTGCTGAGGTTGTCGGCGATATTGCTCAGGGCGCGGCAAACTTTATCTCCCCCCCGTCACCGCAGGGGAAAATTGCGACAGGCTCTTTAAATGTGCAGACCAATGGTCTGCCTGCCGCCAGAGCTGCGGGGCGTCTGATGACCGCAGCCGAAAATGCCGCGCGGGAAAAAATGGAGGCGGAAGAGAAGACGCGGCGGGAAGAAGAGGACGCCCGGATGTCCACAGGGATAAAAGTGCTGAACGGGGTGTCTGCGCTGTTCAGCTATGGCAGCGAACTGCTGGGAGAGTTGATTAACCCTGTCGTGGCCGGGCCGTCAGGCGGAGTAGTGGAAGCTGAGCACGATGTGGTGCTATGCGAAAAACACCCACCGAATCCCATACAGTTTATGGCCGAAGGCTCTTCTCAGGTCAGTATCAATGGTCTGCCTGCTGTCCGCACCGGAGACCGGACAACCTGCGGCGGCACCGTTTCTACGGTGGTCTCTCCCAACGTCATCATCGGGGGGAAACCGGTTGTGGTTCGCCCTATTCATAGCGGCAAATCACCCGGCGTGGAAACCGCGCTGCTCGCGCTTTCCGTCCTGACGTGCCGCCCCACTAAGCTACTGAAACAGCTTCCCTGCATGATAATGGGGATGGCGGCGGCAATGCTTGCCAGTAAGATTGGCGAATCTGTGCGGGCACTGTGGAATCCGGTACATGCCGCGACGGGCGCGAAGGTTCTGAGCGGGGAAGAGGACTGTGATTTTGAGCTCCCGGCCCGTTTCCCTCTCATCTGGCAGCGCATCTACAACAGCCGTAACCCGCATGAAGGGCTCTTTGGTCGCGGCTGGCGCACCGCATTTGAAACCCGCGTGGTCAGGGAGGAGGAATACACCTGCTTCCATGATGAAGGGGGGCGCGAACTCCGTTTTGTCTGTCCCCCGCCGGGTGAGGCAGGATTCAGTCCCGATGAAGGACTGTTATTTGCGCAGAGCGAACAGGGCATGGTGGTGATTGGTGATCTGGACGGCGCCACCTGGCGGCTCTATCTTCCGCACCCGCTAGCGCCCTCGCAGCTGCGCCTGCACCTGCTGTCGGATAATTATGGCAATGGCTTGCGGCTCCATTATGACGAACAGGATCGCCTGCAGGCGATTACCGATACCCAGGAAAGCCTGCGGGTGGTGCTGCATTATCAGGACTTACACTCCCCGCAGCGTCCGACCCGGATCACTGAGCACATGCTCACCCCGGCCCCCCCCGGTGGCGAGCCGGTTCATCGGCTACTGATGTCCTACGACTACACCCCGCAGGGGGAACTGTACCGTGTGACCGATGCGGATGATGTCTGCCTGCGTGAATTTGATTACACCCCGGACGCCCTGATGGCAGGGCACCGGATGCCCGGCGGGGCCCGTCACCGCTATCAGTGGAAAAAGTTCAGCGACGGCTGGCGGGTGGTGGCCTATGAGTCCAGCGGAGGTGACAGCGCCACGATTGGTTATGACCTGACACAGGGCGTGACCATCGTCACCCATGGCGGTGGCGAAACGCACCGGCATGAATGGGATCGTCGCTATCTGGTGGAGAAGTACACCGATGAATCCGGGCAGGTATGGGGCTATGAGTGGAACGAGGACGGGCAGCTTTCGCGTACCGTCGACCCGTTGGGTGCCAGCAGAGCATATCACTATGATAATGCGGGAAACATGATTCTGGAGACCGACCCGCTGGGCCGGGCCGTTTGTACACGCTGGCTTGAAGACCGGGCGCTGCCTGTTCAGGCCTGCGGGCCGGAGGGAAGCGTACACCAGTATTTTTATGATGCGAACTTTGGTCTGCGTGCAGAAATCAATGCACTCGGGCTGTGCTGTTATTACCGTCGTGATGAATGGGGCCAGGTCGTCGAATTCACAGATGAAAAGGGCGGCGTACAACGCTTTAGCTGTAATGAGCGTGGGCAGCTTATCAGCGTTCAGGACTGTTCCGGGAAAACAACGCAGTACCGGTACGATGCGGCTTACCGGCTGGCCGAAGAGGTGGATGCGGCCGGGGAGAGTACCCGCTATGTTTACAGCCCGGCAGGCAGGCTAAAAACGGTTTCCGGTGCCGAGGACTGGACGGCCAGCCTGTCCTGGACGGCACAGGGGCTGCCGGAAAGCTACCGGGTGGGACACAATAATCCGGTGCGCTGGCAGTATGATGCCTGTGGTCGGGTGAGCGTGGTGACTGACCCGCTGGGCCATACCGTGCGGCGTGAATATGACGCGCGCAACCGGCTGACGCGTTTGTATAACGAAAGTGGTGAGCTGTACCGGTTTATCCACGGCATAAATGGGCATCTGACGGAAGAGCGGGGTCTGGATGGTGTTATCACCCGCTACGAATACGATGTCTGTGACCGGGTGGTCAGTAAAACCTGGGCGGCCGGCACGCCGGATGCGCTGACGCACCGCTGGCAGTATAACGCAGCCGGGGAAGTGACCGATAAGCAAACGCCGGACGGGCACACGGTCTACCGGTACACGACGGGAGGGACTCTGCAGGCGGCGCTGTTTTATCCGCCGGGAGCAGAGAGTCCTGCACAGCGCGTGCTGCTGGAGCATGACCGGCTCGGCCGGCTGACGGCGGAGGAGAACGACTCTGGCCGGGTGAGCTACAGCCTGGATGAACTGGGTAACCGGACATCCGTTCAGCTGCCGGATGGTCGCAGCCTGAAGACGCTGTATTACGGCAGCGGTCATGCGCTGAGTATCAGCCTGGATGAGCGGCTGATTACGGAATTTACCCGTGACAACCTGCACCGGGAAATCAGTCGAACGCAGGGCGGCCTGACGACACGTACGCGTTATGATCGACTGGGGCGGCAGGCGCGCCGGGAAATCTACCGCACAGAGAACGGGATGCGGCCGGTGGAGGCGTGGCACTGGCAGTACGACAGCCGTCACAACCTGCTGAGTGAAACGCAAATCAGCGACTACCGCTATCAGGGCTACCATTACGATGACGGTGACCACGTCTGTCGCCACGACACCAGTTTTCGTGGGGTGACGCATCATACGTACGATGTGGCGGGTAACCTGCTGACGGCGTCGCAGGCAGGGCTGTCGCTGAAGTATAACCGGCAGCCTCAGTGCGGGAATAACGCGTGCAGGTATGATGTTTACGGCCGGATGGTGCAGAAACCGGGCCCGGGAGGGATGTGGCGCTACGGTTATGACAGTGAACACCGGATGACGGAAGCGGTGCTGGACACGCCGGACGCAACCGGGGCCGGAAATACGCGACACCGGGTGATGTTTACCTACGACCCGTTTGGGCGGCGAACAGAAAAGCGCAGCGAGGTGACGGTATCTGCGCCGGATGGCGGGCGTGTCACCGGGGCGCAGGAGGTGACAACCTTTGTGTGGGAAGGGTTCCGGCTACTGGCGGAGACCCGCAACGGACAGTCGCTGGTGTACGTGTACGAAGGGGCGGGGAGTTACACGCCGCTGGCGAGGATTTACGGTACCGGCGACAAACAGCGTGTGGACTACTACCGCTGCAGCCATAACGGTATGCCGCAGGCGCTGACGGATGAGGACGGGAAACTGCACTGGCGTCAGGATGTGGATACGTGGGGAGAAACGCGGTCGGAATACGCGGATGAAGAGGGAAGCAGGTGGCGGAAGATATGGGGTGGTGCGCCGGAAGAAAACCTGCGGTTCGCGGGTCAGTATCTGGACAGGGAAACGGGGCTTCACTACAATACGTTCAGGTATTATGCGCCGGATATGGGGCGGTTTATTACGCCGGACCCGATAGGGCTAAGAGGCGGGTTAAACCTGTATGCTTATGCGCCTAATCCGTTAAGTTGGATCGATCCGTTAGGGTTAAGTGGCGAAGATATCTTTATCCATTATACGGATAAGGCCGGTTTTGACCGTATAATGAATACTGGCGTCATTGAAGCGAACTCAAAAGGAAAAGTTTATATTACGGATATATTGATGTCGCCTCAGGATGCGATGAGAGATATTTTTATAAATGATCCTATACATACAGGACGTGGAGATTATTCTATCATATTTAAGGCTGACTCAACGCAAATGGGTAATATATTTCAAAGTTCCGAATTGGAATATATTCACTCAGGACGATTAAAGCCAGGAGAAATACTTCACGCTGGTAAGAACCCGTATGATGTTGTATCTCATTTATCATATGAGCAACGGCTGAATATGACTCAGGAACAAATAAAGTCAAGAGGGGGTAAATGTGGTTGATAAAAAAGATAAATCATTGGTTTTGAATCAAGGTGAGATAGCTGCTTTGAAAAAAGCGATTATGTATCTGAAATTTTCTTGTGAGGAAACGGAGTCTTTATTATATGCAGGAAGCCCTCTGATTAACTCCATTTTTTCTAAATTAGCAGCTATTGATGATTTGGAGCAGCAGTCTATAGAGTTTTATAACAAAAGACATGTTGAGAATGAGCGGTTTATTTTATCGAAATTAGATAAGATGGAACTTGAAAATGGTCGAGCACTTGATGAAAAAATAAAGGAGAGTTCTTTCAGAGAGTGTCTTTATCCATTTTCAAGCGAATAAAAATTTTCATAAAAAGCCGGGAAAGAAATTAACTCTTCCCGGCTTTTTTATTATATAACCTTCGTTCAGCCCACTAAACAAGCACATCTTTAATCCCCCTAACCACCTAGCCTGATAAAGCTGCTCGCGCAGCTCCTGCACCTCGTTACAGTCTGCCATCAGCACAATACACCCGTCCGAGATCTTCACCGTCACGCCGCGCCCGGTCTCAAATCCCGCCTCTTTCAGCCAGTCGCCCTTAAGGTGCAGGCTGGGGTGTTGTGAGTAATATGTGGTCATATTTTCTGGTATAAGACATATTGCGGTAAATATTTTGACAGAAAATAAGGAATTCAAAGCAGGGCTGAGAAGAAAGATGAGAAGAGCGACGATGGACAGATAGTACCTCGCGTCAGTCCTTGCGGGGCGCGGGGTTTCGTAATCTTGCCCTACTTGGCTCCCTTTTCGTCTTTCAGCGCTCTCACCTGGCCATTGTGATAGAGTGCCGTATTCTGCGACGAATAAACACCAGGAGTCATCAATATGAGTCAGTTTCTGACACTTTCCGCAACCACCCTTGCGGCTATCAATACCGTAGGGCGATGGCTGGCGCAGAATGATTTTACGGGGAATATCACCGTTCAGTCAGATTGCGTGATTCTGGCAGGAAACGCGGTTATTCCTACCATCGACGCCGCCTGTCGGATCGCGAAAGAGCAACAGGTTCCCTTGCTGATTAGCGGTGGTATCGGTCATTCCACGCGCTTTCTGTATGATGCGATTGCCCAGCATCCGCGTTATAGCATCATTCGTACTACCGGACGCGCGGAAGCGGCGATCCTTGCCGATATTGCTCACCAGTTCTGGCAAATTCCGGGTGAGAAAATTTGGGTGGAAGATCAGTCGACAAACTGCGGTGAGAATGCCCGGTTTAGCTGTGCATTACTGAATCAGGCGGCAGAAAGTATTCATACCGTCATTGTGGTGCAGGATCCCACTATGCAACGCCGCACAATGGCCACGTTTCAGCGCGTCACCCGCGATGAACCGCATGCGCCGCGCTGGTTGAGTTTCCCTGGTTTCATCCCTGAACTGGCCCAACAGCACAACGGCGTGGATTTTGTGCCCGCCGCAGAAGGTCTGTGGTCGGTAGAACGCTATCTTTCTCTCATTACCGGTGAACTTCCGCGCCTGCGTGATGATGCAACCGGCTACGGGCCCTGTGGACACGATTTTATCGTACATGTCGATATTTCTCAGGACGTCGAGCAAGCCTGGCAGCAGCTAAAAAATGATACCGCGCTGACCGACTTACTGGAGAGCCGTTCTCTGTAATTCTTGCTGCCCGTTTGTCGGCGTTTTACGGCAAACGGGCAGAAAGTCCACCCGTTTTTTCTCTTCATCATCACTTTTCCAGACGCTTTTATGAAGCAGTTCACAGAACCGCCACTCCAGCGATAATGCGTCATGCATGATTGATATTAATTAACAATAGTTTTACTTGTTAAAAACAAATCAATCACAGGAGAGCCGCATGTCAGTACCCGTACAACATCCTATGTATATCGATGGGCAGTTTGTGACCTGGCACGATGACGCCTGGATTGATGTTGTCAATCCGGCCACGGAAGAGATTATCTCGCGTATTCCCGATGGGCGTGCCGAAGATGCGCGTAAAGCGATCGATGCCGCGGATCGCGCTCAGCCGCAATGGGAAGCGTTGCCTGCCATTGAACGGGCAAACTGGTTACGCAAAATTTCTGCAGGTATCCGCCAGCGAGCCGATGAAATCAGCGCGTTGATTGTGGCGGAAGGTGGAAAAATTCAACAACTGGCTGACGTTGAAGTCGCGTTTACCGCCGACTATATCGATTACATGGCGGAGTGGGCGCGTCGCTATGAAGGCGAGATCCTGCAAAGCGATCGCCCTGGTGAGAATATCCTGCTGTTTAAGCGTGCACTGGGCGTGACGACGGGCATTCTGCCGTGGAACTTCCCGTTTTTCCTGATTGCCCGCAAACTGGCTCCCGCCTTGCTGACGGGCAATTCCATCGTCGTTAAGCCGAGTGAATTCACACCGAATAACGCCATCGCCTTTGCCAAAATTGTTGATGACATTGGTTTACCGCGCGGAGTCTTTAACCTGGTGCTGGGACGCGGTGAAACGGTCGGGCAGGAGCTGGCCGGAAACCCGAAGGTCGCCATGGTGAGCATGACCGGTAGCGTCGGTGCGGGTGAGAAAATTATGGCCGCAGCGGCCAAAAACATCACCAAAGTTTGTCTGGAGTTGGGTGGCAAGGCCCCGGCTATCGTGATGGACGATGCTGACCTTGAGCTGGCGGTGAAGGCTATTGTTGACTCGCGGGTGATCAATACCGGACAGGTATGCAACTGTGCCGAGCGCGTATACGTTCAGAAAGGTATCTATGACCAGTTCGTTAATCGTCTGGGTGAGGCGATGAAAGCCGTGCAGTTTGGCAATCCGGCCGAACGCAATGACATTGCGATGGGGCCGCTGATTAATGCCGCTGCGCTGGCGCGTGTAGAGCAAAAAGTCGAGCGAGCGGTTCAGGAAGGCGCCCGTGTGGTGCTGGGTGGTAAAGCCGTTGCCGGTAAAGGTTATTACTATCCGCCGACGTTACTGTTAGACGTGCGCCAGGATATGGCGATTATGCACGAGGAGACGTTTGGTCCGGTGCTGCCGGTGGTGGCATTTGATACGCTGGAACAGGCGCTGACGATGGCCAATGACAGCGACTACGGACTGACCTCATCGATCTATACGCAGAATCTGAATACGGCAATGAAGGCGATTAAGGGGCTGAAGTTTGGCGAAACCTATATTAATCGCGAAAACTTCGAGGCGATGCAGGGCTTCCACGCTGGCTGGCGCAAGTCCGGGATTGGCGGGGCAGATGGTAAACACGGTCTGAATGAATACCTGCAAACACAGGTAGTGTATTTGCAGTCTTAAGTTTTTCGCCGGGTGAACCTGTACGCCACCCGGCGCAATTCTCACACTTTGGTGGCGATCCAGTTCATCATCATTTCCGGCCAGATGGCCAGCGGTAACCCTTGCGCATCGCGAATACCAAACCCGTGCTTACCGCGTTCAAACAGATGCATTTCGACCGGAACGCCCAGCCCACGTAGCGCATTAAAGAAAACCAGGCTGTTTTCTACTTTCACCGCCGGATCGTCGATGGCGTGTAGCAGGAATGTCGGCGGTGTCGTGTTATCCACTCGCTCTTCCAGAGAATAGTGGCGCAGATCTTCCTTTTCTGGCGTAGCGCCAACCAGCTCAAGACGAGATCCCGGGTGACCGATGTCTTCGCGCAGAGTAATCACCGGGTAGACCAACGCCATGAACGCAGGACGCGCAGGTTGCTCGTCTATGCTATCAATCGGTGTATAAACCGGTTCGGCAAACCGGGTTCCCAGACTGGCGGCTACGTGACCACCGGAAGAGAAGCCCAACACACCGATACGATCAGGGTTAATTTTCCATTCATGGGCGTTGGCGCGAATGTAGCGCATGGCGCGCTGGGCATCGGCCAGCGGCGCGTTTGCACCTTCCTCATGGCCATCACCCGGCATGCGGTAGGTCATCACAAACAGGGTATAACCGCGGGCGTTAAAGAATGGTGCCAGTACGCTGCCTTCTTTATCCATCACCACGCGACGGTAAGAACCTCCCGGTGTAACAAGGATCCCTACGCCGTTAGGTTTTTCGGGGGCATAAACGGTAATTTCCGGGGCACGAATACCGGTGACCGCACGATCATACTGAGATGTTCCTGTATGTCGGGGTTCAGGCGTAAACACCGCATCGCTGTTTTTTGCTCCGGGGGCTTCACTCTGCGGCCAGAATGAGACGGTGGTTGCGTGGGCAACGGCTTGCTCCATCATGTTTTCTAACGTTTCACGACTCAGTGCTTCCATTACTATGCTCCCTCAGTGGCAAAGGTTAGCTATAGCACAGTCAGTGAATCGAAAACGGGGAGAGACTCACAACGTATTGAATTCGCGGGAAATGAAAGAGGGCGGAGGCAGGCCTCCGCCAGAACATTAGAGCTTGATAAATTTATCCAGCGTACGAATAAGCTGGGTGACAAAACCGTATTCGTTATCGTACCAGGCGACGGTTTTTACCAGCTGCAGATCGCCAACTTCGGTAATCTCGGTTTGTGTTGAATCAA
Source organism: Citrobacter sp. Cpo071 (assembly GCF_030332765.1). NCBI lineage: Bacteria > Pseudomonadati > Pseudomonadota > Gammaproteobacteria > Enterobacterales > Enterobacteriaceae > Citrobacter > Citrobacter sp. Cpo071. Next base: position 783,515 of record NZ_JAOWHE010000085.1, on the reverse strand, counting down.
ATACCGAACCGAAATGCGAGCCAATGACATCGGACGAGACAATTTCCTCGTCGGTATAACCAAACGACTCATTATTTTGCGTGGCTTTTTTCAGCGCGTTGTTGACCTCTTCAGCAGTGACTTTTTTCCCCAATATCGATACCAGTTCCGTGACAGATCCTGTTTTCACCGGAACACGCTGGGCATGGCCTTTTAATTTTCCGCTCAACGCCGGAATAACCAGACCAATGGCCTTGGCGGCACCAGTGGTATGGGGAATGATGTTCTCTGCTGCTGCCCGCGAGGCGCGCAGATCTTTCCCGCATGGACCATCAACCAGCGACTGCGTTCCCGTGTAGGCGTGGATGGTGGTCATAGTGCCAAGCTGAATACCGAAGCTATCGTGCAGCGCTTTCGCCATCGGTGCCAGGCAGTTGGTGGTGCACGATGCGACCGAGATAATCCGATCGTTCGCATCCATTGTGTCGTCGTTGACGTTAAAGACAATGGTCTTCATGTCGCCAGCCGGGGCGGATATCAGCACTTTTTTGGCCCCTGCATCCAGGTGTGCGTTGGCTTTTTCTGTCGAGGTATAAAAACCGGTGCATTCGATGATTATCTCAGCGCCAGTGGTTTTCCACGGGATATTTTTGGCCTCTTTTTCTGCGTAGACTGCGATTTTTTTACCGTCGACAATCAGCGCGTCTTCGGTAAAGTCGATGCTCCAGGGAAACGGGCCGTAGTTTGAATCGTGCTTTAACAGATAGGCGAGAATTTTGGGCGAGGTGAGGTCATTAATGGCCACAACCTCCACGTTGCTTTTGACTTCCAGTAGCCGACGCAATACCAGACGACCGATACGACCAAAACCGTTAATGCCAATTTTACTCATGGTTTTCTCCTGTCAGGATGAGGCGGTACGACATATTTTCCTTACCAGGCTTAGTCCAGACAGGCATCCTCGGCAATAGCGGTTCTTGCTGTTAAGCGTAAGCGACTGAAAATGGGTGAACAAAAGTTAATGAATTTTTAACAAAAGCCCGTTATGTTGACGCATTATTGTTTTTATTCAGGAAGTGTTATGGGGAATAAGTATTCTGGCCTGCAAATCGGTATTCACTGGCTGGTCTTTTTGTTAGTTATTGTGGCCTATAGCGCCATGGAGTTTCGCGGATTTTTCCCGCGCAGCTATCGTCCCTTATTCAACATGGTGCACGTATCCTGTGGTATCACGATATTAACGCTGATGGTGGCGCGTCTGCTGGTCAGGCTGAAATATCCGGCACCGCCGATTGTGCCAAAACCAAAGCCAATGATGACCGGCATGGCGCATCTGGGGCATCTGGTTATCTATCTGTTGTTTATTGTGCTGCCTATTATTGGGCTGGTGATGATGTACAACCGGGGTAATCCGTGGATTGCATTCGGCATCGTTATGCCGCATGCGGCAGAGGCTAACTTTGATTTAGTGGATATGCTGAAGTCCTGGCACGTGACGCTGGCAAACCTGGGTTATTTTGTTATTGGTCTGCATGCCGTTGCCGCCCTGATGCATCACTATTTCTGGAAGGATAATACGCTGTTGCGCATGATGCCGCGTAAACGCTCCTGAGGTAACGCCCCGCAAATGCGGGGCATTTTTTTAGCCGATTAATTTTCGCAGGGTGGTGCTTTTCGTACGCTTTGAACCTGGGAGACGCGTTTTTTCAGGCTGACGATAGCCAGCGCAACAACAATCAGCACAATACCGCAACCTTCAACAACGCCAGGCTCTTCACCCAGCAACCACCAGGAAAACAGAACGCCACAGACAGGTACCGCCAGCGTACTTAAGCTGGCAATACTGGCTGGTAAGTTACGCAACACAAACAGCCATAAACTCCATGCCAGCGCCGTCGCCAGCACGGCGCTATAAGCTAATGCCCAGAAAACGACAGGTTGCCAGTCTGGAGCTCGCTGTGGAACCAGCCAGGCCACCAGGCTCATCACCAGCGCGGCATACAGCATCTGCCATGCGGTCAACGCTAACAGATCGATATTCGGATGGCGGGTATACATTCGCTTGGCGACAATCGCGCTGGCCCCCCAACTGATCCCAGAAAGGATCGCCAGTAGCGCGCTCTGCATTGAGGCAAAGTTCAGTTGCCATGGCTGTAAAACCAGCAATAATCCCGCAGCTGCCACGGCAATGGCGAAATACTGTAAACGCCGCATGCGTTCACCGAGGAAAATGGCGGCCATAATCACCACCCAGAATGGCATGGTATAACTCAGTATGGCTACTTTACCTGCGCCGCCGCTGACTAGCGCCCATTGTGATAATCCAACCATGCCGCATGTTTGTAGTAAGGCGATCGCTAACGTATAGCCGAAAGGTGTCGGGCGCATTCCTCGGCCACGCAGTAACAGAACGATGAATAACAATAATGCGCCAAAAGAACAGCGTAGTGCGGTGAAGTCGAACGCGCCGATGTAGTGCGTGACCTGTTTCATCGCGATCCAGCTGTAGCTCCAGATGAGCGTTAAGGTGATGAGGCCGCCAATGGCCAGCGGATGACTTTTCCCTGCGGTGGTCATAATGTGTCCGTTTTAATGATTTTAGTACGCCACTATACGCGCTTTCAGGGCGCCGTAGTCGTTATCATTCCGGCTGAGTACATGTCGCGAAAATTTGTACTTTCTTCTGTGGAATAAAACCGAAAATTATTTTTCCAGATAGCATAAACGCTTACCGGCAAGATGATTAAACAACGCTCAGTTCGCCACGTCTGTCACTTGATCACTGTCCTCATTAAAACTACTGTATATAAATACAGTTATATGAGAGGCAGATTATTATGTTGTTTTTCCAGCCAGTAGAACATCGCGAAATCAAACAATTCCCGCTATTTAGCGATCTCGTGCCCTGCGGTTTTCCTTCTCCGGCGCAGGATTACGTTGAGAAACGTATCGATCTTAACGACCTGTTGGTGCAGCATCCCAGCGCAACCTATTTTGTTAAATCGTCTGGCGACTCCATGATGGGGGCAGGGATCGGTGCTGGCGACTTGCTGGTAGTCGACAGTGCCAGAAAAGCGGCCCACGGAGACATTGTGATTGCTGCTATTGAAGGCGAATTCACCGTTAAGCGCCTGCAATTGCATCCGGTGGTGATGCTGAAGCCAGAGAACAGCGCCTACGCGCCGATCATGATCGGCAGCGAGGACACACTGGATATATTTGGTGTGGTGACATTTATCATTAAATCCGCGGGCTGATTATGTTTGCGCTGGTGGATGTTAATTCGTTTTATGCCAGTTGTGAATCGGCATTCCGACCGGACCTGAAAGGTAAACCCGTTGTTGTTCTTTCAAATAATGATGGTTGTGTCATTGCCAGCAGCGCGGAAGCGAAGGCGCTTGGCATCAATATGGGAGCACCATACTTCAAACAGAAAGATCTGTTCAGGCGCTGCGGCGTGTTCTGCTTTAGTTCGAACTACGAGCTGTATGCGGATATGAGCAGCAGGGTAATGTCGATTCTGGAGGAGCTGTCTCCGCGCGTGGAAATGTACAGTATCGATGAAGCCTTTTGTGATTTAACCGGCGTGCGAAACTGCAGGGATCTTACAGATTTTGGTCGTGAAATCAGAGAAACCATTTTACAGAAAACACGCCTCACGGCTGGGGTCGGTATCGCCCAGACCAAAACCCTGGCCAAGCTGGCGAACCATGCTGCCAAAAAGTGGCAGGAACAGACTGGCGGGGTGGTGGATCTCTCGAATATTGAGCGTCAGCGTAAGCTGATGGCTGCGCTCCCGGTTGATGAAGTCTGGGGTGTCGGACGCCGTATCAGTAAAAAACTGGACGCCATGGGTATTAAAACGGTCTGCGACCTGGCGGATACCGATATTCGCTTTATCCGCAAACATTTCAACGTTGTGCTTGAGCGCACTGTGCGGGAATTGCGCGGTGAACCGTGCCTGGCGTTGGAAGAGTTTGCGCCAGTTAAGCAGGAGATCATTTGTTCAAGATCGTTTGGTGAAAAACTCACGGATTACAATGCGATGAGAGAGGCTATTTGTACCTATGCTGCACGTGCTGCGGAAAAATTACGCAGAGAGCACCAGTTCTGCCGGTTTATCTCTACGTTTATCAAAACCAGCCCATTTTCCCTGAATGAACCGTATTACGGTAACAGCGCATCGATAAAACTGCTGACACCAACCCAGGATAGTCGGGAAATTATAAGGGCGGCCACACGTAGCCTGGACGCAATATGGCGGGAGGGGCTGCGTTATCAAAAAGCAGGGGTCATGCTGGGCGATTTTTTTAGTTCTGGCGTTGCGCAGTTGAATCTGTTTGATGACAACGCCCCACGGCATAACAGCGATAAGCTGATGGCCGTTCTGGATACACTCAATGCTGAAAAGGGTAAAGGAACACTCTATTTTGCCGGACAAGGTATACAACAACCGTGGGCAATGAAGCGAGATATGCTTTCACCGCGTTATACAACGAGATATAGCGATTTACTGCGGGTGGGATAGCCATTGTTATCGTAAATAAGCGTCCAGAGCGACTCTAAAACTGTCCAGAAATAAATAAAAAAACGATTATCAGCCTTCATTAAAAATCTTATTGTAGCGCCGACTAACAGATAACTAACTGACAAACGGCAAGTCTATAATAGGAAATTTATGAAAAAGACGCTTATTACACTCATTATTGCAAATGCGCTGACCGCGACTACGGCATTTGCCGCAGCGGATGCGGGAACCTGGTATGCTGGTGGGAAATTTGGTTGGTCACATTACTTTGATACCAGCGCAAGCCAGCAAACGGGGGCCAATGGTAATAAATATGGTGATGTTGGTTTTGATAGCGATAACGTCGGTGGCGGGGTATTTACAGGCTACCAGATTACTCCATGGCTGGCAGTTGAAGGCGGCTATGATTATTTAGGTAATATGCAATTCAACGGTAAAAATGGTTCTTCTGGTTCTCAAATGAAAAGCCAGGGTCTGCAATTATCGCTGAAAGCAAGTTATGGTTTGACTGATGATTGGGATCTCTACGGTCGTGCAGGGGCAATGGGATATCGCGCGGAGTCAGATATTAAAGGCAATAACCGCTTTGATACTGGTGTGCGTCCGGTTGTGGCTGTTGGTACGGAATATGCCTTTAACAAGAACTGGGCTGGTCGCGTGGAATATCAATGGGTGAGCAATGTGGGTAATGAAAACCAGATTGGCGTATCAAGTGATGTTAGTTCCGTTACCGCTGGGTTGTCATATCGTTTTGGCCAGCATGACGACGCGGAGGTTACGCCTGCACCGGCAGTTGCCGCAACTCCTGCGCCTGAACCTCAGCGTTTTAACTTAAAATCTGATGTGATGTTTGGTTATGATTCAGCAGCATTAACCCCAGAAGGGAAAGCGGCGATTGCGCAGTTATACCGAAATCCCGGTCTGCAACCGGCCAAAGACAAAGCGACCGTTGTTATTGGCTATAGCGATCGCACCGGAGCCGCAGATTATAACCAGCAACTGTCAGCCCAGCGCGCGCAGGCTGTTGCCGATGAATTAGTCGCGTTAGGCATGCCAGCTGCAAATATTACTGCACAAGGACATGGTTCGAGTGATTCTGTCACGGGATCCAGTTGTGATGGGCAGACCGGACAGCAGCTGATTAATTGCCTTGCTCCAGATCGCCATGTCGTTGTTGAGATCACTGATAAGTACTAAATCGGTGTACAAAAGCCCTCCACATTATCGAATGGGGAGGGCTTTTTTATTCGCACAGTGGACTATCATTAACTGTGACAAATTAAAGATGTTAGAGCGTAATTATGTTCATAGAATCCTTAGTTTCGAGAGCTAAAGGTAGATTATGGCGTTATTTTCTGCCACGGTTTACTCTGAAAAATCATGTGGATGATCAAGTATATAATTACTATGGTGTTTATTTTTCGGATGTAAAACAAGAAAAATATCAGCTTGTGAGCCTAAGAGGCAAAAATGTTGTGCTTGAAAAATGGCATGCTGATCAGCACGCCTATATGGAGAAAATAAACCTTCCACTCAATGATATTGAAAAAATGAATGTTGAGATTATTCATTGGAGAAAGCAAGGTCCATTAAGGTTTGATTCGATTTTTCTTTTTGCAATAAATTATTTTACACGTATTGCTTATGCAAAAAATGCTCTGACGAGAGCAAAAAGCAATCTCTTTTCTTCATTCGCCAGTAACAAGGCGTTGAGTGGACTTGATCGTATAATGTTGCTACAGATGCTGGTGAACGAATATGTACATCAATCGCCAGAGAAAACTCACACTGGAGTAACATGTGATGAGGTTATTGATCTATTGTACGGGACGCTTTGGTATAAACATATCAAGAATGAAGATTTCAGGAGGAAGGTCTTTCTGCTGCTCCAGTCACTTGTAATTACAGAAGATGTCAGATTTAGTGATAAAAAATATTATATACAAGGCAAGGCTATTTCAACAATTGTCACATGGGAATCTGAGGAGAGAAGGGACAAGCAACATTTCAGGATCCAACGAAACATTAACCGCTTAATGCTTGTAATTACTGCATCCACATTGATGATCACGATAGCAATATTAGCTCAGGCAGGTCTTATTAATTTACATAATCTTTGGGAGCATCTTACACAATTAAAACCTATCCGTGTGTTGTTCAAACTAATATGATAATAATCATCAATAGTCGTTTTGTTTCTGGCGATCCGACAGGGGCTTCACGAGATGCTACGCCACCGTGTTTCTGTCAGATCGCCGAACCGCACATTCAAATTGTCACTTTATTATTTTTTAAACATGAATTTTAATTGCTGAAGAAATACTACCAGTACGGCTACGGACCAGCCTACCATGAGGGCACCGACAAGCCCTTCAGCTGCGCCAATCAATCGCCATTCTGCCGGTAATGTCACATCACCATAGCCAAGAGTTGCATAGCTTACGAGAGAGAAGTAACTGGCCGACTCCCAGTTTTCCAGCGCACCAGAAATTATGTAAAAAATTGCAAAAACGCCTGCTTCTGCGAGGTGTGCCATAAGAGCAGTTGCAACAACAATTACATTTCTGAATATGAAGTGAAATGTTGACGTTTTGTTTATACGTAGTTTTTCCATTACCCATAACATCCAAAACGTATGAATTATAACGGTAATAGTTAATAGTGCGAAAACAAATAAAATTATCATGCTGGCTCTTTGGGCGGTTAAGGGTATAGGGTTGAGCTGGTATTTCTGGAATGTACACGGAAGGAAATATAAAGCCAAATACTATTCATGCAGACAATTATTAATGAATATTGTTATTTAATTATTTAATGTATAAAAAATTAAATTGGCTAGTTAAACATGTTAAGAATCTGATGGTGATACTTTCATTGCAGAAAAAATAAAGCAATGCCATTTTTAAATCCTGTCTCGTCTTGCACATAAGTTGGTATCGGCTTTGAAAATGCTGGAATAAAAAGAGCATTGTATTCATCGAGCAGCACCCTTGAGGGCACGTATGGGGCACCGAAAGGCTGCATATGTTCACACATGGCTGAAAGTGACTTAACCTAATCTACTGATATTAAATAAGTCTTCTATTTTACAATGAAATAACAAATCTGATAGTATACCCCCCTATAGTATCTGGAGGGCGTATGCCGCATTCACCTGAAGACAAGAAACGCATTCTTACCCGTGTACGCCGTATTCGCGGTCAAGTTGATGCGCTTGAGCGTGCACTGGAATCTGGCGAACCGTGTCTGGCAATCCTGCAGCAAATTGCCGCCGTGCGCGGTGCATCCAATGGCCTGATGGGCGAAATGGTTGAGATCCATCTGAAAGACGAGCTGGTCAGCGGAGAAACAACGCCAGACCAGCGTGCCGTGCGCATGGCTGAAATCGGCCATCTTCTGCGTGCTTATCTAAAATAACATCATCACCTCGCAATAATGGGAAGAGACAAATGAAATCACGTGCAGCAGTTGCATTCGGCCCCGGCCAACCGTTAAAAATTGTCGAAATCGACGTCGCACCGCCAAAGAAAGGTGAAGTGCTGGTTAAAATTACCCATACCGGCGTGTGCCACACCGACGCCTTTACGCTCTCTGGCGACGATCCGGAAGGCGTATTCCCGGCGGTACTTGGCCATGAAGGTGGCGGCATTGTGGTTGAAGTAGGCGAAGGCGTCACCAGTCTGAAGCCGGGCGATCATGTGATCCCGCTGTACACCGCAGAGTGCGGCGAGTGTAAGTTCTGTAAATCGGGTAAAACCAACTTGTGTCAGGCCGTACGTGCGACCCAGGGCAAAGGTCTGATGCCGGATGGCACAACGCGCTTCTCGTATAACGGTGAGCCGATTTATCACTATATGGGCACCAGCACCTTCAGCGAATACACCGTTTGCGCGGAGATCTCTCTGGCGAAGGTTAACCCGCAGGCCCCGCTGGACAAAGTGTGTCTGCTGGGTTGTGGCGTGACCACCGGTATCGGAGCAGTCCATAACACCGCAAAAGTGAAAGAAGGCGACACCGTCGCCGTATTTGGTCTGGGCGGTATTGGTCTGGCGGTAATTCAGGGCGCGGTGCAGGCGAAAGCCGGGCGTATTCTGGCCGTTGATACCAATCCGGAAAAATTTAAGCTGGCAGGTGAAATGGGCGCGACTGATTTCATCAACCCGAAGGATTACGACAAACCGATTCAGGATGTGATCGTTGAACTGACCGACGGCGGCGTGGATTTTAGCTTTGAATGTATCGGCAACGTTAACGTGATGCGCGCGGCACTGGAATGTTGCCATAAAGGATGGGGCGAAAGCATCATCATTGGCGTGGCAGGAGCAGGGCAAGAGATCAAAACGCGTCCGTTCCAGCTGGTTACCGGGCGCGTCTGGCGCGGTTCCGCGTTTGGCGGCGTGAAAGGGCGTACTCAACTTCCTGGCATGGTTGAAGAAGCAATGAGTGGGAAAATTCAGTTGGATCCCTTTATTACCCACCGTTTACCGCTGGAGCAGATTAACGAAGCGTTCGATTTAATGCATCAGGGTAAGTCCATCCGTACCGTTATCCACTTTGGCGATAACTGATTCATTGGCCAGCGGATTTAACCGCTGGCACTTTCCTGAATTTTTTAGAATTATGTTGTGAAAGTGTGACGAATCCGGCGCTTTTCACGGTAAGTAAACTTCCCGGATTGCCGATGACTATCTAACGGGCGTGTTTTCACGCATAAACCCTACAAGAGAGTCGACGGTCATGGACAACACTACATCGATGCAAGCCCAGCATAAACTGGGCTTTCTGCATCAAATCCGGCTGGTTCCGCTGTTTTCCTCCATTCTCGGTGGCATCCTTCTGCTGTTCGCCTTAAGTTCCGGACTGGCAAGCTATTTTCTTATGCAGGCCGATCGCGATCAGCGCGACGTGACCGATGAGATTCAGGTCAGGATGGGGTTATCTAACAGCTCTAACCACTTACGCACCGCGCGTATCAATATGATCCACGCCGGCGCGGCGAGCCGTATTGCCGAAATGGATGACATGAAGGCCAATATTGCCGAGGCAGAAAAACGCATCAAGCAGTCGCAGGACGGTTTTAACGCTTATATGTCGCGTGCGGTAAAAACGTCTGCTGATGAAGCGCTAGATGCTGAACTGAGCGCCAGCTTCAAAGCCTATACCGACGGTTTACAGCCCATGCTGAAGTACGCTAAAAACGGCATGTTTGAAGCGATCATCAACCATGAAAATGAACAGGCCCGACCGCTGGACTCTGCTTACAATAAGGTATTGTTAAAAGCGATCGACATTCGTACCGCAAGGGCGAACCAGTTAAGCGAACAGGCGCATCAGCGTACACAACTCGGCATGGCTTTTATGCTGGGTGCATTCGTTCTTGCGCTGGTGCTAACCGTGATGACGTTCATTGTTCTGCGTCGTACCGTCATTCACCCTCTGCTACGCGCGGCCCAGCGTATTGAGCGAATTTCATCAGGCGATCTGACGATGCACGATGAACCGACCGGGCGTAGCGAAATTGGCCGTCTGAGCCGTCACCTACAGACAATGCAACGATCGTTGGGGAAAACGGTGGGCACGGTACGTCAGGGCGCGGAAGAAATCTACCGCGGTACCAGCGAGATTTCGGCGGGTAATACCGATCTGTCTTCACGTACTGAACAACAGGCCGCAGCGATTGAACAAACGGCAGCCAGCATGGAAGAGCTGACCGCCACGGTGAAGCAAAACGCCGACAATGCGCATCACGCAAGCAAACTGGCGGAAGATGCGTCCGGTAAGGCCAGTCGGGGCGGTCAGATGGTTTCTGGCGTGGTGAAAACCATGGGTAATATCTCAACGAGTTCGAAGAAAATCTCCGAAATCACAGCCGTGATTAATAGCATTGCTTTCCAGACCAATATCCTGGCACTGAACGCTGCGGTTGAGGCGGCGCGGGCAGGAGAGCAGGGGCGTGGATTTGCCGTGGTCGCCAGTGAAGTCCGTACGTTGGCAAGCCGCAGCGCTCAGGCGGCAAAAGAGATTGAAGGATTGATCAGCGAATCGGTCCGACTGATTGACCAGGGCTCCGGAGAAGTCGTCGCGGCGGGCAATACGATGACGGATATTGTCGATGCGGTAAAACGCGTCACCGATATCATGCTGGAAATCGCGGCGGCCTCTGATGAGCAGAGCCGGGGTATCGTACAGGTGAGCCAGGCTATATCAGAAATGGATAAGGTTACGCAGCAAAATGCCTCGTTGGTTGAAGAAGCATCGGCTGCGGCGGCCTCTCTCGAAGAGCAGGCGGCGCGCTTAACGGAAGCCGTAGGTACATTTCGCTTAACGGGAACGAGTGCAATTAAACGCCCTCCCGTAAGCACTACGCCTGACCAATCGCGTCCGCAGACGGCAACGGCCAGTGGCGATAACTGGGAAACGTTTTAACAATAAATTAAGGGACATGATGGTCCCTTAATATTTGGCATCAAAACGGTACGGTTTTGCGTATTGCGGCGATAAGGATCTGCGCGGCCTGAGAGAGTTGCACATCGACACGGGTAAGAATACCGATGGGTTCACCCGCACCGTGGGTAGGTATCGGCAACGACACCAGCGTCGCCTGGCGTAAATCCTCTCTAACCGCGCCTGAAGGGACAAACCACACATAGTCGTAATCAACCGTCAGCTGGCGGGAAAGCGATGCTGACAGCGTTTCAATGCAGCCTGGCGGCATTTTACAACCCTGACTTTGCAACAATGCTTCTGCGTGCTGGCGAGGCGCGGTTCCTTTTGGCGAAACCACCACCGGCCACTCCATTACCCGACTTAACGTGATGGTTTCCTGCAACAGCGGATGGTTAGGGCGCACGACCAGTTTAAGTGATTCCAGAAACAACAATTCATAGTTCAGACCGACCATTAATTCCGGATCGGCCATGCGACCAATGCCAAGATCGATTTCCCCGGATTTTAAACCTGCCAGAATCATCGGATTGCTCATGGTGGCGACCTGTAGCGTGGTCTCCATTTGCTGCTTGTGGAAAGGACCAATTACCGCAGGCAGAATGCCCAGTGCCGCGGTGGGTAAGGCCCCGATCCGTACGACATCAGTCTGCGATTCTTCGCGCTGATTTAACGCTTGTCCGGCGGTGTTGAGCGCATCCAGCACTCTTACCGCGTGGGTAAGAAACTGTTCTCCGGGCAGCGTTAACTGCGCGCCAAGGCGGCCACGCTCAAAGAGACGGGTACCGGTCAGTTGCTCCAGTTCATTTAGCGTTTTGGAGAGAGCCGGTTGGCTCAGGTTAAGGGTCTCAGCCGCGCGCCCCAACGTTCCCTGCTGTGCAACGGCGACAAAAGTATGAAGGTGGCGCAAGCGAATGCGCTGATTGAACAGAACATTTTTTTCCATAAGCGATGTTAAAAACAGAGCCGTATCGGTGACAAGTAAAGTTGTTTGTTTTTGATAACCTGATAGCAAAATATTATTAACATTTATCATGTTTTACTTACAACTGATTTATTTTGCTTATGTTTTGTACAGCATTGCTGGGTGGTGGGATCATGGAAGGGAGTGTGCCCAGTCGTTATACTTTGGTGATTGTTTACTTTTGAACGATTTCTCTTCACAAGGCACTGATGAATGATACATGTAATAGGGCACCTTAATCCCGATAGCGATGCCATCTGCACCGCCGCAATGACGGCGCGTTGGCTTAGTTTACGTGGCCAGCAGGCGACGGCATGGCGTTTGGGCGAGCCTAATCGCGAAACGCAGTTTATCTTTGAGCATGCGGGGCTGACGATGCCTGAACGGTTGACGTTTGAACTGACCGATCGTGATGTCTGGCTGGTCGATTTCACCGAGCCGGCCCAGGGACCGGAATCGTTAACAGAAAGTAACGTGGTGGGAATTATCGATCATCACCGACTTGGTGGGTTAGTCACCCGTCTGCCACCGGAAGTGTGGGTGAAGCCTGTCGGCAGTAGCGCAACCCTGCTGTGGCAACTGATGACGGAGGATGAACGCAATCAATTATCTTCAGCTGAGGCTGTTTTACTGCTCGGCGCCGTATTGAGTGACACTGTCACGCTTCGTTCACCAACGACGACCACTGACGATCGCCTGGCGGTTGATGCGCTGGCCCAAAAAACCGGAGTGGATCTTGACGCTTTCAGTCGCGACCTGCTGTCAGCTAAAACAAGTGTGGAAGGGATGAGTGCCCGGGAACTTTTGCAGAAAGACATTAAAACCTTCACCATCCATGGACATTCAGTCTGTGTAGCGCAGCTCGAACTCTATGCGCTGCAACAGGTTGATACAGCGCTGGACGATCTCCGTCAGGAAATGGCGCGCTATGCAGAAGAAAAGAACGCTGCGTTAGTCGTGCTGATGCTCACTGACATCAATCTGGGTGACACCAGCCTATGGTTTGCTGGATCAGAACTTTCAGACATCCCGCAGCCTTGCAAGGTAGAAGGTATGCTTAGCCGTAAAAAACAGATGCTGCCCTGGCTGGAAAGTCATTTGAAACCACGCCAGTAGGTACTGTTCATCTTTTGTATGGGTGGGAAGTTTACGCGGGGTCACACTTTGTAAATTCTTCCCACCGGAGTCAGCGGCGTTTTCTACACTCCAGGTAATATTCACTGGAGGCATGACATTATGGCGAACACCATCACGGCAGATGAGATTCGGGAACAATTTTCGCAGGCAATGTCAGCAATGTACCAGCAGGAAGTCCCGCAGTACGGCACGTTGCTGGAACTTGTCGCTGATGTGAATCTGGCGGTACTGGAAAATAATCCGACGCTGCATGAAAAACTGGCGAATGCGGATGAACTGGCCCGGCTAAACGTTGAGCGTCATGGTGCCATTCGAGTGGGTACCGCGCAGGAGCTTTCTACGCTGCGCCGGATGTTTGCCGTTATGGGCATGTATCCGGTGAGTTATTACGATCTCTCCCAGGCGGGCGTCCCTGTACATTCCACAGCCTTTCGTCCCATCGACGATGCCTCGCTATCGCGCAACCCGTTTCGGGTATTCACCTCGTTATTACGGCTCGAACTAATCGAAAACGCCGCGCTGCGGCAAAAAGCCGCTGAGATCCTCGCGAAACGCGATATTTTCACTCGCCGTTGCCACGAACTACTGGATGAATTTGATGCACAGGGCAGTTTTACATCTGAACAGGCGCAAGAATTTGTGCATGAAGCGCTGGAAACATTCCGCTGGCATCAGCACGCCACGGTCGATGAAGAGACCTATCACGCATTACATAACGAACACCGGCTGATTGCTGATGTAGTGTGCTTCCCCGGTTGTCATATCAACCATCTGACACCGCGAACGCTGGATATTGACCGGGTGCAGTCGATGATGCCGGAATGCGGCATTGAGCCCAAAATACTGATTGAAGGGCCGCCGCGCCGCGAGGTGCCGATTTTATTACGTCAGACCAGTTTCAAAGCGCTGGAAGAGCCGGTGTTGTTTGCCGGTGAAATGCGTGGCACTCACACGGCGCGTTTTGGTGAAATCGAACAGCGCGGCGTGGCCCTGACACCGAAAGGCAGAGCGTTGTACGACGAATTGCTGAATAAAGCGGGAACGGGGAAAGACAATCTGACGCACCAGCTACATCTTCAGGAGGTGTTTAAAGCCTTCCCGGACAGCGAATTCCTGCTGCGCCAGCAGGGGCTAGCCTGGTTCCGCTATCGTCTGACGCCATCGGGTGAAGCGCATCGGCAGGCGATTCGCCCGGATGACGATCCGCAGCCGCTTATTGAACGGGGCTGGCTGGTTGCGCAACCCATCACCTACGAAGATTTTTTACCGGTGAGTGCCGCAGGAATTTTCCAGTCCAATTTGGGTAATGAAACACAAGCTCGCAGCCACGGAAATTCCAGCCGCGACGCGTTTGAACAGGCGCTGGGTTGCGCGGTTTATGATGAGTTTGCGCTGTATCAGGAGGCTCAAGAGCGAAGTAAACGTCGGTGTGGTTTACTTTAACGGAATTTACATGGGATTCGGTCTGTTCCCATCGACATAAAATATTTTCGATTTTGTACAGATAATCGGCGACCAACAATTGGATTATTAATGAATTTTGTCTAGAGTGAGCGGTCAGAAATGTGCACTCTCTTGCCGCTGATTTTGACCGGCGCGGGACCATTTACACGACCAGAAGGACTCACTTTCAGGCATGAATCGCAGACGATTTATTAAAGGTTCAATGGCAATGGCCGCCGTGTGCGGAACCAGTGGTATTGCATCACTCTTTTCCCGCGCCGCCTTTGCGGCAGAGTCTGACATTGCAGACGGAAAAACCGTACGTTTTGATTTTTCCGTTCTGCAATCGATGGCCCATGACTTAGCACAGAAACCCTGGGGCGGTGCACCACGCGCGTTACCGGACACGCTGGCGAAACTGACGCCGCAGGCCTACAACAGCATTCAATATGACGCAGAGCAGTCTCTGTGGAACAATGTTGAAAATCGTCAGCTTGATGCGCAGTTCTTCCACGTGGGAATGGGCTTCCGTCGTCGTGTACGCATGTTCTCGGTTGATGGTAGTACGCATATGGCGCGTGAAATTCACTTCCGTCCGGAGCTGTTTAAATACAACGACGCGGGTGTGGATACCAAACAATTGGAAGGGCAGACTGACCTCGGATTCGCTGGATTCCGCGTGTTTAAGGCGCCAGAACTGGCCCGCCGCGATGTCGTTTCTTTCCTGGGCGCCAGCTATTTCCGCGCCGTGGATGACACCTATCAGTACGGTTTATCGGCCCGTGGTCTGGCGATAGATACCTACACCGACAGTAAAGAAGAATTTCCTGATTTCACCTCTTTCTGGTTCGAAACGGTTAAACCGGGCGCAACCTCCTTTACCGTGTATGCGCTTCTCGACAGCCCAAGCGTAACCGGCGCATTCAAGTTCGTGATCCACTGCGAGAAAACGCAGGTGATTATGGATGTACAAAACCACATCTATGCGCGCAAAGACATCAAGCAGCTCGGCATTGCGCCGATGACCAGCATGTTCAGCTGCGGCAACAATGAGCGTCGGATGTGCGACACTATTCACCCGCAAATCCATGACTCCGATCGTCTGGCGATGTGGCGGGGCAATGGCGAGTGGATCTGCCGTCCGCTGAATAACCCGCAAAAGCTGCAGTTCAACGCCTATACCGATAACAACCCGAAAGGGTTTGGCTTACTGCAACTCGATCGCGACTTCTCCCATTATCAGGACATCATGGGCTGGTATAACAAGCGTCCAAGCCTGTGGGTCGAACCGCGCAACCAGTGGGGCAAGGGGACCATCGGTCTGATGGAGATCCCGACGACCGGCGAAACGCTGGATAACGTTGTCTGCTTCTGGCAGCCGGACAAGAAGATCAAAGCTGGCGATGAGCTGGAATTCAAATATCGCCTGTACTGGAGCGCTCAGCCGCCGGTGCGTTCACCGCTGGCTCGCGTGATGGCGACCCGGACAGGCATGGGCGGTTTCCCGGAAGGATGGGCACCGGGCGAGCATTACCCAGAAAAATGGGCGCGTCGTTTTGCCGTTGACTTCGTTGGTGGCGATCTAAAAGCGGCTGCGCCGAAAGGCATTGAACCGGTGATTACGCTCTCCAGCGGTGAAGCGAAACAGATTGAGATCCTCTACGTGGAGCCTATCGACGGTTATCGCATTCAGTTTGACTGGTATCCGACTTCTGACTCAACCGATCCGGTAGATATGCGTATGTTCCTGCGTTGTCAGGGTGACGCCATCAGCGAAACCTGGCTGTATCAGTACTTCCCGCCAGCGCCGGATAAACGTCAGTACGTTGACGACCGCGAGATGCGTTAATCACGCCCTTTACGGCTCTCCTGATGGGGAGCCGTATCTGCATTCATCCTCATAACGACTCTGTACACTATTTACTCGATCCTGTTCGCATTTTTCTGTATGGCAAATGGGTACTCTGTGGGTGTGTATTTCTTATACACGTTCTTGTCCACTAACAGGGAGAAAGTATGTTTCCAGAATACAGAGACCTTATTTCCCGACTGAAATCCGAGAACCCTCGCTTTCTGTCCTTATTCGAAAAACACAACAGCCTTGATCATGAGATCTCCAGACTGGAAGGTTCGGATGGTCGGGGGTATAGTTTGGACATTGTTCGTCTTAAGAAACAGAAACTCCACCTGAAGGAAGATCTGCTCAAAATATTGCAAAAAGAGAGTGTCAGTGAGAGCTAAGTAGAACGGCGCTTGCTGTGTAAAAGGGCTTCCTGCGAGAAACGGAAGCCCTTCCTGTTTTAGGTGTTAATCGACCATCACGCGTTTGTTCGTCGCCCCCCAGAGGATCGACATTTCAGTGAACAACGCGCCGCTAATTTCTTCGACTTCTTCTGCACTAACCTGCGCATTTCCCTGTTTACCGAACAGCACCACTTCATCACCGGATGCAACCTGCGGCAAATCGGTTACATCGACGATCACGGTATTCATGGATGTTTTACCCAGTACCGGAACCCGCTGGCCGCGGATCAGCACGTGTCCCGCGTTACTGAACACACGGCGATAACCATCGGCATAACCTGTCGGGATATTGGCCAGAACGGAATCACGTTTAAGGGTATAGGTTCTGTCATATCCGACGGTGTTTCCTTTGGGGTAATGGTTTACCGACGCGATGGCAGATTTAAACGTCATGACGCGTTTGTATTCGGTGCTGGCGATGGTATCGCCATAGAAAATACCGCCAACACGCACCATGTCGAGCCAGGATTCTGGAACGGTCAGGGTAGCGAACGTATTCGCGACATGCAGGGTGACATCTTCGCGCTTAAGCCCGGTAATTTTCAGTACCTGGGCTGATTGCGTATTGAAACGGGCCAGATCGCGTTTTACCACTGCCGCATCTTCTTCCGGGAAATGCGACATGATGCCGACAATTTTCAGGCCGGGTAATGCGGAAATAGCGCGTGCTTCTTCCAGACCTGCAGCGGTACTGACTTCCAGACCGTTACGCGACATACCGCCAGAGTTCAGCGCCAGATGGATACGAATAGTTTTACCTTTCTCTTGAGCGATTGCACTTAGACGCTTAGCCATATCCAGATTACCAATAAGCTCTTCGGTATCGAAATCCGCCGCCTGGCGCATCTCTTTTTCCGTCGCGTTACGCACGCGCATGAGCTGCGATGTATAGCCTGACTGGCGAACGGTACTAATCTCCTCGTTGCTGGCGATGCCAATACATTGCACGCCGTTTTGCATCATCACCGGTGTTACCAGTGAGAGATCGTGCCCATACGCGTCGCCTTTAAGAATAGCGCACATCCGGGTTTTATCTCCCAGCAGTTGCTGAACTTTATGAATGTTATATTCCAGCGCGCTACGGGAAATTTCCAGCGTGGTATTATCCACGACCTGTTGCTTATTGACGGCAAAGGGAACGGGGCCCGCTTGCGTGGTGGAAACAGGTTGGTGACAGGCGGTAATCAGTAAAAGCGGAATAAGTGCTAAACGCCCCAAAGGTGCTGCCATGCTTGCTCCTTAGCAATAGAATGAAAGTGTTATTGTCATCATTACGGTCTATCCATGAGGGGATACCCGGATCACCAGAGTAACGGGTTCCACGCCAGAGATTCTTTCTAAGTGATTGCTGTTACAGCATAAAAATAAGACATCCTCGGTGCTAAACAGAGTAATATCGGCTACTGCCAGTCAGAAATGCCCCGTTTACGATCGCAAAGGAGATAAACATGTCAGAAATAATTATCGTTAGTGACGCGCTGGAACTGCGGGCGGTAGAAGAACAACACGTCACCCCTCTGCATCAGTTGGTGCTTAAAAATAAAACCTGGCTCCAACAGTCACTGAACTGGCCGCAGTTTGTCGAATCTGAGGACGACACGCGTAAGAACGTGCAGGGGAATATGATGTTGCACCAGCGCGGCTACGCCAAAATGTTCCTTATTTTCGAACAAGGGGAGGTGGCTGGCGTTATCTCGTTTAACCAGATAGAGCCGCTGAACAAAGCCGCTTATATTGGTTATTGGCTGGATGAAGAGCACCAGGGCAAAGGTATTCTGTCTCAGGCGTTACAGGCAATGATTCATCATTATGCGCAGCGCCAGGAGATTCGCCGCTTCGTGATTAAATGTCGTGTAGATAACGTCAAGAGCAACCAGGTTGCACTGCGCAATGGCTTCCGACTGGAAGGATGTATGCAACAGGCGGAGTTCCTTAATGGCGATTACCATGACGTGAATCTCTACGCCCGCATCATTGATGGCTCTTCAGAATAAACCGGCGATAGGGGTGCGCGTGATACGTTGTTCACCGTTGATCACTTTTGGCCCGCGCAGATGGATCGCATCGCCATCAAAGGCTTCAACTTGGGCCTGATCGGTTATCTCAATATGATGCTCGATCAGCACTTCACCCAGAATACAGGCATAGCCTTCAATCAGGATGTGACCGTCAAGCTGGAGCGGTCCGCCACGTAATTGCGCATGCCCCCCAACCAGCACGTGGTGTTTCAGCACGCAGTTACCTTCAACCACCGCGTGTTCCGCCACCTGCGAGCTGTAGCGCAGGGTAGGAATGGCGTCTTCATCCGTTCCGGCGATGACGCGTGCATGCCCATAGACTTTGGCGCAATCGCAGATCCAGACATTATTCTCTTCGTTGCCTTCTATCCGTGCAAAATCAAAAACTTCAGCCCGATGTTCTATAAAGGCATAATTGATCATCGCATCGCCATAGATTTGCGCCTGATGCACCACGCGTGAATTGCTGACTGCCGCCCGCTCGTAAATTTGCAGGAGCTGGTCGCTTTCACGGGTTAACCCTCTGGCTGCAATGATTTCAGAGTCACACACAATGCGTGCATCACCGCAGATGAGGCACTCACCGCGAACAACAGAATCCTGAATGGTGACGTTGTCACGTATTTGCGCGTTATGGCTGATTTCTGCTCGGTCAATCCAGACGGCATCACCAATCTGCGCTCCATCTCTGACCACGCTTGCCTGTGTAATACGGGCGTCTCCGGTTATCGTCGCGCCGCAAAACGCGAGCGCATTCTCATCGTATATCCAGCAATTACCGCTTTGCGACAGAACGCTTTCATCATCAATCCAGCCACCGAGCGTACCGGATCTAACATCATTAAAATCAATGAGTGCGATGATTTGGCGTAGTAATACACTTTTTTTATTGCCATTATCCAGGTAACTAAAGGAGCGAGATTCATCGCTTAGACGGTATTTGGTCATAGCTCATTTCCATGTTGCGCACCTTAGTTAAACGTAGCAAAGTTTTCTGTACTGGCTAAACCGGCAGATATTCCATAAAATGCATTTCAAATATACTTTAAAAAATAAACAAAATGAGTAAGAACAAACAGAGTGAACGGGTCCTCAATCTTCCGGCCGGTTATTTTGGCATGGTACTGGGTACAATTGGGATGGGATTTGCGTGGCGTTACGCCAGCCAGGTGTGGCCGGTGAGCCACTGGATTGGTGATGGCTTAGTCATCCTTGCGATGGTCATCTGGGGATTGCTGACGCTGGCATTTGTGAATCGCTTACTACGTTTTCCGCACAGCGTACTGGCGGAAATTCGTCATCCGGTGATGAGCAGTTTTGTCAGTCTGTTTCCAGCAACAACGATGCTGGTCGCGATTGGTTTTGTACCGTGGTATCGACCGCTGGCGTTAGGATTGTTCAGCATTGGTGTGGTGATACAGCTCTCATACGCCGCCTGGCAAACGGCAGGGCTGTGGCGTGGGGAGCATCCGGAAGAGGCCACCACGCCGGGTCTGTATCTGCCGACCGTTGCCAATAACTTTATCAGCGCCATGGCCTGTGGTGCACTTGGGTTCAACGATGCCGGGTTGGTGTTTTTAGGCGCCGGGGTATTTTCCTGGCTCAGCCTGGAGCCGGTGATTCTGCAGCGTTTACGTAGCTGCGGTGAACTACCGACGGTTTTACGGACTTCACTTGGTATACAGTTGGCACCCGCGCTGGTGGCCTGTAGTGCCTGGCTTAGCGTCAACGGTGGCGAGGGGGATACGTTAGCCAAAATGTTGTTCGGCTATGGTTTGCTGCAACTTCTGTTCATGCTACGCCTTATGCCGTGGTATTTGTCACAGCCATTTAATGCGTCTTTCTGGAGCTTCTCGTTTGGCGTGTCTGCGTTGGCGACAACGGGATTGCATCTTGGACACGGCAGTGAGTCAGGATTTTTTCATACTCTGTCTATCCCACTGTTTATTTTTACCAATTTTATCATTGCATTATTACTGATACGTACGTTTGCATTGCTGATGCAGGGGAAACTGCTCATCCGCACGGAGCGTGCTGCATTACTGAAATCTGAGGATAAATAATGACCCTTTGCGACGAAAACTACTTTACTGAAAAATATGATTTAACCCGTACGCATTCCGATGTCGTTGAAGCGGCAAAAGTGGTTGCACCAGGTAAAACGTTAGATCTGGGCTGCGGTAACGGCCGAAACAGCCTGTACCTGGCGGCAAACGGCTATGACGTTACCGCATGGGATAAAAACCCCATGAGCATCGCTAACCTTGAGCGCATCAAATCGGCTGAGGGGCTGACCAACCTGAACGCGAAGGTCGCTGACCTTAATGCGTTGCGTTTTGAGGGTGAATACGATTTTATTCTTTCTACCGTTGTACTGATGTTCCTTGAAGCCAAAACGATCCCTGGCCTTATTGAGAATATGCAACGTTGTACTAAACCGGGTGGATATAACTTAATCGTCGCAGCGATGGATACTGATGATTTTCCGTGCACAGTTGGTTTTCCGTTCGCGTTTAAAACCGGAGAATTACGCAACTATTACAGTGGGTGGGAGCTGCTGAAATATAACGAAGACGTAGGTGAACTTCATCGTACAGATGAAAACGGTAATCGAATTAAACTGCGCTTTGCCACAATGCTGGCACGTAAAACTGTTTGATTCTCCCGTCTGGGTTAACTCTTTCTACGTTCAGCGTTTTTTCGTGCTGAACGTAGAAATAAAAATGTGCGTTACTTTCCAATTTTAATGTATCTGAACATTTTTAGTGCATCCAAAATGATTCTGTTTTGCTATTCTTTTTTTGCATCATTGCGAAAACTAAAGGGATCGTTTCATGCGTACTCAAACTTTATTTAAAGTTGCAGTGCTTACTGGCTTGTTGGCATTATCCGGCTGTGCGTCAAAAGTGACCGAGCCGGATAAATATTCTGGGTTTTTAAAAAATTACTCTGATCTGAAGGAAACAAAATCAGCATCGGGACAAACAGTACTCCGTTGGGTTGATCCGAGCTACAACGAATCCAAATATGACAACATCGTGTATAACCCGGTAACGTATTATCCGGTTCCTAAACCTACTACACAGGTAGGGCAGCAGGTTCTTGATCAATTACTGACCTATACCAATACGAAGTTGAAAACGGCGATCGGTCAGCGTAAACCTCTGGTTACAACCCCAGGGCCACGTAGCCTGATTTTCCGCGGAGCGATTACCGGTGTTGCGACCAGCAAAGAAGGACTGCAGTTCTATGAAGTGGTCCCGGTTGCACTGCTGGTTGCAGGAACGCAAATGGCGACGGGTCACCGTACCATGGATACCAACCTCTATTTCGAGGGTGAGTTGATTGATGCAGCGACCAATAAACCGGTGATTAAAGTTGTACGTAAGGGTGAAGGTAAAGACCTGAACAACGAAAGCACGCCGATGGCGTTTGAAACGTTGAAGAAAGTTGTTGATGACATGGCGACCGATGCCTCCATGTTTGATGTGAACAAAAAACCACAATAAAAATGATGAACGCACCATCTCAGGATGGTGCGTTTTTTTATGCCACACGACGACGATAGAGTAGTTTACCCATCAGCGCTTCCGGTCGGGCAAACATCACCAGATTTCCCAGTAAGATCAACACCAATCCGGCAATCGCATTAACTTGCCAGATGTATCCTTCATACAATGTTGACAGCGTCAGCGCCACCAGCGGGAACAGCAGCGTGCTGTATGCCGCCTTACTGGGACCAATGCGACCTACCAGCGTGAAATAAGCGCCAAAGGCAATCACTGAGCCGAAAATAGCCAGATATAACAGCGCGCTAAGATAGCTGAATGTCCACTGTGGCGTGAAGTTGTCGCCGCGCACCAGCGCAATGGCCGCGATCAGCAATGTGCCGTACAGCATGGCCCAGCTGTTGGTCGTTAACACTTCTAACCCTTTTTTCTGGTGACGCAGACTGATCATATTTCCCAGTGAGAAGCCGAAGGTTCCCAGAGCGCTCAAACCGATGCCCAGTAACAGTGAATGATTAAACCCGCTGTTGAGCAAATCCTGCCAGAACAGAGTCACGATGCCCGTCAGTCCCAAACCCGCTGCAATATAGAAGCGCAGCGGTGGTTTTTGCCCAAAAAAGATGAAGCTATTGACTGCATTGAACAGGACGGCCATCGAGAAAATCACCGACTCCAGGCCGGTATTAATCCACGCCGCAGCCGTATAAAAACACCAGAAGTTAAAGCAAAAAACGCATCCGCCCTGTAACAGACAAAACAGATGATCGCGGCCAGACAGTTTGCGTAATTTACCGCTTAGCAACAGGATCACTATCATCACTGAGCTGGCAACGGCGAAGCGCCAAAAGATAGAAACCGGCGCAGAAACCGGACCTTGCTGCAAATAAATCGCAATCCATGTCGTTCCCCAAATAACCACCACCAGGCAGTACAACAGTGCGTTCATACGACTCTCTCTTTATTCATTCAGACTTACACTGTGTCACGACGGAATGCAGGAGGCTTTCATCGGCTTGCGGTGGACTTGCAAAATCTTGCGCTTTTTTTAGCGTAATAGTGAAAAGGCAGCTGTTAACGATATGTAGCTGATATAGACTGAAAGCCTGCTAACTTATTTTGAATGTGATGGTATGTCTCAGCCTTACGGTGCCTTTGAAAACTTGCGCAAACATAATGCCGTGTTGCATGAATCGGTTGCGTTACATTCAGGGATCCAACTGGCGGCCTGGTCGAACAAACGCGATACCATCACCCAATATTGCGATCACCATACGCTCAGTTTATACATCGCAGATGGTTACGAGAGTTACCACAAGACGGCGGGAGGCTGGAAGAATGGCGGGGGACCAGACCGTTTTTGCCTGATGCCGAAAGAGAGTGAGTCCAGTTGGGATATTCGTGACGATCTTTCCTTTGTTCATCTCTATTGTACGGACGCGCATTTGCGCGAAGTGGGTGAAAAAGTCTGGGACAAAAGCCCCTATAGCTTCACGCTGGACGAGCATACGTTTGGCAGTGACCCGGGGATCACGGCGGTTTACCGTCAGTTTTTGCTTGGTAATGACTGGCAGCAACCGGCCAATCACCTCACGCTTAGCGCGGCATCTTCACTACTGTTAACGCATCTGATCCAGCAGTACAGCAATGTGCAATGGCGACTTCCCGTCGTCACCGGAGGGCTTGCGCCTGCCACATTGCGCAACGTGCTGGCCTATATTGAAGCACATCTGGCGTATCCCATAACGTTGAGCGATCTGGCAGGTGAAGCAGCGCTAAGTGAATTCCATTTTGCCAGAATGTTTCGCCAGTCGATGAATATGGCGCCTCATCAGTACGTCATGCAACGCCGTATGGCGCTGGCGCAGCAACTGGTCTGTTATTCATCACGCAGCCTGTCGGATATTGCAATGGCCTGTGGGTTCAGTTCGGCGAGCCATTTCAGTAACCGGTTTAAACAAGTGACGGGTAAAACGCCAACGCAGCTACGCGCGGCGAAATAACGTCAACACTGAGTAGCAGATACCGCCGACGATCAGCCCCCAGAATGCAGACCCAACACCTAATACCGTCAGACCACTGGCCGTAACCAGAAAAGTCACGATAGCCGCATCGCGTTCTGCTTCATTATGTAAGGCTTGATATAAACTACCGCTAATCGTGCCAAGCAATGCCAGACCAGCAAGCATCTGGATCCAGCTTACGGGCAGGGCTGCCATCAGTCCTGTGACCGAACCGCCAAACACCCCAGCCAGAATGTAAAAGACACCCGCTGCCGCTGCGGCGAGCCAGCGTCGATTTGCATCTGGATGGGCTTCGGGGCTTTGGCAAATTGCTGCGGTTATGGCGGCGATGCAGATGGAATAGACGCCAAACGGCGAAAATAGCAGTGCCAGCAGACCCGTAAAAACAATCAAGGGTGAAACGGGTAACGAATATCCAGATGCTTTCATGGTCGCAATACCGGGGGCATTTTGCGAAGCCATAGTGACCAGAAACAGCGGTAGCGCAATACTGATACTGTGAGCTAATGAAAAGTGTGGGGCAATAAACGCTGGCAACACCGGTGACAGATTAACATCATCGGTGACAATGTCACCTTTAACCAGGGCGATGGCTATACCTACCAACATTGCGGCGATTACGGCATACCGTGGGGCAATCACTTTTAGTACTAACCACGCCAGCAGCATGCTGCCGCACAAGATAAGCTCACTGTTCAGGCTATTGAACGCCTGCAAACCAAAACGCAGCAAGATTCCGGCCAGCATGGCTGATGCCAGCGAGTGGGGAATAATTTTCATCAGGCGGGCAAACAGCCCGGTTATACCGCACAGCACAATCAATGCATTAGCCACGATAAAAACACCGATAGCATCCTGAATCGATACCCCTTGCAGGCCCGTCACCAGCAGCGCGGCACCGGGCGTTGACCATGCGGTGAGTACAGGGGCGCGATACCACAATGTCAGCGCCAGCGTACTGACCCCCATTGCTAGCCCCAGTGCGGTCATCCAGCCTGCGATTTGTCCGGTCGTCGCACCTGCGGCGAGCGCCGCTTGCCAGATAATGGCCGCTGAACTGGCGTAGCCGACCAGGACAGCCACAAAACCCGACAAAACTGTAGGCAAGGGGATGGAAAATGTGCGCATAGCAACTCCGCGTGCGTTATAACGGTCAGTTACTGTAGCACTGTGCGTTATAGCGTACAAGTGCTAAGCTGTAGCCCCGAGAAAGGAGAGCGACGAAGGAGAAAAATGGACAACTTAACCCACTATCTGGCCACAACGCTCAAGACGCTACGTCACCAGCGTGAATGGAGCCTTTCGCGTCTGGCGGAGGAAACTGGCGTCTCAAAAGCGATGCTGGGGCAGATTGAGCGCAACGAATCCAGTCCAACGGTGGCGACATTGTGGAAAATTGCCACTGGACTGAACGTCCCGTTTTCAACGTTTATTTCACCACCAGAGTCAGAAGGCACGCTAACATTCGATCCCCAGCAGCAGGCGATGGTCGTCACGCCGTTGTTCCCGTGGGATCCGCAACTGTGCTTCGATCATTTTTCGATACTGCTGGCACCCGGCGCGCTCAGTGAATCTACTCCGCATGAAACCGGCGTAATTGAGCACGTGGTGGTGATTAGTGGTCTGCTGGATATGTGTATTGAGGGGCAGTGGCGCACCCTTAAATCCGGTGAAGGTGTCCGTTTCGCCGGAGATACGGCACATAGCTACCGTAACAGTAGCGAGCAAACGGTTCATTTTCACTCGCTGATCCATTACCCACGCGGTTAATCGGGAAAACTATTTCGAAACACCGCGCTTGTGACTACAATAACCGCCATTTTTACCGCTTGTGGATGGTAACAACTGTATGCGCCAGCAGCCTCATCACCTTGAATTGTTAAGCCCGGCTCGGGATACCGCCATTGCGCGCGAAGCCATTTTGCACGGCGCAGACGCCGTTTACATTGGTGGACCAGGTTTTGGCGCGCGTCATAACGCCAGTAATAGCCTGAAAGATATTGCCGAATTAGTGCCTTTTGCCCATCGTTACGGGGCAAAAATCTTTGTGACGCTAAACACGATCTTGCATGATGATGAGCTGGAGCCCGCACAACGGTTAATTACCGATCTGTATCAGACCGGCGTTGATGCCCTGATCGTGCAGGATATGGGGATTCTTGAACTGGATATTCCCCCGATTGAACTGCACGCCAGCACCCAGTGCGATATTCGCAGCGTTGAGAAGGCGAAATTTCTATCCGATGTGGGATTCACCCAGATTGTGCTGGCGCGCGAACTGAGCCTTGAGCAGATTAACGCTATCCATCAGGCTACTGATGCGACCATTGAGTTTTTCATTCACGGTGCGCTGTGCGTTGCCTATTCAGGGCAGTGTTATATTTCACATGCGCAAACCGGACGCAGCGCTAACCGCGGCGACTGTTCCCAGGCTTGCCGTCTGCCGTATACCCTGAAAGACGATCAGGGACGCGTGGTGTCCTATGAAAAACATCTGTTGTCGATGAAAGATAACGATCAGACCGCCAACCTGGGCGCGTTGATTGACGCAGGTGTGCGTTCCTTCAAAATTGAAGGGCGCTATAAGGACATGAGTTATGTGAAGAATATTACCGCGCATTATCGCCAGATGCTCGACGCCATCATTGAAGAACGCGGCGATCTGGCCCGTTCATCAGCGGGACGTACCGAACATTTCTTTACCCCATCCACAGAGAAAACCTTCCATCGCGGCAGCACCGATTATTTTGTGAATGCCCGTAAAGGGGATATCGGCGCATTCGACTCACCAAAGTTTATCGGTTTGCCGGTCGGCGAAGTCCTGAAGGTGGCGAAAGATCATCTCGATGTTGAGGTGACTGAACCGCTGGCAAACGGGGATGGCCTGAACGTGTTAATCAAACGTGAGGTTGTTGGATTTCGCGCCAACACCGTGGAAAAAACGGGGAACAATCGTTATCGGGTATGGCCGAATGAAATGCCCGCCGACCTGCACAAAGTGCGTCCGCATCATCCGCTGAATCGCAACCTCGATCATAACTGGCAGCAAGCGTTAACAAAAACTTCCAGCGAACGCCGTGTTGCGATCGATATTGAGCTCGGCGGCTGGCAGGAGCAGTTGATTCTGACGCTCACCAGTGAAGAGGGCGTGAGTATCACCCATACGTTGGACGGCCAGTTTGAGGAAGCGAACAATGCGGAAAAAGCGTTGAGTAACCTACAGGACGGACTGGCAAAACTTGGTCAGACGATGTACTACGCCCGCAATATTCAGGTGAATCTGCCGGGCGCGCTGTTCGTGCCAAACGGTCAACTAAATCAGTTCCGGCGTGAAGCCGTTGATATGCTGGATGCAGCGCGCTTGCAAAGCTATCAGCGCGGTAGCCGCAAACCGGTATCTCAGCCAGCGCCGGTTTATCCACAAACGCACTTGAGTTTCCTGGCTAACGTCTACAACCAAAAAGCGCGTGAGTTTTATCACCGTTATGGCGTTCAGTTGATTGATGCAGCCTATGAAGCTCATGAAGAAAAGGGCGAAGTGCCGGTGATGATCACTAAACATTGCCTGCGTTTCGCCTTTAACCTGTGTCCGAAACAGGCGAAAGGTAACATCAAAAGCTGGAAAGCAACACCGATGCAACTGGTTAACGGCGATGAAGTCCTGACGCTGAAATTTGATTGCCGACCGTGCGAAATGCACGTAATCGGCAAGATGAAGCATCACATTCTGAAGATGCCGTTGCCGGGCAGCGTCGTGGCTTCGGTCAGTCCAGAAGAACTGATGAAGACACTGCCGAAGCGCAAAGGTTAATCGTTAGCTCAGATGTGTATCGGGTTTGCGTGATTTTTGCCAGTGATGGTGTTCACGAAGATCGGCGGCGGATTCTTCCGCCGTCACTCGAAGTTCATCGCTGTCGGCCGTGTGTCGTAGTAAATGATCGGCATCCTGCACCTGAAGATATTCATGTCCCTGATTAGTAGCGAAAAGTTGACCGGAAAAAAGCGCGCTGGCCAGCAATAACACTGTTAACCCTTTCTTAAACATCATGCACCCTCTGGTACGTTAGCTGCGGAATTGGCGATAATTTCGCCAGGTGACTATTCAATATTTTAATCGGGTTAATGACAATCTCTGTTTTGCCATTTCGATGTTTTTTACATATTTGTTTAGCCAGTGTTGGGATTTGTCACAACCGGGCAATACAGTGCTGCCCGGTTGTTTGCAAGGAGAGTATCAGGACTTGAATCCGGCGGCTGTCATCAGGAGACGAAAGAACATACCAACGGCGGCGAGGGCCAGCACGCTGCCGCCCCAGAGGATCACCAGCCACATCAGGCGTTTCCAGATTGTTTGTTGCATCAATGATACCCCTCACCATGTTGAACTTTGCCGCGGAAAACGTAATAGCTCCAGAAGGTGTACATCAGGATTATCGGGATAATCAGCAGTGCGCCAACCAACATAAAGCCCTGACTTTGTGCCGGAGCCGCCGCCTGCCAGAGCGTAATAGACGGTGGAATGATATGTGGCCAGATACTGATCCCCAGCCCGCTAAACCCGAGAAAAATCAGCCCCAGTGTCAATACAAAAGGCAGCGTATGGCAGTTATGTTGCCCCAGAGAACGCCACAGCCAGAGACTGATAAGTGCAACCAGCAGCGGAACAGGCATCAGGAACCACAGGTTGGGCAGGCTAAACCAACGCTCGGCAATCGCGCTATGTGCCAGTGGTGTCCACGGGCTGATAATGGCAATCACGACTAACATTGCCAGCAGCAGTTTTTTGGCCACACTGCGCATTTTATCCTGCAACGGATTTTCGCTTTTCATCACCAGCCATGTCGCCCCCAGCAGGGCGTAAGCCACGACCAGACCAACGCCGCAGAATAACGTGAACGGGGTCAACCAGTCGAAAGGACCGCCGCTGTAGCTGCGTCCGGTAACGGAAAATCCGTTGATTACGGCACCCACCACGACACCTTGCGTGAATGTCGCGAGGATTGAACCGCCGATAAAGGCTTTATCCCAGAATGGTCGGTGAGCCGGTGTGGCTTTGAAGCGAAACTCGAACGCGACGCCGCGAAAAATTAGGCCGATTAGCATCAGGGTCAACGGGATCGTCAGCGCATCGACGATCACCGCATAGGCCAGGGGGAAAGCGCCGAATAATCCTGCGCCGCCCAATACCAGCCAGGTTTCATTGCCGTCCCATACCGGGGCTACGCTGTTGACCATAACATCGCGGTCGTCAGCGTCCTGAATCGCTGGGAATAAAATGCCAATCCCGAGATCAAAACCGTCCATCACGATATACATCAGCGTGGCGAAGACGATAATTACAAACCAGATAACTGATAAATCGATACCCATTAGCGATGTGCCTCCGGTTGAGAATCGAGGACGGCGGCTGAAAGCGGCCGGGCAGGCGTGCCTGTTGGCGGAATAGTCGGGTCATCTTCCTGTGGCCCTTTACGGATCAGGCGGATCATGTAGCTGTAACCCACGCCAAACACTGAGCTGTACACCACAAAGAAGGACAGCAGGCTGATGCTCATATGTAAATCGCCATGTGCAGAAACCGCATCCGCCGTACGTTGCAGACCGTAAACCACCCACGGCTGACGGCCAACTTCAGTGGTCACCCAACCGGCAAGGATGGCAATCAGACCGGAAGGACCCATCCATAAGGCAAAGCGCAGAAAAGGGCGCGAGGTGTATAAACGCTGCTTATAGCGCAGCCACAGGGCAAACGCGCCCAACAGGATCATCAGCATGCCTAGCCCGACCATTATGCGAAACGACCAGAACACCATGGTGGAGTTGGGCCTGTCTTCTTTAGGAAACTCTTTTAGGGCCGGGACCTGTTTGTCCAGACTATGGGTCAGGATCAGACTGCCTAGCGCCGGGATTTCCAGCCCATAGCGGGTGCGTTCCTGCTCCATATCCGGCCAGCCGAACAGCAGCAGCGGAGTCGGTTCACCGGGGCGATTTTCCCAGTGTCCTTCAATCGCAGCAATTTTTGCCGGCTGATGCTTCAGCGTATTCAAACCGTGCATATCGCCAATCAAGGCCTGCAGTGGAGCGACGATTAATGTCATCCACAGCGCCATCGAAAACATCGCTCGAATTGCTGGTGTGTTATTCCCGCGCAGCAAATGCCATGCCCCCGAGGCAGCAACAAACAACGCGCTACTCAGGAAGGCGGCAACCGACATATGCAGCAGACGATAGGGGAATGAAGGATTGAAAATAACGGCGAACCAGTCGACGGGAACGACCTGGCCGTTAACTATTTCATAGCCTTGCGGTGTCTGCATCCAGCTGTTGGAGGCGAGGATCCAGAAGGTTGAAATAATGGTACCCAGTGCGACCATGCAGGTGGCAAAGAAATGAAGTCCTGGACCAACCCGATTCCAGCCAAACAACATCACCCCAAGGAAACCAGCTTCGAGGAAGAAGGCGGTTAATACTTCATAGGTCAGTAACGGCCCAGTGATACTCCCGGCGAACTCGGAAAAACCACTCCAGTTGGTGCCGAACTGATAAGCCATCACCAGCCCGGAAACTACACCCATACCAAAATTTACGGCGAATATTTTCGACCAGAAATGGTAAAGCGATCGCCAGGTGGGATTTTTCGTTTTTAGCCATAGCCCTTCCAGCACAGCCAGATAACTGGCGAGCCCGATAGTAATAGCCGGAAAAATGATGTGAAAGGATACCGTAAACGCGAACTGGATCCTTGCCAGGTGAAACGCGTCAAGACCGAACATGCTTAACTCCGCAGGCAAAATTGATTTAGCGCAATTCTAAGTCTGAGGAACAATGGAAGGCAGAAACAGAACAGTTCTTTTTAACCATAACAGTTGCAGCGCTGTTATAAGTTGCACTCGCTGATATGAAATCTGGAAGCTTGATTCCTGTTATTGAATAGCGTTCTCTTCTTGAAATACGCGCCGTAGGCAAAGAACTGTCATTAACGATGTTGTAAAACTGTTAACTATAACAGTTAAATAAAATACCCTGATTATGTAAACTGATATACACAGTGGTTGTCACCGACACCGGTAATCAGGACGAAAAATGAAAAAGTACCAGCGACTGGCAGAGCAAATTCGCGATCAAATTGCGTCTGGCGTATGGCAGCCAGGCGATCGCTTGCCATCCTTGCGTGAGCAGGTGGTCAGCAGCGGAATG
The DNA here is from genome assembly GCF_030332765.1 of Citrobacter sp. Cpo071. Lineage (NCBI taxonomy): Bacteria > Pseudomonadati > Pseudomonadota > Gammaproteobacteria > Enterobacterales > Enterobacteriaceae > Citrobacter > Citrobacter sp. Cpo071. The sequence goes on along the minus strand of NZ_JAOWHE010000085.1, from coordinate 751,971 downwards.
AGTTTTATGACCGTCGGACACGCATACCAGTTGCTGGAAAGCCAGGGGCGGATTATTGCCCGACCGCAGTCTGGCTATTATGTCGCCGCGCGCCCCGAACGTGAACTTGCTGCACCGCAGGTGCAGGTTATGCGCGATGAAGCGGTGGATATCAATACCTACATTTTTGATATGTTGCAGGCCAGCCGGGATGCGTCAGTGATGCCCTTTGCCTCCGCATTCCCCGACCCGCGTCTGTTTCCACTTCAGCAGTTGAACCGCTCGTTGGCGCAGGTGAGTAAAACTGCCACCGCCATGAGCGTGATTGAAAACCTGCCGCCGGGGAATGCTGAGCTGCGTCATGCCATTGCCCGTCGCTATGCTCAACAGGGGATGACCATTTCACCGGACGAAATCGTCATCACCACCGGCGCGATGGAAGCACTCAACCTGAGCCTGCAAGCAGTCACCGAACCGGGTGATTGGGTAATTGTCGAAAACCCCTGTTTTTACGGGGCGTTGCAGGCCCTGGAGCGATTACGTCTGAAGGCGCTTTCGATTGCCACCGACGTAAAAGAGGGGATCGATCTCACCGCGCTGGAGCAGGCGTTGCAGGAGTACCCGGTAAAAGCTTGCTGGCTAATGACAAACAGCCAAAATCCACTGGGTTTTACGCTCAGCGCAGAGAAAAAGGCGCGTCTGGTCGCCTTGCTGGAAAAATACCACGTAATACTGATTGAAGATGATGTTTACAGCGAACTGTACTTTGGCCGCGAAAAACCGTTGCCCGCCAAAGCCTGGGATCGCGCCGACAGCGTTCTGCATTGTTCGTCCTTCTCGAAGTGTCTGGTACCAGGATTTCGTATTGGCTGGGTGGCAGCAGGGAAACATGCCCGGCGTATTCAGCGACTCCAGCTAATGAGCACCTTATCTACCAGTTCGCCCATGCAGCTTGCCCTTGTTGATTATCTTTCAACCCGGCGCTATGACGCGCATCTGCGGCGCTTGCGTCGGCAACTGGCGGAACGTAAACAACAGGCCTGGCAAACGCTGCTGCGTCATCTTCCGGCGGAGGTCAAAATTCACCACAACGACAGCGGTTATTTTCTGTGGCTGGAGCTGCCGGAACCGCTTGATGCCGGTGTGCTCAGTACCCATGCGCTGGCACACCACATCAGTATTGCGCCGGGGAAAATGTTCTCGACCTCGGGAAGCTGGACACGTTTTTTTCGTTTTAATACGGCATGGCACTGGGGAGATCGCGAAGAGCAGGCCGTAAAACAGCTTGGTAAATTAATTCGTGAAATGATGAAATAAACCATAACGCGCTATTCAATATAAATGAATAGCGTGTTCTTATTTTCGAAATAGTGAATGCTGAACCACGGTATTATTTATATCGGGTGCGTCCATACAAAATATCAATAGTTAATACTATTGCCACCTCTGCGTCTAACTCCTTGTCTATACTCCAGAAGATTACCCCCAGGTCAGAGTCTGTAGCGTAATGAGCGTTAGCTCACAACCTGATTAAATTTCCTTGCGCCAACAGGAACGCTTACAACACCCCGACTATTTTTAGAAAAGGACATATATTTACGGCAAGGCTGCCGCTCAATATTTTTTAGACAGGAGTAAGACGTTATGAGCAAGCAGTTTGCCCTCAGTAGCCTGTGCGCACTCAGTATGACGCTGATGACTGCGCAGGCAGCCGAACCCCCCACATCATTAGATAAACCGGAAGGCCGCCTGGATATTATTGCCTGGCCGGGTTATATCGAACGTGGGCAAACCGATAAACAATATGACTGGGTCTCACAGTTTGAGAAAGATACCGGCTGCGCGGTTAATGTAAAAACGGCAGCCACATCTGATGAAATGGTCAGCCTGATGGCAAAAGGCGGCTACGACCTGGTTACCGCTTCTGGTGATGCCTCACTGCGCCTGATTATGGGAAAACGCGTTCAGCCAATTAATACCGCGCTGATCCCTAACTGGAAAACCATCGATCCACGCGTGGTAAAAGGCGAATGGTTTAACGTTGGCGGAAAAGTTTACGGCACACCGTACCAGTGGGGACCAAACCTGCTGATGTATAACACCAAAATTTTCCCAACGCCGCCGGATAGCTGGAGCGTGGTGTTTGTTGAGCAAAAACTTGAGGATGGGAAAAGCAATAAAGGGCGCGTTCAGGCCTACGATGGCCCGATCTATATTGCCGATGCCGCGTTATTCGTTAAAGCCACTCAGCCGCAGTTGGGTATTACCGATCCCTATCAGCTCACTGAAAAACAGTATCAGGCGGTGATCAAAGTCTTGAGCGATCAGCACGCGCTGATCCATCGCTATTGGCACGATACCACCGTGCAAATGAGCGATTTCAAAAACGAAGGCGTGGTGGCGTCAAGCGCCTGGCCTTATCAGGCTAACGCCTTGAAAGGCGAAGGTCAGCCAATTGCCACGGTTTTCCCAAAAGAAGGGGTTACCGGATGGGCTGATACCACTATGCTGCACAGTGAAGCGAAACACCCGGTTTGTGCTTACAAATGGATGAACTGGTCATTAACCCCGAAAGTACAGGGTGACGTAGCGGCCTGGTTTGGTTCTCTGCCAGTGGTACCTGAAGGTTGTAAAGCCAGCCCTCTGTTGGGTGAAAAGGGTTGTGAAACCAACGGCTATAGCTACTTTGACAAAATTGCCTTCTGGAAAACGCCGATTGCCGAAGGTGGAAAATTCGTTCCTTACAGTCGCTGGACGCAGGATTACATCGCCATTATGGGCGGTCGTTAATTCCGCTGGGGGTTTTATGACGTACGCAGTGGAGTTTCATAACGTCTCGCGTTTGTATGGGGATGTTCGTGCAGTTGATGGGGTAAGTATTGCGATTAACGACGGTGAGTTTTTCTCTATGCTGGGGCCATCCGGCTCCGGCAAGACCACTTGTCTGCGCCTGATTGCCGGGTTTGAGCAGCTGTCAGGCGGCGCAATTACCATTTTTGGTAAGCAGGCCAGCGAATTGCCGCCCTGGGAACGGGACGTCAATACGGTATTTCAGGATTACGCGTTGTTCCCGCACATGTCGATTCTCGACAACGTCGCCTACGGGCTGATGGTCAAAGGCATCGATAAAAAACAGCGCCACGCGAAAGCACGTGAAGCGCTGGATAAGGTTGCACTTGGTTTTGTGCATGAGCGTAAACCGTCGCAGCTTTCCGGTGGGCAACGTCAGCGCGTGGCGATTGCCCGGGCGCTGGTCAATGAGCCGCGCGTCCTGCTGTTGGATGAGCCGCTCGGGGCATTGGATCTTAAATTGCGTGAACAGATGCAGCTGGAACTGAAAAAATTACAGCAATCTCTTGGCATCACGTTCATTTTTGTTACCCACGATCAGGGGGAAGCCCTGTCGATGTCCGATCGTGTGGCGGTGTTTAATAACGGTCGCATTGAACAGGTAGATTCTCCGCGTGAACTGTATATGCGTCCACGTACGCCGTTTGTGGCAAGTTTCGTCGGGACGTCCAATGTCTTCGATGCGACGATGTCGGCGAACGTTTGCGGGTTACAGGGGATGTTCTCCCTGCGCCCGGAACATATTCGTTTGAATGATGCCGGGGGAGAAGTCCAGGCTACGGGAGTTATCCAGGCGGTGCAGTACCAGGGCGCGGCGACGCGGTTTGAGCTAAAACTCGCCGGAGGGGAAAAATTGCTGGTTAGCCAGGCGAACCTGACGGGAGAAATGCTACCGTCAACGTTGTCGCCAGGTCAGCAGGTGATAGCATCCTGGTCACGCGACGTGATGGTACCGCTGGTTGAGGAGAGGTGAATGGCTATGAACGTCTTACATTCGCCTCCACAGTCGACAAGCCTGAACCGGATCTCAGGTTACTTCTGGCGTAATCCGGGGCTGGGGTTGTTTTTGCTGCTCCTCGGACCGCTGATGTGGTTTGGCATCGTCTACTTTGGCTCATTACTGACGCTGTTGTGGCAAGGTTTTTATACCTTCGACGATTTCACCATGTCGGTCACACCAGACCTGACGCTGGCGAATTTGCAGGCGCTGTTTAATCCCGCTAACTACGACATCATTTTGCGCACTCTGACGATGGCGGTAGCAGTCACCATCGCCAGCGCGATTCTGGCGTTTCCGATGGCGTGGTATATGGCTCGCTATACCAGCGGCAAAATGAAGGCTTTTTTTTACATTGCCGTAATGTTGCCAATGTGGGCCAGTTACATCGTTAAAGCCTATGCGTGGACGCTGCTGTTGGCTAAAGACGGCGTGGCGCAGTGGTTTTTAACCCACCTTGGGCTGGAGCCGTTGCTGCTTTCGTTCCTGACATTGCCTGCGGTAGGCGGCAATACGCTGTCAACTTCAGGGTTAGGGCGTTTCCTGGTGTTCGTCTATATCTGGCTGCCGTTTATGATTCTGCCGGTACAGGCCGCCCTGGAGAGACTTCCGCCGTCGCTGTTACAGGCTTCTGCTGATTTGGGCGCGCGTCCGCGTCAAACCTTCCGCTATGTGGTGCTTCCATTGGCGATACCGGGTATTGCAGCGGGTTCGATCTTTACCTTCTCTCTGACGTTGGGTGACTTTATTGTGCCGCAACTGGTGGGACCGCCGGGCTATTTCATCGGCAACATGGTGTATTCGCAACAAGGGGCGATCGGCAATATGCCGATGGCGGCGGCATTTACTCTGGTGCCGATTGTGTTAATCGCACTGTATCTGGCGTTCGTGAAGCGTCTGGGAGCTTTCGATGCACTCTGAACGCGCACCCTGGCTACTCAAACTGGCGGCATGGGGCGGGGTTATTTTCCTGCACTTTCCCATCCTCATCATCGCCACCTATGCTTTTAATACTGAGGAGGCTGCTTTTAGTTTTCCACCCCAGGGATTAACGCTGAAGTGGTTTAGCGTTGCTGCGCAGCGTAGCGATATTCTGGAGTCTGTGACGTTGTCACTTAAAATCGCTGCGTTGTCGACAGCTATTGCCCTTGTTCTGGGGACGCTGGCCGCGGCCGCGCTGTGGCGTAGGGACTTTTTTGGCAAAAGTGCAATATCGCTGTTGCTACTATTGCCGATCGCGCTGCCAGGCATTATTACCGGCCTTGCGCTGTTGACCGCGTTTAAAACCATCAACCTGGAACCGGGTTTTCTCACGATCGTGGTGGGCCATGCGACATTTTGCGTGGTGGTGGTGTTTAACAACGTTGTGGCGCGTTTTCGCCGTACCTCATGGAGTCTGGTCGAAGCGTCTATGGATCTTGGCGCCAATGGCTGGCAAACCTTTCGTTATGTCGTGCTGCCAAACCTGGCATCGGCACTTCTGGCGGGGGGGATGCTGGCGTTTGCCTTGTCGTTTGATGAAATCATCGTGACAACGTTCACCGCCGGACATGAAAGAACACTTCCTCTGTGGCTGCTCAATCAATTGGGCCGTCCACGGGATGTGCCTGTCACCAACGTTGTGGCATTGCTGGTAATGCTGGTGACAACACTGCCAATTTTAGGGGCCTGGTGGCTAACGCGTGAAGGCGACACTCTCGCCGGAAACGGTAAATAAACGACGATATGGGAAATTGCTATGCAACATCAATTACTGATTAATGGCGAGCTGGTCAACGGTGAAGGTGAAAAGCAGCCAGTCTATAACCCTGCCACTGGTGAACTCATTCTGGAGATTGCTGAGGCGTCAGCCATGCAGGTTGATGCCGCTGTACGTGCGGCAGACGCCGCGTTTGCCACCTGGGGGCAAACCACGCCGAAAGTCCGCTCTGAACTGCTGCTGAAACTGGCGGATGCTATTGCTGATAACGCGCAAACCTTCGCTGAGCTGGAATCACTTAACTGCGGTAAACCGCTGCACTGTGTTCTCAACGATGAAATTCCCGCTATTGTCGATGTTTTCCGCTTCTTTGCCGGTGCGGCGCGTACCCTGCAAGGACAGGCGGCCGGTGAATATCTGGAAGGGCATACCTCGATGATTCGCCGTGATCCGCTGGGTGTGGTGGCTTCTATTGCGCCGTGGAACTATCCGCTGATGATGGCTGCGTGGAAGCTGGCTCCAGCGTTGGCGGCGGGGAACTGCGTGGTGATTAAACCGTCAGAAATTACTCCGCTGACAGCGCTTAAATTAGCCGAATTCGCCAAAGACATTTATCCGGCTGGCGTGATTAACGTGCTGTTTGGTCGCGGTAAAACGGTGGGCGATCCGCTGACCGGTCATGAAAAAGTGCGTATGGTTTCGCTGACCGGCTCCATTGCAACCGGTGAACACATTATTCAGCACACCGCGCCGTCAATTAAGCGTACGCATATGGAACTGGGCGGAAAAGCTCCGGTGATCATTTTTGATGATGCCGATCTGGATGCAGTGGTGAGCGGCGTGCGGACCTTTGGTTATTACAACGCCGGGCAAGACTGTACCGCCGCTTGCCGAATTTATGCCCAGAAAGGCATTTATGATGCACTGGTCGAAAAACTTGGCGCCGCCGTTGCCAGCCTGAAAATCGGTCCGCCGAATGATGAATCGACCGAGCTGGGACCAGTGAGCTCGCAGGCACATCTCGATCGCGTGACTAAAGCGGTCGATGAGGCTAAAGCGTTGGGCCATATTAAGGTCATCACCGGCGGTAAAAAAGTGGATGGTTCAGGCTACTATTTTGCCCCGACGCTGCTTGCTGGGGCGAAGCAGGACGATGCCATCGTGCAGCGGGAAGTTTTCGGTCCGGTGGTCAGCGTGACCGTATTTGATGATGAAGATCAGGTGCTGGCATGGGCCAACGATTCGAAATACGGCCTGGCATCCTCCGTCTGGACCCGGGATGTTGGGCGAGCGCATCGCTTTAGCGCTCGCCTGCAATATGGTTGTACCTGGGTCAATACCCATTTCACGCTGGTTAGCGAGATGCCGCACGGTGGGCAAAAACAGTCCGGCTATGGCAAGGATATGTCGGTTTATGGGCTGGAGGATTACACGGTTATTCGCCATGTTATGATCAAGCATGAGTAATATCTTAAGCGCGATCGGCGAATGGGGCACGGATAGCTAAATATTGGCATACGTGTGTCTATACTATTCGCGCCACTGGCCTCGTCGCCATCGGACGGCGGTAAGTTGGAAATATCCGCGAGGTCAGGCTAATTGATACAACAAAGCCCCAGCATATAGCCGGGGCTTTGTGCTTTCAGGATCGCCATCGGGTTTATCTGCGGCCCAGGCTGCAAAGCCAGGCGAGTAGGGCACAGATGCTCAGAACCAGCCCCAGTTGCTGCACCATGCCTGCTAAACCCAGCATCATCCCAAGTAACAGGTAATAGCTTAATCCGAACAAAGCACCTGCGGCACCGGCCTGTTCACGGTAGTGACGCAGCGCCTGACTCAGCACATTGGGAATGGCGATACCATAGGCAATCACCACGCCGAACACCGGAATCAGGATCCACGCAGAGTGCTGTAAACACCACGCGACGAGACCTGACAACGCTGCCAGCACACAGGCATAACGTACAAGTCGCTCCGGCGTCAGACCTGTCGTTAACAGTCCTCGGTTCAGCAGGCTACCTGACAGAGAAGCAAACGCAAGTAGCAACCCCGTCCAGCCAAAGGCTCTGGAGCTCCATCCTAATTGCCCAAAAAGAAACGGCGCCAGGCTGTAATAGCTAAACAACATGGTGTTCAGCAGGGCAACCAGCAAGGCGTTTTTCCGCAACTCACTGTCCCGCATCATGCGGGAAAACAGCGCGACAAGCCTCGGGCTGAGCGTATGTTCGGGCCGGGTTTCTGGCAGCATAGTCGCTGTCAGTATTAGCAGTAGCAACGCCAACAGCACAAGGGCAACAAAGACACCGGTATGGCCATACAGACTCACTAACCAACCTCCGCTTAGCAGGCCAAAAACTGGACTCAATGCCAGCGCGGCCCCCATCACGGAAAAGACGCGGGATAGCGCAGTTGATTCATAACTGTCCCTTAGCATGGTCTGTACTACGACCGACCCCGCAGCCGCACCGACGGCGGAGATCATCCGCGCCAGCAGCAAAACGCTGAAGTCGGTGGCAACAACGGCCAATGCGCAACCTGTTCCATAGCAGATAAGCCCTGCCAGCATCGCCCAACGTCGTCCGATGCAGTCACTTAGCCAACCCCACATCGCTACGCCGACGGCAAAGGCAACAAAATAAACGGAGAGTGTTTGAGCCGCGCGCTCACTGCTTACGTGAAAAGAGGTAGCGATACCCGGCAATGCCGGGCTGTAAATGGTTTCCACCAGTTGTGGAAACATAATCAGTAGCGTAAGAAGCCACAGCGGTGGGCGACGAAGTGTGTTCATAGCAATATCCAGAGAGACAGAAAACAGGCGGGCATTATTGCTGAAAGGAATATGTCGTATTACCATTATCAGGACTTTAAATATCAAATATCAGACAGATAATGAAAATTGCCCCTGATGATGCTTTTGATGCGGATAGTTTTGATAAACCGGTAATCGGTATTGCTGCCGATATGGGCGTACATGATTCCGGGCGGCATAGTCATCTTCGTCATCAGCTACTTTTTTCGGCAGCGGGAAGTATTACGATTGAACTGGAGCAGGCCCTGTGTCTGCTACCGCCACGCCGTGCGGTTTGGATCCCGGCAGGCACGGTACATCGCGCCATAATGCGTGGTGTGATGGCTTATCGCTCTTTGTACTTTTCTACCGCATTGCCGTTATCTGAGTTACCGCTGCAGATAGTCGAAGTTAATCCGCTTTTTTATGAAGTGATAGAACGTATGGCCTTCTGGCCATGGGAAATGCCTGCCGCACAGCAGTCCAGCCTCATTACCGTTTTTTGTGAGGAAATGCGTGCCGCCCGCAGTGAAAACTGGACATTGCAGTATCCCTCAGATCCGCGGCTTTACGTGTGGCTCAAGGGATTACGCATGGGGGAATTGCCACCACGACTGAATCAATTGTCCCGACAGGTTGGGGCATGCGAGAGGACGATCAGCCGAATATTTATCAGGGATACCGGGATGAATTATCAGGACTGGCGGCAGCAATTTAGGTTGTTAAAAGCCATGGAAATGTTGGCTGATGGATGCCATATCAGCCAGGTCGCGCAATATCTGGAGTTTGTCAGCGACAGTGCTTTTATTGCTTTCTTCCATCAACATACCGGCACAACACCAGGCCGTTATTCGGGCAATATAATGCCGCAGAAGGATTAGGGGTATTACATATTAAGGATAATTTACCCAGTGATAGCAGAGTGGGAAGATCGTTTACTGATGGCAGAGAGAAGATCCTCTCTGCCAGCGGACGCTGCAATTAATCAAGAAGCGTTACATCAAGCAAACCAGCCGAACCTTGCGGATATCAGACTGAAAAGTCCTACAGCAGCAAATATATTTATCAGCACCACAGTTTTACTGGAAACATTCATTTTTGCCACCTTTCGTTTTAACCCTTATGGGTATAGTACGGCTTATAACTATCCGCAATAGTACGAATTCTGAACATAATGAAAATGGGTTGTTTTACAGCCGTTTTTCTTAAATTAATTAATAAAACTTGATGTGAGTCATGAAAAAGAGCATATTGCGCGCGATTTTCCCTTCTGGCCAGGATGCCTTAAATGTCCCTATACCAAAAAATGTTGGTTTTTTATGCGGTGATGGCCGTCATCACGGCAATCATCACCTGGTTTCTTTCCCGCGATAAAAAGCGGATCCGCTTTCTTAGCGCGGTATTAGTCGGGGCGACCTGGCCGATGAGTTTTCCCGTTGCGCTGATGTTTTCTCTTTTCTGATGACGGCGTATTCGCCGTTTCAGGAGAAAAGCAGGGCATCTAATCGTTTTTTGTCGGTTTCAGAGACATCCTGTGGGTGCTGATATCCCGCATTCTCATTCGCACGGGTGTACAAGGCAACCAGCCAGTCGTAAACGTAACGGCTTGCACCATGCGAGGGTTGTTCATCCAGCTTCGTCAGGCGTAACATCGGCGATTGCTTCGGCGCGCTAAAAATAGCCGATCCTTTTTGGATCCTGCTGGCAGGGCGCTGTTCCTCAGCAACGTCGGCAAATCCAAGCCAGGTAATAAAATCACCAATATCGGCGTGTAACTGCGCGGCACAGACATTTTCGCGCTGCATAATGCGCTGTAAGCGTTGTGGCATCTCCAGGCGATAGCTGGTGGTGACGAGAATGTCGGCAACCTGCCTTAACGTACGGGAATCGAGTCGTAAACGGCGGGCATTATTTTCATCGCGACACCACTGGCGCACGTGGTTAATCCACATTTTGTGTGCCTGATATCCGGTCTCCTGACTTTCCGGCGAGTGTAGTGTGTCACGCACTTCGGCAAACAGGTCAATCTCTTCATTAAATAAACCGCTTACCTGCTCCTCGCGTGGTTGCTGAATACGCAGCAGCGACTCAAAAATGCGCATCGGCGGGAGCAAACCATCCAGCAGTTCGCCATGTTTTGCCGCTTGCGCCTGTAACTGGCGGATCACCGACTCGTGGCTATCCGATTCAGCTTGAGCGGGATTAATCCAGCTTATCAGCGTTTCGCGGATGCGCTGTTGATGCTGCTCGCGTAGAGAAGTCAACCTGGCCTGGCGCTGCTGTGGTGAGGTTGCCTGAGTCAGCCATTCGACAAGACGTTGTAAGCTATGTTTATCCAGCGCCTGCAACGTACCCCAATGCAGCCCGGGCTTGCCCATCAATTGCTGCACGGATTCATCAAGGTTTTGCTGGGTACTAAAACGCGCATCCTGCGGGGTAATGGCCCAAACCACGCCCGGTAATGCGGCATCATGAACAGGTTGGGTATCGTTGACCCAGCCCAACAGCTTGCGGGTGATGGCGGGCGTCTGGGCGCGGGCAGAGACCGCGTTGCAGATTAAGAGCACATCCGGTTGCAGGTGCTGGCGATAATGTTCCAGCATCCAGCCTAATTTTGCCTGCCACAGTGGGTTAGGATGAGCATCCGGGGCGAGGGGAATATCGAGCAGATCGACATTCTCCAGCACCGAGTCTTCAACCGTCAGGACCAGCTCGCGCGTGAGCAGCGCCAGTGACGACAAAGAAAGACTGACCGCATTGAGCAACTGATGATTTTCAATCGGATGAACCACCACATCGCTTTGCGTCTCATTATTGCTGGTCAATGCCACCTGGGTCAGGAAACTTTCGGCAGGTAAACCAAAATGATCAACCAGCAGGCTCAGCGGGGCCGCTAATTCTTGCGCGTGTCCGGTTTGTTGCAACGTGTGCGCCAGCGCCAGCCACTGCTGCGTCAGCTCTGGTTGTTCTCCCCACAGTAACGCCCAGGCGTTTGCCCGGGTAGTCAGGTCCAGTGCGGGCAGCAACGTGGCAAACTGATACCATAGTGCATCGTCAATTTGCTGCTGGTTTGCCGGTACGCAGGAGCGCCAGAAACGACCAATTGCCGCAACATCATGTGTGGTAATGCCCGGCACCGGGTGACGCTGACGCAGCGTTTGCCATTTTTCCAGGCGCGCCTCAATAATCGATTTCTCGACCTGTCGGTTGCCCGGGAGCGCGCTGAACTGGGCGATAAATAGCTGTACCAGTTCGGCTTCACTGAGTAATCGCAGACGCAACGGCCATTCGCTATCATGCGGATTTTCATCGCGCGTAAAGCGGATCGCCATATTGGTTGGTGCATGGCCCGGATTAATATGCGAGAAATAATCAAAGCTGCGATCCGGGGTAACAATATTCACTTTGCCAGTGGCATTGCAGCACAATGCCGCCAGCAGATGTGCTTTTGCCGATTGTGAGTGTCCGTATAACCCTATACATCCTTGCGATGAAAAGGTCTCCTTCAACGCAGATTCACTCACTGCGGCTAGCGTAAGCTGTGCCAGCAGGGCATCCGCTTCATCATCAAGACGCGCCGCACGTTGACGGGTATCTACCACCCACTCGATGGCGGCCTGCGCGGTATTTAACATCTTACTCATTTCAGGTACACGCTCCCGCTATCAATCCAGTAATGGCTTCCGCTATGGCGACGGTCTGCCAGCGTATTCAGTTTTAACGTTAAGGCATTGGCGGCAACGGGGGTGCCATCCTGTAACCAGGCATCACTCAGGATGAAGAATTCCGGGCCACTTTCTTTGCTGCCGCCGCGTAGCTGCAGCCGAACATTCAACACGCCATCTCCGGCGATAGTTTTTGCCAGTTCGGCAGAGTTTATGCTGAGCGTATACAGCGGCGTGGCAGGCCAGCGGCTGTTTGCCAGTTGCCGAAATCCTAACGTCACGTTGCCACGTAACGGGAAATGCAACCGGGCATCCAGCTTCGCCCCAGGTTTATCCAGATCAATATCGTGATACCAGATGTTCTCATCGCGCAGGGTATTGACCGTATTATCCAGTACACCGAGAAAGCGTACGGTCGAGTAAGCGCCGATATCGGCAGCTTTAAAGTTAAAACGTGGCAAACGCAAATCCAGCGCCAGGCTGCACAGCATAGCGCCTACAGCAGCGGTGGATTTAGGGTTACCAATCCGCCCCTGTTGGCTGAACGGATACCACTCATGCACGCGGTAGTTATCCATCCAGATCATACGGTTAACCGGAACAGGTTGCAGATGGCGGATCAACGCCTGTACACCCGGTAAACAGGCGGGCCTGCCGGTCACTAATAAGATATCGCAGCGATAATGTGAAATGGCCTCACAAACCGCGTGCAGTGGGGAAGTCAGGGTAAATTGCCCCGTCAATAGTGCTTCTTGTAACTGCCTGAACTGTACCTGTAACGGCACGCTCAGAACATCAAACGCTGGCGACCCTGCTGGCAACGCATGATCGATAGCCTGTTGGATGTAGTTCATCACGTTGCGCGTGGGTTGTTGACTCAGGAGTTCCCCAAAGGTGGCATGTAGTCCGGCGACCGGATCGTTAATATCGCTTTGTTCCCAGGCAGAGAGGACCGCATGACCAAGCGGCATAAAGAGCTGCAATGCCGTTTGTTGACGCAGAATTGCTTGAGTATCGATGCGACCAGAATCGCCAAATAGCGTGGCCAGCAATGCGGCGGCGTCGGTCACGCCAGCCTGTTGTAAGCGGGTTTGCAGTGCAGGCAACACGCAGCGCTGAATCACGTCCAGCAGCATGTCATCGCCCGCAACTTTAAAACCTTCACGGAACAGCAGATGCGGGGTAATTTTGACGTTCGCGCCAACGCCGTCATCAAGTTGGTAATGAACGACGGCCATGTCCGTTGTCCCGCCGCCAATGTCGATCGATGCCACGCGCAGTGCACGGCCTTTCGTCTCACCAGGCTCTGGCAAACGGTCCGGGCGGGCAAGGGCGTTAAAGAACGATTCGGTGTGGCCATCGTAGTGAGAGATAGCCTCGTTATACAGCCACACCAGTTGCCCGCAACTGGCTTCATCCCATTCCATCTGAATTTCAGGTACGGGAACCACACTTTTTTCCTGCTGCTTACGGGTGGTGAAGTCTTCATCCTGCGGGTGCCAGCCCATCGCTTTCCAGACCAGGGCAATAGCTTCAAACATGCGCAGGCGGAAAATCTCGCGCTCCTGTTTGGGCATCGCCGACGGTAGGGTCAGGATCAGCGTCCGCAACTGACGAGGAGACGCCGGGAATCCGAGGCGCAAACGCGTTGCTACGCTGTTAATTTGCCCCAGCGCCTGGGCCAGTATTTCGCACAGCATATGCGTCATCAGCGTGCTGCGGCTGTATTGTGGTGAGAACACTGGCAGACGATCGTCCTGCGGCAGGCTGAACAGCGGCTGCCCGTCATCGTTCATCAGGTTCATCAGCGGGAAGGCGGTAGCCAGCGGTTCGCGCTGGGTTTTGCCATTCATCTGGCTAAAGCGCCAGTCATGTAACACCGGCGTTTCATCCCACAGATAGCGGCGCGGGCTTGAGATCCCACTGTTGCCCTCGGTGCCCATACGCTGCATCGCCAGCTTACGGGCTTCATCACCCACACGCACAATCGACGGCCAGATAAAGGCGTCATCACGTCCGCTCTCAACGGAAAAGTGCTGCTTACCAAAGCGCGCTTCGGAAAACTCCAGCCGACTGGTGAATAGCGGATCGTTGAGGAACTGCGGCTCGCTTAACGAACGGACCTGCAATTCAGCGGTCTGACGCAGCCCGTCATTGGCATCCCCGTGATCTTCAATCAGGACACCACAGGTATGGGTATTACCGATATCCAAAATAAGATCGACGGGAATGGCGGGTGTGCTAAGGGTGTGCGTAACCAGTTTCACTTCCGGGACGGAAAGCTGCTCACCTAACAGGGTCAGCACATTCAGCCAGTGCGCCTGGTATTCAAAGTTACGCAGAGCCTGCTGGATCTCTTGTTCTGAGCGGTTCTCATGTTGGGTGACATGGTGCATAAAAGATTCGCGCAACCAGCCGTCAATCCAGGTCTGGTCAAGGAAATCAGCAATTTCGTTGTCATGCCAGGCCAGCCCAAACCGTGTACCGTTAAGCAGATCATTTTCGTTGGGGGTTAACGCCGCAGGGGCATTTTCAGTAAGCTGGCTGTCCAGCGCTACGGTAACACGGTGGGTGTTGCCTGCGCTGTCCGGCTGCGGTAGCTTTCGCACCTGCACGCGTGCCCAGTTATCCGGACCTTCAACAAACGTACGCGGCGGGTTAAAGCGCAAAAACGGCAGCGGCAGCCAGACGCCGTCGAGCACGTCCAGCGAATAGTGCAGCGTCTGAGTACTTTCCGGCTTCACCACTTCGGGTTGCGCGCCGGTGCTGCCCGGTAGGGTATAGCGTCCTGACGTCAGATCGAAGTCTAGTCTCAGTAGCGGACCGTTTGCCGTTTTGCGCACAAAGCGTCCATGGTGCGCAGATTCCTGCGGCGTGAGGCCGAAATCCAGAAATTGCACACCGCTATTGGCGATGAGCGTCACGCTCTGTTTGTAATCACACAGATTCACCAACATAAAATCAGGCACCTATCTTTTTGATCGTCAGAGGGATTTCCGCGTGATCGTCATAACGCGCGGTACAGGCGGCGACGTCATTGGTTCCCGCTTTGCAGGTAATTTCAGGCATCGGATAACGTGAACCGTCGGTACAACGGGCATTGCCGCGACTCTTAATCATTAATTCACCCGACTGGTGCAAACCAGAGAAAATCTCGGCACGACAAACAATGTTGTCACCATGAACCACGCGCGCAGTGCCTTTATTGGCCTGGATCTGATAGCGCAGAGACGGCGCTTTGCCGCTCACCGGATCTTTAACATCGACCATGACGCGCCAGTTACCGTTGAGAAAACGCGTCGTTCCTGCCTTCATCTGGTTGGCATCCATCACCAGCGCATCTTTTGGAATCGCGGCGATCACCACCGGTCCTTCGACAGGTTTCTCTTTCTTCGGAGCTGGAGTCACTTCAGCACGATGCAGGGGCAGTACAGATGTCAGTGCTGGCAGCGGTGCCATATCAACCTTAGCGACTTCAATAGCGGCTACTGCGGGTACGGGCTGGGTGGTCTGTTGCTTCCACAGCCGCGGCCCAACGATGGCTGCAATAATCACTGCGGCAACGGGGAGGCTCCACAGCGGTATGCGGCGTATGGGCTTTTCATGTACCGGCGGGGCAGTGACTTCAGGTTCGTTAACAATAACCGGGGGGTGAGGTTCAGGTTCAACCGGTTTTGGCAGATCAACGACCGGCGTCAGTAAGGGGACATCGGCCTCGGCAAAGGTAATTTCCGGTGCGATTTCTTCTTCCTGTTCTGGCTCTGCTACGGTAACCACAGGAGGCACATCGGCAATGCGCAGGCAGTCGAGCACATCGTCGCGGGGATTTTCATTCAGATTGACGAAGCCCCAGAACGTAATAACGGGTTTGCCATCAACCAGAAACACGTGATTTTCACCGGGAAATTGGATGGCTTTTTCGAGCAGTGAGCCAAACAGCTGTAGGGAAGTTTTCCCCGATTGCAGGCTTTTACGGCTCAGGGTCGCCGCATTTTCCAGCGTGCTCCCCAGATAGCGCAGCGCACGAAAACGTGCTTCTTCATCAGCGGCTTTCCACGCCACGGCTTTCCCTTCTATCGGGGAATACCAGTCAACCCGATCGCCGTTGTCGTTAATTTGTGGGATCGCCAGACAATCCACCATCGCCTGCTGTTTACGCAGACGAAGCGTTTCACGAATTTGCAATGCTGAATCAAACACGGCCTGACCACCGCCGCCCACGGCCTGATAGTCATCCAAATTGCCGCTGCGCAAGAGAGTTTTTGCCACGTTGTTACCCCTTAGACTTCTTCACGTATCTACTTTACGTTTTATAAAAACGAGCAAACGGCGAAAGAGAGGCAAAAAGGGGCTAATTTTCATGGCATAGAGTGCCGGGAAAAATCTTGACGTTTTGAAAAAGACTTAAGGGAAATTAATTCGCTTGGAGTGATGAATTATTCAGCGAAATACACCGGATTAGAATAACCTGATAGTGATTTGTTATTGGTCAGTTTTTGTCAGCTATGCTCTGATATCCCTGTTAATAATAAAATAAGAAGGCTTATAACCATGATTGCAAGGAAAACGTTACTCGCGCTGGCTCTCAGCGCCGTCTTACCGTCAGGCGCTGCGTTCGCGGCCAATACTGACACCATCATCTATTGCTCTGAAGCATCTCCGGAGTCATTTAACCCGCAAATCGCCAGTTCAGGTCCTTCATTTGTGGCCAGTTCACAGGTGCTCTACAACCGACTCATCAACTTTGATCCAGTAAAGAATACCCCGATACCGTCTCTGGCAACGGACTGGACGATTTCCCCGGACGGTAAGACTTATACGTTTACCCTGCGTCAGGGCGTGAAATTCAACAGTAATAAATTCTTTAAACCGACCCGCGACTTCAACGCAGATGACGTGATTTTCTCGGTATTACGGCAGAAAGATGCCGATCATCCGTATCACAAGGTTTCTCAGGGAAGCTACGAATACTTTAACGATGTTGGTCTGGATAAACTGATTAAAGAAGTGAAGAAGGTCGATGATTATCATGTTCAGTTTGTCCTCAATGAACCTAATGCTGCGTTTCTTGCCGACTGGGGTATGGATTTTGCCTCTATCCTTTCTGCGGAATATGCCGACGCGATGCTGAAAAAAGGCACCCCGGAAAACGTCGATAACTGGCCGATTGGCACCGGGCCTTACGTGTTGCAACAGTACAAGCAGGACTCGCAAATCCGCTATCTTGCCAACCCGAACTACTGGGATGGCGCCGTTCCAACGAAGCACCTGATCTTCTCAATCACTCCAAACGTCCAGACGCGGCTGGCAAAACTGCAAACCAATGAGTGCCAGATAATCCCGGCACCAGCCCCCGTACAGTTTGACGAAATTAAAAAGAATAAAGATTTGACGCTGCATGCGGTTGAAGCGCTGAACGTCGGATATCTGGCGTTTAATACCGAGAAAAAACCGTTTGATAACGTACTGGTGCGTCAGGCGCTAAACTACGCGACCGATAAAAAGGCCATTATTAACGCCGTCTTTTTAGGTTCCGGTACGGTGGCAAAATCGCCGATTCCGCCGAATATGATGGGCTTCAATAAAGATCTGCAGGATTACGCTTACGACCCGCAAAAGGCAAAAGATCTGCTGAAGCAGGCGGGGCTGGAAAACGGCTTTGAAGCGACGCTGTGGTCAATGCCGGTTCAGCGCCCTTACAACCCGAACTCCCGACGGATTGCTGAGATGATCCAGAGCGACTGGGCAAAGGTGGGCGTGAAGGCGAAAATTGTGTCGTACGAGTGGGGGGAATATCTCTCCGGAATGCGTAAAGGTGAGCATGACACCGCATTGTTTGGCTGGATGTCAGACAACGGCGATCCGGATAACTTCGCCGATGTGCTGCTGGGCTGCGACAGCATAAAAACCGGATCTAACGCCGCGCGCTGGTGCGATAAAGAGTATAATTCGTTGGTTCAAAAGGCGAAGCTGGTGAGTAAACCGGAAGAGCGCGCCGCGCTTTACCAGCAATCGCAAGAGATTTTCTACCAGCAGGCTCCGTGGATAGCTCTGGCAAACGGTAAAACGTTCTACGCTACGCGCAGCAACGTCAGCGGATACAGCGTCAGCCTGATGGGCAGTGATTTTTCAAAAGCAAAATTAAATTAATGAGTTAAGGAGAGGTTATGTCGCATCTGGATGAGGTCAGCGCACGTGTTGATGCCGCCATTGAAGAGAGCGTCATTACGCATATGAATGAATTGCTGATTGAGCTCAGCGATGATGTCGCGTTGAGCCGGGAAGATCGCTATACCCAGCAACAGCGTTTGCGTACGGCTATCGCACATCATGGCCGTCAGCATAAAGAAGATATGGAAGCCCGTCGCGAACAATTGACCAAAGGCGGCACAATCCTCTGATATTTCACTTATCCGACCTACAGGCACGCTCTGTAGGTCTGATAAGCGAAGCGCCATCAGGCAATTAAAATGAACGTCTCGCCACCAGCCACGCCCCGATGACCAACAGCACCGCGCCACAGACCGGGCCTACCAGCGCCCGCAGCGGCACGCCGTGACTACGTAGAATATCCAGCACCAGCCCGCCGATTAACTGGCTAGCCACCAGTACCGCAATCGTCGTGGCGGCGCCTACATTTTGGTATCCACTAATACTGGCGAAAACAAAGAACGATCCCAACAAGCCGGGGATGAGCGTCCACCAGCGCACGCTGGATACCAGTTCACCAAACCCTGCCAAACCTTGCTTAAACCACAATATGCTGACAAACAGCACGATCCCAACCAGCGAGTTAAGCAACATGGCGATGAGGATCGTCGAGGATGTCTGGGTGATGCGTACCATCAAGGTATTTTGCACCACCAGACCAATACCCGCGGCAATCAGAAAGGAGAGGGTCAGCGTCTGGTTCATCTAAGGGCATCCGGTTCGCGGCGATCGTCTAACTGTAACTGCATGAAGGTCAGATCCAGCCACCGCCCAAATTTAGTGCCAACCTGCGGCATTTGCGCGGTGGTTTTAAAGCCCAGCAAGCTGTGCAGATGCAGTGATGCCTGATTTTGAGACTCAATACCTGCCACCATTACATGCTTGCCGCATGCGCGGGCTTCGTCTATCAGTCTGCTGAGCAGTTCCCGTCCGAGCCCCTTTCCCTGATGTTCAGGATGAACATACACCGAATGTTCAACGGTATGACGGAAGCCATCAAAGTTACGCCAGTCGCCAAAGGAGGCGTATCCCGTAACCACGCCATTCTCTTCACTCACCAGCACCGGATACCCCATCAATTGGCGGGCTTCATACCAGGAAATACGGTTTTCGGCATCGACCGTTTGATCGTTCCAGATAGCCGCCGTATGCAGTACCGCATGGTTGTAGATTTCTGCAATGGCGGCGCAGTCTTCTTTGCTGGCAAATCGAATTGACATGTTGAACCTCAGGGCTTGTTCACTATAGTATTACAATATGAATACTATTGAAGACAGCATAAATCAACGGATCAGTGCAAGAATTCGCATTGAGCGGGAATCTCGCGGTTGGTCACTCACGGAACTTGCCGAGCGCGCGGGTGTGTCGCGGGCCATGATCCATAAAATAGAGCGCGGCGAGAGTAGTCCAACGGCTACGTTGCTGGGCAGGCTTTCCGGCGCGTTTGGCATCAGCATGTCTACCCTGATTGCACGAGCTGAAATGCAGGAGGGCAAGCTCCTACGCTTCGTCGATCAGCCTGTTTGGCACGATCCACAAAGTCACTATCTGCGCCGCCATGTTTCACCGCGCAGCGATCTGCCTATCGATCTGGTGCAGATCGAATTACCCGCCGGAAGTGATATCCCGATGCCAGCCTCTTCCTATGTGCAGGCCAGACAACTTATCTGGTTACAGCAGGGGGAATTAGTCTTTGTGGAAGGGGACGTACGCCATGAAATGCAGGCAGGTGATTGCCTGGAACTTGGCCCGCCGAATGACTGTCGGTTTATCAATGAAACCGCGCAACCTTGCGTTTACCTGGTTGTGCGGTTAAATCACGTCGTCAGCTAAATAGCAGGAACGGGCTGCTACTATTGATGGATTCATGCCAAAAGCAGAGGAGCACATCATGGGTCAACAGATTAATCGTAACCGTCGTTGGGTACTGGCTTCCCGTCCACATGGCGCGCCAGTCCCAGAGAACTTCCGTCTTGAAGAAGATGAAGTCGCAACACCGGGCGAAGGCCAGATGTTGTTGCGCACAGTTTATCTTTCCCTCGATCCCTACATGCGTGGCCGCATGAGCGATGAGCCATCTTACTCACCACCAGTAGATATTGGTGGTGTCATGGTTGGGGGTACCGTAAGTCGCGTGGTGTCATCCCACCATCCGGACTACCAGCCAGGCGAATGGGTATTGAGCTACAGCGGTTGGCAGGACTATGACATCTCCGACGGTAACGGGCTGGTGAAGCTTGGCGATCATCCCGAGCATCCCTCCTGGGCGCTGGGTGTTATGGGTATGCCGGGGTTTACCGCTTATATGGGCCTGCTGGATATCGGTCAGCCAAAAGCGGGGGAAACGCTGGTGGTAGCTGCCGCAACCGGGCCGGTTGGCGCAACGGTCGGGCAGATCGGTAAGCTTAAGGGTTGTCGGGTGATCGGTGTGGCGGGTGGGGCAGAGAAATGCCGACATGCCACCGAGGTATTGGGTTTTGATGTTTGTCTCGATCACCACGCACAAGATTTTGCGCAACAACTGGCAAAAGCCTGCCAGCAGGGTATTGATATTTATTACGAAAACGTCGGTGGAAAAGTATTTGATGCCGTTCTGCCATTGCTCAATACCTCAGCGCGGATTCCGCTTTGTGGCCTGGTCAGCGGTTATAACGCAACGTCGCTTCCGGCCGGACCTGACAGATTACCGCTGTTAATGGCAACGCTGCTGAAAAAGCGTATCCGCATGCAGGGTTTTATCATTGGTCAGGATTATGGACACCGTATTCATGAGTTTCAGCGGGAGATGGGGCGCTGGGTTAAAGAGGGCAAAATCCACTACCGCGAGCAGGTGACCGACGGTCTGGAAAATGCGCCACAAACCTTTATCGGTCTGCTGACTGGCAAAAACTTCGGCAAGGTAGTGATTCGTCTTGCTGAGGAGTGATGCGTAAAAACTGATGGCGGGAGTCATTCCCGCCAGTGTTACTCAAAACGCCAGGCCAGATTAATACCTACGCCATAGTTTCGTCCTGGCGCCGGTTCGTAGTATCTGCCATTTGACTCATTCACAATCACCGAGCCGACATATGTTTTATCGAACAGATTATCCACCCGTCCGAACAGGTCTACCATGAGATTGCTGTAATAAAATTTATAACCGGTATTCAAGCCAACAACGGAATATGACGGGGCTTTCGCCGTATTTTCATCATTGGCCATAATGTCGCCCATATAACGCACATCTGCTCCCGCATACCAACCTTCATCAGGAACGTAGCCCAGTGACGCAAATCCCATGTTTTGCGCTATGCCGGGCAGTCGGTTGCCGTTGCAGTTTTGATCCCCACAGACGTTGCTGCGGTAGGTTGCATCCAGCCAGGTCCATGATGCTTTTGCGCGCCAGTTTGCGGCAAAGCGTTGATCCCAGGATAATTCCCCTCCCTGACGGCGAGTTTTTCCGGCGTTTTTATAAGTTGTCCGTCCGCCGTTGCTGCTGTCAACGACGATTTCGTCGTCTGTGTTAGTCTGGAACAAGGCCACGGTAAACAACCCATCGCCAACACGTGTTTTGCTACCGATTTCAACGGTGTCATTTGTGGACGGCTGTAAACCAAAATTCATGCCGCTTTGGCCGTCGGAACGGTAGGACAGTTCGTTAATGGTGGGTGTTTCGAAACCGCGACCCGCGGCCAGATAGACGTTCCAGGCATCGGTGATGGCATATTTTAACGATCCGGCTGGCAGCCATTGGTGATAGCTGGCGTCACCGCTGTCATCTCCGTTACCGGGCGTAATATAGCGATCGTTAGAATCAAACCACACCGAACTGTAACGAACGCCAGCATCCAGTGAGAGTTTCTGCGTTAATTGCCACTGTGTTTGCAGATAGGGGTCGACATTCCACATCAGGTTACGTTCGTTACGTCGTAAGTCGCCTTTCTGCCCATACTCCGGCACGCCATCATCAAGACGGAAGTTGTTGTAGCCTTTACGGTTTTCGCTCATGTTTTCATAATTCAGACCGGTGGTGAAGGTCACGGGGATGCCCAACTCACCCCGATGAGTCCAGCGGTTGTCTATCCCCTGATAATGACGTTGCAGGGTAATGACGCCTCCGGCATGAGACGGTTTTAACTGTGGTGCCATCGGGATCGACTGATACTGAGTAGTTTCACGTTCTCCTGCATAGGTCATGATACTGATATCATCCTGCTCGCTAAGCTGGCGTTCATAGCGCAATCCCGCCTGGGTCTGCTTGATGGTTTTTCGCGTATTGAATTGCTCAGCACGGGGTGATTGCTGTGGATCAACCAGCCATTCCGACTCGGTAAGACCGCCGGGATCGGCGGCTTTACTGTCAACACTATTGAAAATCAGAGTTAGTTTGCTCGCATCGTCTATGCGCACGCCAAGTTTGGCATTGGCCAGATTTTTTTGCGCGCTACTGTGATCGCGATAACCGTGGGTGGTAAACCGGGTTGTCGAAACGGTGTAATCCACATCGCCTTGCTGAGTACCATCTCCCAGAGCTCCCGTTGCTTTTAACCCGTAGCGCCAGGTGCCAAAACTGCCGTAATAACTGCTGGCCTCAATGGTTGGCGGCTCATGTCCTGTCTCAGTACTGACATTCATTACCCCGCCGGACGCATTGCCATACAGAGCAGAGAAGGGGCCGCGTAAAACCTCAATGTTTTGTACGCTGCTAATGTCAATATTGGATGTTTGACCTTGTCCATCCGGCATGGTTGCTGGAATACCATCGACGTACAAACGAATACCGCGGATACCATAAGTGGTTCGCGAACCAAATCCACGAATCGATAGCTGGAGGTCCTGGGCGTAATTTTGTCTGTTTTGTACCTGTAACCCCGGGACGCTGGTTAAGGATTCAGACAAGTTAATGCGCGGCGTTGCCAGACGCATATCCTCTCCGTCAACAACGCTGACGGCAGCAGGGGTGTCTAGCTCAGAAACGGACTGTGGCGTCGCACTCACGATCAGCGTTTGATCGTTTATCTCACTTTCTGCCAGGGCAAAAGGCGAGAAGAAGGCAGGCAATAAAGAAACAGGAACAACGGTATAGCGGGCTGAAAAAATCGTCATGAACAAGGCCAGTTAGGATGCTTGCGTCGAAAAATGAACGGTAAGCATGTGAATTTTATTTATAAAAAATGAATTTTAGCGCTGCGTAATTGCGGTAATTTTTCGGGCAATGAAAACGATTGTAGTCAATATGTGAAGAAGTGCTCCACTTTGAGATGAATAATGATTACTATTCTCATTCCTAAAAAGGCAAAACCATGATTTTGCTCATTGAAGCTATGTGAAGCAGTAACAAACGAATTTATCAAAGGGAGTCGTCATGTCTTTACGTCATCTGTTTTCGCCGCGTCTGCGTGGTTCTTTACTGTTAGGTTCACTGCTCGTTGCATCATCTTTTACTACGCAGGCTGCAGAAGAACTGCTGCGCAAAGCCGTCGGCAAAGGTGCCTATGAAATGGCGTACAGCCAGCAAGAGAACGCGTTGTGGCTGGCGACCTCACAGAGCCGCAAACTGGATACCGGCGGGGTGGTTTATCGTCTTGACCCGGTCACCCTCGAAGTGACCCAGGTGATTCATAACGATCTCAAACCGTTTGGTGCCACCATCAACAACGCCACGCAAACGCTGTGGTTCGGCAATACGGTAAACAGCGCGGTAACGGCGATGGATGCCAAAACGGGTGCGGTGAAAGGACGTCTGGTGCTGGATGCGCGTAAACGTTCTGAAGACGTTCGCCCGCTGCAGCCGCGTGAGCTGGTCGCCGATGATGCTACCAACACGGTATACATTAGCGGTATTGGTAAAGAGAGCGTGGTTTGGGTGGTGGACGGTGAGACGATCAAGCTGAAGGACACCATCCAGAATACCGGCAAAATGAGCACTGCTCTGGCTGTCGACAGCAAGGCTAAACGCCTGTACACCGCCAATGCGGACGGTGAATTCATTACCATTGACACCGCCACTAACAAAATTCTCAGCCGCAAAAAACTGCTGGATGACGGGAAAGAGCATTTCTTTATCAACCTGAGCCTGGACACAGCGGGCAACCGCGCATTTGTCACCGACTCTAAAGCGGCGGAAGTGCTGGTAATCGATACCCGTAATGGCAATGTACTGGCAAAAGTAGCCGCGCCGGAATCCCTGGCCGTGTTGTTCAACCCAACGCGTAATGAAGCCTACGTGACTCATCGCCAGGCCGGTAAAGTGAGTGTGATCGACGCGAAAAGCTATAAAGTCGTCAAAACATTCGAGACCCCAACGTTCCCGAATAGCCTGGCGCTCTCCGCCGATGGTAAAACCCTGTATGTCAGCGTGAAACAGAAATCTACCCGCGAGCAGGAAGCCACCCAGCCGGACGATGTTATTCGTATTGCGCTATAAAACATCCGGAGGGGGAAACCCCTCCTGTCATTTCTCTAAACCCCACGATACGCCTCGTTACACCCCGCCAGTAGCCCGAGCCACTTCAGGGACTTACACTACGCCCTCAACGGCTAACTGAATAACACGGGAATACCATGAAAAAGCCATTTATCTGTCTTTGTGCAGGCGTAATGCTGTTTACCCTTGCAGGATGTACCACCGATTACGTCATGACGACCAAAAGCGGACAAACCATCACCACCCAGGGTAAGCCAAAACTGGATAAAGATACGGGAATGACCAGCTATACCGATCAGGATGGAAATGCGCGGGAAATTAACAGCAACGATGTAGCGCAGTTGATTGAAGCGGACTAAAAATGAAGGCCTGAAGGGTTAACCAGTCAGGCCTTCAGCCATTACGGCGCGGTGCGGTGGATTTCCGCGACGCGTTTACGCACGCCGAACCACCCTGCAACCAGCAGGATGGCAATCAACGGTAATGACGCGATGGTGTAGGTGCCGTTTGGATAGTCAAACGCCATCAGCACTAGCACGCTCAGCAGGAACAGTAGGGTTAGCCACGAGGTAAACGGAGCGCCCGGCAGTTTAAAGCTGACGTCTGCCGTTTTACCTTCTTTTATGGCCCGGCGCAGACGCATCTGACAGACCATGATAAAGCCCCACGACGCAATAATGCCCAACGACGCGAAGTTCAACACGATCTCAAACACCTGCGACGGTACCAGATAGTTCAGAAATACCCCGACGACATAGACGACCAACGTGGCGAGGATCCCAGCCCAGGGTACTTGTTGACGGCTCATTTTAGCCATGAATTTAGGCGCCGATCCGCCCATCGACATGGAACGTAAAATACGCCCGGTGCAATACAGCCCAGAGTTAAGGCTGGAAAGCGCCGCGGTGAGCACCACAATATTCATGATACTGCCGATATACGGCACGCCCAGTTTGGAGAAGAAGGTAACAAACGGGCTTTGCCCCGCCTGATAGGCATTCCACGGCAGTAATAGAACCAGCAGAACGACAGAACCCACATAGAACAGACCAATACGCCAGATAACGCTATTGATCGCTTTTGGCACCATGGTTTGCGGATCTTTGCATTCTCCAGCAGCGGTGCCCACCAGTTCAATGGAGGCAAACGCAAAAACTACCCCCTGAACCAGTACCAGCGCTGGAAGCAGACCATGTGGGAAGAATCCACCGTTGTCGGTGATTAGGTGAAAACCGGTGGCGTTACCATCCAGCGGCTTTCCAGTGCCTAAAAAGACGGTACCCACCACCAGGAAAATCACAATCGCCAGCACTTTGACCAGCGCAAACCAAAACTCCATCTCCGCGAACCACTTCACGCCGATCATGTTCATGGTGCCGACAATGGCCAGCGCGCCGAGGGCGAACACCCACTGCGGTACATCACCAAATGTGCCCCAGTAATGCATATACAACGCCACCGCGGTGATATCGACAATGCCGGTCATCGCCCAGTTGATGAAGTACATCCAGCCAGCCACATAGGCGGCTTTCTCACCTAAAAATTCGCGAGCATAGGAGACAAAGCTGCCGCTGGAAGGGCGATGTAAAACCAGTTCACCAAGCGCACGCAGTATAAAGAACGAAAAAATACCGCACACCAGATAAACCAGCGCCAAAGCAGGACCCGCCATTTGCAAGCGTGCGCCAGCCCCTAAAAACAACCCGGTACCGATTGCGCCGCCAATGGCGATCATTTGTACCTGTCGATTACCCATCGCTTTGTGATACCCCTCTTCGTGGGCATTCAACCAGCGTCGTTTCGCCGCATGTTGTTCCGCGGCTTGCGTGTTGTTTGTGTTCATTACTTTTCCTGTTGACCTGACAAAAATACAAAATCCTTTTTGCCGCACCTGCTGCGGCGAAAACAGCCTTACCCTTCATTGTGTTACGGGGGAAAACTGCCGGCCGAGCATCCTACATTCAATTGTTCGGTTCCGCAAAGCCCCGATAACAAGAATTCAGCATTTTTGTACAGCCAGCACTGGCGCGGTGTGGCCTCGATTCAGCCAATAAAAGAGAAGGGCGTAAATACGTGGAGAGGTGTGCGCTTATCGAGACATTCACCCGATAAGCGCCGTAAGGTTATGCTGAGACGCCAAAGACCTGAACGGCCTGCTGTAAGCGCGATGAACGCTGAGTCAGATCGGCGGTAGCATCGGTGACACGCTCCACCATCTCGGCGTTATTGTGTGTCATGGTGCCAACGCGTGAAATCGAATCGTTAATCAGATCCAGCGCCTGGGTTTGCTCACGCGTCGCCAGACTAATATCTTTGATCATCATCGACATCTGCAGGACATCGCCAATCATCCCAGTGAGATGCGTTTCCGTTTGCTCCACCATTTTGACGCCGCTATTGACGTTGGCGACGTTCTTCTCAATCAGCTGTTTGATCTCTTTTGCTGCAGACGCCGAGTGCTGCGCCAGATTACGGACCTCTGCCGCCACAACGGCAAAACCACGCCCGGACTCCCCGGCCCGCGCGGCTTCAACCGCGGCATTGAGCGCCAGAATATTAGTCTGGAAAGCAATACTGTCGATAACGCCGATGATGTCGACTATCTGCCCGTTGTCACGCGATATCGCCTGCATCATGGCGATAGTTTGTTTCATAATATCGCCGCCTTCTGCCGCATTGGCGCTGGTTTTATCGGCCATGGTCATAGTATGAGCCGCAGTCTCAGCAGTTTGCTGTACCGCGCTACCAATTTCTTCAATGGCGGCAGCGGTTTGTTGCAGGTCGGCGGAGGTTTCTTCTGAACGCTTGTGCAGCGCCGTACCTTCTTTTGATACCCGCTGACTGATGGCGCGAATACCGGATATTTGCGTACTGACATCATCGACCAGGGAATTCAGATTAAGCCCGGACTGATTAACCAGACGCATCAGCATTCCGATCTCATCCACCCGATTTAAATGACAGTTATCAGGTTTTCTCCCGGATACCACTTTCTTCATTTGCGTCAGTAGCGTATTAACTGGCTGACAAATTTGATACTTAAGGTAAATAGCAAGCATCAGAAATAAAAACAATAACCCTCCCGCCTGAATAAATGGATTAACAGGAGCGAAGAGAAATAGCACAGCGAGCAGGGCGATTACCCCTAAAGAATAATTGACGCGCTGGCTAATGCTCAGCCATTTAAACATTGATGCCCATGACAATATTCCGCGACGAATGATAATGCCTTTAAAAAGACGAAACCCTTTAAGCTGCTGATTATTAATTTTTTGATATAAGCTTTCGCTTTGAGTTATTTCATCGCGCGAAGGAACGGTACGCACCGAGATGTAGCCGGTGAGTTTTTCATTGTGCCAGACTGGCGTAACGTTGGCGCGAACCCAGTAATGGTCGCCATTCTGCCGACGGTTTTTCACCATCCCCGTCCAGCTGTCTCCCTGCTGTAGCGTGTACCACATATCGGCGAACGCCGCGGGAGGCATATCGGGATGGCGAATAATATTATGTGGTTCGCCCATTAACTGGTGTTCGTTAAATCCGCTGGCATCAATAAACGCGGAGTTGGCGTAGGTAATATGACTTTCTTTATCCGTCGTAGAAAGCAGCGTCGCTTTATCGTTAAGTGCGTGCTCAATTTGTGTAACGGGTATGTTACTTTTCATAGAGGTCCCATGGTGCTATGTATAATCCATACAAAAATCCCCGCAATAAAATCGGGGGATATTAAAATCTGTTTTAAACCGTTTTAATAAGAACGTTGCATTCTCTACTAATCATCAATTCTGTGGAAGTAGTTAAAATAAAAATTCCTATGTAAATCATTCATCCTGTGTCATAAAAGTGAAACAATTAATACAAGCGCATAACGTGACAAGTCGTTTAAACTGACTTAACGTAAATCGCGTTAAAAAACCTTTTCGTAAAAAGAAAACTGGCATGAAATGATTTTGATGTTATTACCGTGATGCCAACGACCCTATTATATTTTGTAGGCTATTAATTGCGGGTGTTTTTCTGTTTAGCGTTACAACCTGTACTGGGCGATCCAAATTTTAACCCTGGCAGCGACAGGGGTTGTTATCTACTTTTTAGCTGAGCAAATGTGAATTAAATGTTTCAGTATGGCTATTTGATAAATTAATAATAAAGACATGTTAACAAACATAGGCTCGTAACATGTCATATCGCCTGAGTATTCTGGATAAAAGCCCCATCGGGGAAGGTGAAACTGCCGCGACCGCGCTTTCCCGTACGTTGCGCCTGGCGCAACTGGCAGAAGAGTGGGGGTACCATCGTTTCTGGATCGCGGAACACCATAATACGGCACAGCTGGCCAGCCCATCGCCGGAGCTGGTGATCGCCTGGATCCTCGGGCAAACCCAGCATATCCGCGTAGGTTCCGGCGGCGTAATGCTGCAACATTACAGCCCGTACAAAGTGGCGGAAAACTTCAATCTTCTGGCATCGCTGGCTCCTGGACGTGTTGATCTCGGCGTAGGGAAAGCCCCTGGCGGCTTACCGCTGTCGACCCAGGCGTTACAGCATGGGCTGCATCAGGAAGAAAAAGGCAGTTTTGCCGACCAGCTTTCTTTGCTTAACGATTGGCTGGCGCTGAGCGGAACGGAAAGCGGGGAAACGGTATTCCCGACGCCAATTCCACCGATACCACCGGAAAAGTTTGTACTGGGAGCCAGTGTGCAAAGCGCGCAGTTAGCAGCGCAATCCGACTGGAATTTCATCTTCGCAGCGCACCTCAATGGTGACAAAGCGTTATTGCATGACGTTTTGTCCTTCTGGCAGACCCACAGTGCACGCCCGACGATAGTCGCCGTCCAGGTGATTGTGGCTGACAGTTACGACACCGCTGCGCAACTGGCGGAAAACGTACAAATCTGGGGCGTGGAGCTGGAAGATGGTCAACGTGTCACGGTAGCCAGCGAAGAACAGGCGCTGGCGTTTGCCGCTCAGTCTGGCAGCCCACCACGCAAAATCGCGCGTCGTGAGCAGGCGTTGCTACACGGCACCGCTCAGGAGGTGATGGCAAAGCTGAATGCTCTGCATACGCAATTTGGCATTGACGAGTTCATTATCGACACGCCAGTGGCGCAAGGGCATGCGCGTCTGACATCGCTGCGTTTGTTAGCGCAAGCCCATAACGCCGTGGAGGTGCTCTGATGACTCTCGGCTCAACGCTTATCGACTGGCGTCGTGAACTACATCAGCATCCGGAGCTTTCCCTGCAGGAGGAAGCAACCACGGCGCGCATTCACGCCTGGTTGCACGCTGCGGACGTCGACATTCTGCCGTTCGAGCTGAAAACCGGTCTGGTCGTGGAAATTGGTCAGGGAGAAGATGTCATCGCGCTGCGGGCGGATATCGACGCGCTACCGATAGAAGAAAGCGCCGATGTTCCGTTTCGTTCACTCACGCCGGGCGTGATGCATGCCTGCGGGCATGACGTCCATACCAGCGTCATGCTTGGTGCAGCACTGCTGCTAAAACAGCAGGAAATAACCTTACCGGGGCGAGTACGTATTTTGTTTCAGCCAGCTGAAGAGAGTTTCGGCGGCGCAAAAACGTTGATCCGCGCCGGTGCGCTGCAAAACGTAGCGGCTATTTTCGGTATGCACAATGAGCCCGGTTTGCCGGTGGGCGAATTTGCCACACGCGGCGGCGCATTTTATGCCAATGTCGATCGCTTCGTGCTACGCATTAATGGCAAGGGCGCACATGCGGCGCGTCCGCATGAAGGTAAGGATGCCATCCTGCTCGCCAGCCAGTTGGTAACGGTGCTGCAAAGCGTTGCCAGCCGCGACATAAACACGCTGGATTCGGTGGTGCTCAGCGTGACCCGTATTCAGGGGGGAAACACATGGAACGTACTGCCGGAGTCCGTTGAGCTGGAAGGGACACTCAGAACGCACCGAACCCAGGTGCAGCAGCAGGTTAAGGCCCGGGTTAATGACATTGCCGCCGGATTTGCCCACGCCTTTGGCGCACAAATCGACGTAATCTGGCATGCGGGACCAACCGCATTGGTAAATGATGATCGTTGGGCCGATATTGCCACCGCGGTGGCGAAACAGTCAGGCTATACCACCCACCATGCCGACCTGCATATGGGCGGGGAGGATTTTGCCGTCTACCTGCAAAATACACCTGGCGCATTTGTCAGTATTGGCAGCGCCAGTGAATACGGATTACATCACCCGGGATTTAATCCGGACGAGCGTTTAATTGAACCTGCCGCGCACTACTTTGCGCAGTTAGCAAAAACGGCATTCGCACACCTTTAAGTTTACCTGTTGGGTAGGGGTTATTATGGCTGAAAATCGGCAACTACGGCTCGGCACTATTCTGCATGGCGCATCGGGAAATATGTCCGCATGGCGCCATCCGGCGGCTCAGGCTGATGCCAGTATTAATTTTGATTTTGTCAAAGAGACGGCGCTTATTGCGGAAAAAGGGAAGCTGGATTTTATTTTTGTCGCCGATGGTCTGTATATTAATGAAAAATCAATCCCGCACTTTTTAAATCGTTTTGAGCCGCTGACAGTATTATCCGCTTTGGCCAGTATCACCCAGAATCTGGGGCTGGTTGGCACGGTGTCCACATCATACAGCGAGCCGTTTACGACCGCACGGCAGTTCGCTAGCCTGGACCATCTCAGCCAGGGGCGCGCCGGATGGAACGTGGTTACGTCGCCTCTGGAAGGATCGGCAAAAAACTACTCTCGCGCTCAGCATCCAGAGCATGCCCAGCGTTATCGTATTGCTGATGAATATTTACAGGTAGTGAAAGGACTGTGGGATTCCTGGGAAGAAGATGCTTTCACCCGTAATAAAACAAGTGGAGAATTTTTTAATCCGCAAAAGCTGCATACGCTTAACCATCATGGAGATTATTTCCAGGTCGCTGGGCCATTAAATATTGGGCGTACACCACAAGGCCGTCCGATTATATTTCAGGCGGGAGCTTCAGCAGATGGCAAGAAATTAGCGGCGCAGCACGCTGATGCCATTTTTACCCATCAGGAGTCGCTGGCAGAGGCTAAAGCGTTCTATCAGGATGTAAAAAGCCAGCTGGAAGTCGCCGGACGACATCCCGATCAACTGCATATATTCCAGGGCGTCAGCGTTATTGTTGGCGACAGCGCAGAGGACGTTGAGCAGCAGTATCAGACTACCGCTGCGCTGGTCTCCGTTACTGACGCGCTGAACTATCTTGGCCGCTACTTTGAACATCATGATTTTGCCCAATATCCGCTGGACGCACCATTCCCGGATCTGGGCTCTCTCGGACAAAACAGCTTTCGCAGTACGACTGATGAGATCAAACGCAACGCACGCGAGCGAGGTTTAACACTTCGTCAGGTTGCTCTGGAAGCGGCCAGTCCACGTCCGCGTTTCAGCGGCACGCCACAACAGGTTGCCGACGGCTTGCAGCAGTGGTTCGACGAAAAAGCCGCAGACGGTTTTATCATCCAGGGCGGAACGCCGGATACCTTCCCGCGTTTTGTCGAACAGGTTGTCCCCGTGCTTCAGGCGCGCGGCCTGTTCCGCCATGAATATCCCGGTACGACCCTGCGCGCAAGCCTGGGATTAGCGACACCTGCAAATCAATTCACACAATAAGAGAAAAACGCTATGCAGAAAAAATCAGTATTTCTCGCGCTGTCACTGGCTTTCAGCGCGACCGTTTGGGCAAATGAGGTGACGATTAACGGCACCGGCGTAAGCCTGGAAGCCAATAAAGCGCCAATCAATACAGCAAAAAACCCGCAGGCGATCGCGCAGTTGCCCGCAAACCTGCACCTGGCCGTACCGGGCAAATTCACCGTGGCGATCGCCGGGCTCAGCCAGCCACCGCTGACCGTTTTTGCCGATGACAATAAGACGTTGATCGGCAGCGAGGCGGACATCGCGCGTCTGGTGGCTGACAGTCTGGGACTGGAACTCAACGTTGTACCTACGTCATGGGAAGACTGGCCGCTGGGCGTCACTTCCGGCAAATACGATGCCGCGATCAGCAATATTACCGTCACCAAAGCACGCAAAGAAAAATTCGATTTCGCGACGTATCGGAAGGACTCTCTTGGCTTTTATGTCAAAACCGGTAGCAAGCTGAAGAAAATCGAGCAGGCGGAAGATATCGCAGGACTACGCATTATTGTCGGTTCGGGGACTAACCAGGAAGCCATTCTGTTGGCCTGGAACGATGAGAACGTGAAGAAAGGGTTACAGCCGTTTACGCCGGTGTATACCAAAGATGATGCCGCGCAAACCCTGGCCCTACAGTCGGGCCGCGCCGATGCCTACTTCGGTCCTAATGTAATCGGCGCGTGGAAAGCTGCACTCAACGGTAAAACGCAATTAGTGGGTAGCGTTGATGGCGGTTGGCCAAAAGCGGCACATATCGCTGTGACGCTGAAAAAAGACAGCGGTCTGGTTCTGCCGGTACAAACCGCCCTCAACGGCGTGATTGGCAACGGCGACTATGACAAGGTGCTGAATCGCTGGGGAGAAGGGGTGGAACGCATTCCACAATCTGAAATCAACCCGGCCGGTTTAGGCGACTAAGGAGGTCATCGTGAGCGA
This sequence comes from Citrobacter sp. Cpo071, assembly GCF_030332765.1. Taxonomy (NCBI): domain Bacteria; kingdom Pseudomonadati; phylum Pseudomonadota; class Gammaproteobacteria; order Enterobacterales; family Enterobacteriaceae; genus Citrobacter; species Citrobacter sp. Cpo071. The sequence continues at coordinate 718,776 of NZ_JAOWHE010000085.1, read as the reverse complement.
TCAATTTCGCGTGCTCTCACCGGAAGCCAGCGAGCTGCAGCCCATTTTGAACGGTCTGTTCGGTGAATATGCCGCCCGCTATGGCGATTACTTTTCTCGCGACGCTGAAGTGGAACTGACCGAATGGTATCTGGCGCCGCAGGGACTTTTTGTGGTACTGGAGCGCCGCGGCGAAATTATCGCCACCGGGGCTTACAAACCTTACGACAAGGACACCGCCGAGATTAAGCGTATCTGGACAAAAAGCAGCCTGCGCCAGCAGGGGCTGGCGGCGCGCGTGGTGCAGGAACTGGAACGTAGAGCGCTGCTCGCAGGCTACAGCCGGATTTATCTGACCACGGGATTTCGCCAGCCGGAGGCCGTCAGACTTTATTTAAGCCAGGGCTACGATCCGCAATTTGATACGACGCGCGATCCCGAAGAGTACAGCCTGCCGCCGTTTGATGGACGGCTGCGCTTTACCAAACTGCTGACTATTACCGGTCAGGCCAGAATCGCCTGAGGAGAGAAAATGAAAACGACAGATAGCATTAGAGTCGTACCGGCACGTTATCCCATGCGTACCGTAGGCGCGGTCATTGCCTTATTTGCCCTTGCGGTAATTCTCCAGTCCGTGGCGTTTAATCCGCGCTGGGAATGGAGCGTGTTTGCCCGCTGGTTCTTTGATCCGGTTATCTTGTCCGGCCTCGGGCAAACGCTGTTACTGACGCTGATCGGGACGCTGTTGAGTATTGTCATCGGCGGTCTGCTGGCGTTGGCGCGGCTTTCATCTTCCTGGCTGTTGAACGGTCTGGCATGGGGGTACATCTGGCTGTTTCGTTCGTTACCGCTGATTGTGGTGCTGATCGTTTTGTACAACTTCTCCTATCTGTACGACACGTTGACGATTGGTATTCCGTTTACTCCCATTCAGTGGGGAAGTTTTGAGACCATCAATGTACTCGGTCAGTTTTCCACTGCGGTGGTTGGCCTGACGCTGGTGCAAAGCGCCTATACCGCTGAAATTATTCGGGGTGGATTTTTAGGGGTCGATCACGGTCAGTACGAGGCAGCGGCAGCACTGGGCTTACCAGCAGGGCGACGTACGCTGCGGATTATTCTGCCGCAGGCGCTGCGCACCATTTTGCCTGCTGGATTCAATGAAATCATCAGCCTGGCGAAAGGGACGGCGATGGTATATGTGCTGGCAATGCCGGAGCTGTTCTACACCATCCAGATGATATATAACCGCACGCAGGAAGTGATCCCGCTGCTGATGGTGGGTGCGGTGTGGTATCTGGTGATCACCAGCGTCCTGTCGTTAATTCAGCACCTGGTTGAACGTGCGTTGGCACGCAGCGAACGACGTTCAGCGATCAACACAGCCCGGGTGAGTCGTGCAGAAAAACGCAGTCGTCAACGTCCACAGCAGGAGGCCGTCCATGTCCCGCTCGCCTGAAGGCCATATTTCTATTACCGGCGTTAGCAAATACTTTGGTCGCCACAAAGCGCTGGATAATGTGTCGCTGGAGATCCCTCCCGGTACGGTAACGGTTATTCTTGGCCCGTCCGGTTCAGGGAAATCCACACTCCTGCGGGCCATCAACCATCTGGAACGCGTCGATGAGGGGTTTATTCAAATCGATGGCGATTACATTGGCTATCGTCGGCAGGGAGACAAGCTGTATGAGCTGAAAGAGGCGGAAATTTTGCGCCAGCGCGTTAACGTCGGCTATGTGTTCCAGAACTTTAATCTGTTCCCGCACTTAACGGTTCTGGAGAATCTGATTGAAGCGCCCATTGCGCACGGACTGGCAACGCGTAAAACCGCCACCGAGCGGGCATTAACTCTGCTTGATGCAGTAGGGTTACGGAATAAAGCCGATGCCTGGTCGCGTCACTTATCCGGAGGTCAGCAGCAGCGTATCGCTATTGCCCGTGCGCTGGCGTTAAATCCGCGCGTCATGCTGTTTGATGAGCCTACATCTGCACTGGATCCTGAACTGGTCGGTGAAGTACTGGATGTCATTAAAGCGCTGGCGAAGTCGGGAACCACGCTGGTTGTGGTAACGCATGAGATTGGCTTCGCCCGGGAAGTGGCTGATCAGGTGGTGTTTATGGTCGATGGCAAAATCATCGAGCAGGGCAGCAGCGAGCAAGTGCTGAATCATCCACGCCACACGCGCACTCAGCAGTTTTTGTCGAAAGTGCTTTGAGACACATTGCGGCACAAGGCTGTGCCGCACAGAGGTTACAGAGTGACGACGATTTTGCCTACCTGGCCATTGGCTTCCATGTATTGATGTGCCTCGACGATATCATCAAAGGCAAAGGTTTTATCAATCAGCGGCTTGAGCTGGCCAGACTGCAATCCTTCAAAGATAAACCGTTTCGCCCGCGCAAGTTTTTCTGCGTCCGTGGTGATTTCGAAAATCTCATAGCCGCGGAAGGTCAGATGGCGACCGAGTATCTCAATGACCGGGATAGAAAGGTCACGTGAATCAAGCGAACCATACTGGAAAAATAGCCCACCGGCTGGCATCACTTGGGCAATTCTTGCCACCGCTGGGCCACCGACCGGATCAAACACCACGCGGGTTCCTTTACCCTCAGTAATCCGCTGAATCTCGGCCACCAGATCCTGCTCCTGGCTTGCAATAACCTCTGCCGCGCCCAGTTGCAGCAGCTGATCACGTTTCTCACTGGTCCGTGTCATCGCAATCGGTTTTGCTCCCCGCATGTTAGCAATCTGAATTGCTGCCAGTCCGACGCTGCTGGAAGCAGCATTGATCAGCACGTTATCACCGGGCTTAATATCCGCATATTCAACCAGCGCACCGAAAGCGGTCACATACATCATCCAACTGGCAGCAGCCTCGATAAAGCTCAGGTTTTGTGGATGCTTTACGACCGCGTGAGCGGGGGCATTAACGACTTCACCATACATTCCATATTGATGAAAGCTGAATGCCGGGATGACGCTAACGTAATCGCCAGGTGCAAACTCACGTACGTTGTCTCCCACTGATTCAATGACTCCGGCAGCTTCATAACCCAGTCGCGCCGGGAAATTAGGTTGGTAAATATACTGTCCGGTGCGGTACATAACTTCCGCACGGTTGATACCAATAGCCCGCACGCGGATCTGAACCTCATTTGCATCAGGCGCGGGAACCTGCATCTCCTGAATCTTCAGGACTTCAGCGCCACCAATTTGATTAAAAACTACGACCTTAGACATAGCAGACCTCAGTAAATTGTTCTGTATTGGGTCTGCACAATTTAACGACTCAGATGAGAGTGAAAAACCGTTGTTGCGGAACTTCACTATTACTTATTTTGTAATAATCCCTGAAGCCGCGGTTTTTGTTGACTAAAAAGTTCGCATAACCAGTCAATGAATACCCGAACCCGAGGGGCGAGATGACGTCTGTCCGGGTAAAGCACCGAAACTGGTTTTGATTCTCCGGTATAATCGGCCAGCACCTCAACAAGCTGGCCTGACTGAAGATAGGGCGCAAGGACAGCATGAACGCCACGTATAATGCCGAGTCCAGATAAGCAGCCGGTCAACAGAATATCGGAGTTATCAACGCTTATCCGCCCTGCGGGGGTGAACGATTCGGTTTTACCTCTATTGACGAAGGTCCATTCCAGCGCTTCGCGATGACGCTCGCTAAAAAAGTTAAGCGCCTGGTGTCGGGATAAATCCTCTGGTACCTGCGGCACCCCCTGTTTTTGCAGATAATCCGGTGAAGCACAGGTTACCATTTTGACCTCACCAAGCCGCCTGGAGATCAAGGTCGAATCTTGTAGCTCGCCAATACGGATCATGCAGTCGATGCCTTCGGCAAGCATATCGATTCTACGGTCGGTGGAGGTGAGTACCATCTCGATGTCAGGATATCGCGACTGGAAATCTTTCAGCGCAGGAACTAACACGGAGTGCGCCAGCGACAGAGGGGCATTAACCCTGAGTTTTCCGCGCGGTGGGCGGGCAGGTGAAAAAGAAGCCATGATGTCATCAACGTCACTGAGCAGGATTTTTGTGCGTTGGTAAAAGGCATCACCTTCTTCTGTCAGACTCACTTTACGAGTCGTGCGGTTAAGCAACTTTGCCCCCAGATCGTCTTCAAGATGTTGGATAGCTTTGGTCACCGCAGGGCGGTGCAGGTGTAACACATCTGCGGCTCTGGCAAATCCACCTTGCTCAACAACCTGTACAAAAATGTTCATGTATTCAAACATACTGGAACGCATTGCTTATTCTCTCCCGGTATTCGACCATTGTTATTATGCAAGTAATAATCATGTCTGCATAGGTTGCCGAATGCTGCTCTACACTTAGGGTTTTAATGTTGAGGGTTGCAGCATGATTAAGGTCTATGGGGTACCGGGCTGGGGATCGGCCATCAGTGAAGTGATGCTCACACTGGCGGAGATCCCTTACAGCTTTATTGATGTGGACGGTTTTGACAGCGATGGTCCTTCGCGGGAGTTGCTTAAAACAATGAATCCACTATGCCAGGTGCCCACGCTGGTACTGGAAAATGGCAGCGTGTTGACGGAAACGGCGGCGATCGCGCTGATGATCCTCGATCGTTGCCCAGCACTTTCGCCACCCGTTGGGCACGCCGAACGCCAGCAGTTTCAGCGTCTGCTGATATGGTTGGTGGCAAATGTCTATCCCACGTTTACCTATGCCGATTATCCTGACCGATGGGTACCGGACGCCCCGGCGCAGTTGAAAAAGAACTGCATTGAGTACCGTAAATCCCTCTATATGTGGCTGAACAACCAGCTAAGCGCCGAGCCGTACGCATTCGGGGATCAGCTAACACTGCTGGACATTTACATTGCCGTTATGCGTACCTGGGGACCAGGGCATGACTGGTTTCAGGACAACACGCCGAATATTAGCGCTATCGCCGATGCGGTTTGTCAGCACCCACGGCTGCGTACTGTACTGAAAAACAATAAGATTATTTGATTAAAAAAACGCTGTTCCGCAGGAGTGCAATTCCCGGAACAGCGGGCGAACTATCGCCATAAGTTTAAATTACGCAACAGAAGGGGTGAGCGTAATACGATCCAACGGACCCACGATAAACAGATAGGAAACCAGGCCGATCAGCCCCATCGAGCCGACATACAGGATGGCGTAATCAAAGGACTGGGTATTCGCCAGAATGACGCCGATCACCAGTGGTGTGATGATACTGGCCATATTGCCGCACATATTGAATACGCCTCCTGCAATGCCAAGCACTTCTTTTGGTGAGGTATCGCTGAGAACGCACCATCCCAGATTGCCAAAGCCTTTGGCGAAGAACGCCAGACTCATCGCGGCGATAACCACAAATTCTGACGATGTGTAATTCGCGATAACGATGACGCAGGAAAGCAGCATTCCGCAGATAACCGGCAGCTTACGGGCAATCGTCAGGCTGTAGCCGCGCTTTAAAAGCCAGTCGGAGAAAACACCGCCTAATAATCCACCGATAAAACCGGCAATGGCAGGGATACTGGCGACAAACCCCACTTTGAGGATCGACATGCCTTTCGCCTGATACAGATAAGTAGGGAACCAGGTCAGGAAGAACCAGGTAATTGATGTCACGCAGAACTGTCCGATATATACGCCAATCATCATGCGGTTGACGCAGACGCTTTTAATTTGCGCAAAGGTAACCTTCTGTGGCTCTTTTTTATTACCCAGCGACGGTTCACCACCGCCTTCCCGAATATAGTCAATTTCCTGCTGGTTCACCTTTGGATGATGCATAGGGTCTCTGACTTTGACCAACCAGAAGATGCCAAGAATAACGCCTATTGCCCCAATGTAATAAAACACAAAGTGCCAACTGAGATTATGCAAAATAATCGTCATTAGCGGCGTAATAATCCCTAACGAGATATATTGCGCGGCCTGATAGACAGAGGTAACAAAGCCCCGTTCGTTATTAGGAAACCACTGCACGCTTAATCGGCTGTTGGCTGGAAAGGCTGGAGCTTCAATCGCACCCATCAGTAATCGTAAGATAATCAATACGACAAGCGGGCTGGCGTACAGATAAATGGTGCCCTGAAACATCGTTACCAGCGACCAGCCAATCAGTGCGCAGCCGTATACCAGACGAGAACCATAGCGATCCAGGAGCCAGCCGCCGGGCAGTTGCATAATGACATAAGAAATACCGAAGGCAGAAAAGGCCAGCCCCATTGCTTCAGGATCAAAACCTAATTCTTTGCTCATAATCGGAGCCACGACGGATAATGTCGCGCGATCGGCGTAATTAAATACGGTAGCAAGAAACAGAAATATCAGAATGCCGTAACGCACTTTTGTACGCTTTATTATTGTGTTCATCACCCACTCCTTTCATAAGGTTGAGAGCGTTTCTGTAGGGAAGAGGGCGGGTATTACTTACCCGCCAAATTAATTAAGGACGTTTGCCAAACTCGCAGGTTAATTGCGTCCAGCGGCGCGCCTGCTCGCTGATGCTGAAGCCCAGACCGTGACGATCGGAAACCCACATCCGGCCATCGCGCAGCTCAAGTTGTTCGTTAAATAACGGGTTCAGCCATTCAAAATGCTCCAGCCATGGCTCAAGCGGATAAGCGGCGGACAGATGCAGGTGAACTTCCATAGCGAAGTGTGGAGCCAACTTGCGACCATGTTTAGCCGCCAGGTCCATAATTTTCAGGAACGGTGAAATCCCTCCCACACGCGGTGCATCGGGCTGCACAAAATCGCTGGCATTGCCGAGGATCAGCTGTTCATGCTCGCGGAAGCTGGTCAGCATTTCACCGGTGGCAATCGGGGTATCAAGCGCGGCGGCCAGTTGGGCGTGGCCTTCAACATCGTAGGCGTCCAGCGGCTCTTCAATCCAGATTAGATTGAACTGCTCCATTTTACGTCCCATACGGATGGCGGTTTCCCGATCCCACTGCTGATTGGCATCGACCATTAGCGGGAAGTCATCCCCCAGCGCTTCACGCACCGCGGTTAAGCGGCGAATATCCTCGGCGCAGTTTGGCTGACCAACCTTGAGTTTGATACCACCAATGCCGTTTTCACGGGAAATAACCACGTTTTTTAGCACCTGATCCAGCGGCGTATGCAGGAATCCGCCGGAGGTGTTGTAGCACTGCACGGAGTCCCGATGCGCGCCAAGCAGTTTTGCCAGCGGCAATCCTGCACGCTTGGCTTTCATATCCCATAATGCGATATCGATAGGGGAGATGGCTTGTACCGCCATGCCGCTGCGCCCCACGGAAGCGCCAGCCCACAGCAGCTTGGTGTAGATCTTGTCAATGTCGTTTGGATCTTCGCCTAACAGGTTATCGGCAATTTCTTTGGCATGCGCATATATTCCCTGGCCGCCAGCCCGCTTGGAGTAACTAAATCCCACGCCTTCAAACCCGTCGCGGCTGCGGATCTCGGCGATGATTATGGCGACTTCAGTTAGCGGTTTCTGGCGACCGGTGAGCACTTTGGCATCGCTCACGGGTGTTGCCAGAGGAAGGAAAGCCAGAGACAGTTTTACCCATTCAATACGGTCACCGGTTTCTGCTGCGGTTTTAGCGTTAGCCGATTTGGCATAGGTCACGGCATCGGAATTGGCACTTAAAGACATATTGTTCTCTCCTGGTGATAACAAATGATTGCGCTATCATTTTTAATGTTAGCGCAATCACTGTGCCAGCGAATTGACTGCGATTTGAACAATTGCTCACAAATTCAGAGAGAGAAGGGTGGTAAATTATAAACGACGTCACATTCCAGTACTTTATGGAGAAATGCACAAATCATTGTGATTGCGCTATCATTTTGAGTGGCGATAATTAACTAAGCTGCTGTTTTCCCTGCGTTATCACTGAGCAACGCTGGCAATAGCCAAAATCATGATGAATAATGCCAGGATAAATCAGCGATTTTTGACAAGGGCATCGACAGTGAAAAATCCCAAACCACCGCGCGCTCCCACGCTGGAAGATGTTGCCCGTACCGCGGGATTGTCACCCATGACGGTGAGCAGGGCGTTGAATACCCCGCAGCTGGTGCGCCCGAAAACGGTTGAAAAAGTGATGCAGGCGGTGCGCGCCACCGGCTATATTCCCAACGCACTGGCTGGGGGACTGGCGTCGCGTCGCAGCAAGCTTATCGCCGTGGTTATTCCGCAAATTAACAACAATATGTTTGTCGATACCATCCAGTCATTAAGTGATGAACTGGCAGAACGCGGATACCACATTTTGCTTTGCGTGTCGGGTTATACACCGCAAACTGAGGCAGAGCTGGTGGCGACGCTGCTTTCTCGTCGCCCGGATGGTGTAGTACTCACCGGTATTCATCATACCTCCGAGCTTAAAAAAGTGATTCTTAATGCGGCCATCCCGGTCGTGGAAATCTGGGATTTAACCCCAACACCCATCGATATGCTGGTCGGTTTTTCGCATGAAAAGGTCGGGCAAGCGGTGGCAGACTATCTGCTGAATAAAGGCTATCGACGTCCGGGGTTGTTATGGACTGCCGATCGCCGGGCAGGCCAGCGTAAACAAGGACTGTGCGATGCGTTGAGTCGTCATGGTATTGCTGCTGACGCACAGGTGGACGTCCCACTTCCGGCCTCTCTGGCATTGGGACGCTCTGGATTAACGCAGCTATTGGCTGAAGGCGCGTTTGATGTCATTGTCTGTAGCTCAGATACGCTAGCCCAGGGGGCGATCATGGAGGCTGAAAGTCGCGGTATACGCGTGCCGCAAGAGTTGGCGGTAATCGGTTTTGGCGATCTGGATTTTGCTGCCAGCAATCGGCCCGCCATCACCACCGTCAGCGTCGACAGACGGGCCATCGGGCAACGTGCTGCCTCACTGCTTGCCGATCGTATCGAACAAATTCCGCGTGAAGACGATATTATTGATGTCGGTTTTCATCTGGTAGAACGAGAGTCCGCATAAGTTACCTGCAACCCAAAACAATAAGGAATCTGCTATGCCGCACGTTGATATTAAATGTTTTCCTCGCTCTCTTACCGACGAACAGAAAACCGCCCTGGCGGCGGATATTACCGAGGTTATTATTCGTCATTTGCAAAGCAAAGACAGTTCAGTCAGCGTGGCGCTCAATGAAGTTGAGCCAGAGGCGTGGCAGGCCGTGTGGGATAAGGAAATTGTGCCGCAGATGGCGAGATTAATTAAAAAACCTGGCTACAGTATGTAAGAAAAAACGGGCGGATTTCCGCCCGTTTTCGTTGTGCTTATGGCGTAACGATGTTGAACCAGAATTCGAATTTATCCATATAGCCGAGCATGGCATCAAGCTTGGCGCCGTCACCGGTTATCTTCACGTCACCGCTGTCTTGTGCCTGTTTCAGCGTCACTTCCTTGAGGATGATTTTGTTCAGCGTATCGCGATTAAGCGTGATCGTAGCATCGGCATCTTTCGCTTCGGCATTGGCGGTATGGTTCAGGACGCCATTCTCCAGCTCAAGCTTATATTTACCGCCATCACTGCCAAGATCGATGTTAAACACCGACTTCGCATCACCCGCTTTTTGTCCGTTAATATGCACTGCCAGATAATCGAAGAACATTTCCGGCGTCATAGCACGAACGGTATCCGGGCTGGCGGTATTCGGGGTTGGGCCTTTGACCACGCCGTTACGCAGCTCTTGCGCGCCGGTCAGGTAGAAGTTACGCCACGGGCCGGATTCAGCCTGATAACCCAGTTGCTCAAGCGCATCTGCTTCCAGATTACGTGCGGCCTGGTTATTTGGATCGGCAAACACGACTTTGCTTACCACCTGTGCCACCCAGCGGTAGTTGCCCTGGTCATAGTCTGCTTTTGCTTTCTGCAAAATGGCGTCCGCACCACCCATGTAGTCGACAAATTTCTTCGCAGACTCTTCCGGCGGCAGCTCATCCAGCGTTGCCGGGTTGCCGTCAAACCAGCCGAGATAGAGCACATAGGTCGCTTTTACGTCATGGCTCACTGAGCCATAGTAACCGCGGTTAGCCCAGGTATGTGCCAGTGAGTCCGGCAGCTTAAAGTTGGCAGCGATTTCATCGCGGGTCAGACCTTCGTTAGCCATGCGTAGCGTCTGGTCGTTGATGTAACGATACAGATCGCGCTGACTTTTCAGCAGGCTGACCACCTTGTCATTACCCCAGGTTGGCCAGTGGTGCTGCGCCATCAGCACCTCGGCTTTATCACCCCAGCGCACAATCGCTTCGTTGATGTATTTGGACCACGGCAGCGGCTCACGAATTTTGGCTCCGCGCAGGGAGTAGGTGTTGTGCAGGGTGTGGGTAACATCTTCTGCGGATTCAATCAGTTTCTTCTCTTCGATGTACCACAGCATTTCCGATGGAGCTTCGGAACCCGGAGCCAGCATGAAGTCATAGGTCAGGCCGTCGATGACCTCTTTTTGTCCATCTTTCTCAATGATATTTGTTGGCGCAATCAGGGTAACGGTTCCCGCGGAGGTCGTGGTTCCCAGTCCCGCGCCGACCTGGCCTTTGGCATCAGGTTTTAACAGGTTGCCATACATGTAGCTCGCGCGGCGGCTCATGACGTTACCGGCCATGATATTCTCAGCGACCGCGGCTTCCATAAAGCCGGCTGGCGCATAAACTTTCACTTTGCCCGCTTTAACGTCGGCTTCATCGACAACGCCGCGTACGCCGCCGTAATGGTCAACGTGGCTGTGGGTATAAATCACCGCAATAACTGGTTTTTGACCGCGGTTTTTAAAGTAAAGATCCATCCCGACTTTGGCCGTTTCTGCCGAGACCAGCGGGTCAACAACGGTGATGCCTTCTTTACCTTCAATAATGGTCATGTTTGACAGATCGAGGTTACGAATCTGGTAAACGCCATCCGTTACTTCAAACAGCCCGCTGATGTTGATCAACTGAGATTGACGCCACAGGCTCGGGTTTACCGTATCCGGGGCTTTATCGCCTTCTTTGATGAACGCGTACTGCTGCGGATTCCAGATAACATTTCCCTGCTCGCCCTTGATCACGTCCTGCGGGAGTGGGGCGATAAAGCCTTTGTGGGCGTCGGTAAAGTCGGTGTTATCGGAGAAGGGCAGTTGATTGTAAAGCGCGTTGTTGGCTTGTTGCGTGGCGGCTGTAGCGTCTTTGGGGGCTTCAGCGGCCATAAGGGGAACAGAAAACGATGTGAGTAACCCAGCAAGTATAAAACTTTGTGCGATTCTATTAAGTTGCATCGTAAAACCTCTCTGACACTTCAAAGTACAGTTGGGGATGCTGCTTTGACGGATAGCGTTTTGATTAGGTATTTGAGTTAGTGCAAGATTAACTATAATTCACATTAATGATTAGGCAAGGAAGGCAGAGTAATTTATCTAACTGGTTTTTCAGAAGTTTTAAGAAAACAGTTGCGGATGACAGAGCAGAACTGCCATCCGTTAGCATACTATCATTCACCTGCGATAATGCGTTTCCCGCTGGAGATAAACGTTCCGGCCCCAAGGTGATGCAGAGTATTGAGCTTGCCATCATCAAACTGCCAGCGTCCTTCCACGAAGGCTCGCTCATCAGCAGCAGCGGAGACTACTTCCCCAAACAGAGTGTCATATTTTTCCTGTGCCGCCGTGGCTGGCAACAGGCGACACTCCATCCAGGCCAGACATTTCGCTTCTATCAGCGGTAAACCTAGCACGGGTCCTTGCACCACGGGAATGCCGTAACAGTTGAATTTATCTTCCACGCGACCGGAAACGCTGCCTACGGCCCAGGTCCAGTTGACGGCGGCGATACCCGGAATAACGATGCCGAATTTACCGCTACGTTCAATGAGATCTCGCGACCAGGCGGTCTTATCAACAACAATTGCTACCCGCGGCGGCTCAAATTCCACGGGCATTGACCATGCCGCAGCCATCACATTTCGCCGCTCGGTATGCTCATCCTGGCTGGTTATCAATATCGTTGGGCCATGATTGAGTAGCCGGCTGGCATGTTTTAATTCGATCGGACGAAAATGGCTCATGGATGCTCCTTGGCTGAGAGATAACACACCACAATAAACATAGATATTAACGGTATTAGCGATTTTGTCGCCTCACAGGAATTAACAACGCACAAAATCGACAGCGTAAAACGAAAAATACGTTATAAGTACTGCATTAATCGAACAGGAACTCCGTATGACGCCTTTTTTAACCGCTTATTTTGCCCGTATTGGCTGGTCAGGTTCGGCCAACGTCAACCTTGAAACCTTGCAAGCGCTACATCTACTGCACAACAGCGCAATTCCATTTGAAAACCTGGACGTATTATTGCCAAGAGAGATGCAGCTTGACGATTTGTCGCTGGAAGAGAAGCTGGTAACGGCGCGTCGTGGCGGTTATTGCTTTGAACAGAACGGCGTGTTTGAGCGCGCGTTACGCGAAATCGGTTTTAACGTACGTAGCCTTCTCGGTCGCGTGGTACTGGCAAATCCGTCAAGTCTGCCGCCGCGCACGCATCGTTTGTTGCTGGTTGAATTGCAGGGAGAGCAGTGGATCGCCGATGTTGGCTTCGGCGGGCAAACGCTGACAGCACCAATTCGTCTGCAGGCTAACTCTGAGCAGAAGACGCCACACGGCGAATATCGGCTGATTCAGGAAGGTGAAGATTGGATCCTCCAGTTCCGTCATCACGAACACTGGCAGTCAATGTATCGTTTCGATCTGGTCGTGCAGCATCAGAGCGATTATCTGATGGGCAACTTCTGGTCCGCACACTGGCCGCAATCACATTTTCGCCATCATCTGCTGATGTGCCGTCATCTGCCCGACGGCGGGAAATTAACGTTAACCAATTTTCACTTTACCCATTATCAGGATGGACATGCGGTAGAGCAGATTAATTTGCCTGACGTCGCCAGTTTGTATGCATTGTTGCAAGAACGATTTGGACTGGGTGTGGATGACGTGAAGCATGGATTTACCGAAGATGAGCTGGCGACGGTCATGGCGGCGTTTGATACGCATCCGGAGGCGGGGAAATAGGGGCATCGGAATTAATGCCGGATGCGGCGTCATCGCCTTATCCGGCCTACGGGAACAATTAAAAATCTATCGCCCATTCTGCGTGAAACAGGATCACCGCCGAACCGGTAATGGTGACTTTTTCCGGCTGGTTTTCACGGATAGTCACCGTCACATCAACAATCCCGTCGCGTCCGAGCGCACGGCCCTGATGCCCCTGAACACGTAACGTTTTGCCATCATGCGCCATCAGCCCATGGTGGACCAGCCACGCGCCCATTGGACCGTTGGCATTGCCGGTAACCGGGTCTTCCACAATACCAATAGCAGGTGAAAACATGCGGCCATCAGTGGCGTTTTCGCCCTCGCGGATTTGAAAAGGGAAAAAGCCGTTACAGCCAATTTGCTGGCTGATGGCGGTCAAAGCCGGTAAATCAGGGGAAAGGGCGTCAAGGTCCACCTCGGGTTTCAGTGGAATCATCACTTTCGAATGTCCGGTCGTGGCAACCTGAATGGGTAAGCCTGCCAGCATATCGTCTTCGCTCAGGTGCAGCGCATCGAGAATCGCAGTACGAACAGCGCCCTCCAGCGGAGGTTCAAAACCCGGTTCACCTTGCTCAAGGCTAATGCGATAGTCATTCCCGGTAGCGTCAATATCCACCCGATGACGTCCGGCCAGCGAGGTTTGCCAGACCATGCAGTTGCCCAGACCCAGCGCCCTGGCCCGCACGTAATGCGCGGCGACGGTAGCATGCCCACAGATAGGAACTTCGACCGTCGGGGTGAAATAGCGGATGCGAACATCGCTGTCGTCACTGGTCAGCAGAAATGCGGTTTCTGAATGACGCAGCTCGCGAGCGATGAGCTGCATCTGCGCGTCACTCAGCCCATCAGCATGTAAAACCACACCTGCTGAGTTGCCGCGAAAAGGGACCGGGGTAAAGGCATCGACGTGGTAAACCTGTGGTTTCATTAGCGTTCTCCCTGAAATGGAGAAGCATCATAACGTACAAAAGGCGGGATAGCGATGCAGGCCCGGTAAGCGCAAGCGCTACCGGGCATCAGAGTTCAATTATCGGCGGGAACGAACTATTTGATAGCGGCGAGTGAAGTACTCAAACGGCGCACTCCATACGTGGACCAGACGGGTGAACGGGAATAGCAGGAAGATAGTCATCCCCAGAACCAGGTGCACACGGAAAATCAACGCCACGCCATCCAGATGTGCAGATGCGCCGCCCTGGAAGGTCACCACTGACTGCGCCCAACCAACCAGTTTCAGCATTTCACTGCCGTCAGGATGCTGTGCGGAGAACGGGATGGTGGTTAAGCCGAGGATACACTGAATCAGCAGAACGCAAAGGATCAGAATATCAGCGGTGGAAGACGTTGCACGAATGCGCGGGTTGGTCAGACGCCGCACCAGCAAACCTGCGCCACCAACCAGCGTCAGTACGCCACAAAGCCCACCGGCAATCATCGCCATCTGTTGTTTCACCGCAATCGGCAGGAACCAGGCATACATCCAGTGCGGCGTTAGCATGCCGAACAGGTGACCGAAAAAGATCCCCAGAATGCCGATGTGGAACAGGTTTGACCACAGCACCATGCCGCGTTTGTCCAGCATCTGGCTGGAAGAGGCGCGCCAGGTGTATTGCCCGTAGTCATAGCGTAGCCAACTGCCGAGGATAAACACCGTACCGCACAGGTACGGGTAGATATCGTAAAAAAAGACGTTCAGGTACTGTATCATTTCGGGCCTCCCGCGCTGACGTCGACATACTGCGGCGCAACGTCCTGGCTAAAGCGTCGTTGATAGTTTTGTAACGGTGAACTGTCGCAGGCGGTGGCGTTATCCTCGATAAACTTCACCTGTTCCTCTTCCCACACCGCATCCAGCGCCTGACGAGTATCATCGCGGGTTTCAGCACCAACCTGTTTAGTGACACTGTCACTTGATAGAGGACTTCCGGCAAGCAGCAGCAGGGCGTCAAACAGTTGATACCATGGCGTATCGCGCTGTTTTAAGCGCCCGCCCAGCAGAGCCAGAATCGGTGCAACGTTCTGCAGTCCTTCTTTGGCCTGGTCCTCCGGCAACACGCTCAAATACTCCAGATACAGCGGCAGATGATCCGGCAGTTCGCGGCAGTCGAGCTGTAGCCCGACCTTTTCGTACTGCGCCAACAGATCAACCATCGCCTGACCACGGTCACGGGACTCGGCGTGCACATGCTCAAACAGCAGCAGAGAGGTGGCCCGGCCCCGGTCAAAGATTTCGCACCATTCCGCTTGTTTATCCAGCAGTGGCGCATTGAGCAATCCCTGGCTAAATTCGGTAAGCATGGGGGCATCGCTGGCCACAAGCGCCAGCGCGTCGTCTTTACACTCCCACAGCAGTTCGTCGGGATATTCCATCAGCAGGCCGATAACCTTCAGGATTTGCATTATTCACCCTCCGCTTTATCGCGCACTTCGGTGATGTCGATGGCATCAATACGGCTACTGTTAAACAGGTTGAATTTGGTATCTGAACCATGGCAGCCGTCACCGAAAGTAAATCCGCAGCCGTTTTTCTCCGGGAAGGCATCGCGCGCCATTTCACGGTGGCTGGTCGGGATCACAAAGCGGTCCTCATAGTTGGCGATGGCCAGATAGCGATACATCTCTTCAACCTGCTCAACGGTCAAACCTACTTCCTCAATCGCGCGGGTGTCCGTCACGCCTTCCACTGTTTGCGCACGCATATAGTGGCGCATGGCCATCATACGTTTCAGCGCGCGCAGCACCGGACCGGTATCACCCGCACTGAGCATGTTGGCGAGGTACTGAACCGGAATTCGCAGCGACTCAACCGCAGGCAAAATGTTGCCATTGTGCGGCAGTCCGCCCGCGTCGGCGACCGACTGAATCGGTGACAATGGCGGTACATACCAGACCATCGGCAGGGTGCGATATTCCGGGTGCAGCGGCAGCGCCAGTTTCCAGTCCATCGCCATTTTGTAGACTGGCGAACGTTGGGCCGCTTCGATGACGTTGTGCGGAATACCTTGTTTTAACGCCTCTTCAATGACCGCCGGATCGTGCGGATTGAGGAATACATCGCACTGACGCTCATAGAGATCGGTCTCATGCTCGGTGCTGGCCGCTTCTTCGATGCGGTCGGCGTCGTACAGCAATACGCCGAGATAACGGATACGTCCAACGCAGGTTTCCGAACATACCGTCGGCTGGCCAGACTCAATACGCGGATAGCAGAAAATGCACTTCTCTGACTTACCGCTCTTCCAGTTAAAATAGATTTTCTTGTACGGACAGCCGCTGATACACAAGCGCCAGCCGCGACATTTGTCCTGGTCGATCAGCACAATGCCGTCTTCTTCACGCTTATAGATAGCACCGCTTGGGCAGGTGGCGACACAGCTTGGGTTCAGGCAGTGTTCACAAAGTCGCGGTAAATACATCATGAAAGTGTTTTCGAACTGGCCGTACATCTCCTTTTGCATCTTCTCGAAGTTACGGTCGCGGGCACGTTTTGAAAATTCGCCGCCAAGCAGTTCTTCCCAGTTTGGACCCCAGATAATCTTGTCCATCCGCTTACCATCGATCAGCGAACGCGGACGCGCGGTGGGCTGATTCTTGCTTTCCGGCGCGCTATGCAGATGCTGATAATCGTAGGTAAACGGCTCATAGTAATCATCGATTTGCGGGATCACCGGGTTGGCGAAAATTTTGGTGATCACGCCCATCTTACCGCCCAGACGCGGTCTTATCTTGCCGTTAACATCGCGAACCCAGCCGCCTTGCCACTCTTCCTGATCTTCCCAGTTCTTTGGATAGCCAATCCCCGGTTTAGTCTCGACGTTGTTAAACCACGCATATTCCATCCCTTCACGCCCGGTCCAGACGTTTTTACAGGTGACGGAGCAGGTGTGGCAGCCGATGCACTTATCCAGATTAAGAACCATGCCTACCTGTGAGCGTATTTTCATTTTTTCGCCTCCTGTACCTGATCGCGACCTTCATCATCCAGCCAGTTAATATTTTTCATTTTTCTAATCATGATGAACTCATCGCGGTTAGAGCCGACCGTACCGTAATAGTTGAAGCTGTATGCCAGCTGCGCATAGCCACCTATCATGTGCGTGGGTTTCGGGCAGACGCGGGTCACCGAGTTATGGATCCCGCCGCGCATCCCGGTCACCTCTGAGCCAGGGATATTCATGATTCGCTCCTGAGCGTGATACATCATGGTCATTCCCGGTGGCACGCGTTGACTCACCACTGCACGCGCGGTGAGCGCACCGTTGGCGTTGAAGGCTTCAATCCAGTCGTTATCCTCAATGCCCAGCTCTTTGGCATCGGTTTCACTGATCCAGACAATCGGTCCGCCGCGCGACAGCGTCAGCATCAGCAGGTTTTCGCTATAGGTGGAATGGATCCCCCATTTCTGGTGCGGCGTCAGGAAGTTGAGCGCTTTTTCCGGGAAGCCGTTAGGCGGAACCTCGCGCATTTCACTGACGCTGCGGGTATCGATAGGTGGACGATACGCCACCAGACTTTCACCAAACGCTCGCATCCACGCATGATCCTGATACAGCTGCTGGCGACCGGACAGGGTACGCCATGGGATCAGCTCGTGGACGTTGGTATAGCCTGCGTTATAGGAAACATGTTCACTTTCCAACCCGGACCAGGTGGGGCTGGAGATGATTTTGCGCGGCTGCGCCTGGATATCGCGAAAACGGATCTTCTCGTCTTCTTTGTTCAACGCCAGATGCGTATGGTCGCGTCCGGTCATCGCCCCCAGCGCTTCCCAGGCTTTCACCGCCACCTGACCGTTTGTTTCCGGTGCCAGGGCGAGGATCACCTCAGAGGCATCCAGCGCGGTGTCAATCAGCGGTCGGCCTTTTGCCGGGCCTTCGCGCTTGGTGTAGTTCAGCTTGCCGAGGAAATCGACTTCCGCCTGGGTATTCCACGCAATGCCTTTCCCGCCGTTACCGAGTTTGTCCATGAGCGGGCCAAGTGAAGTAAAGCGTTCGTAGGTGGCGGGGTAGTCACGCTCCACAACGGCGATATTCGGTGCCGTTTTGCCCGGGAGGAGATCGCATTCGCCTTTGCGCCAGTCCTGAATGTCAAACGGCTGCGCCAGCTCTGCCGGAGAGTCGTGTTGCAGCGGTTGCAATACCACATCCGTTTCTTGTCCAAGGTGTCCGACGCAAACCTCAGAAAATACTTTGGCGATGCCTTTATAAATTTCCCAGTCGCTCTTCGATTCCCATGCCGGGTCGACCGCCGCAGACAACGGGTGAATAAACGGATGCATATCCGAGGTATTCATATCGTCTTTTTCATACCAGGTAGCGGTTGGCAGAACGATATCGGAGAACAAACAGGTGCTCGACATACGGAAATCGAGCGTGACCAGCAGATCGAGCTTGCCCTCTATCGCCGCCGACTGCCATTCAACCTCTTCAGGTTTGATACCCTCGCTTGAGCCAAGCGCTTCCCCCTGGATCCCGCTTTCGGTACCCAGTAAATACTTGAGCATGTATTCATGCCCTTTACCGGAGGAGCCGAGCAGGTTAGAGCGCCAGACGAAGAGGTTGCGCGGATGGTTTTTGCCGTTATCTGGCTGTTCGCAGGCAAAACGAATATCACCTGACTTCAGCGCCTGTGCGGTGTATTGCGCAGGAGATAGCCCTGCTTGTTCAGCTTTTGCTTTAACGGTCAAAGGGTTGAGGTTAAGCTGCGGCGCAGACGGCAGCCAGCCCATCCTTTCTGCACGTACGTTAAAGTCAATCAAATGTCCGCTAAACTTCGACGCATCGGCCAGCGGAGAGAGGAGTTCCTGCGCGGTGAGTTTTTCATAACGCCACTGGCTGGAGTGGTTATAGAAAAACGAAGTGCTGTTCATCTGACGCGGTGGTCGGTTCCAGTCCAGCGCAAAGGCCAGCGGCAACCAACCGGTTTGCGGACGCAGTTTCTCCTGACCCACATAGTGCGCCCAGCCGCCGCCGCTTTGTCCCACGCAGCCACAGAACACGAGGATGTTAATCATGCCACGGTAGTTCATATCCATGTGATACCAGTGGTTGACGCCAGCCCCGAGAATGATCATCGAACGGCCATGCGTTTTGTGCGCAGTATCGGCAAACTCACGGGCGATCTGTTCGATATGACGGCGTGGCACCCCCGTAATTTGCTCGCCCCAGGCCGGGGTGTAGGCTTTCACTTCGCTGTAATCTTGCGCGCTATGAACGTCATCCAGACCACGATCGAGGCCATAATTCGCCAGCACCAGATCATAGACGCTCACCACCGGGCAACGGCTACCGTCAGCGAGGGTAAGATGTTTTACCGGCAGTTGACGGATCAGCACCGGTTCTTGTTTTACACTGCGAAAATGTGGGTTTTCGTTGCCGCCAAAATAGGGGAATGCCACGCCGGTCACTTCATCATGCTGACCAAGCAGCGAAAGAGAAAGTTCAGTTTCAGCGCCAGCCGCCAGTGGTTCCAGGTTCCATTTGCCTTTTTCCCCCCAGCGAAAACCGATAGATCCGTTCGGGACAACCAGTTCGCCAGCGCTGTTAAAGGCTACCGTTTTCCACTCTGGATTGTTGCTTTCGCCCAGACCATCGACAAGGTCTGAAGCACGCATCATGCGTCCAGGCACGTAGTTGCCATCTTCGCGGGCATCCAGTAAAACCAGCATCGGCATGTCGGTATAGCGACGACAGTAATTGAGAAAATAATCGCTGGGATTGTCGAGGTGGAACTCTTTCAGGATGACGTGGCCCATCGCCATTGCCAGCGCGCTGTCTGTCCCTTGTTTGGGTGCCAGCCACTGATCGCACAGTTTGGCGACTTCCGAGTAATCCGGCGTAATGGCAATCGTCTTGGTGCCTTTGTAGCGTACTTCTGTGAAAAAGTGCGCATCCGGGGTACGGGTCTGCGGCACGTTAGAACCCCAGGCGATGATATAGCTGGAGTTATACCAGTCGGCGGATTCAGGAACGTCGGTCTGCTCGCCCCAGGTCATCGGTGACGCGGGCGGTAAGTCGCAGTACCAGTCATAGAAACTCAGACAGGTTCCGCCGATTAGCGAGAGATAGCGTGTGCCGGCGGCATAGGAAACCATCGACATCGCCGGGATCGGGGAGAAGCCGACCACGCGATCCGGGCCGTAGGTTTTCACCGTCCAGACGTTGGCGGCAGCAATCAGCTGATTAAGCTCTTTCCAGTTCGAACGGATAAATCCACCGCGCCCGCGTACCTGCTTGTAGCTCTGGCATTTTTGCGGGTCGTTCATAATGGATTCCCAGGCCAGCACCGGATCGGGCTGGCGGGAGAGGGCGTCGCGCCACAATTCGATTAAGCGTTTACGCACCAGCGGATATTTCAGGCGGTTAGCGCTATAGAGATACCACGAGTAACTGGCGCCGCGTGGGCAGCCACGGGGCTCATGATTTGGCAGGTCAGGACGGGTACGCGGGTAGTCGGTTTGCTGCGTTTCCCAGGTCACCAGCCCGTTTTTAACGTAGATCTTCCAGCTGCATGAGCCGGTACAGTTAACGCCGTGGGTAGAACGCACAATTTTGTCGAACTGCCAGCGCTGACGATAGCTGTCTTCCCAGTCCCGGTTGGTGTGCATCACTTGCCCATGCCCCTCGGCAAACGTATCGCCCTTTTGTTTAAAGTAGCGAAAGCGGTCTAACAGTTTACTCATGACATAACTCCTGCTTCGATAATATTGCCGACGGTGAATCGAACTCCAGGCCTGATCCGACCTACCTGAATGTCCGATCCTGCGGTATCCATTTTGTTATTTTTTTTGTGATTTACGGCCATAGACCAACCAGGTCACCAGCACGCAGACGATGTAAAACACGAGGAATATTTTCATGGCACCCACCGGAGAGCCGGTCAACGCCAGCGATGAGCCAAACGCTTTAGGAATGAAGAAGCCCCCCACTGCGCCAATAGCGGAGATAAACCCCAGGGCGGCTGCGGTATCGGTTACCGCTTCCCGCTGAGCTTGCTCTTCAGTGCCACCATGCAGCTTCACCCGATAAATTGTGATTTTGCGAAAGATCACCGCAATCATCTGGAAGGTTGAACCGCTGCCCAGACCCGCGGTCAGGAACAAGCCCATAAACACCAGGTAAAACGCGATAAAGCTACCTTCGCCCGAGCCGGGCAAAGTGAGAAACAGCAGGGCGCTGAACAGTGCCATAAAGATGAAGTTAATTAAGGTGACACGCACACCACCAAACTTGTCAGAGATAACACCACCCGCCGATCGTGCAAGCGCGCCGATGAAGGGGCCGAAGAACGCCAGTTGCAGGATATTCACGTCGGGGAACTGGGTTTTCGCCAGCATGGCAAAGCCTGCCGAAAAACCGATAAATGAACCGAAGGTGGCGAGATACAGCAGGCTTAATAACCACAGATGAAAACGCTTGAGTACCGGTAACTGGGAGGCAATTGAGGCCTTCGAGCTGGCAATGTCGTTCATTCCCATGCCCGCTGCCACGGTGGCTATCAGCAGTAACGGCACCCATATCCATGCTGCATTGGCCAGCGACAATAACGAGCCGTCAGCTTGCGGTACGCCCTGTACGCCCAAAAAGGTAAATATGGGCAGAAAGATCACCAGTGGCGCGATCAACTGCATCACGCTGACGCCGAGGTTGCCGAGACCACCGTTAACGCCTAACGCGCTGCCTTGCTTCGCTTTGGGGAAGAAAAAGCTGATATTGCCCATGCTGGAGGCAAAGTTAGCGCCAGCAAAACCACACATCAGCGCAATGATAATAAATACACCGAACGGAGTAGCGGTATTTTGCACGGCAAATCCGAGCCAGACGCAGGGAATAACCAGAATAATCGTGCTAAAAATGGTCCAACGACGCCCACCAAATATAGGTACCATAAAGGAGTAGGGAACGCGCAATATTGCACCAGAAAGAGAAGGCAGTGCCGTTAATAAAAACAGTTGGTCGGTGGTGAAATTAAAGCCAATTTTATTCAGATTGACGGCAACGGCGCTGAACAACATCCAGACGCAGAACGCAAGCAGCAAGCAACTCACTGATATCCAGAGGTTTCTGCGCGCAATGTGCTTGCCTTTATTTTCCCAAAAGCCGGGGTTCTCTGGTTTCCAGTCAGTTAAAAGATAACGATTATTTTTCTCATTTGATGATGACATATTATTCTCCATGCACATGCCGTTCATGAAAAAGAAATAAACGCATGCAGCGCCGCGCGGCTTCTTTTTAGAAACTATTGAAAAGTTTTAGGAATATTGACTGAAAGAATAGATAAAAAAGCGCAATAACGCGGCGTGATGGGAGAATTACACGTTGCTTAAGTGTTACTAATTGTAAACATAAAAGATGTATTGTTAATCCATCTATTACATCAAATAAATAACTCCTGCGTTATCATACGATCAAGGTGACGATCGAATGCAGGATCGGCCATTTCCTCAATACCCAATATGTACATACCATCCAGGCCGCAGACTAATGCGATTAAGCGCCATGCGACGTCGGCGGCATCAGGCGCGGATGAGAACTCACCGGCTTTCTGTCCTTGTGTAATGATGTTGGAGGTTTCTTCGTGCCACATTCGCATGGTCAACAGGTAGGCGCTTTTAATTTCCGGATCTTTACCCGCAACAACCTGTGCTTCACGCCATAGCTTAATATAGGGTTCCAGACCACCATCTTCACTGCCTAGCATCGCATGCAGTCGCTCACGGAAACTGGCGTCTTCGCTGACCAGTTCGGCATCAAGTAGGGTGCGGATAAGGCGCACAAATGCCTGGGATTTGAGTTCGCCGGCAGAGGCGAAATGGTGATGTACCTGGCCCGTCGCGACGTGAGCTTCTGCAGCAATGCGTCGAACCGTCATGGCGGAAAATCCTTCTTCAAGTGCGACATGCATTGCTGCTTGCAGAATCACTTCCCGACGTTCATCCCGATTTAGATAGCTCATCATTCCTCCTGTACCCGTATAGATCGCAGTCTAACAAAAAGTTGGACATATGTTCAATTTTCCGTAGGATCGCTAAAGCTGGACATGTGTCCAGTTTTGGTTTCGTTAGGGAGTTTTATGTTTCGTCAGTGGTTAACGTTAGTCATTATTGTGCTGGTCTACATCCCTGTTGCGATTGATGCAACGGTGCTGCACGTTGCCGCGCCCACGCTGAGTATGACGCTGGGTGCCAGTGGCAACGAGCTGCTGTGGATCATTGATATTTATTCCCTGGTAATGGCCGGTATGGTATTGCCAATGGGTGCGCTGGGCGATCGCATCGGCTTTAAACGTCTGCTGCTGTTAGGCGGTGGATTATTTGGTCTCGCATCGCTGGCGGCCGCTTTTGCTCATAGCGCAAGCTGGCTGATTGCCACCCGGGCGGTATTGGCGATTGGCGCGGCGATGATTGTTCCGGCAACGCTGGCGGGTATTCGCGCCACGTTCTCTGAGCAACGGCATCGAAATATGGCGCTCGGCGTCTGGGCAGCGGTCGGTTCCGGCGGTGCGGCGTTTGGCCCATTGGTTGGCGGGATGCTGCTGGAGCACTTCTACTGGGGGTCCGTATTCTTAATTAATGTGCCAATTGTCCTGGTGGTAATGGCCTTAACCGCACGCTTAGTGCCACGCCAGGCCGGACGTCGCGATCAATCGTTAAATTTTGGTCATGCGATCATGCTGATTGTTGCCATTCTGCTGTTGGTTTACAGCGCTAAAACTGCGCTGAAAGGGCATACGGCGACCGTTGCCATCGCCCTGACGCTGTTAACCGGCGCTTTACTGTTGTGGCAGTTTGTCCGTATCCAGCTTGCGGCAGCTCGCCCGATGATTGATATGCGTCTGTTCACGCATCGCATTATCTTGAGCGGTGTAGTGATGGCGATGACCGCGATGATAACGCTGGTGGGTTTTGAGTTGCTGATGGCTCAGGAACTACAGTTTGTTCACGGTTTAACACCATATCAGGCTGGATTGTTCATGCTGCCTGTGATGCTGGCAAGTGGTTTCAGCGGACCGATTGCCGGTATGTTGGTTTCACGCCTGGGATTACGTTGTGTGGCAACGGCGGGCATGGCGCTGAGCGCCGTCAGTTTTTACGGCCTGGCGATGACGGATTTCAGTAGCCAACAGATACAAGCCTGGATTTTGATGGCTTTGCTCGGCTTCAGCGCCGCCAGTGCGCTCCTGGCTTCAACGGCGGCTATCATGGCAGCAGCGCCGGCGGAAAAAGCCGCGGCCGCTGGCGCCATCGAGACAATGGCTTATGAACTGGGGGCAGGACTTGGGATCGCTATCTTTGGCTTACTGCTGAGCCGTAGCTTTTCTGCATCGATTCTGCCGCCAGCCGGACTTAATGCGCAGGAAATGGAACGTGCCTCATCGTCAATGGGGGAGGCGGTACAACTGGCGCACTCGCTCCCGTCGTCACTGAGTGAAGCATTGCTGACGGCTGCCAGAGAAGCGTTCACCTGGTCACATAGCGTGGCCTTAAGCAGCGCCGGCAGCATGCTTATCGTATTAGCGATAGGAATGTGGTTCAGTCTGGCAAAGGTACAACGTTAATAACTAGTGAGCTAAATGACAGGGGTAATCCATCTCTTCGACTTCTTTCCCACTCAGTCGAGCGTATTGCCCCGTCAATCTCCAGAACGCAGGCTGTGTTTCCGTATAGATTTCTGCCGCTAATATCAGGCGGCGGCGATCTACCTCATTAAGTTCCAGAAGTGTCCACGGAATAAAGTAGCGATCGCTGTCCGTCAACGTAAACCACAGTGGGCATCCGCAGCCGGAACAGAAGAACCGTTCACCACGATTTGAAGAAGGAAAGTGCGAAGGTTCTGCCGATTCTGGCGACATCAGCGGGTGAGTGCTGGCTTCCAGATACATGGCGATGCCGCCTGACCATTTCTGACACAGCGTACAGTGGCAGGCATAGACATCCAGCATTTCGACGTCAACGGTAAAATGACTCTGTCCGCAAAGACAACGACCAGTGAATGTCTGCACGGCATACTCCTTATGACCGAGTCTACATTAAGAGAAAAAGCCAGCCCTTGAAGGACTGGCTTTGTATTCAGACTACAACAAAATTAGAACTGGTAGTTCAGACCAACAGCCACGATGTTGTCAGTGCTGATCTGCGCAACATTTTTAGTGAAGTTAGTGTCATCCAGCAGGTTGATTTTGTAATCAACGAAGGTGGACATGTTTTTGTTGAAGTAGTAGGTAGCACCCAAGTCTACGTATTCAACCAGATCCTGGTCGCCGTATGCACCCAGATCTTTACCTTTGGATTTCAGGTAAGCGATGGACGGACGCAGGCCGAAGTCGAACTGGTACTGTGCAACAGCTTCAAAGTTCTGAGTTTTGTTAGCAATACCGTCGATTTTACCGAATGTGGTCATATTGCGGGTTTCGGAGTAGGTGGTCGCCAGGTAGATGTTGTTCGCATCATACTTCAGACCAGCAGCCCACACTTCCGCATTCTGACCTGAAGCGTAAAGACCGTTGGTGCCGTTGCGCACTTGACGATCGGTACGGTCAGATTTCGCATAGGTAGCACCAACGCCGAAACCTTCGTATTCATAGGTAGTAGACAGACCGAAACCATCACCGTTCGCTTCAACTTCATCGGTACGATCGTTTTTGCCCTGGTACTGAGCGGCAAAGTTCAGACCTTCAACCAGACCGAAGAAATCGGTGTTGCGGTAGGTAGCAACGCCGGTAGCACGCTGGGTCATGAATACGTCGGTCTGGGTCCAGGTATCACCACCGAACTCAGGCAGGACGTCGGTCCATGCGCCGATGTCGTAAGCTACGCCGTAGTTACGACCGTAGTCGAAAGAACCGTATTCAGCGAATTTCAGGCCAGCGAATGCCAGACGGGTTTTGTCTGCTTCGGAACCCTGGCTTTCGGAACGGTTGCCTTTGAATTCGTATTCCCACTGACCAAAACCAACCAGCTGGTCATTGATCTGAGTTTCGCCTTTGAAGCCCAGACGCGCGTAGGTTTTGTCGCCATCGCTGCTGGTGTCGTCAGAGAAGTAATGCTGAGCGTGAACTTTACCGTAGATATCCAGTTTGTTTGCGTCTTTGTTATATACCTCAGCTGCGTTTACCGCACCTGCCGCCAACAGGCTAGTCACTGCCACTGCAACTAATTTAAGTTTCATTCTAAATAATCCTTATAATTTTTTCTTGGTGTGTTTCCTAAACCATTGCTAAACGAAGGGGTTCGTCAATGGCAAACTATTTTTAAATGACGCAGTGGTATAAGTTCAATAATAAGTTTCATAATATTGCGAAATATTTGAATTTGTGTGATCCAGATCTACATAATATAGCTGATTGTATTAATCTTTATATGTGACAAATCTGAATGGGTATATTTACGTATGGGACTATTGTGCCGTCTATGGTTTAAATGGCGTTAGTCACGCAGGTATAATATATACATGCTGAGGAATATAGATAAGCATGCAATATTTTCGGGAGTTAATTAACTACCAATTATTTAACATTAAATTAAACAAAAATAAACATAAACCACAAGTGGAATGAACATTTATTATTCATTAATTTGATTACAGTGTAGCCGGGTTTTAGATTTGCGCGATAAAACCCGGATTTTTTTCAGGCGCGGCGTGTTGCCAACCAGCAAAGTAGCGAACCCGCACAAACCATCAATGCACCCTGCCAGAAAGATAGCGACAACGGGGCGCTGAGTAACACAGCAGCCAGAGCAGAGGATAGCACTGGGGTAAAATAGGAACCTACGGCCATGATGGTCACGTTGCCATGCAAAATGCCAATATTCCACGCCGCATAGGCAAATCCTAACGTTAATGCCGCTGAGAACATTTTAATAGTCACCGAAGTGCTGAAATTCATTTCTGGTTGCGGAGTCATAAAATAGTAAACCCACAAACTTGCAGCCGTTAGTAAAACGAATACGGTAATACCGTTAAAGCCTTTTGCGTATTTATTGGTCACCGTGCAATACGTTGCCCAGATAAATGCGCCAAGAAAGGCGAGGAAATAGCTCAGCGGGCTGCTGGCAACGTTGTTTATAATTTCACCAGGATTAAGGCCATTTTCGCCACCCAATACCCAACAAACCCCGGTCAATGCGATAATTAATCCTGGGATTACCAGCCAGGTTGTTTTTTGACCATTAAATAAAATAGCAAACAATATCGTCAGACTCGGCCAGAGATAATTAACCATACCGACTTCAATAGCCTGGTGACGAGTAGCCGCATAACCGAGAGCCAGCGCTAAACATATTTCATAGGTAACAAAAAGCACGCTACCCGCGATTAAATAACGCACAGGAATTTTTCTGATATTCGGAAAGCCGACGGTAAAAATCAGCAACAGGCCACTTAACGAAAAAATCATTGCTGCGCCACCTGCAGGACCCAGTCCTTCACTTACCCCACGCATTAGCCCGACCATCGTGCTCCAGAGCACGATGGCAATGAGCCCAATTAACGTCGCTTTATGTTTTGTCATTCTGATTGTCTGTCCATGGTGCTGGTAAAAATTTAAGCTGAAATTTATAGCACTTTTACACCGTAGCGCGCTAACTAATTACCTTTTATCTACCCCCTTATAGGTACAAAGGTTAAACAAAGTGCACTATTTAGTAGCGGAACCGTTTCGTTATTGATTTGACGCAAAAAAAATATGGATATAGCTGATAGTTTCGTCGCGAAGTTGTACATGTCATCTTTCAATTATGCCGCGCTGGCGCGATTTGAGAGATGTCCTGTACGAATCCCTGCAAAAAAGAGGAAAGCAATGGACGTCAGCCGCAGACAATTTTTTAAAATCTGCGCGGGCGGTATGGCGGGAACAACAGTAGCTGCTCTGGGTTTTGCACCCAAAATGGCACTGGCTCAGGCGCGAAACTATAAGCTTTTACGCGCCAAAGAGATCCGAAACACCTGCACATACTGTTCCGTAGGTTGCGGGCTATTAATGTATAGCCTGGGAGATGGAGCAAAAAACGCCAAAGAGTCGATTTACCATATTGAAGGGGATCCGGATCATCCGGTGAGCCGTGGGGCATTATGTCCTAAGGGCGCAGGATTACTGGATTACGTGCACAGTGAAAACCGTCTGCGTTACCCGGAATACCGTGCACCAGGTTCCGACAAATGGCAGCGTATCAGCTGGGATGAAGCATTCACCCGTATCGCGAAGCTGATGAAAACTGACCGTGACGCCAACTTTATTGAGAAGAATGAGCAGGGCGTAACGGTAAACCGCTGGCTTTCAACCGGGATGCTGTGTGCATCTGCGGCAAGTAATGAAACCGGCATGCTGACGCAAAAATTTGTGCGCTCACTCGGCATGCTGGCAGTAGACAACCAGGCGCGCGTCTGACACGGACCAACGGTAGCAAGTCTTGCTCCAACATTTGGTCGCGGTGCGATGACCAACCACTGGGTTGATATTAAAAACGCTAACGTCGTGATGGTGATGGGCGGTAACGCCGCTGAAGCACATCCGGTGGGATTCCGCTGGGCGATGGAAGCTAAAAACAACAATGATGCCACGCTGATTGTTGTTGACCCTCGTTTTACACGTACAGCTTCGGTGGCGGATATCTATGCGCCAATTCGTTCCGGCACGGACATTACGTTCCTGTCCGGAGTCTTGCTGTACCTGATTGAAAACAACAAAATTAACGCTGAATACGTTAAGCATTACACCAACGCCAGCCTGCTGGTGCGGGATGACTATGCTTTTGAAGACGGTCTGTTCAGCGGGTATGACGCGAAAAAACGCCAATACGATAAATCGTCCTGGAACTACCAGTTCGATGAAAACGGCTACGCGAAACGCGATGAAACGTTAAGCCATCCTCGCTGTGTCTGGAACCTGCTAAAACAGCACGTTTCCCGCTACACGCCGGATGTGGTGGAAAACATTTGTGGTACGCCGAAAGAAGACTTCCTGAAAGTCTGCGAAGTGCTGGCTTCCACCAGTGCAGCCGATCGCACCACCACGTTCCTGTACGCGCTGGGTTGGACTCAACATACCGTCGGGGCACAGAACATCCGCACCATGGCGATGATCCAGTTGCTGCTCGGCAACATGGGGATGGCAGGTGGCGGTGTCAACGCCTTGCGCGGCCACTCCAACATTCAAGGGTTAACCGACTTAGGTCTGCTCTCTACCAGCCTGCCGGGCTACCTGACGCTGCCGTCAGAGAAACAGACAGACCTGCAAACCTATCTGGCCGCAAACACGCCAAAAGCGACATTGGCCGATCAGGTTAACTACTGGGGCAACTATCCGAAGTTCTTCGTCAGCCTGATGAAATCTTTCTACGGCAATGCAGCGCAGAAAGAAAATGACTGGGGCTTTGAGTGGCTGCCGAAGTGGGATCAGTCCTACGACGTCATTAAATACTTCAACATGATGGATAGCGGGAAAGTCACCGGCTACATCTGTCAGGGCTTTAACCCTGTTGCGTCCTTCCCGGACAAAAACAAAGTGGTGCAGAGCCTCAGCAAACTGAAGTATCTGGTGGTTATCGATCCGCTGGTGACCGAAACCTCAACGTTCTGGCAGAACCACGGTGAATCAAACGACGTTGACCCGGCGTCGATTCAGACCGAAGTTTTCCGTTTGCCTTCTACCTGCTTTGCAGAAGAAGACGGTTCCATCGCCAACTCCGGCCGCTGGCTGCAGTGGCACTGGAAAGGTCAGGACGCACCGGGTGAAGCCCGCAACGACGGCGAAATCCTTGCCGGTATTTACCACCGTCTGCGTAACATGTATCGCACTGAAGGCGGTAAAGCTGTAGAACCCGTTCTGAAAATGAGCTGGAACTATAAGCAGCCGGACGAACCGCACTCCGAAGAAGTGGCGAAAGAGAACAACGGCTATGCGCTGGAAGATCTCTATGATGCCAACGGCGTGCTGGTTGCGAAGAAAGGTCAGTTGCTCAACAGCTTTGCGCTGCTGCGCGATGATGGTTCTACGTCATCATCCTGCTGGATTTATACCGGTAGCTGGACCGAGCAGGGCAACCAGATGGCCAATCGCGATAACGCTGACCCGTCAGGTCTCGGTAATACGCTGGGCTGGGCCTGGGCATGGCCGCTGAACCGTCGCGTGCTGTATAACCGCGCTTCGGCGGATCCGCAGGGTAAACCGTGGGATCCAAAACGCATGCTTATCCAGTGGAACGGTACGAAGTGGACAGGGAACGATATCCCGGACTTCAATACCGCAGCACCGGGCAGTGGCACCAATCCGTTTATCATGCAGCCGGAAGGGCTGGGGCGTCTGTTTGCTATCGATAAGATGGCGGAAGGTCCGTTCCCGGAACACTACGAGCCGATGGAAACGCCGCTGGGCACTAACCCGCTGCACCCGAATGTGATCTCCAACCCGGCAGCGCGTCTGTACGAGGCGGATAAACTTCGTATGGGCACGAAACAGGACTTCCCGTACGTCGGGACGACCTATCGTCTGACCGAACATTTCCATACCTGGACCAAGCACGCATTGTTGAATGCGATTGCCCAGCCAGAGCAGTTTGTGGAAATCAGCGAAACGCTGGCGGCAGCGAAGGGGATCAACAACGGCGATCACGTGAAAGTCAGCAGCAAACGTGGATTTATTCGCGCAGTTGCCGTGGTCACTCGTCGTCTGCGTACCCTGAACGTCAACGGTCAGCAGGTAGAAACGGTTGGGATCCCAATCCACTGGGGCTTTGAAGGAGTCGCGCGTAAAGGCTTTATCGCCAACACCCTGACGCCGAACGTCGGTGATGCAAACTCGCAAACGCCGGAATACAAAGCGTTTTTAGTTAACATCGAGAAGGCGTAAGGGAGGCGAACATATGTCTATGGAAACGCAGGACATCATCAAACGGTCCGCAACAAACTCCATCACGCCGCCGCCTCAGGCTCGTGATTACAAAGCAGAGGTCGCGAAGCTGATCGACGTTTCCACCTGCATAGGCTGTAAAGCCTGTCAGGTGGCATGCTCAGAGTGGAACGATATCCGCGATGAGGTAGGCCACTGCGTCGGGGTTTATGACAACCCCGCCGATCTCAGCGCCAAGTCCTGGACGGTGATGCGATTTACCGAAACCGAACAGAACGGCAAGCTGGAGTGGTTGATTCGTAAAGACGGCTGTATGCACTGTGAAGATCCGGGCTGCCTGAAGGCGTGCCCGTCTGCCGGGGCCATCATCCAGTACGCCAACGGGATTGTCGATTTCCAGTCAGAGCACTGCATTGGCTGCGGCTACTGTATTGCCGGGTGTCCATTTAATATTCCGCGCCTCAATAAAGAGGATAACCGCGTGTATAAATGTACGCTGTGTGTGGACCGTGTCAGCGTCGGGCAGGAACCTGCCTGCGTGAAAACGTGTCCGACCGGGGCAATACATTTCGGCACCAAGCAGGAAATGCTGGAAATGGGTGAACAGCGTGTGGCCAAACTGAAGGCACGCGGTTTTGAACATGCCGGTCTTTACAACCCGGAAGGTGTGGGCGGCACGCACGTCATGTACGTTCTGCATCATGCCAACCAGCCTGAACTGTATCACGGCCTGCCAAAAGACCCGCAGATAGATACCTCTATCAATCTGTGGAAAGGAGCGCTGAAGCCGCTGGCCGCTGCCGGATTTATCGCCACCTTCGCCGGACTGATTTACCACTACATTGGTATTGGTCCGAATAAGGAAGTGGACGACGACGAGGAGGATCATCATGAGTAAGTCGAAAATGATTGTGCGCACGAAATTTATCGACCGCGCCTGTCACTGGACGGTGGTGATCTGCTTCTTCCTGGTAGCGCTGTCGGGGATTTCATTTTTCTTCCCGACTCTGCAATGGCTGACGCAAACCTTCGGTACGCCGCAGATGGGACGCATTTTGCACCCGTTCTTCGGCATACTGATCTTCGTGGCGCTGATGTTCATGTTTGTACGCTTTGTGCACCACAACATCCCGGATAAGAAAGATATTCCGTGGCTGAAAAACATTGTGGAAGTACTGAAAGGCAATGAACACAAAGTGGCGGATGTGGGCAAATACAACGCTGGGCAGAAAATGATGTTCTGGTCGATTATGAGCATGATTTTCGTGCTGCTGATTACCGGTATCATTATCTGGCGTCCGTACTTCGCGCAGTTCTTCCCGATGCAGGTCGTGCGCTATAGCCTGCTGATCCATGCGGCGGCGGGGATTATCCTGATGCACGCCATCCTCATCCATATGTATATGGCATTCTGGGTGAAAGGATCGATTAAAGGCATGGTCGAAGGGAAAGTGAGCCGTCGCTGGGCGAAGAAACATCACCCACGTTGGTATCGCGAAGTTGAAAGACAAGAAGCGAAAAAAGAGAGCGAGGAGGGGGTTAACTAATCCCTGATGTTCCCTCTACGCAATGGCGCTACATCGGTAGCGCCATTTTTTTGCCAAAAAAACGTCATGTTTCTGTCATCTGCTGAACGTAAGGTGTTGTCTTTCCGATAATAGAAGAGTTAAAAGACAATGCATTTGGTGAAAAAATTACTCGCAGTCAGCGTGTTTCTTTGTACTTCAGCTCAGGCACAGAACATCCTCGAATTTCCTCAGCCGGAGAACAACCCGGAAGAGTTTTATGCCGTAACCGAAATTCCTGCAGGTGGAATGATTAAATATGAAACCGACGCCAAAACCGGTTTTATCGTTGCCGATCGCTTCCAGTCAATGCCGGTTGCCTATCCCGCCAACTACGGTTCACTCACCCAGTCTTTAGCCGGTGACGGTGACCCGCTGGACGTCATTTTTTATACCCGTGCGCCGCTTGCTCCGGGAACGTTGATTAAGCTGCGCGCTATTGGCGTACTGAAGATGATCGACGGCGGTGAAAAGGACAACAAAATTGTCGCCGTTCCGGCCAGTAAAATTGACCCCACTTATGACGACATCAAAGAGTTGAGCGATCTGCCCAAGATTGAAGTTCAACGTCTGGAATCTTTCTTCCGCGTGTACAAAGATCTGCCGGAAGGGCGCAAGAAGGTCGAATTAAACGGTTTCAATGACGCCGCTACGGCAAAGCAAGAGATCAAACAGGCCTGGGATGCCTGGAAAGAGAAAAAACCGCAGCAATAAATGGTATGCCGGATGACAAAAGTATATCCGGCATTTATATCACTGTACCGCCAGCTTACGCAGACGTGAAATATCCACGCTTTTTTGGGCCTCTGCCAGACTCCAGGTATTTTGCAGGTTTAACCACATTTCGGGTGAACTGCCAATCACTACGGAGAGTTTAATCGCCATCTCAGGCGTCAGAGCCGCTTTCCCGGTTAATAGTCGACTTGCCGTTGACGGTGCAATCTCCATAGCTCTGGCAAACTCGCGCAGGCTGACATTGAGTTCTTCCAGCGCTTCCTGAATGATATCCCCAGGACGGGGATGATTTGCCATCTTCATCAATGATAGTCCTCGTAATCCAGTATGTACGCGTCGCCATTGACGAATTCAAACGTAATACGCCAGTTACCTGAAACAGAAATTGCCCATATGCCGTCGCGTTCACCCACCAGAGGATGTAGCTTATAACCGGGCATATTGATATCTGTAACCTTGCTTGCCGCATCAATAACGGCAAGTCTGTGTCGTAATCGTCGGACATGTTTCGCCATAACGCCTGATGTTCGTCCATGAAGAAACAAATCGCGCAATCCCTTGTGCCTGAAGTTCATGATCATCCGTATCATCCTTGTTCCTTCAAGAGGAACACTACCATCAATGTTCCGTTAAACGCAACACCAAGATTGCGATATTTAAAATTGTGCGGCGAATGTGCAAAAAGAAAAAGGGAGAAGGGGAATAACTGGAAAGCGTCACGCAAGAATTGCCGGATGACTGGCCTACACGCGCATTTTGCTGATGTAGGCCGGATAAGCTTGCGCCATCCGGCAATAAAGGTTACTCCAGTTGTGCGTTCAGACGTTCAATCTCTTTACGCCATTGCGCCTGTAACAACGGTTTTTGATGTTTCGGCTTGCGGGCGAGATCGTCGGCCAGACGCTGCTCAAGATCGAGAAGTTGTTCCAGCAATCTATCGCTGTCACCGCTTATTTCAGTTTTCGCTTCGACCGCCGTTTTGGGAACGGTTATCTCCGCGGACGTTTCCCGAATACGCGCATTGACCGCATCCAGATCGTGCCATTCACTGAGTTCGCCATTGTCGATTAACCAGAACCGGTTGCAGCTTTGGCTGATAAGCTGCCGGTCGTGACTGACCAGCAACACGCCGCCGTTATAGCTTTGTAGCGTTTCTGCCAGCGCCTCTTTGCCTTCCATATCCAGATGGTTGGTTGGTTCATCGAGCATCAGCAGACTGTAGCGCGCAAGCGTCAGCCCAACAAATAGTAACCGGGAGCGCTCACCGCCGCTTAACGTGCTGACTCGCTGCGCATGACGAACCCACGGAAATCCCGCGCTAATCAACGCCATCTTGCGAATATCAGGCTGCGGGGCAAACGCTTCCAGCGCGTCAAACAATGAATCGTTATCGGCAAGCTGATGCAGCGTCTGGTCGTAATAACCCAGGGTAACGCGCGGGTGTAACACCAGTGAAGGTGATGCCAGCTGTGACTGAAACTGTTGCCAGATAAGCCTTAACAGCGATGATTTCCCGCAACCGTTACGCCCGACAATCGCCACGCGATCGCCGCTTTTTAACCGGATACCGGCAATGGAAAACAGTGTATCTGAACCGGGAGCAGGGGCTACAGACAGATTGGTCATCTCCAGCAAACGATCTGCACGCAGGGCATCACCCTGCAATGTTAGTGTCCACTGACTTCCTGACGTTAGTTCTGTTTGCACCTCTTTCAGGCGCTGTACCTGTTTTTCCATCTGCTTGGCCTTGCGGGAGAGATCTTCGTTGTCGTAGACCTGCCCCCAGGTTGCCAGCCGTTTGGCGCTGGCAGTCACCCGGTCTATCTCTTTTTGCTCAGCCTTGTGGCGCAGAGCATCACTGACATCTCTTTCTGCCAGAGCCTGACGCGCCGCGCTACAGGGTAGATCAAACGCATGGAGAGTGCGATCGCGCAAGATCCAGGTTCCATGAGTCACCGCGTCCAGCAGTTGCGGGTCGTGGGAGACCACCACAAAACTGCCAGACCAGTTCTGTAAGAACTGCTCAAGCCACAGTAATGTAGGCAAATCCAGGTGGTTACCCGGTTCATCCAGCAGCAGCAGGTCAGGATTACGCATCAGTGCCCGCGCTAATAGCAAGCGCGTGTGCTGGCCACCGCTCAATGTTTGCGCAGTCAGAGATAAATTCTCTGGCGTAAAACCCATTTCGGCAAGCAGTGCTTCAACCCGCCACTGCTGAGCTGCGCGTTCATGCTCGGGAAGTTGAGCGAGAACGGCTTCCTGCAGCTTAAGCGGCAGTATATCGTCAGGTAGATGTTGTTCTACACGCGCGAGATGGCAGTGATTCGCCTGCGCGATTGCCCCACTGGTGGGCGAGATCGTGCCATCGAGCAGTTTTAACAGTGTGCTTTTGCCGCAGCCGTTGTAACCGATAAGCCCGATGCGATCGCCTTTTTTCAGGGTAAAGGAAAGATCGTCGAATAGCGTGCCGAATGCCGTATCAACGTGTAAGGATTGTGCGGTTAGTAATGTGCTCATTGTTGCTTACTCAAGAGTTACAGGCGTGAAAACGCCTCGTCAAACATCGCTGACGATAACCCGGTAAGCCCGAGAGAAGGGGATTTAGAAGTTAGCTTCGCTCAAGCAGAAGTTATCGCAGCACGATACCGATAACGCTTGAGCACTGGCGATCGCCAAAAGCATGTGAAACGATAAAACGTTCACAGTACAGCATAAGTATCCTCCTTTTATTTTTCAGAATGTTAATCGGTGGTGAAAGTGTAATCGTAAGTTACGCAAAAGCGCAAGTGTTGAACGCCCGACAGCAGTGTGCCGCCGGGCAAACCGTCAAATAGAGGTACGACGGTAGTCGCGATATTCTGCCTGCCAGAAATTATCGTCAATTGCCTGTTGCAGCGCTTCGGCGGAGGTTTTCACTGCCACACCTTGCTGCTGAGCCATTTTACCGACGGCAAAGGCAATGGCGCGAGAAACGGTCTGAATATCTTTCAGTTCCGGTAGCACCAGACCTTCACCGTTGAGCACCAGCGGTGAATACTGCGCCAGCGTTTCACTCGCCGACATCAGCATTTCATCAGTGATGCGCGACGCGCCAGACGCAATCACACCCAGGCCGATACCCGGGAAGATATAGGCGTTGTTACACTGGGCGATTGGGTAAATTTTATCTTTCCACAGTACCGGTGCGAATGGACTACCGGTCGCAACCAGCGCGTTACCTTCGGTCCAGGCAATAATATCCTGTGGTGTAGCTTCAACACGGGAAGTGGGGTTAGACAACGGCATGACGATCGGACGCGGACAATGCTTGTGCATTTCGCGGATGATCTCTTCGGTAAACAGGCCGGTTTGTCCGGAAACGCCAATCAGGATATCCGGCTTAACGTTGCGGACCACATCGAGCAATGACAGCACATCTTCTTGGGTATCCCAATGCTGGAGATTTTCGCGTTTTTGCACCAGTTTGGTCTGGAAGGAGAGCAGGTTCGGCATTTTGTCTGTTAACAGGCCGAAGCGGTCGACCATGAATACACGTTGACGCGCCGCTTCTTCGCTTAAACCTTCACGCTGGATCTGCGCAATGATCTGCTCGGCGATCCCGCAACCGGCGGAACCTGCGCCGAGGAAGACGATGTTCTGTTCACTCAACTGGCTACCGGCCGCGCGGCTTGCCGCAATCAGCGTACCGACGGTAACCGCCGCGGTGCCCTGAATATCGTCGTTAAACGAGCAAATTTCATCACGATAACGGGTCAGCAGTGGCATAGCGTTTTTCTGGGCGAAATCTTCAAACTGCAACAGCACGTCCGGCCAGCGATGCTTCACGGCCTGGATGAATTCATCAACGAATTCGTAGTATTCATCATCAGTGATACGCGGATTGCGCCAGCCCATATACAGCGGATCGTTCAGCAGTTGCTGGTTGTTGGTCCCCACATCCAGTACCACCGGAAGAGTATAGGCCGGGCTAATTCCGCCACATGCGGTATACAGCGACAGTTTACCGATTGGAATACCCATCCCGCCGATCCCCTGATCGCCAAGACCTAAAATACGTTCGCCATCGGTGACAACGATGACCTTGATATTGTGGTTAGGGACGTTTTGCAGGATATCGTCCATATTGTGGCGGTTCTGATATGAGATAAACACGCCGCGCGCACGACGATAAATCTCAGAGAAACGCTCACAGGCCGCGCCGACCGTTGGGGTATAGATAACTGGCATCATCTCATCCAGGTGATTATGCACCAGTCGGTAAAACAGGGTTTCGTTGGTGTCCTGGATGTTGCGCAGGTAAATATGTTTGTCGATTTCGGTTTTGAATCCCTGATATTGGATCCAGGCGCGTTCAGCCTGTTCCTCAATCGTCTCGACCACTTCCGGCAGTAACCCCAGCAGGTTGAAGTTACGGCGTTCTTCCACACTGAAGGCGCTCCCTTTATTCAGTAAAGGGAATTCCAGCAGTACCGGGCCAGCGTAGGGGATGTAAAGGGAACGCAGTTTTTTGGTTTCGTTTTCCATGTCACTCACTCTTTTTTGAATAACCGTCCCTGGCGCTCTTTATGATCGTATGTGGCCTGTCCGCCAGGGAAACGGGCGAAGTATAAAGCATTGTGAATGGGTTAAGGGGTTTTATAAGCAAAAACACCACTGCGGTTGCAATGGTGTTTATCTCGTTACTCAGTCAGACGTGCGAAAGGCTACTTGCCGTCAGTGCGGCGCTTTCTTCCAGTAGGATTATTGACCACGTTGGTTTTGTCACCTTCGGTCACGATTTTACGTTGATTTGAGATTTTGTGGTCCAGTCCGAGAATATGACGGGCCTGACGGTTCGATTTCATTCTAACTCCTTAATCCTGTTACTGGTTTCAAGGGCGAGCCCGTATGAGAACGGACGAAATACAACCTGATATAAAGCCGATGTTCAACATAACGGCTTACTGGATGGTCGGTCATTTTATCTGAAAGGTCAATGCTTAAGCGGCAAATGAGAACTATCCCGTATGTAACATGCTTTTTCTCAGCCGTCCTATACTAGTAACTCCGACGACAACACAGGAGAGCGGTAATGACTATCCATAAGAAAGGTCAGGCACACTGGGAAGGCGACATTAAGCGCGGCAAAGGCACTGTGTCGACCGAAAGTGGCGTGTTGAATCAGCAACCGTATGGGTTTAATACACGATTTGAAGGTGTGAAAGGCACCAATCCTGAAGAATTGATTGGCGCGGCCCATGCAGCCTGCTTCTCGATGGCACTTTCGCTGATGCTGGGCGAAGCAGGGTTTACACCAGATGCCATTGATACCACTGCCGATGTTTCTCTGGATAAAGTAGATGCCGGGTTTGCGATCACTAAAGTCGCGTTGCATAGCCAGGTGAGCGTGCCGGGGATAGACGCCGCCACGTTTGACGGCATCATCCAGAAAGCAAAAGCCGGATGCCCGGTATCGCAGGTACTGAACGCGGAAATTACGCTGGATTATCAGCTGAAGTCTTAATCGTGGCGTGCCGGATGCGACTGCGTCTTATCCGGCCTACGACTGTGCCGGATGTAAGTCAGTCTTATCCGGCACCTGATGATGTTATTGCGCTACCCAACCGCCATCCATATTCCACGCCACGCCGCGCACCTGCGCCGCACCGTCTGAACACAGAAATAGTGCCAGCTCACCTAACTGTTCCGGCGTGACGAATTCACGCGACGGCTGCTTTTCCGATAGCAGGGCGTCACGCGCAGCCTCAGGCTCTGCGCCTTCGGCAATACGCTTATCGATCTGCTGCTGGACCAACGGTGTGAGCACCCAACCGGGACACAGCGCATTGCAGGTGACACCCGTCTGCGCGGTTTCCAGTGCGATGGTCTTGGTGAATCCCACCACGCCGTGCTTCGCCGCTACGTAGGCGGATTTCTCTTTTGAAGCCACCAGGCCGTGAACAGAAGCGATATTAATGATGCGCCCCCAGTTTCGCGCGCGCATACCAGGAAGTGCCAGACGCGTGGTGTGAAAAACGGAAGAGAGATTAATGGCGATAATCGCGTTCCATTTATCAACCGGGAAGGTTTCCACCGGGGATACATGCTGGATCCCCGCGTTGTTGACCAGAATATCAACACCGCCGAATTCGCTCTCGGCATAGCGCATCATGTCGGCAATTTGCGCTTCATTGCTCAGATCCGCACCATGATAACCTGGCGTTTTGCCATATTGGGCAACAGCGTCTTTGGCGGCATCCACATCACCAAACCCGTTGAGGATCAGGGTGGCGCCCGATTGCGCCAGCACCTGTGCGATACCTAATCCGATACCGCTGGTCGAGCCGGTAACCAGGGCGGTTTTTCCCGTTAAGTTCATGATGATTCTCCTTAAACAATTCCGGTGGTGTAGAACACGCCGATGACAAACAGTACGGCCAGACTTTTAATGACGGTAATAGCAAAAATTCCGCCATACGCCTGACGATGGCTGAGACCGGTGATAGCTAATAAGGTAATGACTGCGCCGTTATGCGGCAGGGTGTCCATACCGCCGCTGGCCATAGACGCCACGCGGTGAAAGACTTCAAGTGGGATATTGGCAGCGTGAGCGGCCGCGATAAAGGTGTCAGACATGGCGGCAAGGGCAATACTCATTCCTCCAGACGCCGAACCGGTGATCCCGGCGAGCGTAGTGATACTGATAGCTTCATTGAGCAGCGGGTCAGGAATAGCCGCCAGTGCTTTTGACAGTACAAGGAAACCTGGCAGGGCGGCGATCACTGCGCCAAAACCGTACTCTGACGCGGTGTTCATCGCCGCGAGGATCGCGCCGCCAACCGCCGTTCTGCTGCCTTCCGCCAGGCGACCTTTAATGTTGCGATAGCCGAAGAGCACCACCAACAGGATCCCAGAAATCAGCGCCGCTTCCACTGCCCAGATAGCAGTGATTTTACCGACTTCGGTGGTAATCGGTTTGGCGAGACCCGGAAGCTCCAGTTGATGCGTGGCGCCATACCATTGCGGGATCCAGCGGGTAAACAGCAGGTTAAATACCCCAACCAGGATCAGCGGAGAGATCGCGATGATCGGGTTCGGCAGATTAATGTTATCCGGCGTTTCCGGCTCGTTTAACAGTTCAGTCCCATAGCCTTCATTCTTTGCCTGCGCTTTACGACGCTGACGTTCGAGATAAACCAGACCAACAACGATGATAAATACGGAACCTATCAAACCCAGCCACGGCGCGGCCCAGGCGTTGGTACCGAAGAAACTGGTCGGAATAATGTTCTGGATCTGCGGTGTGCCTGGCAGGGCATCCATGGTGAAGGAGAAGGCACCCAGCGCAACGGTTGCCGGGATCAGCCGCTTCGGGATATTGCTCTGACGGAACAGTTCGGCCGCGAACGGATACACCGCAAACGCCACGACGAACAGCGATACGCCGCCGTAGGTCAACAGCGCACATACCAGCACAATAACCGGAATGGCATGGCGACGGCCGAGAATGTTGATAGCGGCGGCAACAATGGAACGTGAAAACCCAGATAACTCGATTAACTTGCCAAACACTGCCCCCAGCAAGAACACCGGGAAGTAAAGCTTCACAAAACCGACCATTTTTTCCATAAACAGGCCGGTGAAAGCAGGGCCGACGGCGCTGGGTTCGGTAAGCAATACAGCACCTAATGCCGCGATGGGGGCAAACAGGATAACGCTATATCCGCGATAGGCTGCCAGCATCAGCAGGCCCAACGCTGCCAGGGCGATTAATACACTCATCATGACTCCTCAATATCATTGTTATAGTGGGGTACAGAAAGAGAAGTTACGGTTTCAGGGCAAAGCGCAGTTGATGCTCCCTGCGTTGCTGGATGTATTCCTTGCGCGAATCATCCCAGCGATAAAATCCCTGGCCGCTGCGCAACCCGGTATCACCGTTGGCAACCTTGTCAGCGACCAGCGTCATCATGTCGCTGCCGGTTGCCAGTTCCGGGAGCAGATGCCGACAAATGTCCTGCACCGTAGAAAGTCCGGTCATATCAGCAGCCTCCAGCGGACCGACCATTGCATAGCGACGTCCGAGCGAGGCGCGCATCACCTGATCAACCACTTCTGCGCTGGCGATGCCGCTTTTAACGATATGTAGCGCTTCACGCAGCAGAGCAAACTGCAGTCGATTGCCAACAAACCCTGGAGCGGCGCGGTCGAGCACCACGGCCTCAAGTTGCATCGCGATCAGTTGTTGTTGCAATTCATGGAGATACTCTGGCTTCGTTGTGGTGCCAGGTACAATTTCGACCAGCGGAATAAAATGTGGCGGGTGCCAGAAATGGGCGATCAGCAACCGTTCGGGATGGGCGAGTTTTTCTGCCAGCGCATCCGGCGGCAGGCCGCTGGTATTACTGGCAATAACGGCCTCCGGCGCGATCAGCTCTTCCAGTTGCGCATACAGTGCGTGTTTGAGTTCGAGCCGCTCCGGGATCGCTTCAATCAGTAACCGGCATGCGGCAATATCCTGTAGCGAGGTTGTGCCGTGCAGGCGAGCCACGACCGTCGCTTTTTCACCAATTGCAAATTGATCGGTGACAATCAGCTCATCCAGGATACCGCCAGCAACTCCGCTTATTTCTGCAATTCGGCTGCTATCGGTATCGTATAACCAGACATCGTAACCAAAACGGGCGAAGTGGGTAGCAATGCCGACACCCATTAACCCCGCGCCCAGAATGCAGATAGGCTTACTTTGCATGAGCTACCCCCTGCGGACGTTCTACCGCCAGCGCCACCCCATGACCACCACCTACGCACAGCGTGGCCAATCCTTTGGCTGCGTTGCTACGCGCCATTTCATGCAGCAGCGTCACCAGAATTCGGCAACCTGATGTGCCTATCGGGTGTCCAAGCGCAATCGCACCGCCGTTCACGTTTACCCGGTTGCTGTCCCAGTTCAGGGATTCACCAACCGCCAGCGCTTGCGCGGCAAAGGCTTCGTTGGCTTCGATAAGATCCACGTCATTTAGCGTCCAGCCAGCACGCTTCAGGCACTGGAGTGACGCTTCTACCGGCCCAATGCCCATAATGGCGGGATCGACGCCAGAAACTGCGTAGCCCGCCACCTGGGCAAGCACTGGCAGATTGAGTTCCGCCGCTTTGGCGGCGCTCATCAACATCACCGCGGCGGCACCATCATTGATGGATGATGCATTTCCGGCGGTCACCGTGCCGTTACCCGGACGAAACGCCGGTTTAAGTTGCGCCAGCTTGTCGGCCTGAGTATCCGGGCGAGGTTGTTCGTCACGGTCCACCACACGTGGCGGCTTTTTGCCCTGTGGGACGCTGACCGGCGTGATTTCCGCGTTAAAACGACCCGCTTCAATGGCGGCGGCAGCTTTTTGCTGGGAGTGCAGGGCAAAAGCGTCCTGCTGCTCACGACTGATTACGAACTTATCCGCCAGATTTTCGGCAGTAATACCCATGTGATAGTCGTTGAACGCATCCCACAGGCCGTCATGCACCACGCTGTCTTTCATACTGGCATGACCCAACCGCAGACCGCCCCGCGCGCCGTCGAGATAATAGGGCGCATTGCTCATACTCTCCTGGCCCCCGGCAATCACGATTTGCGCATCGCCACAGCGAATCGCCTGTACCGCCTGATGCACCGCCTTCAGACCCGAACCACACACCAAGTTGATGGTTAACGCGGGAGTGGTGACCGGCAGTCCTGCCCGTAACGCCGTTTGTCTGGCCGGATTCTGACCGCAGCCCGCAGTCAGAACCTGACCTAAAATCACCTCATCAATTTGCTCAGGCGCCACAGCCGTTTTTTCCAGCAGCGAACGGATCACCACTGAACCAAGCTCAACCGCGGAAAGTGGTGCCAGCGCGCCATGAAAACTGCCAATCGGGGTGCGCGTCGCCGCGACAATGACAACATCCTGCATGGTCAGCTCCTCAGCTAAAGTGCATTTCGGGGACAGTTTCGGGAACGATCAGCTTGCCGGCGGTTCTGGCGACAATCTCATCCACGCTAATGCCCGGTGCGCGTTCACGCAGAATGAACGCACCGTCGGCAATTTCCAGCAGAGCCAGGTCGGTAAGCACACGTTTGATGCAGGCCACGCCGGTCAGCGGCAGGGTGCAGGCGGGAAGCAGTTTGGACTCACCGCTTTTGGAAGCATGGGTCATTACCACAATGATATTGTCAGCTCCGGCAACCAGGTCCATCGCGCCGCCCATGCCTTTCACCATTTTTCCGGGGATCATCCATGAGGCGATATTGCCGTTAACATCGACTTCAAACGCACCGAGCACCGTCAGATCAACGTGGCCGCCGCGGATCATGGCGAAGGATTGCGCCGAGTCGAAAATCGCCGCGCCTTTACGCGCCGTCACAGTCTGTTTCCCGGCGTTGATCATGTCGGCATCAATTTCGTCTTCTGTGGGAAACGGGCCCATACCCAGCAAACCGTTTTCTGATTGCAGCATCACATCCATGCCATCAGGGATGTAATTTGCCACCAGCGTGGGAATACCGATCCCAAGGTTGACGTAATAACCGTCGCGCAGCTCGCGGGCGACGCGCATCGCCATTTGTTCACGCGTTAACATGTCAGGCTCCTTTCTGGCGCAGGGTGCGTTGTTCAATACGTTTTTCAAACTGCCCCTGAATAATGCGGTTAACGAAAATTCCGGGAGTGTGAATCGCAGCAGGGTCCAGTTCTCCGGGAGGGACAATTTCTTCGACTTCCACGACGGTAATGCGCCCGGCGGCGGCCATCAGCGGATTAAAATTCTGTGCGGTGTGGCGATAGATGACGTTGCCGTACCAGTCGGCTTTCCAGCCTTTAACCAACGCAAAATCACCGGTTATCGCCTGCTCAAGGATGTAAGGGCGTCCGGCAAACTCGCGAACCTCTTTCCCTTCCGCCACGGGGGTTCCATATCCGGTCGCGGTAAAAAATGCCGGGATCCCCGCGCCGCCCGCGCGCAACTGCTCTGCCAGCGTACCCTGTGGCGTCAGGATGGCTTCCAGCTCGCCGCTAAGCACCTGTTTCTCAAACAGGGCGTTTTCCCCCACATAGGACGCGACCACTTTGCGCACCTGACGCGTTTCCAGCAGCACGCCAAGGCCAAAGCCATCCACGCCGCAGTTGTTTGATACAACGGTAAGTCCCTGAACCTCCCGACGGCGTACTTCGGTAATCAGGTTTTCAGGGATCCCACATAGACCAAAACCACCTGCCAGCAGCGTCATGTTGTCGGTCAGTCCTTCCAGCGCCTCTTGATAAGTGGCAACACGTTTATCCAGTCCAGCCATACACTTGCCTCCCCAGTTGTCCTTGCCGACATC
Source organism: Citrobacter sp. Cpo071 (assembly GCF_030332765.1). NCBI lineage: Bacteria > Pseudomonadati > Pseudomonadota > Gammaproteobacteria > Enterobacterales > Enterobacteriaceae > Citrobacter > Citrobacter sp. Cpo071. Next base: position 674,266 of record NZ_JAOWHE010000085.1, on the reverse strand, counting down.
ATTGGGGGTGAAAAATGATTTGTTAATTTTAAATTTGTGACTCACTCATTGGGTTTTTTTATCAATTTAATGTTAATTAAAGGTATTCAACAAGTTAAAGGAATGCGAAATGGGAATGAGCATCAAACAGTTACGCGCATTTTTAGCGGTAGCTCACACTCTGAATTTTGCTCATGCCAGCGAAAGACTGAATATGTCGCAACCCGCGTTAAGCCTGGCGATTAAAGGACTGGAAGATTCGCTGGGCGGGGCGTTACTGTTAAGAACGACCCGCAAAGTGACCCTGACGCAGGAGGGAGAAACGCTGCTGAATATGGGGCGACAGCTGCTGGCGGACTGGGAGAATACGGAAGAAGCCATGCGCCAGCGCTTTACGCTGCAGCGCGGTAAAATATCGATCGCCGCCATGCCCTCATTTGCCGCTAACGTCCTGCCATCGGTACTGAAAACATTTCGTGATTCTTATTCCGGTATCAACGTAACGGTTCACGATGTAATTAATGAACACGTGATTGAAATGGTCAGTGAAGGGCGGGTCGAGATGGGCATAGCCTTCGAGCCGGACTATTCGGGACATCTGCATTTCACGCCGCTCGGCGTGGATCGTTTTATCGCGATTGTGCCGCCAACCTGTCGACTGGCAGACAGGGATCGTATTGCGTGGCGCGAACTGCTGACGCTGGATTTTATCACCCTGCAACGCCCGTCCGCCGTGCGGCTGATGCTGGAAGAACAACTGGTGCAAAGCGGACATACGCTGGAAGTAGCGCTGGAGAGCCATCAGCTGGTAACCGTTGGCCGTCTGGTGGCTAACGGTCTGGGCGGTAGCGCCGTACCCGCACTATGCCGCACGCAAATGACAGAGTTAGGCGCAACCTGTATCGATCTGGATACGCCGGTGATTCAGCGTCGGATCGGGGTTTTGCGTTCGGCGCATCATAAATTATCTACCGCTTCCGAGGTGCTGGTGGACTCACTGAAAAAGGCGTATCGCACCTGACTTTTCTCAACGGCTCAGGTCATGTAACCGCCCGCCAGCAGCGAACGTCACAGCCGGTATCACTCTTCAGCAATGCCTGTTTCTTCTCACAACCGTGGGTTGCCAATGGACATCTGTCACGGAAAAAGCAGCCCTGAGGCAACGTTCGGTTTCCCGGTAGCTCAGTCTTACGTAACACCAAATCTTCCGCCAGCGGTGCGCCCGTTTTAGGTACCGAGTCCAGTAATAATCGTGTGTACGGATGGGCGGGATGAGTGAGAACCTGTTGGGCATCACCCAGCTCAACAATTTGCCCGAGGTACATTACCGCCACACGGTCGCTCATATGGCGGACCACCGACACGTTATGCGATATCAATACGTAGGTCAGGTTTCTGCGCGCCTGTAGCGACACCAGCAGGTTGAGAATTTGCGCCTGCACGGAGATATCCAGCGCTGAAGTGGGCTCATCGAGGACGATAACATCCGGCTCTGACGATAGCGCCCGGGCAATAGCAATACGTTGGCGCTGTCCACCGGAAAACGCGTGCGGCAATCGGTCGAGATATTCAGGACGAATGCCTACCTGCCGTGCCAAATCCTCGGCAAGCATGCGTCGTTCACGCTCCGGGCTCCGTTTTTGGATCCACACCGGTTCGGTAATTATCCGCCACACCGGTAAGCGCGGGTCCAGTGATGAAAGAGGGTCCTGAAAGACCATTTGCATACCGTTATGCTGCTTATCACCACGGCGAGAATAGCTTCCCTGACTGGGTTTCAACATGCCCATCAACAGTTGCGCCAGCGTACTTTTTCCACAGCCGGATTCGCCAACAATCCCCAGCGTTTCACCCTGGCGAATCTGTAAATCCAGACCGTTGAGCGCATGCACCCGTTCCGTAACCTTGCCAAGCCAGTTTTTACGCGCAGGAAAGTTGACATGAACATCCTGCAGCGCCAGTAAAAAATCAGACATGTGTTGTCTCCAGTTGCGGATACCAGCAGGCAGATTGTTGATCTGCACCTCCCTGACTACTTAACGCCGGCGTTTCTTCACAACGAGGACCAGCGGCAAAGCAGCGGTCGCGAAACGCGCATCCGGCAGGTAAGCAGGTTAGGTTCGGCACGGTGCCGGGAATGGCGGGCAGCAATGTGCGCGGTTCGCCGTGTTCCGGCGCACATTTCAGCAAGCCGATGGAATAGGGGTGCGTCGGGCGTTGAATAACGGTTTGCGTCGGGCCACTCTCAATCACGCTCCCGGCATACATGACGTACAACCGGTCGCATAACTGTGAAACCACCGCCATATCATGGCTGATAAATAACACGGCTGTTCCACTGGCGCGCGCTTTTAACTTCAGCAAACGCAGCACCTGCAGTTGCACCGTGACGTCCAGAGCAGTGGTCGGTTCATCGGCAATGATAAGCTCCGGCTCGCACGAAAAGGCCAGCGCAATCATCACGCGTTGGCGCATACCGCCGGAAAGCTCAAACGGAAATCGTTTCATGACCTCCGGCGCGTCCGGGATTTGCATCTCTTCCAGTAGAGCGACGGCTTTCTGGCGGGCATCCGTGCGGCTTAACGCCTGATGATGGCGGATCACCTCCACCATTTGCTGGCCGATACGGCGGGTCGGATTCAGTGCCGTCATGGGCTCCTGAAAGATCATTGCGACACGTGCGCCGCGCCATTGGCGCATTTGTTTCTCACTGGCGTTGAGCACATCTTCACCCAGCAGCGAAACGTGTCCCTGGTGAATACGATAGCTCCCCTCCGGTAGCAGACGCATGGTGAGCATGGCGGTCACGGACTTACCGGAACCGGATTCACCCACCACACCAACGATTTCTCCGCGGTTGATGTGCAGTGATACATGGTTCAGCGCATGCACGTCAGCTTTATAGCCGGGGAAACTCAGATGCAAATCTTCGATTTCCAGTACGGGTTGTGTCATGACTGTTTTCCTCCGGCGTTCGGATCCAGCAGATCGCGAATACCATCGCCAAAGAGATTAAAGCCCACGGCGGTAATCAGAATGGCGGCGCCGGGAAAAGCACAATACCACCACTGATCAAGCACGTAATTGCGGCCAATTGCGACCATCGCCCCCCATTCAGCGCTGGGCTGCTGGGCGCCCAGACCGATAAACCCGAGCGTGGCGGCCATCAGGATCGCGCTGCCGATATCCAGTGATGCCTGCACAATGAGCGGCGGCAGAGAATTGCGTAAAATGTGCCAGCTAATCAGATGCCAGCGTGAAGCGCCGTAGGTCCGGGCAGCCTGTACAAAAGTAAACTGGCGTACCACTAACGTCTGACCACGGGCGAGGCGTACATAGAAAGGGATACGGACGATTGCAATCGCCAGCATGGCGTTAAACAGGCTGGGGCCCAGCGCGGCGGCTAACGCCATCGTCAACACCAGCGAAGGAATGGACAGCATAATGTCCATCATCCGCATAATTATCGCGTCGGCACGCCCACCCATGACACCCGACAAGCAACCCAGCAGTGAGCCCAATCCCCCGGCGATACCCACTACCACCAGACCCGCAACGACAGATTGCTGACTTCCTACCAGAACGCGGCTGAACAGATCGCGACCGACTTCATCGGTTCCAAACCAGTGAGCGGCTGACGGGGGCAGCAGGCGCGCACTCAAATTGATGGCATTCGGATCGTGGGGTGTTATCCACGGCGACAGCACCATCAGCAGCAGTATCAATACGATGATGACCCCGCCAACCAGCGTCAGCGGGCTACTTTTCATCATCCAGAACAGTTTGGCCCAGTCCGTGCGGCGACGTGCTGTCTGAGGGGGGGTCGGTGTTTCTTGTGTGAGCATCATTCAGCACCTCCACGTCCAATTCGAGGGTCTACCCACAGATAAAGTAAATCCACCACCAGGTTGACCAGCACATAGGCGAACGAGACCACCACTGCAAAGCCCATTACCGCCGGGAAGTCGAGAGCCTGAATTGAGGTCACCACCCAGGCGCCCATGCCAGGCCAGGCAAAGACCGTTTCGGTCAATACCGCACCGTAGAGCAGATCGCCCAGCGCCAGGCCGAGGACGGTGATTGATGGGATAAGCGCATTCGGCAACGCGTAACACAACACGATGTACCAGCCCGGCAGCCCGCTGGCGCGGGCGGTACGTATGTAATCTTCACTCAGTTGCTCCAGCATGGCGGAACGAATCTGACGGGCAACGATCCCAAGATGTACAAAAGCCAATGTCAGCGATGGCAAAATCAGGTGCTGAAGCGCATTGAAAAAGACTTCGCCGTTGCCTTCCAGCAGAGCATCAATCAGGTAGAAACCGGTGACGTGAGCTGGTGGATCCAGCCAGTCGTCTAAACGCCCACCGCCGGGTAAAATTTGCAGATGACCGTAAAACAGCACGATAACCCCCAGCCCCAGCCAGAATGCAGGCGTGGAGATACCGGTAATTGCCATTAGCCGAACAAGGTGATCAAGCCAGCGGTTACGCCAGACCGCAGACAAAATACCCAGCGGGATACCTATCACCAACGCCAGCAACAAAGAGCAGAAAGCCAATTCAAGGGTCGCGGGGAAGAAAATGCGCAGCTCATCCAGGACCGGACGCCCGGTGCGAATGGATATGCCTAAATCGCCGTGAAAAATATCGCTGACATAGCGGAAAAACTGGATATATAGCGGCTGATTCAGCCCCAGCTGTTGGCGAATATTTTCGACAATTTCATCGCTGGCACGGTCACCCGCCAGCAGCCGCGCGGGGTCGCCAGGTATCAGGTGTGAAATAATAAAGGTGATTACGCAAACACCGATAACCACCAGAATAAGTCCCCAGCATCGCTGGCGTAAAATACTCCAGAACGTCATTAGCTTCCCCTTGCGGAGCCAGAGCGGCTCCGCATAAACGTGGCTTATTTACTCATGGTGGAGATATTGAAGACCTGTTCCAGCATGGGGTTGAATACAAATCCTTTGACGTCTTTGTTCATCGCCAGCTGATAGTTTTTCTGGAATAAATAGACGTAGGCCGCTTCATCAATCACGATGGTTTGCGCCTGCTGGTAGTCATTGGTTCTGGCCACCTGATCGGTTGTGGCCAGCGCGCTGCGCAGCAGTTTATCGACCTCACCGTTTTCATAGAACGAACGGTTACCCGGCAAGCCTTTCTTATCTGACTCAAACCAGTAGTTCATAAACATGTACGGGTCGGCAAAATCCGGACTCCAGTTGCCAATGGCAATGTCGTAATCACCTTTGCCCACGCGGTCGCGCATGGTGGCGTTTGCCAGTTTTTCCAGTTTCACCTTAATGCCCAGTTTGCCAAGGCTTGCCTGGGTGGCGAGCGCGATAGGTTCCCAGTTAGGGTCATTATCGGAGTACAGGAAGCTCAGGCTTTCAGGTTTGGTGGCAACTTTGTCCCACGCTGCTTTGGCTTTGGCTTCATCAAAGCTGTACTGCATGGCCTTGTCGTCAAAACCCCACATGCCTTCAGGGATCGGGCCACGCATTTGCTTCCCGTTGCCGCTCAGGATCCCGTTGACCATGCCTTTATAATCGGTGGCCCACGAGATGGCGCGGCGTAAATCCACCTGATTGAGCGGCGCTTTACTGTTGTTGAGATACAGATAGGTCACGCGCAATGAGGGATAATCCGCCACGTTCACTTTGCCTTCCTGTTTTAAAGCGGCAAGCTGGTCAACAGGAAGCGCATCGGCAATGTCGATATCACCACGTGACAGTTGCAGGCGACGGGAGGCGCTTTCACCAATTATTTTGACTGAGACACGCTTAAATGTCGGTTTCGCCCCGGCATAATGCGGGTTCGGCACCAGCACCAGTTGTTGTCCCTTTTGCCAGCTCTTCAGCATGAAGGGACCAGATCCTGCCGTGTTCTGCGCGAGGAATCCGCGGGCATCGTCTGCGGCATGCTCTTTTAAGATGGCCGGGTTAATGATTGAGGCACCGTCATTTGCCAGCGTATACAGAAACGGGGCAAACGGCTGGCTGAGGGTAAATTTCACCGTGTTGTTATCAATGACGTCGACCTTCAGATCTTTTGGGAAAGCTTCCGCAGGTCCCTGACCAATTTTGAGCAAACGTTCAAAGGATTGCTTTACCGCATCTGCCGTTACCGGCGTTCCGTCGGCGAATTTGGCATCGTTTTTCAGGGTAAACGTCCACTCTTTCTGATCGTCAGAGGCTTTCCAGCCGCTGGCTAAATCACCTTCAACTTCCGTGGATCCTTTACCTCCGTCGGTTTTGTATTGAACCAACCGCTGGTAAGAGGGATAGGTAACCGTCCAGTCATTGTTATCGATGGTCACGGCGGGGTCGAGCGTCTGCGGATCGGCGGCTTTACCAATCACCAACATATCTTTGGGAACGGCAGCCTGTGCGGCGGGCAGGGCAAATGCTAACGCAACGGCTATCAGAGCGGGGCGGAAAAACGCGTTTAACGCAGGTGTAGTCTTCATAACCAGGCTCCAGAATTAAAGGGGATGTTGTGTTGTTATAGGCGTGACAGTGTAACAATCTATTTGATCGTCAAGCAGCGGATAGCGAGCGGCATCAGGTAATTCAAAATGCCACCATTCACTGTTAATACCGACAAAACCACCGCCAAACATAATGGCATTGAGCAGCAGGCGGTTACGCTGCGCTGCCGGAGGTACAGACGGGTGCCAGGCATGGGAACGGTCATGCATTTCATCAAAACCGGCCCCCATATCAAGGAGATGGCCGCGATCGTCCATCAACGTAACGTCAATGGCCGTTCCGCGACTGTGATTGGAACCAATTGCGACATCAACAACATACTGCGGGTCGGGACAGGCATTCCACAGTATCGCCTGCGCCTGCTGGGGGCGATACGCGTCGTACACCACAAGCTGCAGGCCGGCCAGTTGCGCAATGCTGATGCTTTTAGCCAGCGCGGTTACCGCCTCAGTGTGCAACAGACAACGCGCTTCCCGGTAGATAGGTGCGCCGGTAATGTTGTCGGCAGTAGCGTATTTAAGATCGATATGCAGCGACGGAAATATCACCGACAGATCGACCAGTTCTGGGAGTTCTGACATAGCACGTTTCCTGTTTATTGTTCGAATTGACCAAATTGTTGTTGTAACTGGCGATTGGTTTGCAGGCGTCCTGCGAGGGCGTCACCCAGTTGCGCCACCACCGCAGAAAGTAATAAGTTGAACAGACAGCTCACCGGTGCCAGTGAGTCCCAGAAATGCCCGGTGTCAGTTTTTACCTGAAGTAAATCAATGGAATAATCCCTGGCCCATGGGCACCACACATCGGTAATGAGCGCCAGCGGAATACAGCGTTCTGTGGCGACGCGGCAATATTGTCGCGAAATAGCGGAGTAGGCGCGCATATCGGTAATAACCACGTAAGGCTGGCTGAATCCCGAGTTCAGCGACTCTACCCAACTGCCGGACAGGCCTTCGGAGTAGCTGACTTTAGGTCGCAGGTATTCCAGGTGACTAAAAAAGGCGTTGGCGATCCCGCGGGTGGACTGGATCCCGAGGATGTACACGGCTTCCGCATGCGCCAGCTGCTGCGCAATGCGTTGAAACGTCTCACCCTGGGCAAGTTGATAGACGTGGGTAATGGCGTCGATCTCCAGTAACAGCGACTGCTGTGCCCGATCCGGCAGGCTTTGTTGCTGGTGCCAGGAATCCAGTCGTTCATTCATTCCCCAAGGCTGATACGGAACAACGGGCAGCTCACGCAGACTGGCTTTTGCATCCTCCAGGTTACGAAAACCCAGTTTACGCAGATAACGTCCGACGGTAATGCCGCTGGTTCCGGTTGCTTTGGCGATGCCATCTGCGGTTTCAAATGGGATCTGCACAGCATGGGCTAACAGCCACCCGGCCACGCGCTTTTCGCTGGGCGTCAGCTGGCTAAAGGTTTGCTCTATGCGGGTAAATAACTCTGGTTTGGCTGTCATTACCTTCTCGCTGTTAGTTGCCTGTCAGATACCGTATTTCTGTTAGCGAATTAACAATGCAGGACGCGTGCCATGTGCGTAACAGCGGCACGCCGGCTGTTTTTGTTAAAAACCAACCGATATTCATTAACCAATGATCAACATTTGTGCAGCGTAGTTCAGTTTTGGTGCAACGGTAGAGGAAGAGGGGTATGAATCTGCTGATTTCGTCGGAACGATCACATTGTGGGCAACATTTATCCCTCAGACATAAGAATCAGTAATAGGAAATATAAATTTCAGCCATATCAATAACAGCAATCTTTATTCTTATGACGGTAGGGGTATTATTTTTCGCGAGCTACATTAACGGTGTTAAGCGCAAGTGTAGATATTATTTATATTATAAATGGAGTACTACAATGAATAAATTCTCCCTTTCTACAGCAGGTATTCTGGTCGCAGCGCTGTTAACCAGTGTCAGCGTCAATGCAGCAACAGATAACGCTAAAACTGAAGTGACTCCGAAAGGTATGAACTGCCAGGAGTTTATTGATTTGAACCCACAAACTATGGCTCCGGTGGCCTTCTGGGTGCTCAATGAAGACGAAGACTTCAAAGGTGGTGACTACGTCGACTATAACGAAACCGTTACGACTGCAGTTCCTCTGACCGTTGAACTTTGTAAGAAACATCCGCAGAGTGAATTAAGTAAAATAAAAGACGAAATCAAAAAAGAATTATCTAAATAAGATTAAGACGTTATTAAAACCCAGCCAAAGTGCTGGGTTTTGCTATTTGTGACACTGTCACTTATTTGTTTTGCAATACTTAAGAAAACTTTATAAAGATATAAACGCCTGTGCCGATACTGGATAAAAGTTAGCCTTTTGCAGAAGGAGTTTGTATGGCCTGGTATCCTACTCGTATTTCAACGCGTTTAACCATCGGCGGCATTCTGCTGCTTGCAGTAACGACCCTTGTTATCGTGGTGATTATGCTCTGGCGCGGTCAGCCGCGCGTCGTTGAAATCAACACCGCCCTGATCGAAGAAACAGGGCAAGGTTTAACCCGTCAGTTGAGTACCGTATTGTCCCGAATTGAAGGTGAGACCGTCAGCCTGTCGCGACTGGCTGAAGTGTTGCCTAACGATGAATCTCTGTACCAAAGCGTTGTTCCGCATCTTATTGGTGAAGGTAAAGACTCGATTATAACCGGCGGCGGCATCTGGCCAGAACCAGACGCCTTCACCGCAGGTGTGGAGAAAAGAAGCTTTTTCTGGGCGCGGAATGCTGAAGGAAAGCTGGTGTATTCCAATGATTATAACGTCGAAGGATCGAGTGGATACCACAATGAAAGCTGGTATCAACTGGCCAAAGGCCATTCACAAAACAGCTGTTTATGGTCTGACGTTTACCAGGATGCCAGTTCAGGCGTCAACATGGTGACATGCAGCGTGCCTTATCAACAGGCGGGCAAGTTTGCCGGTGTCGCTACCACTGATATTCGTCTGGATAACGTCGCTACCTTCATGCAGCAGCAGGGAAACAGCACCGGTGGTTACGCATTTGTGGTAGACAAGCAGGGACAAATTCTCTATTTCCCGCAGGCCGACCTGGCAAAATATAAAACCATTAACGATTTGGCGCAAAGCGCGCAGTGGCTTATCCCGGTGCAAAACGGTCTGAAATCTTTGCGCCCGACAGATGGGGTGAAGACTATCACGCTGGCAAACGACAACGTCCTGAATACAGCGTCACAGGTAATGCTGTTCCCGATGCCAGATACCGGCTGGGTCGTAGGACTTGCAACCCCGGAATCTCGTATTGTCGGTCTTGCCAAAGTGATGATGCAGGACGTTCTGGAAGTATTGATCCCTATCATGACGCTGTTGCTGGTGGGATCATGGCTGGTGGTTCGTCGACTGATTTCACGTCTCGATGATACTCGTCAGGCACTTGATGACATCGCGCAGGGAGAAGGCGATCTTACCCGTCGTCTGGATGTTCGTGGCAAAGACGAGATTTCGGCTATCGCCGAGGCGTTTAACCTGTTCGTCGATAAAATCTCGGCCATCCTGATCACCGTCAGAAGCAGTAGCACAGTGGTAGCGAATAACGCCGTTAGCCTGGCTGACAGTAATATGGAGCTTTCATCTCGCGTAACGCAGCAGGCCGCTGCGCTGGAAGAGAGTTCGGCGGCCATGGAGCAGTTAAATGCGACCGTTCATCAAAACGCCAGTAATACACAACTGGCGGATGAGCTATCCGATAGCACCGCGCAAACGGCCAACCGCTGCGGCGATGTGATGCAGGGCGTGATCTCAACAATGGATAACGTCAGCGCCTCATCCGGCAGAATGGTGGAAATTGTCGCGGTCATCGACAGCATTGCGTTCCAGACCAATATTCTCGCCCTGAATGCCGCGGTTGAAGCCGCCAGAGCGGGCGATGCTGGCAGAGGGTTTGCCGTCGTGGCCTCCGAAGTGCGCACGCTGGCTCAGCGCAGTGCCACCGCCGCGCAGGAAATTAAAACGTTGATTGATGAATCCGTTTCTCATGTTGGTAGCGGAAGTCAGCAAATTCACAATGCCGGTGAGCGTCTGGGAGAACTGGTCAACAATGTGCGTCAGGTGCGCCAGTTGATGGGGGAAATACGCGTTGCGGGTGAAGAACAACGTAAGGGCGTTTCCGAAGTTACGCTGGCCGTTACCGAGATGGACAGCACCGTTCAGCAAAACGCCTCATTAATTGATGATGCCGCAGCACGGACGCAGGCGCTGAAAGAGGAGGCGGAACAACTGGCAATGCTGGTTTCGTCATTCAGACTACCTGAGCCTTCCGTTGCCTGATAACGGCATCATTTCCGGGTGCAGACCTTGTGCCCGGATAACTCCAGTATAATGTCCCTTAAGCAAGATTTTCCGGTTTAACTCCTTTTTATTGTGTCTTATAAGACTTTGAATCATTCCCAACTTAACTCTATAATATTGGGTGTAAAGTCGTTTTTATCCCAATAAGAGCCAATATTATGGATTTAACGCTAAATACTGCAGCTGATATCGTCAAACTGCTTTGCGACAGATTACGTAAAGAACGACTCGCCCGGCAAATGACGCAGGCTGATGTTGCCGCGCGTTCAGGGGTCGGTGTGAATACCGTGTCGAATCTGGAAGCGGGGAAAAATGTAGGATTTGAGAATCTGGTCAAAGTCGCGATGGTGTTAGGCTATGGCGATGCGCTGGAGGGGTTATTCAAACCCAGGATTGATAGTCTCGATGATATTTTGCGTTACGAAAAGAGCGCGGCACGTCAGCGGATCAAAAGGAAAAATTCTGATGCCTGAGCAAGTCGATGTCTTCTATGAAGGCTGGGGTGAGAAATGGCTGTGGGGCAAACTGGTGTCTTCCACAGCCCTGACCGGACGTCCGTTGATCGCCTTTGAATACAGTGAAGAGGCCTTACGTAAGGGGCTGGAACTGTCCCGACTGATGTTACCGCTGAACGGTCCCCGTTTACGCAGGGATTTCCCGGCTCATCAGCTGGGATTACCTGGGCCAGTCTATGATTCGCTACCTGACGGCTGGGGTATGCTGTTGATGGACCGACTATTTAAACGCCGCGGGCTCAACGCAGCACGCATTGGTCCATTGGAGCGCTTAACCTGGGTCGGCAACAACGCGATGGGCGCCATGACATTCCAGCCCGTTCAGTCAGATGTCGAGACGCTGTCAAAAGAGGATGTTCCTCTCGCACAACTGGCCGCTGAGGTTCAGGAAGTCCTGAGCGGCGAAGGCGGGGAATTCTTGCAAAAACTACTCCAGATGGGCGGTTCGCCACAGGGAGCAAGGCCTAAGGCGTTACTTTATCGTGACACTGTCACGTCTAAATTCACCACGGCGCCGCTACCCGGGAGCGAAAGCTGGCTGATTAAATTTCCCGCCAGGCATGAGCATGCTGAGGTATGTGCCATCGAAGCAGTTTATGCTGAATGCTTGCGCCAATGTGGGATCACCACGCCCGATACTGCGTATTTCAATCTGCCCGGCGGACAGACGGCATTTGCCACTCGCCGTTTCGACCGTGACCAGTCGATACGTATTCCTATGCAGAGCCTGGCGGCACTTACCGGGGCAAATTACCAGATACCCGGTGCTTTAGACTACCGGGATTTTCTGCGCGCCACGCAGATTTGTACCAATGATGTCAGAGAAAAGGCAAAAGCGTTCGAACGCGTGGTTTTCAACGTGGCTTTTAACAACCGCGACGATCATCCGAAGAATTTTGCCTATTTAATGTCAGCCGATGGAAACTGGACTCTGGCTCCGGCTTACGATGTCACCTGGTGCGAAGGGCCTGGCGGGTATCACCAAATGGACGTGCTGGGAGAGGCGCTGGATATCGAAAGAAAGCACCTTCAGTCGCTTGGCGTTCAGGAAGCTGAGTTATCTGCTGACCATGTGAACGGCATAATCGAAAAAGTCTGTCACTTTGCCACGGCATTGAGCGCCATCGCCAGGGACAAATACCCCGATCAGATAACGCAATCCACGCTGAAGACGATTCAGAAACAAATTGATGATAATGTCCGTCGGTTAATGTCCCGGTGACGCAGATACGGCCGCTACACTTACCGAAGAATTAAAGCTGAGCGGGGCAATGTTTCCCCGCTACATTTCCTCGCTAAACTGACCAGAGGACAACTATTAACGTCCCCAACGATTACGAATATAGGTCACTGCTTCCTGCGTTTGCGGTTGATTAAGATAATCTTCGCGAAACAGGATCGTGCCGTTGATGTACGGTTCGGATTCGTTTAAATCGAGCTGCTTTTTCAGTTCCGGCACACCGCCTTTTACCGTCCAGTCCGGCTCTTTTCTCGATGGTTCACCAACTTTATACAGCGCTACACCAATGTAGAGGCGGGTGTTGGTTGATTTCACGACATCTGCCCACCATTTTGCCAGTACATCGTAACGCGCTGCGTCGCGGGCAAAAGGCCAGTAGAGTTGCGGTGCAATGTAATCCAGCAAACCTAGTTGCACCCAACGGCGGGTGTCTGCATACGACTCATCATACGCTGCCGCGCCGCGCGTGTCGGAGCCCGCTGGATCGTGCGAACGGTTGCGCCACACGCCCGCAGGACTGACGCCGAATTCAACCTCAGGCTTGAGTTTCTTGATGGTCCGCGAAACCTGGGCAATCAGCCGTTGCGTGTTATCGCGACGCCAGTCAGCCTTGGAAGCGAATCCCTGGCCGTATCTTCTGAAGGTCTGGCTGTCATTGAGCGCAGAGCCGGGAGATTCGGTATAGAAGTAATCATCAAACTGCACGCCGTCAACCGGGTAATTCTCAACCACTTCCGCCACGATGCTGGTGATCCAGTCGCGCACGTCGGGAATACCGGGGTCTAACACAAAACGCTCGCCCGCAGTGCGGATCCAGTCCCGATGCAGGACGTATACGCTGGACGGTGTCTGTGACAGCGTGCTGTTTAACTCAGTGACCGTCGAAGGTTTGGTGTTTACGGACACGCGGTAGGGGTTAAGCCAGGCATGAACTTTCATTCCGCGTTTATGCGCTTCATCGAGCATAAACTGCAGCGGATCGTAACCCGGATCCTGGCCAATCGTACCGGTCAGGGTATCTGACCACGGTAGGATCTTTGACTTCCACAATGCGGTCCCATCGGGCTTAACCTGGAAAAAAACGGTGTTAATACCAAGCCGTTTCAGGTTGTCCAGCTTATCCGTCAGCGCTTTTTGCTGCAGGCTGATGCGTACGGCAGGCGAACTGATGTTCACGGATGAAATCGGCGGCCAGTCAAGACGTGAAACCGTCGCCAGCCAGATCCCGCGCACTGGCTCCTTGCTCTGCTGTGGTTTGCTCACCGGAGGTAGCGGAGTGGTTTTGGGGCCGGGCGGTTGTGAAGAACAGCTGCCAAGTAACAACATACTGCCCACAAGTACAGCAAACCATTTCATGTTGGTCAGCGGTAGTCTGGCACGAGAACGGGCGAGAATCTTCGCCAGTTTTTTCTGATAATTTCCTGAAAAGAAACCGGATGCTGCCATCTGATTTTGCTCTTATTTCTTTTTATTGCGGCTGTTAGCCCAGGGATCGAAGGCCGGTTCGGGGGTGTTGTTTGAGGCCAGGTCATGCAGCGAATCAAGGTACAGCGCTTCAACTTCTGCCCGCGCCCACGGCGTACGGCGCAGAAACTTCAGACTGGATTTAACGCTCGGTTCATTTTTAAAGCAGTTGATATTAATGCGTTGCGCCAGTTCAGCCCAACCATAACGTTCAACCAGGGCATTGACCTGCATTTCAAGCGTTACGCCATGTAAAGGGTCTTTAGAAATATGAGCATTCATATGAAGTCCAGTTCAGTGGTTCCAGATTTTGTCAGTAGTGTGACGGGAAGAAGGTTACAAGAAAGCAAAGCTGCCAGCAACGGCAGAAAGCGGTATGGCGCGACAAGCCGTACGCCATACCGGCAATGGATGGTTCAATACTCTTTAAAAGCCAGTTCCAGACGGGCAATCAACGGTTTAAACAGGTAACTCATCAGGGTTCGTTCACCGGTCTTGATCGTCACGCTGGCGGGCATTCCCGCTTTAATTTTGTAATCGCCCAGCAAACGCGCGCCCTCTGCTGAAACCTGTACTTCCGCAAGGTAGTAAGGCTGCTGAGTGGCTTCATCAATTAAGCGGTCCGCCGAGATAGTCAGAACCCGGGCCGGAACCGACGGCAACAGGGCATGGTTAAGGGCAGGGAAAAGTACATCAACGGTTAAGCCGGGGACCAGTTTATCAATGGCATGCACGGGTATTTTGGCATCAATTTGCATGGGTTGTCCGGCGGCGACAATATCCATAAGATGTTCGCCGGGTTGAATGACGCCGCCCACGGTACTGACTTTAACATCCAGCACGATACCGTTAATCGGTGAGCGGATCTCGGTGTTATCCAGCTCGTGACGGGTGGACACCAGTTCATCCTCCAGCATCGCCACTTCTTTTTGGTTTTCCGTCAGTTCAGACTCAACTTCACGTAAATATTGATGACGCACCTGGTAGGCTTTAATTTTTAATTCGTTTTGCTGCGATTTCAGTTTGGCAATGTTAAGAATATCTTCTGAAACGCTGCCAGATATTTCAGCCGCCTCGCGCTCCAGCACCAGTAATTGCGCTTTGGGGTAATAATTCTTTTCGCTCAGCGCGCGAATAGCCCCCAACTCCCGGTTAATCAGAGAAAACTGGTGGTCGCGATAGCCTTTTATTTTATTGAGATTATCCGTTTGCCCAACCAGACCATCGAGCGTCTCCTCAATCATCGACAGTTCGTCCTGAATCGTTTTGCGACGCGTATCGAAAAGCTTGGCCTGCAGATTTCTGACTTCTGTCAGCCGTTTATTGCCAGAGAATTGCTGCGTCAGCGTCGTATTAAAGACGATCGCTTCCAGGCCATCGCGTTCTGCCAACAGGCGATCTTCGATACTTTTTGCAGAAATATACTGGGCATTTAACGCGCTGAAACGCATTTCGAGCTGCATTTTATCCAACCGGACGAGAACCTGATTTTTCTTCACGAAGTCGCCTTCTTTGATAAAGATATCCGTTACCCGACCGCCGCTCAGATGCTGAATAGTTTTGCGGTTACTCGATACGGTTACCGTACCATCAGCGACCACGCCCGCATCTAATGGAGCTTGCACTGCCCAGAATATAAAACTACCGACACCAAGCACAATGACGATCACGCCCCGGATAATCGGCGACCAGATATTGGTATCTACGCCAGCAGATGCCGTGTTGTGGGGATTCTTTTTCATCATCAGGCCTCACGTTGCTGTTCAGTCGTGGATGGAGAAGGCGTAGCCACCGGTTTCAGTACGTTGGCCTGACGCAAATGGGCGAAAACCTGATCGCGGGTACCAAACTCCTGTATGGCGCCATCGTTAAGCAGCAAAACCTTATTGACCACGCCGAGCAGCGTCGGGCGGTGTGAGATAATGACGGTAGTTTGTCCCTGTGTACGCAGGGTATTGATGGCTTTAACGAGTGCAAATTCGCCCGCGTCGTCAAGATTGGCATTCGGTTCATCAAGCACGATGAACGCAGGATTGTTATACACGGCGCGTGCCAGCCCGATACGCTGCCGCTGCCCGCCGGAGAGCTGGTATCCGCCTGCGCCCAACAGCGTGTCATAACCTTGCGGCAAGCGCAGGATCATCTCATGAACGCCTGCCAGTAATGCGGCGGCGACAATAAGCTCACTGTCATTCTGCGCGAAGCGGGCAATGTTTTGCGCGATGGTACCGTCAAACAGTTCCACATCCTGCGGCAGATAGCCAATAGACGGGCCCAGCAGCGCTTTATCCCACTGACAAATATCTGCGCCGTCTAATCTGACTTTCCCTGATAGCGGTTTCCAGACACCAACCAGAACCTTTGCCAGCGAGGTTTTCCCTGAGGCTGAGGGGCCGATAATCCCCAGAACTTCACCTTGCTCCAGCTGGAATGCGATATTACGCAGTAGCGGGGAAGGCTGGCCGGGAGCTGCGGCGAAGACGCTTTCGACGCTGATGTTGCCGTTCGGACGCGGCAGGGTCAGTACCTCTTTCGGTGCCGGATACTCCTTCAGCAAGGTTGAGAGCTGATGCCACGCGCTACGAAACTGCACGAACTGCTTCCAGCTGCCAATAACTTGTTCTACCGGGTTGAGGACGCGGCCAAGAATGATCGAGGCGGCGATCATCAAGCCCGGAGTAATATGGCCACCGATCACCAGTAAAGCCCCGGCACCCAGCGCAATAGATTGCAGCAACACCCGCACAAAGCGGCTGAGGCTGCTCAACCCGGCCGTTTTGTCAGCAATCTGCGTTTGTAGCGCCAGCACTTTGTTATGTTGCTCCTGCCAGTTGGACTTCAGGGTCGAGAGCATACCCATCGCCTCAATGGCATCAGCGTTTTGCAGCTGTTTATTCAGTTTGCTGGCATTGTTAATGGTTAAGGCGTGCGCTTGCTGAATCGGGCGTTTGGTAGAGATTTCAGATACCAGCGTCAGAATAAATAATAACGTTATTCCGCCGAGAGAAAGGTATCCCAGCAGGGGATGGACCAAAAAAGCGATGAACAGATATATTGGCGTCCAGGGAATATCCAGTAAGGCGAACAGACTATTCCCGGAAAGAAACTGACGAACCTGATCCAGTTCGGCTAAAGATTGCGCCGGGTTGTTATCGCCGGTAACCATCTTTCTTTTAAAGGCTGCGTTAAAGACCAACTGGCTTAGCTTTATATCAAGCCGGTTGCCAAGTCTGATCATAACCTGCGCGCGGGCAGATTCAATCATGGCAATAACGATGTACAAGCCGACAATCAATAAGGTCAACATTAACAGCGTGGTGGTATTTTTACTGACCAGCACACGGTCGTAAACCTGTAGCATATAAATTGCCGGCGCCAGCATAAGCATATTAATCACACAACTAAAAAACAACAGCATCAGAAAAGTGGGCTTCGTTCCCTTTAATGCATCATTCAGTTCTGTTGGCGTATGCTGGCGCGACATAGTCTTCTCCTTATACGATCAATGAACTATTGCCGTTGTTACTGGCAAGGGTAGTGGGCATTTCCAGATAAAAGTCACCAATATTCACGGTGGTTGAGTTGACGCCCACCAATGTGATGGTATCTGTACCGATAGTCACAATGGTGTTGCCATTGTTTCCGGTGATAGACACGCTGCTGGCAAAATTACCCGCGTTGATACCTAACAAGACGAGATCAAGGAAGTCCTGCCCGCCGTTGGGGTTACTGTCAAAACCGGTAATTCGGTCCTGCCCAAAGTTGGCGCCAAAGGCAAAGATATCGCTACCGGCACCACCGTCCAGAATGTCGTTACCTTCCTGACCATTAAGAATATCGTCCCCGCTACCGCCGGAAAGGGTATCCGCGCCCGCACCGCCAATCATGACGTCGTTACCAACTCCGCCTTGCAGGTTATCAGCGCCATCTCCGCCATCGAGGAAGTCATTCCCGATACCACCAAACAACTGGTCGTTACCGCCCATGCCGAACAGATAGTCGTTACCGGTCCCTCCCGTAATGGTGTTCGCAATGGCATTACCGGTACCGATAAAACTACCACTGCCGGTAAATACCAGTTCTTCCACGTTATCGGTGAGGTCGTAGCTGCTGAGGTTGGTTCGGACAACGTCCGTGCCACCATTCACACCTTCGATAACTACATCACCGAAATCATCAACGATGTAGGTATCATCGCCCGTGCCGCCGGTCATACTGTCGGCACCAAGCCCGCCATCAAGCGTGTCATTACCGGCATCACCTTGCAGAATATCTTGCCCCGCCTGACCAGAGAGGTTGTCGTTTCCCGCACCGCCAATGAGCAGATCGTCACCTGCACCGCCGAGTAAGGTGTCATTACCGCCTTCACCGCGTAGGATATCGCTCCAGGCAGTACCGACGAGGGTGTTAGCCCCGTTGGTACCCACAATCAGATCGCCCACGGGCTGGGTGGTGGTCGACGTCAGGACAACAGGGGGGTTGCCTTCATCGTCGACGACGGTAACGACCACCTGCAACGTTCTGCCAACCATAGCCTGACCCGGCGTATAGGTGGCGGAAGTCGCACCGTTAATGTTGACGAATCCGGTTGGCGAACTCATTCTCCATTGATAAGTGAAATTACCGCCGCTCAGACCATCGGCGTCAGCAATGCCTGAAACCACCGCGGTCAGCGTCAGACTTTCAGTTGGGGTGAGGTCGTTAATTACCGGCACACCGGTCGTGGCCTGATTTCGCGGTAGGATCGCCTGAGTTTGTGCCGACACCAGGGTTTCAGCGTCACCCATGCGGTCGTTAAAGCTGGCTACCACACGCAGCGGTGCGCCCTGAATAGTGCCAGGCACTCTGAACTCAACGCCGGTTGCCTGATCTCGCCATTGGCCGTTGACGAATGCCTGCCAGGTCATGGTGATGGCCACATCCGCCGCAAGGCCGTTACCATCCAGCAAGTTCGCCACGTTGACGCGCAGCAGGTCGCCCACCGAAGGGTTAGGGTTACTGATGGTAAGATCGCCCGTCGCTTGTTGCCCCGTCACCCACAGCTGCTTCCCATCGCCAAACTCGAGCTTTTCGATGTTCAACAGGCGATCGATGCCATCATTCAGGTTCAGCGCGGCATCCGGCGTGGCGTGATCGACGCGCAGGCTACCGTCCGCCATACGGGTAAAGACATAGTTGCTGCTGACATCACGGTACACCGCGACGTCAGTTTCCGTGCCGTTACCTTCATGCAGGATTTCTCGCACAATCGACAGCTGATTCGGTTTCAGCGTGCCGGCCAGCATGTACGATTTCAGTTCAGCCATACCTTCGGCGCTGGTGAGTCCTGCCATACCCGTAACGGCAATACGCACGTTGAGCCATGCATCACCATCAATGATATCGTTACCGGCTTTACCCATAATGCGGTCGCTACCGCCACCGCCGAGTAAAATATCGCTACCATCATCAGGATTCAGGAGCACCGCGTCCGGATTTGTAGAACGCTCTACGCCGAGAATAGCCTGTAAACCGGTGATCCGATCCGCACCTTCCTGGGTCAGGTTGTTAGAGAGGGGAACGCCCTGAACAGGCGCAGTACCTATCGGCTGTTCTGTCCCGGTCAGGATATCGTCGTATTTCCAGCCCGACAGCCCTTCAACAAGATCAAAACGGTCGCGTAGAATAAACTCCTGCTGGTTGACGAAAATAGGGATCCCAAGGTCAGAGTTAGCGCCATTTGGGTCGCCTTTATGGATTGCCCAGTCGAAACCGGCCATGCCATTATTGCGCTGGATCCCCGCGCCCTGAACCATGATGTCATCACCGGCTTCGCCATCGTAGTCGGTGTCGTTACCCTGACCGTTGAGGACATCGTGACCGATAATGGTACTGTTGAAGAACAACTCGGAGTTGTCACCCGCCAGCGTGTCAAACCCGTCGCCGCCTTCCAGCCAGTCATCGCCTTCGTTGCCCATCAGGAAATCACCACCCGAGCCGCCAAGCGCAAAGTCGTTATCCTGACCCGAGAAGACCTCCTGCGCATCTTCGCCGACCACCACGAAGTCGCTACCGCTGCCACCAAAGACCAGATCGTTTCCGTTACCGGAGAAGATAACGTCATGTCCGGCATCACCGTGCAGGAAGTCCGCATCACCAACAGGCGTACCGGTATCGGTAATAATGTCATCACCGTCACCGCCATGGACCACGTCTGCTTCGTCGCCGCCGTCCAGTCGGTCATCTCCGCCATCACCCCACAGACTGTCGATCCCTTTACCGCCGATTAACGTATCATTGCCTGCCGTCCCTCCAAGCACCACATGCCCATCGCCGGTATATTTCAGATACCCGCCATCGGCAAAACTATCGCCGTCAACATCCACACCTGGGTCGCGACGCACCAACAACGGCGAGAGCAGATCCTTCAGCGGATTACCCCATTTCGGGTCGATTTCCGTTTGCAGCACGCGGTTCACTTCAAAAATATGGTCCGGTGTCTGGAACAGATTTGCGGGCAGGTGGGAGGATCCCTCATCGCCAAGATCGCTGTTACGCATTACCAGCGCGGAAAACGAGTTGGCCTCCAGTTCATTGAGTAAGTTCAACCCCTGAACGCGGCTCAGATAGTAGAAACGATCGCCGTCCTGAAGCATTTCCATTTGTGTTTCAAAGACGAAGTTGAAGGTTGAGCCGAGCATGCCGCCAAATTCATTTTTGCGCTCTGCCAGCCCGCCAATCCAGAAATCGACCATATTCAGGCCGGACTCTTTGGTTGCCCACGCTCCGGTACTGTTAAAGAAATCCATCGCATCCGCAGGCGGGGCATTGTTAGCATCACCAAACAACAGGAAGTTTACCGCTGCACGCTTACCTTCAAGGCTGGTGGCATTGAGGATCAGCTCATGCTGACCATAGGCGGCCATAAAGTTAATGATTGAAGCGGGATTTTTCAGGTAGGTAGTGAAGTCAGCCCAACTGGTATAAGGCTTCAGTTGACTATCACCGCTTAATGCAAAAAACTGCTCGCGGGCCTGGTTCAGCGTCGGCATTGCGGTGTCACGGCCACGGGCTATATTAAGCGCGCCTAAATCGAGGGGCAGGCCGATGAGATTATTACGCAGAGCATCGGTAATAAATTCATCAATTTCGTTACCCACCTGACGCGTCATACCACGCACAATTGCGCCAATAGCCTGATCGTCCGTGACGGTGGCCCCGTTGATTTGATTAAATGCTACCGGATTCAGGAATGCTGAAATCAGGTCAATATCGCCGCTTTGCATATCAATGTCGGTGCGCGCCACGGTTTCTGTCAGCATTGAATGCCCGAAACGGTAAACCACATGCGCAAACTCGGCAAAGATCATCGGGTTTATATCCGCCGTGTTGGAGAAAACAAACGGATCGACGGCGGGTTGTACGGTACGGGCAAACTCCTCGAATACGAGGTGCTGATATTGCATTTCCGTGGAGAAACGACCTGCCTGGAATAGGTACTCACCGTTCCATACCAGCGTACTGGTATCGGCAGGTAATTCCGTGATTTGATGATTGGGCATCAACCACTGATTAATGAGGTCGATATCACCGGTTTCCAGCAGTGTTGTTTTATATTGCTCAACCAGACGGTTATGCTCGCTGTGAAAAACGGCGTGCACCGCGGTTAAACCTATATTTTCGTTCCCACGCCCGTCACCGGTAATAAAGTGACGATCGAGCAGTTCGTTATCATAGGTTCCTGCCGGTTGCGCTCCTTCGCCTCCAATCGCAGTGTCATCATCTGCCAGCAGACCCGCTTTTGGCGCGGCAGTATGCGCAATATCATCAAGAAACGCATGGCCGGTGCGGAATGTTCCCTCAGGCAACAGACCGCCGTTGGCTTCAACGAGTCCCCCGGTGGTAACAATCTGTACCTTTCCATTTTCACTTAAAATCAAATTACCATAGCGATCCGTAGCCAGCAGGGGAACATTAAACACATCCTGATCGGTGAGTTTAATGCCAAGCAGAGTTTCAGCCTGGTTTTTAACGTCGGCCCAGGTCGCCAGTCCACCGTTCGCACCGCCTAATAAATTCCCGGTAGGCTCAGGTTTCCCATCAATAATGACGTATTCGCGGATGAAAATCTGATGTGAAGGATGGGAGGTGTAGGTTTGGTTTTGGTCGATGAAGGGGGTAGTCAGGTTTACTGTCTCTCGGTTTTCATCCACCGTTGCCCGGGTTAATAGCATAAAGTTTGTCGACGACCCTTCAACATATAAAGGGTCATCCGGCTGTAGCGGAATGAAAACGATACCGTTGCCTCCTTTGGGAATCAAATCCAGACCGTGGTCAAAAAACTGGCCAAAGAAGGTCATCCAGCCGTTAAAAGCAGGGGAGAGACCGATATCGGGAGACTGGTTAGGAATGGATAACGTTTCTCCGTCTCCTGTAATAGTCCCTCCGCCGGGAGCATCTTTTAACGCGTTAAATACCTCCAGTGCGGCTGGGTTAGATGCCGTTTGATCGGAAATTAAGTTACTAATAATACGTGGGTCGGCATCAATAACGGTGCCACCAATTTGGATATAACTGGTCATTTGGTCCGCATCTTGCCAGTTTAACGCGGTTAATCTCGGCATTGTCTGGTCGGCAGAGCCATATAACTCCTGACCCGGTAGAAGATTATTCCATGAACCATCTACCGTGCGAAGTCCATAAGGTAATAGCGGGCTGGAAACTAATTCTCTAAGCAATTCAGCATTAACGCTACCATCTGGGTTAGTTGCCGCTTCGGATATTTTGATCTGCTTAAGAATAAAAGCAAGATCGTGCAGGGTGACAGTAAAGTCATATTGTGAGGCCATAAGTAATTACCCCTATCTTTACCTGTATTAGCTATCATCACTCTTTTCTTCCGCTTACAAAAAATGACAGAAGAATGAGTCGTATCAGATACCTGATTGTTATTGCATGATTAAAAGTCCATATTTTAAAAATGCTGTATCCATGACCAGATTAGCGTTATTCTCCTGAGGATTAGTTAGCACAATAAGATATTCACCTCACTTATATATTAGGTTTTAGAGGTTAATGATCATCGTGTCCCATTGAAATCAAAGACATATTTGAGACACGAAGTTTTGAGAAGACAAGGTCTCCTCAAGGCTGTAAAGGTTTTACTTTTTAAAACGCATATTACAGTTATGTGATGATCATAACTATGGTTTTTCCGTTGGCGACTTCACTCATACTTTTTTATGAAAAGATTAAATTTTCATTTCTTTACATTAGAATTTATGTCAAATCACTTATTAAGAAGAGTTCTCATTAAGTCGACTTTTAAGATGTCGTTGTGTTGAATTATAAAATTTAATATTGGATGAAATTTAACACGACATCATTCCTGATGCCTGATTATGCTATTAGCATAAATCAATACCGTGTGATAGCTGACCTTACGTTTAGTAAAGAACGACCTCTCCAAACAGGTAATACAATGAAAAAAAATATAATTTTTCTCTCCGGGATGATCTTTTCATCGGTCGGTCACGCCAGTGCGCTCTATTTCTATGAAATCGGAACGGAGGATACCGCACTGGCTGGTGCAGGGCAGGCCGCTCGTGCTCAGGATGCCTCTACGCTGTTAACTAACCCTGCGGGGATGACTCGTTTACCTGACCATATGGTCACCGGAGGATTACAGGCGATGGGCGGAGATATACCCTATACGCTGAATAATACGACAGATGGCAGACAAAGCCCCGGTAATGTAATGACGCTTTTCCCAAATGCCAGCATGTTTTATACGCAACGGCTGAGTGATACCGTTTCTGCCGGTTTGGGTTTGTACGGCAACTATGGGTTAGGTATCGACTTCGGCAACTGGGCAGGGGCTCGGTTAATTAAACAAAGTACCATGGTTGCGATGACGCTGAGTCCCGCCGTTGCATGGAAACTAAGTGATAAGGTGTCGGTTGGCGCAGCTGCAGGGCTAAACTATGGTTTTCTGTCGCTAAGCAGAGATGTCGATGGCCACGATGAGAAACAAAGCGATCATGACTGGGCGATGAATTACCACCTTGGGTTATTAATGGACATAACTGACAATACTCGGACGGGTGTAACCTGGACCAGCAAGACTGATTATCATTTTAATATAGACGGGACAGCGCGTTTTCCCAATATACCTAATATTGGATATGATCTGCCGATCTCCACACAGGTCCGTGCTCCGCAGCAGGTGATGTTTAGTCTGGTTCACGATATCAACTGTCAATGGTCAGTGATGGGCGATCTTGGCTGGCAGGACTGGAGTCAGTTTGGCAGCCCGCAGATTACAATAAATGGTCAGCAAAGCGATCGTGATAATCGTCTGAAAGATACATGGCATACAGCGTTGGGCGTGCAATATCATCCCGATGAGCAGTGGCGCATTAATGCCGGTATTGCGTATGACAGTTCACCGTACAAATCGCAAAGTGATGTAGCGCTTTCGATGCCAACCGGCGATGAATGGCGACTTGCCACCGGTGCACAGTACCAGATTACGCCAGCCAGCAATATTGGCGTTGCCGTTGAGTATTTGCACATGCAGTCGTCCAACGTCAAATCTGATATCTTTGCAGGCCAGTATAAGAACCCGTGGTTATGGTTTGCCAGTGTCAACTACAGCTATCAATTCTAGCGCCGTTATTCCCGATTAAATATCTCACGCATTGTTAATAGTCACCATAGCGGATTATCTATCCGACAGTGTCTGGTAACCGTCTGCTGGTGGTCGTATCACACACGCTCGTTTAAATAAAAACAAATTTGTACTTTTATTATTGAGCTATTTATGGTTTTAATATGAATCTGTACTACCTTCATGGAATATAGGTAAAAGCATATTGTTTTCTCGATCAAAATAATACAGGTTTGATTATGCAAATTTCACCTCCGGTACGCCCAGAACAAAGCATACAACGTTTAATGCAAGCACTTGAACCGATTGCAGAAAAGATGAAGGTTGTGCCGCGGCGGCGTATCATGTGGAAATACAAGAATAAGCCTCAACTCTACCTTTTTTTGCAAGGGGAGCTGTCCATTTTACGTTCTTCTGATGGTCTGTTAATCGTGACCGTCTATGAACCCCATCTGTTCGGTATTGCCGAAATGATCCAACCGGTACACGGCCATTTATTGCGCGCTGAAGCTGAATCAACCTTATTACGCGTCGATGCCGATAAAGCACGAGAACTCTTTCATCAACAAGGCTTGTGGGAAGATGCGGCGGCAGTGCTTTCATATCATACGGGTTATCTCTTTTATCGTGATGATTTAGTCGTACAGCAGCGTACTTATTCAGTGATACGTAACCACCTCGAAGAGATGATTTTGTTGCCGGAAGAGACGCGCAAGCGAGTTTCTATTTTGGATTATATTCAGGATCGGACCCACTTATCGCGCAGCAGTGTTTTAAATGTTGTATCTGCGTTAAAAAAAGGAGGGTATATTGATTTTGAGCGCGGAGGGTATCTTACTTCCATCAATAAATTACCTGAGCGCTTTTAAATAAACCCACAAACAAGTTACAAATCGATTTTCTAAATTTAATATTCTATTGTAGTGGCATGCTATATATCAATCGCAATAAATCCTCCTCATCATTCTCTGAGGAGGATTTTTTGTTATTCAATAAGAGAGTTCACGGACTGATTAATGCTTAACAGTCCTGTTTGATTATGCTCCTTATAATAAAAATTGTTCATTTGCTGCATTTGTTCGAGCTTGGTTAAAGAAGCATAAACCTGGTATGCCTGGCTATGAACGTCAAACATCTCTCTTGGCTTAACCTCATGAAGATATTCATTTTTTAACGAACTCACGACGTTTTCAATTTGCTGTTTATTATCCTGGTATAAGGACAGGGATGCCGAGTCACTACTTGATTTTGACTCGGGTTGTGCCTGAACAACAGGGATCACCATTTTATTAATTTTAACAACTTTCTCTGGGGGAGAAGTATTACAGCCAGAAAGTATCCCAGTGATGAGAAGTAGATAGAGAGTGCGCATATATAGTGTTCTAAAGACAATGGATGCCAGCCATTATCTTTTTATACAGTCAGGTGTCTACAGCTATTTTGTTTAAATAAAAACAAAAGGAAATTTAAAAATAAATGTCATTGCATTACATTGTTTCATAAGACCATGTTAGTCTACGAGCATTAGATCATAGAAACCTGATAAACACAGTATTACGGAAGCTTCTCAACAATCAGAGCAGCAGGGTTTCTAATATATTATTAGTGAGGATTTATGAAACTTAATAAACTAGTGAGTTATCTGGCATTAACTGGCGTGTGTTCAACATCATTAATATCACTACCTGTATTGGCACAGGAAGGGGCAAAAGATGCGACTGCTCAGACCAAAAGTGCGAATGACGCCTTATATGGTCAATTGCCATTCACTGATAAAACCGATTTTATGAACGCTCATAAAGGTTTTATTGCTCCGCTTCCCAGTGAATTGATTAAAGGTAAGCAGGGAAATGTTGTTTGGGACCCTCAGCAATATGCCTTTATCAAAGAGGGCGAAAAAGCCCCCGACACGGTTAATCCAAGCCTGTGGCGGCAGTCGCAGTTGATCAATATTGGCGGTTTGTTCCAGGTCACTGATGGCGTGTATCAAATCCGTAATCTTGATCTCTCGAATATGACAATTATGGAAGGGAAAGAGGGTATTACGGTCATTGATCCGCTGGTATCGGCAGAAACCGCGAAAGTAGGAATGGACCTTTATTATAAGAATCGCGGTAAAAGACCCGTTGTTGCCGTCATTTATACGCACAGCCATGTTGATCACTACGGTGGCGTCCGCGGCGTGATTGATGACGCTGATGTGAAATCCGGGAAAGTGAAGGTATATGCACCGGCTGGTTTTATGAAGGAAGCTGTATCTGAAAATATTATGGCAGGTAACGCCATGAGTCGCCGAGCCAGTTACATGTACGGCAATCTGCTGAAACCGGATGCAAAAGGTCAGGTCGGTGCGGGTCTGGGGACGACAACCTCCGCCGGTACGGTGACGCTGATTGAACCCACTAACTATATTACCCACACCGGGCAGAAAGAAGTTATCGACGGTCTAACCTATGACTTCATGATGGCACCGGGATCGGAAGCACCTTCTGAAATGCTGTGGTATGTAGAAGAGAAGGGAATGATCGAAGCTGCAGAGGATGTCACCCATACGCTACATAACACTTATTCATTACGTGGCGCGAAGATCCGCGATCCGCTGGCATGGTCAAAATATATCAATGACGTTATTGGCCGCTGGGGTGGAAAGGCAAACATTATTATTGCTCAGCATCACTGGCCGACCTGGGGTAATGAAAATGTGGTGAAGTTAATGAAAAGTCAGCGTGATATGTACCGTTACATCAACGATCAGACGCTGCGTATGGCTAACCAGGGGCTGACCCGTGACGAAATCGCCGCTAACTTCAAACTGCCGTCTGGTCTGGAAAAATCATGGGCCAGCCGTGGATACTATGGTTCTGTCAGCCATGATGTGAAAGCAACGTATGTCTTTTACCTCGGCTGGTT
This sequence comes from Citrobacter sp. Cpo071, assembly GCF_030332765.1. Taxonomy (NCBI): domain Bacteria; kingdom Pseudomonadati; phylum Pseudomonadota; class Gammaproteobacteria; order Enterobacterales; family Enterobacteriaceae; genus Citrobacter; species Citrobacter sp. Cpo071. Next base: position 646,701 of record NZ_JAOWHE010000085.1, on the reverse strand, counting down.
CAACGGTAATCCGGCAACACTGAATGAATTACCGCCCGTTGATGCCGCGAAGAAATATGTCGATTATATGGGCGGCGCTGATGCAATCATGCAAAAAGCGAAAACGGATTACGCCCAGGGCAATTACCGTTGGGTGGCGCAAGTCACTAACAATATCGTCTTTGCTGATCCGAGCAATAAAGAAGCCCGTAATCTGGAAGCCGATGCCCTTGAACAAATGGGTTACCAGGCTGAGTCCGGTCCATGGCGTAATTTTTATCTGACAGGTGCACAAGAATTACGCAACGGTGTGGTAAAAGGCGCGACGCCAAATACCGCCAGCCCGGATACCGTTAAGGCCATGTCGCCGGAGATGTTCTTTGATTATCTCGCGGTACATATTAACGGAGAAAAAGCGGCAAATGCGCAGGCAGTCTTCAACGTCGATTTAGGTGCTGACGGCGGTAAATACAAACTGGAACTGGAAAACGGTGTTCTTAACCATAGCGCTGATGCACAGGCCAGCAACGCTGATGCCTCCATTACACTTAACCGTGCAACATTGAACAAAATCATTCTCAAGGAAGAATCGCTGAAACAGGCAGAAGAGAAGGGTGATGTACAAATTTCCGGCAATCATGCCAAGCTTGATGAGTTCCTCGGGTATTTAGATAGCTTTGATTTCTGGTTTAACATGGTAACGCCTTAACTTCAGAGACAAACTATGCCATAACCCGCCAGCACTGGCGGTTTTTTTATTGTTGCTTATCAGAGTATTGAGTTGTACGAGACTGTATAGCAGTTGCTATACATAAGCTTTATGATATGCTTGTAAAGCAATTGCTATACAAGAGGCTTAATAATGAAATCAGATGTCCAGCTCAACCTTAGAGCTAAAGAATCCCAACGCGCGCTTATTGATGCGGCCGCAGAGATTCTACATAAATCGCGTACAGACTTTATTCTGGAAATGGCCTGCCAGGCGGCAGAGAACGTCATTCTCGATCGCCGAGTGTTTAATTTTAATGATGAACAATACGCTGAGTTTATCGAGATGCTTGATGCTCCGGTTGCCGAAGATCCCGCTATCAGGAAGCTACTGGCAAGGAAACCACAGTGGGATTTGTAACCGCACCAGAGCCACTAACTCACATTCATCAATTGGCGGAATTTGTCAGCGGAGAAATTGTTCTCGATGATTGGTTAAAGCAAAAAGGACTAAAAAATCAGTCTCTTGGCGCAGCCAGGACGTTTGTTGTCTGCAAAACAGACACGCGACAAGTCGCTGGCTTTTATTCACTGGCCACTGGTAGCGTCAACCACACAGAAGCAACAGGCAATCTTCGGCGTAACATGCCAGATCCAATCCCCGTAATTATCCTTGCCAGATTGGCCGTAGATCTTTCTGTTCGTGGAAAAGGGTTAGGGGCCGATCTGCTTCACGATGCGGTACTGCGGTGTTACAAAGTGGCAGAAAATATTGGCGTGCGTGCCGTTATGGTGCATGTGCTCACAGACGAAGCTAAACGTTTTTATCTTCACCACGGATTCAAAGCATCTCAACTGCAGGAACGAACTCTGTTTCTCAGGCTTTCATGATTGTAATGAGCAGAGGAGGTCAATGGCCAAACGTGGGCCACATGGGGACTTAACTGAGTACGTATCAAATTGCATTTAACTTATGTTGATCACAAATGTTGTTCATAGAGAGCATATTTTATAATGCATTGTTTTTGTATGATATTTATCAGCCTTGTCCATTTTGCCAAAAAATTTACTTCATGAACCAATCCCGAATAGCAGCATTGCGACTGTTTTGATGAATTTCGATTCACCGTACTTCGTCTCGGACCAAGCGAACTTGCTCTACGTCCACTTAGTGCCAATGGCATACGTTGTTAAGCTCATGCAGTATGGATTCACGAAGAACATACGTTATTTTTTGTCCTGATTGACTCGGAATGAAAGCTCCTGATGGCTCTCTTTTCACTCGCTGTAGCGATCTGCAAGATAACCGGTTTGTCCCTTAAGCAGCACTGTGATTTTAAACAGCGCCTCGGCTACATCGACGGAACTAAATGTTTCTCGACTATTCTCTAAGGCAACTTGCGGCATTTACAAAAAAGAGCCGGGTTTTACCCGGCTCTTTTTAGCTGATTTCAAAATCTTTTAATTCCCCACCTTCAGCAATCAGATTTGAGATCCGCTTCGGCATTCGCCCCTGACCTGACCATGTTTTTGACTCTCCAGTTTCGTTAGTATATCGATACTTCGCGGGGCGGGGGGAGCGCGTCCTTTTAGCCTTACCCGGAGAGCCAATAGCAGCTAAAAGTTCGGAGGGGTCGATACCCTCATCAAGCATCATCTGACGAAGTGTTTCCAGTTTATCGCGGCGCTGACTTTCATTTGCAAGACGTAATGTCTCTTCTTCTCGTCGTTCTATAAGAATAATTTTAAACTTTTCCAGAACATCTTCCAGTACATCTAATGACATTTCACGAGTCTGAGAACGTAAGGTACGGATATTGTTTAACTGTGTTAGAGCATCTGACATAAAGAGACCGTTTAAAGTTTTTTTGTTGTTCAGCAAATACCAATGTCGACGGTTGCTCATCGACCCGATTTTTCTTACTGAGCATTTTAATGCGATTGGGACATATTGTTATTAACGAGGTTTAGACTACTTATATAAATCTCTTGTCGCAAGAGAAAATTAAGAAGAATGTGCAAGAACTAAATTACAACTCCTACGAAATGTCCATGCATTTTTGAAGGTACTTAAAACTATGATGCCAGGAGTCATCCGGAGAGCCTTTTTATATCCTCATAACTTATTGCTTCAGTCACACCTGATGAGATTTAAAATGAGGAGAGACAGCGCCGCCACTTAGCAAGGTTTTTCACAAATGGCAAGATGGCACGCAGGGGAGAGACACCTGCATTTTGTCAGAAGGTAGCGAATTACTCTCTCTTTATAGAGGTGTTTCTAAAAAAGTGTAATGTAAAAAAAAGCCTGCTGTTAGCAGGCCATAAATGTTTTCAACTCATTTTTTGTTCGATTCTGATAAATAGGGTAAGCATGCAATTAAACGTGGAGCAGAGAGCATGACAAAAATGCTATAAATATTTCCTGGCCGCATCAAGTATCTCCTGTGACGTTAACTCCCTGTCAGTAGCCACGTAAACAATACCATGATCGCCAGTTAAGGAAGGAAAACCTGCAGACATAATCCGAAGATGTGTTTCTTCACCGTTTGGATATTCCTGCCTGATAGAGGATATACCTTCCAGAACGGTCATGACTTTACAGGATTCAGCATTAAAGAAAACAAGGACTTTAGTCATATTCTATTACCCTGTTCTCTCGTGGATATTAACTGGCAGATGCCATTAAGGTCAAAGCCATTACGCACTTCTTATTTAACATGTGGTTAGTTTGTGCTTTGAGACTTTTTATGCAGTAGTACTGCACTTCATCACATCGGTTGGCATACTCATAATTTTGAAAAATATGCTGATCAGATATTATGAATAAACGACTTTCATCTGATTTAAGTTATGGATCTGTCTACTCAGGAATAATCCTTCATCGTTATCGCAGACCCACAATGATTTATTTATCGCAAAGTGTTACGTTTGCAGCAGCAGGACCCTTGTCTCCGCGGTGAATGGCGAATTCAACTTTCTGACCTTCAAATAAAGTTTTAAAGTTGTCGCCATCAAGTGCAGATAAATGGACAAAGATATCTTTGCTGCCATCAAGAGGAGAGATGAAGCCAAAACCTTTGTCTTCGTTAAACCATTTAACCAGGCCCATAATTCTAGAGGTCATACTGACTCCGTTATACATGATTGTATTGATAGTAAACGTATAGGATTAAACATATGGACTCAAAAGAGGGGATATCAACGATAGCGCCTGGTAATGAGAACTGCCCGGAAAATTTCTAACTTTCATTAGTACATCGAACTGATGGGATTCATTAAGGCACAGTGAATCGATATAAGCAAATTATCTTTTAGCCGTCCAGAGGTCCTGTAGGGAAAATAAAAGTGGCTGAATGCCATTTTCAATGTATAGTCTTTACGTGTTTTCAATAAGGAATTGACTTGTCCCATAAAATGACAGGAATTGTCAAAAGCTTTGATATTCTTAGTGGTAAAGGCCTCATCATCCCATCTGATGGACGAAAAGACGTTCTGCTTCACATTTCAGCCGTTAACTCTCGCGAATCAGAATTACTCATCCCTGGAAGCCGCATAGAGTTTTGCCGGATAAACGGTCTCAGGGGGCCTGTGGCTGCGAACATTTATCTTTCCTGATTTTCAGTGTGTCAAAATAGATAGATTAAAACTTAACCACATGTGGTACGGTGAAGCTCATTCATTGAAAGGTTAATGGTTATGTCTGTTATCAATTACGCAATGAAATTCTTCAGCAGTGCGTCTACTGCCACTGCTGCCTGTCCTGTTTGTGGCTTAAAATCAGTACAACCGTTGTCAAAAATCCGGCTCAACCAGACCATGCTTTGCCCCGGATGTAAGGCTCTGTTTATCTCCCGACGCTAGCTCGACCAAAACCGCAGAACAGAGCTCATGTCCTATACTTATGTTAGATTCCGGCAGCTGTTAAATCCCTGATGCCTGACGCCCATCCTGAGAGAACGTTTCTGAACTGATTTCGCAACTGCTCCTGCGCGCTAACGTCGCATCAGAGCAATGCTATGAAAATGATCCCCAGAGCGTGGTTTAACCGCTCCCGTATTCTGATGAATGCTGCCGAAAACATAACGTTTTCGGCGAACGATCCTGCCGGTGAAAGCTCGCCGCGGTCGGAACTCTTTTCGACCGTCCAGATGGAACGCTACGGCCAGAAGCTGGCGCGGACTCATAAAGTATCACCGGATAGGCATCCTTATTATCTTCTGAAACGGCTTGGCGACAATGAGGCCGTCATTACCCAAAACTGCTATGAGCTTAACGCGGGTAAAAAGACCAGTATCATGCCCGCCGGTGAATGGCTGCTGGACAATTATTATCTGATTGAGGAACAAATCCGCACTGTCCGCCAGCATCTGCCGAAAAGCTTTGGCAAAGGTCTTCCGTCGCTTGTATCGCCGTTGAATTGCCCACGAATTTATCATATTGCATCAGAGGCCATTGCTCACGGCGATGGCCGCTGGGATGCCGCCAGCCTGACCAGCTATCTCACTGCCTATCAACAGGTGACGCCGCTGACGCTGGGTGAAGTCTGGGCGTTACCGGGAATGCTGCGCCTTGCGCTGATTGAAAATCTTCGTCGTATCAGTATGGAAGTGATAAAAGCGCAGCAGGACAGAAACCTTGCTGATACGTGGATAACAAGGATTGTCGAATGCGCAGAGAGTGCGCCTGGTGATTTAATCATGGTGGTTGCCGATATGGCGCGCTCCCGACCTCCGTTAACCAGTGCGTTTGTCGCAGAGCTGGTGCGGCGCCTGCAGGGGCATGGCAACGCGCTGTCGTTACCTCTGACCTGGGTTGATCAGTGCCTTCGGGAACAGGGGATCACCACTGACGTTCTCATACATAGTTTCAATCAGCAGCTTGCCGCCAGCCAGCTGTCCGTCAGTAACAGCATCGCGGGCCTGCGTTTATTGAGTGAAACGGACTGGGCTGATTTCGCCGAAACGATAAGCGTTGTCGAACAGGCATTACGCAATGATCCTGCCGGCATCTATCCCCGGATGCACTTCAATACCCGGGATCATTACCGGCACGTAGTTGAGGTTCTGGCCAGGGACAGCGGTCTCAGCGAGCCTGAGGTTGCTGAGAAGGTGCTGGCGCTTTCAGAGGAAAAAGCGCCCGATACACCGGAACATCATGTTGGTTATTATCTTGCGGGCGAAGGTCGACAGGCGCTGGATATTCATCTCCTGGCAGACGCCTCAAGGCTCATACGCTTGCGGCACAGTTTCAACAGAATAACCCTGCTGTCATGGCTTGGAAGCCTGGCGTTGCTGACAACCGCAGCGACCGCAGCAATATTGCACGAAACCGCCATGCAGGGCGCAGACTGGCTATTGATCGCGGTGATATTACCTCTGATTATCGCATTAACTCAGTTAATGAGCGATTTGCTCAGTGATGCAACCACCCGTTTTCGCGTTCCTCGACCCTTGCCGGGGATGGATTTTTCAGCCGGTATTCCCGCTGACAGTGCCACCATGTTAGTCATTCCCTGCATGTTGACCAGCCACGAAAGTTTCAGCCAGCTCCTCACCAGTCTTGAAGTCTGCTGGTTGGGGAATGAAAACGAAAATCTCAGGTTCGCGCTGCTCACTGATTTTGCTGATTCTGAAAATGAACCCTCGCCGGAAAGTCACGCGCTGCTCAGACAGGCTATCGCCGATACGCAGGCGCTTAATCGCCGCTACCCCTCCGGCCGACCACGTTTTTATCTGTTACATCGCCAGCCTGAATGGAACCCCTCGGAAGGAGCGTGGATGGGCTATGAACGCAAGCGGGGAAAACTGGCGTTACTGAACAGCTGGTTGCGCCATCCCGGAACGCAATTCGTCAGCGTTGCAGAGATGCCTACCCACCTTTTACCGGGTCACATAAAATACGTCATTACCCTGGACAGCGATACGGTGCTCCCGCGCGATACGGCACACAAACTCATCGCGACGATGGCGCATCCGCTGAATACGCCTGAGTATGATCCGGTACGCCAGAGGGTTGTCAAAGGATTCGGTATTTTACAGCCCGGTCTTGCGGAGGAGATACCACGCAACGGTCAGGGGCGTTACGCAGCCCTGCGCAGCAGCGTACCGGGCAATAACCCTTATTCGATGATGTCTTCGGATATTTATCAGGATCTCTTTGGGGAAGGCTCGTTTGTGGGCAAAGGGATTTACGATGTTGATATTTTTATGCAGGCCACTACCAACATCTGCCCGGAAAATCTGGTACTCAGCCACGATCTGCTTGAAGGATGCTATGCACGTTCGGGTCTGCTGAGCGAGGTGTTACTGTACGAACAGTACCCTAATAATTATCTGTCGGATGTTGCACGACGTTCACGCTGGATCCGGGGTGACTGGCAACTGCTTAACTGGCTAAAACCACGCGTCAGAAAAGCCGATGGAACCCGGGTCAGGAATCCGCTGACCGCGCTTTCTTACTGGAAATTACTCGATAATCTACGTCGCAGTCTGGTCGCCCCCTCCTTACTGATATTGCTGTTCTTCGCTCTGCTTTGGGTACCCAACCCGGTTTACTGGCTGGGCATACTGTTGCTGATATGGCTGTTGCCAGCCATCCTCTGCATCAGCCACGACCTTCTGCATAAACCTCTGCGTCGCCGCGTGAAGCCGCATCTGTTAATGGTGGGGGCGGGCGCGCTAAAGCGTCTGTCAGGTATCAGCCTTAATTTTGCGATACTGCCGCACGAAGCCGGATATTCGCTGAAAGCGATCGCCGTGACGCTATGGCGACTGGGGATAAGCAGGCGTCACCTCAGCCAGTGGGTCAGCCACAGCCAGGACAGCAGTCAGGCCAGACCCACTGTTGCACGTTTTTATCAGGCGATGTGGCTGAACGTTGCCGGTGGCGTGGCGCTGACAATACTGACCGGACAATTTGCCCCGCAGCTGCTGGGGATTGCGTTACCGATCGGTTTGGTATGGTGTGTGGCACCGCTGCTGATGAGCTGGCTGAGTCGCCAGCCCGTGCGTAAGGTTTTTTCGCCTAATCAGGAACAAAAACAGCTGTTACGCCAGACAAGCCGTGAAATCTGGGCTTTTTTTGAAACATTTGCCACAGCAAAAGAGAACTGGCTTCCGCCTGATAATTATCAGGAAATACCACAACCGACGGTGGCACACCGAACTTCTCCTACCAATATTGGTCTTTCACTTATGGCTAACCTGACGGCATGGGACTTTGGCTACCTGCCTGGCGGAGAGGTGCTCCGGCGCGTGTCGCTCACGCTCGACACGATGGATAAAATGGAGCACTACCGGGGCCATCTCTACAACTGGTATGACACCCGTACGCTGGCCCCCCTAAGTCCACGCTATATCTCCAGCGTCGACAGCGGCAATATGGCCGGGCATTTATTGACCCTTCGTGCAGGCCTGTCCGCCATGCGTCATCAGCCTGTTTTAAGCAACCAACAGATACTGGCAGGACTGAACGATACGCTGGATATTCTGGAAAAACAGTGGGGTAAGAACCCACCTGACAGCCTGAGACTGCTGCGCAAGCATTGCCTGAACGCGGTGTCGCTCTCTCCGCAGGCGCTTTTCAGCGAACTGAAAAGCATGCGCACCCAGTGCAACCATCTGACCAGCGCATGTCATCAGGGATCTCCTCTTCAGATGCGCTGGGCTGGACATCTGGAGCATCAACTGGTTCAGCTTTGCCATGAGTGGTCTCTGTTGCTTGGCTGGTTGCCTGCATCCTGGAATGAACAGACGCTGCCGACGCTGAGCGAGCTTGCCCGTCCGACATTAACCGGTACAGGAACGCCTCCGGCGTCAGTGGCGGAGCAGGCCCGAATGCGACTCAATATTATCACCGAGCTGGAACAGCGGCTGGATGAGCATGCCCGGATGGATTTCGCCTTTCTGTACAGTGAAGCAACCAGTCTGCTCAGCGTCGGTTATAACTGTGACACCAATATGCCTGACAAAAGCCACTACGATCTCCTGCCATCTGAAATCCGCCTGACCAGTTTTCTTGCCATTGCGACTAATCAGCTGCCTCTTAAAAGCTGGTACGCGCTGGGTCGATTGTTTACCACGATTGATAATGAAACTGCCCTGATGTCATGGAGCGGATCCATGTTTGAATATCTGATGCCGAATCTGGTGATGCCCACCTGGCCCGGCAGCCTGCTCGATGAAATGAGTCAGTCGGCGGTTATGCGCCAGATTAACTGGGGGAAAGAACGCGGGGTACCATGGGGTGTTTCAGAGTCTGGCTATCATGCTTTTGATGTTCAGCATAATTATCAGTATCAGGCATTTGGCGTACCGGGTCTCGGTCTGCGCAGGGGGCTTGCCGATGACATGGTTGTTGCTCCTTACGCCACGCTGCTGGCGCTGATGGTTTCCCCACAGAGAGCCTGTGAGAACCTGTTCAGGCTGCAAAAAAATGGTGCACGCGGAGAATACGGTTTTTATGAAGCGCTGGACTATACCCCCTCACGTCTTGCAACCGGTCAGCTCTATGCGGTGGTACAGTCCTGGATGGCGCATCACCAGGGTATGGCATTTCAGGCGCTGGCTCATGTGCTGCTTGACGCCCCCATGACTGAACGCTTTATGTCCAGCACGGTATTCCGGTCAGCGAGTCTGCTGTTACAGGAGCGCGTGCCGGATGCGGTCGATCTGTACAGTCCGCGCCGTCATTTTGAATCTCATGAGGGCAGGGTCAAACCCGTCCGCTATGAACCCCGTATTTTCTATAGCGTGGATACCCCCACCCCGGATATTCAACTGCTGTCCAACGGCCATTATCATCTGATGTTGACCGCGGGGGGCGGTGGTTACAGTCGCTGGAATGATATTGCACTAACCCGCTGGCGCAGTGATACCACCCGTGATAACTGGGGAGCATTTTGCTACTTCCGCGATACCCAGACGGGAGATGTGTGGAGCAATACCTGGCAACCGACAGGCTACACCAGCGGACAAGACGAGGAAGTGTTATTCACCGATGCGGGGGCAGAATTCAGACGCAGCTTCGGGGGACTCAGCGTCAAAACTCAGGTGGTGATCTCTCCGGAGGATGATGTTGAATTGCGACGGCTCACACTGATTCATCGTGGTCGCAAACCTCGCTCTCTGGAGCTGACAACCTATGCTGAAGTGGTACTGGCACCTGATTTCAGCGATCTGGCACACCCGGCATTCAGCAATTTGTTTATTCAGACTGAGCTGGCTCCTGAGCGTGACGCTATTCTTTGCCACCGGCGCCCGCGCTCACCGGATGAACCGGGCCCTTGCCTGTTTCACATGATGGTGGTGCACGGCGATAACCGACATAACGTGTCGTTTGAAACGGACAGGGCAAGCTTTATTGGACGTGGCAGAAACCCTGCGAATGCCCTGGCAATAGAGGCGGGAGGGACGCTAAGCAACACGTCGGGCTCGGTGCTGGATCCGATACTGGCAATTCGCCACGCCATCATTCTGCAGCCGGGGCAGCCGGTTACGATTGATATCATTTATGGCATCAGCGAGACCCGTCAGCAGAGCCTGGCGTTGCTGGAGAAATATCGCGATTACCCTATCGCCGATCGCGTCTTTGAACTGGCCTGGTCTCACAGTCTGGTGGTATTGCGCCAGATGAACGCCAGTGAAGATGATGCCACGTTGTTCAATAGTCTCGCCAGCGCTGTGCTTTATCCTGTCCAGGAGCTGCGAGCCGAAGGCCAGGCGATCGGCCGCAACCGGCGTGGCCAGTCCGGACTGTGGGGCTGGGCAATTTCAGGGGATCTGCCGATAGTGCTGCTGAGTATAACCAGCGAGGAAAGTATCACCTCAGTGACCACACTGATTCAGGCACACCGTTACTGGAGACAGAAAGGGCTGGATGTTGATTTGGTTATCCTGAATAACAGCCCCGGCGGCTACCAGCAGGGATTACAAAATCAGATTATGGAGTTAATTTATGCCGGGTCTGAAGCCAGTCTGCTGGATAAAAAGGGCGGGCTTTTTGTCCGGAACGGTGAGCATCTCTCCGCTGAGGATAAGTTGCTCTTGATGAGCGTGGCCTGTCTTTATCTTGATGACCGCGCAGGGGGTATTAATGAGCAGCTTAACCAGCGTATTCATACCCTGAAATCGCCGGCAAGGGCATTCATTCCGCGTGCTGTGCGCGACCGTAATCAACATACGGACTGGAGCCCTGATACCAGTCAGTTATGCCATTTCAATGGGTACGGTGGATTTTCTCAGGATGGGCGGGAGTATCAGATCGTCCTTCGGGAAAATGCGCTTACACCGGCTCCCTGGTCGAACATACTGGCAAATTCTCGTTTTGGCTGTGTGATCTCAGAGGCAGGGCAGGCCTATACCTGGTATGAGAATGCCCATGAATACCGGTTGACGCCGTGGGAGAACGATCCGGTGAGCGATCGCAGCGGCGAGGCATTTTACCTGCGCGATGAAGAGAGCGGGGAGTGCTGGTCGCCGACAGCTTTACCTGTTCGCGGACACGGTGATTACCTGACCCGCCATGGTTTTGGCTACAGCGTTTTTGCCCATCGTGAGAGTGGTATAGACAGCGAGTTGACGGTCCTGGTTGCTGAAGAAGATCCGGTTAAACTGGTGCTCCTGACGCTCAGCAACTCTTCGGGACGGACACGTCAACTTTCCGTCACAGGCTATGTAGAGTGGACGCTCGGAGAAACACGAACGCGCTCAGCCCCTCACATTGTGACACATGTGGCCAGAACGCCCGGCGGCTGCGGGGTGCTTGCGAATAACTTTTATGGTGATAATGGTGGCGGCCGAACTGCATTTTTTGCCGTCAGCGGTAATGACTGTTCTCTGACAGGGGATCGCCGGGAGTTTATTGGCCGTAATGGTTCCCTTCACGCCCCTTCGGCCATGAAACTGCAAAAGCTTTCTGGTAAGACGGGGGCCGGTCTGGATCCCTGCGGAGCGGTGCAATCGGCGGTTACATTAATTGACGGGGACCAGAGGACGTTTATTTTTATCCTCGGCGCAGAGGAGAATGATGTCTGTGCTCAGGAGACGCTGGCCCGCTACATGAACGAGGATACGGTCCGCCAGGAGCTGAACCGGATTCATAATCACTGGCACAATGTTCTCGATAAAATCGTAGTTAACACCCCCGACACGTCCGTAAATTTACTGGTTAATGGCTGGCTGTTGTATCAGACGGTCGCCTGCCGTCTTATGGCCCGGAGTGGCTACTATCAGTCTGGCGGTGCATTTGGTTTTCGCGATCAGCTGCAGGATACGCTGGCTCTGAGCCACGCTGCTCCGGACCGGATGCGTGAACAGATAATACTCTGTGCATCACGGCAGTTTATCGAAGGGGATGTGCAGCACTGGTGGCACCCGCCACACGGCAACGGTGTGCGTACCCGCTGTTCCGATGACTATCTTTGGCTGCCGCTTGCTGCTTGCCACTATGTTGAAACGACGGGGGATATGGATGCACTGGAAATACGCATTCCTTATCTGGAGGGACGCTCGCTTCAGCCTGGTGAAGAGTCTGTCTATGACACGCCGGTCATCAGCGGCACCGAAGAGACACTCTGGTTACACTGCGTCAAAGCTATTCACTATGGACTTCGCTTCGGGGAGCATGGCCTGCCGCTGATGGGGGCTGGTGACTGGAATGACGGGATGAACCGGGTGGGTATCGAAGGCAAAGGTGAAAGCGTCTGGCTGGGCTTCTTCCTGTACGACATTTTGCAGCGGTTTGCAGCGCTGGCGGAGCGCAGGCTGGATGAAAGCGTCGCCGCGATGTGCCGTTCACAGGCTCTGCGCCTGCAAAGTAATCTCGAAGCCCACGCCTGGGATGGGGAATGGTACCGGCGCGGGTATTTTGACGATGGTACTCCCCTGGGATCGAAAACCTCACAGGACTGCCGGATTGATGCGATTGCGCAGAGCTGGTCTGTATTGTCCGGCGCCGCGAGCCCGGGACGGTGCGCAAAGGCCATGCAGGCGCTGGATAAGCACCTTGTGGATAACGAAGGAGGGCTGATCAAACTGTTAACGCCTCCTTTCGACGGACACGGTCCAAATCCGGGCTACATACAGGGGTACCTGCCCGGCGTGCGGGAAAACGGAGGGCAGTATACGCATGGCGCCATCTGGGCAGTGATGGCCTTTGCCCGAATGGGGAATGCCGAACGAGCCTGGCAACTCTGGTCAATGCTCAGCCCTGTAAATCATACCCTGAATGCGGACTCTGTCGGGATTTATAAAGCTGAGCCTTATGTCATGAGTGCTGATGTCTACAGCGTCGCTCCCCATACCGGACGTGCAGGGTGGAGCTGGTATACCGGTTCCGCAGGCTGGGCCTGGCGTTTACTTACCGAGGAATTACTGGGGATAAAACGTTCCGGCACTGACTTTAGTGTTCATGCCAGGTTACCGGATGAGTGGTCGTCTTTTTCTATGGCATATCAATATGGTGAAAGCCATTATCAGATTAGTGTTTCACGCGGCGATGCAGAATATTGCGTGACGCTGGATGGTGTTCTCCTCCCTGATGACAGAATACCGCTGAAGGATGATGGACAAAACCATACGGTTGAGATCATTCAGAACTGACACTGATCCCGGAGGTGCATTAACGTCTGCCGTTAATGCGCTGATTATCCCTGAGAACATCAATCGCAGTCTGCATGGCGATTTTGTCATCCCGCCTTTTTTGTTTGTCCTGCATGACCTGAAGGTATTCCAGCAAGGTGCGGGTATTAATCGGTCGGCCCTGTTTACCCACAGCCAGCACGGCTTCGCCAAGAATAATTTTCACAGGCGGTAGTTGTGCCGGATACCAGTCAAGGGTGTCTTCTGATTTCATCTTAAATTTCTCACGGAAGGGTAGTGTACCATAAATCAGACGTTCAATTTTCAATATCTGATAACCTCATTCAGACACAACTTAACATAACTTATGCCAGTTATTTTTATATTAAAGCGTATAATAATTACTATATTTCTCAGAGAATTATTTATGTCTTATACAAATGGGCTCAGGTATTTTAAAGAAAGACCGGTTCATGTTGCCTGCCCGGTATGCGCATACAGAGCCGATCAGAAAGCAGGTAAACTAAGAAAAGATGCGGTTCTTGAGTGCCCTGCCTGCGGACTGTTGTTCAGACCTTCAGAATGCTGGTGTATCGGCGGCTGAACGGCTTCTGCCACGTAACGTCAGTGATGTCGGAAAATGACAACGTTCCTCCTGTACTGCAGTTGTCGAGGGTATGATAATGAAATCTAAAAAATCTGTTTTTATTGAAGGACATATCCTGTCGAACAGCTGTCACGGGCAGGCTGGCCAACCTTTCTGTATTCACCGGGTCAGGTTTAGTAATGGTAAATATGCGATTATTCGGGTGGCATCCGGGATATGTTTCAAACCAGGCGAAATTATTCAACGAAACGATTGTGAGTGGTTTTATAAACTTACCAAAATTCGGCTTCTTTCTTTTGAGTACCTTGATGATGATGAATCAAGAAGACAATTTCTTGAGTATCAATGATAAAACATGGATTTATAACAAAATAACTTTGCTGGCTTATAATTCATTACTGACTCTTTAAATTCTTTACCAGTCATTGCAAAGTTATTTTTTTCTGAATTTAGATGACTTTAAATTGTCTAAAACAAAATGTACCGCTAAAGACAAATTGCTTCATTGTTTTCCTTTTGCGTTATAACCTTCATTAGCATTAAGGAAATTTATGGCACAGACTTTTACTCATAATTTACTTCATCCTCGCCACTGGCTTACCTGGTCTGGTTTGGGTCTGCTGTGGCTTCTCGTTCAACTTCCTTACCCAGTTTTACATACTCTGGGCTCTGGCCTTGGAAAAATATCCAGACCCTTTCTGAAACGCCGGGAAGGAATTGCGATTAGAAATATCGAACTGTGCTTTCCCGAGATGACACCGTTTGCCCGGAGCCAGATGGTCAATAAAAACTTTGTTTCTCTCGGGCTGGGACTGATGGAAACAGGAATGGCCTGGTTCTGGAGCGATGCGAGAGTCAAAAAATGGTTTGATGTCGAAGGGCTTGAAAACCTGACCGGCGCGACAAAAGGAGTAATGGTTGTCGGGATTCATTTTATGTCCCTTGAGTTGTGTGGAAGAGTAATGGGGTTATGCCATCCTATGATGGCAACGTATCGCCCACACAATGATCCATTAATGGAATGGGTACAGACAAAAGGGCGTATGCGTTCAAATAAGGCTATGATTAATCGACGTAATTTATCAGGTTTTGTTCATGCGCTAAAAGCAGGTGAAGCCGTTTGGTTTGCACCAGACCAGGATTATGGGTCTAAGGGAAGCGTTTTTGCACCTTTTTTCTCGGTAAAAAAAGCAGCCACGACGAACGGAACGTATGCTCTGTCAAAACTCGCTGGTGCACACTTGATCACACTTAGCATGGTTCGACGTAGCGATAAAAAAGGTTATCACATGTATATCAGCAATCCGTTGGCAGGTTATCCAGGGGAAGATAAGGTCGCCGCAGCGGCTTATATGAACAAGATCATCGAGCGTGAAATTCTCCGTGCTCCTGAGCAATACCTGTGGATGCATCGCAGGTTCAAAACGCGTCCTGAAGGCGAAGTTTCTTTATACAAATGAACAACTCAACTTGTCATGAGCCAGAATCTATCTTTCTTGCCACTGCGTATTTGTAAAAATGCGATAAGGAATTTTCGATCGGATTCATGTTAACGATGGCTTGACTGACAGCCAAGGTTAATCAATTGAACCGGTTCGGATTTGAAGGTCCGTTTTTCGCTCATAGTGGACAGTTTAATCCCTATGAGCTCCCATCACTCTTCATTGGCTCATATGTGGCTTTCGAGAGCTCCGCTGCTGTCGGCCTGTCAGCGATACCTGCGCAGCAAACACGCCGCGCATATACGGTTTGGGCTTAACTTTTATCAAACGCTTAGACTACTTTTCACCTGCCGAATTTTTTGGATAAAAGCCATCATTGCCAAAGCAACATCGAAAAACGCTTAATTAAAAGTGCTCACGCCTGCATCCCCTTACCCCGTGCCAGGTTAATCCTGTCAACGCATTCCCTAAACGCTTTGACTTGCTCTGGAGAGAGCTCAGATTCATCAATGTTGGCCAGAAGAGCATTGAGGGAGCGCTCAATATCATTTTTTGCTAATCGTAAACAGATAACCTTAACCCAACGTGGCGAGAACTTGCTGAGGCCGATTGCTCTTGTGATTCGTAATTTCATGCCATGCCTCTCAACCACCAGTGTGGAGGTTTTCATACTCGCTTATAACACGCATTGGATAGGCCTTCTGTTATTATTTCACCTGCAAGCTGACAATAGGCATTGCGCCTGGGACCAACCAGCTTTCAGCGAACATCAAATTTGGTTGTCCAGCCTGATGCGCAAGCGCTACGTCATACCAGAGAGTTACTAGCTTAACTTATGGCAATTTTAATGATCTGATACAGGTTGGGATGTCAGCTTTGTGCCTGAAGCGGACCTGTTTGAATAGCCTGGAACGATAGTACCCGTCAGTCTGGAGACTTCTCAGCCTGCTTTGTTGTCATTGTCATACCGCACGAATTACTCATTCATCACTCTTTAACTGATTAAAAGTTTGTTATATGGTTTTATCTAGTGCACTATATAATCATCTACAAGATAACGGATTGGCATATGAGCATGCAGTCACGACAGGAAATAGGGACACAACTTTCGTTTGCCCTCTATGGTGCGGCGAGCCGCATGAACCGGTTACATAAGCCGTTGCTGGACCCGCTGGGGCTAACCTTTCCCCAGTATCTGGTCATGCTGGAGTTGTTTAACGGAACCCCACGCACCGTGGGTGATATCGGGAATAAGCTCGGCATGGATACCGGCACCATTACCCCCCTTCTCAAACGGCTTGAGGCTGCCGGACGCATAGTTCGCATGCGGGATCGCGCTGACGAAAGGCGAGTCCTCATTACTCTTACGGATGACGGGCTCGCTTTGCAAAGCGAGCTGTGGCACGTAACCGAAAAAATCAAATCAGCCTGTCAGTTATCGGATGCGAAGCTCGAGGAGTTACGAGATACCCTCAATAACTTTGCCCATCCCGCTGATAACTGATCATCCTCCACTCAGACAAAAGGTACTGGTATGAAAATAGGCATTATTGGCGCTGGAAACATTGGTGCGACTCTGGCACATAAGCTCTCTGTGCAGGGCCATGAGGTCAAACTGGCTAACTCAAGGGGACCGGAAACAATTGCAGAGATTGCGCGAAGAGCTGGGGCACTGGCGGTTGAGCGTCAGGAAGCCGTACGAGATGTGGATGTCATCATCCTCTCTACGCCCTTTGATAAGCATGCTGAACTGGCTGAACTCTTGCGTGATGTTCCGGAGAGCGTGATCGTCATTGATACGTCTAACTACTATCCCTTCCGCGACGGGGACATTGAAGAGATCCGTGAAGGCAAACCTGAAAGCGTGTATGCCAGTGAAATAGTCAAACGCCCTCTTGTCAAAGCCTGGAACGCTGTTCTGGCCGAGACGCTTAAAGATAAAGGGCTGGTTGCCGGTTCACCCTCACGTATCGCTATTCCGGTTGCCGGCGACAGTACGGTAGCAAAATCTGTTGCACTAGAACTGGTCAGTCAGACCGGTTTCGATGCAGTTGATGCCGGTACGCTTAGCGAATCATGGCGGCAACAGCCCGGCACGCCAGCCTACTGTACTGAGCTAAAAACCGGAGAGCTTGAAGCAGCCCTTAAGGCAGCGGATAAAACTCGCGCTCCACTAAACAGAGATGCGTTGATCAAGGAGTTTATGTCTGCAGGCGAACAACTCACTCATGATGCCATCGTTAAACGTAACCGTGCAGTAACGGCCTGAGCCAAAAAGGGGATGTTATGATTAATTATGAAAAGTACCGGATTGCTGTTCTGGGAACCGGCCATATCGGTAAAACGCTTGCTCGCAGTCTCGCCTCTGCCGGTCACTCCGTTAAGGTTGCAAATTCACGTGGGCCTGAAACGATAGCCCCCGACGTGCTTGAAACGGGCGCTGAAGCAGCCGATGCAGCCAGTGCAGTACAGGATGCACAGGTTGTCATCCTGTCCATACCTATGGCAAAGGTTGCGGATATCGCGCCTCTGATCCGGACATTACCCAGTCATGTTATCGTTGCTGACACGTCGAACTATTACCCACATCGCGACGGAATCATCGATGGGTTCTCAGATGGTCAGGTCGAAAGCGCGTGGGTAGCGCATCTCCTGAACCGTCCACTGGTGAAGGCCTGGAATGCAATAGGTTCAGATTCTCTCGCTACAAAAGGTAAAGCAGAGGGTACAGCAGGACGTATTTCAATTCCGGTGGCAGGGAATATCGTAGAGCACAAAAAATTGATTATGCGTCTTGTCAGTGATACGGGGTTTGACGCCTTCGATGCAGGTACAGTTGAGGAGTCATGGCGTCAACAACCGGGTGCACCTTGCTACTGTACTGACCTCACATTTGATGAAATGAAGTCAGCGATCGCCGCAACGGAAAAAACACGGCTGCCTGCGCGTCGGGATATTGCTGTTCAGGCAATTCAGGAGCGAATGGGCGATAAGCAATCCAATCCGACTGCAGATTATATTGTTCGATTACACCGGGCTCTTTTTATGTAATCCGTAAGCCATATTTCATTTATCGATGTATGAGCGAAAATGCAAACATCTGCTCTTCGCTCATAAGAGACAACCATACTCAAATCTCCCACATTGCAGGAGATTTGAGTATGAACACGTCACCGTGGAATAAAGACCGTATCATAGGCCAAAAAAGACCACTTCAGATATCTCATATCTGGGGGATCCGAATCCGGCTTGAACTGGAAGGTAAAACGCGTGATTTAGCTCTGTTCAATATGGCCTTAGACAGTAAGCTACGAGGCTGCGATCTGGTGAACCTCAAAGTATCTGATGTTGCATATGGTAGCTCGGTTTCAAGCAGAGCAACGGTGCTGCAACAGAAAACCGGTAGCCCTGTGCAATTTGAGATAACCAAAGGGACAAGAGAAGCTGTTGCTGCATTGATAAAGCTTGGCAATTTGCACAGTAAAGACTTCTTGTTTCGGTCTCGGATCGGAACTAACCGGCACATATCAACCCGACAATACAGCCGAATTTTTCATGGGTGGGTAGAAAAGCTTGGTCTCGATGCTTCGCTTTACAGCACACATTCCATGAGAAGAACAAAACCTTACCTGATATACAAGAAAACCAAGAATCTTCGGGTGATCCAACTTCTGTTGGGCCATAAGAAACTGGAAAGCACTGTCCGTTATCTAGGCATCGAAGTCAATGATGCGTTAGAGATCTCTGAATCGATTGAAGTCTAAGGTTGTCAGGGCTGCAACAGCAGCCCTGTGCCATAAACGGACGTTAAGCACGAACTCTAATGGTTAATGTCGACACGTATATTCAGCGACCTCTGTAATGGAGTTGGATTACTGCTGTGGATTGATTTTTAACAAAAATGTCAAATGAATTAACTTATATTGCTTATTAGGGAAAATTACTTTCAGTGATTTAGTTCACATTTTTATGGATGCTTGTTGTATTAAAAATCTGCCGAATTATATTTTGTAATCGATTACTTTTTTAATGAGAACGATAATGATTAAAAACTCGATTTTTTGTGGAGTCCTTATGATGGCAAGCATGGTGGGGTATGCCCGCACCGAAGCGCAGGACGATATTGCTATTCAGATGTACACGCTTAGAAATGTTGGTAATACCGATGCACAGTTTGCCATGGCTAAAAAAGCGGGATTTTCACATGTAGAACTTGTCGGTGATCATCACATGGATTTACCGACAATGAAGGAAACGTTGAAAAAATATCAGCTTAACGTTATTTCATCGCATGTACAGCTATCTGCTCTTGAGAGCGAGCGCGGAAAAATTGTTGCTTTTAACAAAGGCATAGGAAACTTTCACCTCGTTGTCCCATGGATTGAGGTTAATGAACGACCTACGACAAAACAGGGATGGATAGATTACGCCAGGAGGCTTGATCGTATGGGGGAGGCGTTAAGAAATGAAGGAATGTCGTTGTCTTACCATAATCATAATTTTGAGATGAAGAAGTATGATGATGTGACAGCCCTGGATTTGATTATGAAGCATACCCACAAGAATAATCTTAGCCTTGAACTCGATGTGGCATGGGCTGCACGTGGAGGACAGGATCCTGCGTCAATAATTGCAAGATATTCAGGACGCGTCTATGCGATTCATGCAAAAGATAACGCTGCTATCGGGATTCGTGATGACGAAATGAATTTCACTCCGGCAGGTGAAGGTTTGCTGGAATGGCGCTCAATCATCAGTGCGGGGAGAAGCAGTGGGGTTGAGTGGTATATTGTTGAGCATGACGCGCCAAAAGATCCCTAGACTATCATAACGACCTCACGTCATAACCTTAAGGAAATGCTTCAAAAACATCCGTAACAGGTTATGAAATTCAGGCTCAGGTGATTTGCGAATCCCTGAGCCTGATTCAGGCTGAAACTGCATGTGTTAGTTCTATTTCTTCTCTCAGAGTTTCGATAAGTTCCTTTAATCCCTGGGGAACTTGTCTGTGACCTGGATAGTACAGATACATCGGCTCTTCCAGAGGAGCCCATTCAGGAAGGACAATCCTGAGCCTGCCGTCACGAATATAATCACTCACCCGGTCTTCGAGGCAGTAAGCAATACCGACGCCGGACAGCGCCAGCTCAATTGCCAGCGCCGTTTCGCTCACACAGAGCTGCCCCCTGACGTCAACTACGCGATAGTCTTCTCCTTTACGGAATTCCCATTTGTAGATGACGCCTTGCCCGGTGCGCAGTTGAATGCAGTTATGCAGGCGCAGATCCTCAGGCACGGCAGGGGGAGTATGTTGATAAAGATAGCGTGGCGATGCCACCGCTACCCATCTGAGTTCTCCCCCCAGGCGGACTGCAACGAGATCTTCAGGAACGGTTCCGCCAAAGCGGATCCCGGCATCAAATCCTTCCTGGACGATATCGACCATTCTGTCATCAACGCTGATTTCGAGTTCCACTTCAGGATATTTGCTGATAAAGCGTGGAAGATGTCGCGCCATGATGAGGCGTGCTCCGTCACTCAGCACATTAAGCCTGAGCTTTCCAACGGGCCGATCGCGCATGCGGTTAATTTCCTCAAGCGCGTCGCCTATTTCTTTAAAGCCTGTTTCAAGACGCAGAGCAAGGCTTGCGCCCGCTTCGGTCGGAGAGACCGTACGGCTTGTTCTGTTCAACAACCTGACACCCAGGCGCGTCTCGAGATTGCGTATGGTATGGCTCAGCGCAGAGGTGGTGATCCCCAGTTCTATGGCGGCCTTAGTAAAACTGCGCCTTTTCTCAGTGATAAGAAATGCGTTGAGCTCAGCAAGATCGCTTCGGGTGAGCGTGGTAGACAGTCTGGAGGACATGGCGTTAAACCGTTGATTAAAATTCAATGCAATGTCAAATGACATTGCATTAAATCGTTCCTGAAGGATGGTAAGTTTAGATTCATTCAACAAAACGTTGCAACCCGCTGCCACGGCAAACTAACAGTTTTTAATTCCCGGGAGATTTCCGCGTGTTTCATATCTGGACCCTCATTCCAGCGCTTTACGTGCTGTTTCGTTTTATCAGGCCGCTTCCCGCCCCGGTTTCGGTAAAAATAGCCGTCGCAGGCGCAATGATTGTGGCCTGCGAGTTTCATCTGATCACGAAATTATTTACGGGGAATATGTTTTCTCCTGAGATACCAAAACCGTTGCTGCTGCTTACTACCGGGTTTTTCGGTATGACCGTCTTTATGGCAGTCCTGTTAGTACTGCGTGACCTGTTCTGGATATTGCACCGACTGGTATCAGGACGCCGGATGAAATGGCATACAGCTTTCTGGTTTATCCTGCCTGTTCTGGCGGCCATGCTCACAGCGCTGGCCCTGAAAAATGGTACAGCGGTTCCTGAAGTGAAAAAGATAGACGTCACGCTCAGGAGCCTGTCCCCCCGTTTTGATGGTTACCGGATAGTTCAACTGACGGATTTGCACGCCAGCAGACTGCTGCCGCGAAGCTGGATACAGGATGTTGTTACCCGCACCCGTGAGCTCGATGCGAATATGATTGTGGTTACCGGGGATATGATTGATGGCTGGCCAGAAGCGCGTTTCTCCGACATTGAGCCGCTTGGACAGCTGCGGGCTGAGGACGGCGTTTTTGCCGTAACGGGCAATCATGAATATTACTTCGGCGCTGAAAACTGGATCCAGACCTTTGAAAAACTGGGCCTGCATTTTCTTAATAATGCCGGTTACCGTATAAGCCGTGGCAGCGACTCGCTGTATCTGTCGGGCGTGACGGATGTCGTTGCGCCATCATACGGCCTGCCGGGTCCTGATCTGTCCCTGGCCCTGAAGTTTTCCCGCCCGGGTGAAACCGTCATCCTTCTTGACCACAGGCCTGAAAATGCTGACGAGGCCGCAGAAAGCGGAGTTAGCCTTCAGCTTTCCGGACATACTCACGGCGGTATGATTGCCGGTCTCGACAGGCTGGTCGCATCGGCTAATAACGGTTTTGTGTCCGGGCTGTATGAAGCAGGGCCCCTGAAGCTTTACGTCAGCAACGGTTCCGGCATCTGGAACGGTTTTCCCTTCCGGCTTGGAAAACCTGCCGAAATAACGCTTATCACCCTGCATGGCGAAACCAGCAACAGAATTGTTGAATAATACTCATCGTTACTGACTATCTGATTCATCAATAACCGAAAGGAGACGTTTATAGTTTATTTCAGTTCAATATACCACTGCCTGTTGCCGTTCTTTCCTGAACGTTGTGACTCATAAGTTGCACATAGCTGAGAGCCCTTACCCGACTGGTAGCGGTTCTTCTTTTTTGCACCCGGCAGTGAACGGGATCAGGAGTCATAGTCAATGTCTGAACAAACGCTTTCACGGCAGGATGAACGTATTCATCCACCTGTGGGTCTTTTTCCGGCCATGCTTGCGCTGGGCGCGGGCGGATTATGCATCGGAACGGGCGAGTTTGCGCCCATGAGCCTCCTGCCGGATCTTGCGCGGGGAACCGGCGTTTCAATCCCTGCCGCGGGAGGCTATATCAGCGCCTATGCTGCAGGCGTGGTGGTCGGTGCCCCTGCGATCGCGGTGCTTGGCGCGCGCCGGGCCCGTAAAAACCTTCTGCTGATATTGTTAATTATTACACTTGCAGGCTATGCCCTGAGCGCTCTGGCCATGGGCTATAATTCCATGTTCGCAGCACGCTTTATTGCTGGTATGCCTCATGGCGCCTGGTACGGCGTTTCCGCGCTCGTGGCGGCTTCAATGGTCTCGCCACAGCACAAAGCCCGGTATATCGGTTACGTTATGCTGGGACTGGCCGTAGCGAACGTTGCCGGCGTTCCGCTTGTCACATGGGCGGGCCAGACGCTGGGCTGGAGAATCTCTTTCTGGATGGTGGCAGCGGGCCTGGTGCTGACGTCCATAATGGTTATGCTTTTTGTCCCATCCGTGGCGGCCGACAGGTCCGCTTCACCGCTCAAGGAACTTGGCGCGCTGAAGAGCCCACAGATCCTAATGACGTTTGCCGTCGCTTCAGTCAGCTTTGCGGGCATGTTTGCCGTATACAGCTTTATCACCCCGGCGCTGACGAAAGCTGCCGGGTTTTCAACCTCAGCCGTGCCATGGATCCTGGTTCTCTGGGGGGCGGGCATGGTTGCTGGCAACATTATCGGTGGCAGGCTGGCGGACATTGCGCTGATCCCATCCATATTTGGCATCATCGCCTGGAACATCGTCTTTCTGGGCCTGTTTTCCCTTACGGGCACACTGCAGACCCCGGTTCTCATCGTGCTGTTTATGCTCGGGTGCGGATTTTCGCTCGTGCCAGCGCTTCAGGCCCATATGATGAACATTGCCGGTGAGGCACAGACTCTGGCGTCATCCCTGACACACAGCGCGTTTAATATTTCCAATGCGCTTGGCGCAGCTGCAGGCGGTTTCGTTATCGCTTCGAGAGGAAGCTGGCTCTCTACGGGGTGGGTTGGGGCTGCTTTTTCCCTGTTAGCACTTCTTCTTATGTTCTTATCGGTACGCATTACTGACGGGAGAAATCATGAACGATAAAGTCATCAGTACAGGTAACGTTGCCGTAATAACCGGCGCGGCGAGAGGTATTGGCGCTGCGGCGGCAAGGGAGCTGGCACGAAAGGGCATGAAGCTTTGTCTTTTTGACCGGAACAGACAGGCGCTCGAGCAGCTGGCCGGCGAACTGGAGGTTGAAACGCTGCTGGTCACTGGCGACATTACCCGTGATGAAGATCTCCAACAGCTCAAGGACACCGTTTACAGCGCCTGGGGGAAAGTAAATCTGCTGTTTAACAATGCCGGCGTGAAAATAGCTGCCGGAGCCTGTGATTCCCCAACTCTCTGGCGACAGCAGATGGAGGTAAACCTGCTGTCCATGGTTGCCACACAGCATATTTTTCTGCCGGAAATGTTAAAAATGGATGAGAACGGTGCGATCGTTAACCTGGGCTCGAAGGAGGGTATTACGACCCCACCAGGGTTCGCAGCCTATAACGCCTCAAAGGCAGCCGTAAAGGTGCTGACGGAGCAGCTGTCTCATCAGCTTGTGAAGGAAACCGGCATCAGGCTCACCGCTCATCTTCTGGTGCCAGGCTATACCTGGACCGATATGAACGATCCTGGCATGAACGAGCGCAGCGGTAACAAGCCAGATGAAGCGTGGATGGCTGCGCAGGTTATTGACTATTTCCTCCCGCGCTTTGAGCGGGGTGACTTCTATATCATCTGCCCTGATAACGCTGTGACCAGCGAGATGGATGCTAAGCGTATCCTCTGGGCCGCCCAGGATATGCTGGACAACCGCCCGGCCCTGTCGCGCTGGCATCCTGACTGGAAGACGGCTTTTGAACGCTGGATGAAAAACTGATGTGTCATCGGTAGCCCGCTCCGGGGCTGGTTGCCTAAAAGATGAAATGAGGTCGTCAGCAACCATGCTTTTGGCATTGTATTTATGCTGATGAAAGAGGCGCCGGGCTGATGCCCGGCGCCGTGCGGATTTACTTTTTTGTGGCAGAGTCGGGTTCAGAAATGATTCGGTGACGCTGAGCCTTATGTGACTCACTCATCATTCTGTTCATCACCTCGCCCTCATATTCGGCATATTCACTGCCATAGACAAATTCATGTCCTGTCATCAGGGCATACCAGGCACGTTTTGCCACTTCTTTCGGATCGTCCTTTTTCATCGAACCTACGGTCGTGCTGGCCTGTCCTGCATTTTTGAAGAAATTGGTCTCCGTTGCCCCAGGCATCAGAAGCGTCATTGATAAACCGCTCCCCATCAGCTCGTTACGTATGGCGTAAAAAAAGGAGTTTACGAAAGCCTTTGACGCCCCGTAAACCGCTTCGAAAGGTATTGGCGCCGAGCCGGAAAGCGACGATGTGATAAGAACGTGCCCGTTATCCTGCTCAACGAGCCGCGGGATAAATATTTTAGAAAGATGTACCACAGCATCAACGTTGAGCCGGATTAATCTAAGCTCTTTTTCAAGATCGGTACCGTCGATAAACGCGCCGCCGAGTCCCTGGCCGGCGTTGATGATCAGTGCATTAGGGGCTAAACCGGCATCATCCATTCTGGCCTGCAGGTCTGTTATCTGGTCATACTCACTCAGGTCAGCACTGAACGCGTGTACGTTAACTGAAAAACGTTTTTGCAGGTTTTCACCCGTGGCTGAAAGTTTTTTTTCATCCCTGGCGACGATGACAAGATCGTATCCGTTAGCTGCAAATTCTTCAGCAAGTGCAAGGCCGATACCGTTGCTCGAGCCAGTAATAAGAGCCAGTTTTTTCTCACTCATATGATTCTCCGGTTAAAGGGGTTAACCGGCCATGTGCAGGCCGGTAGCAAAGGAGGGCGCGTGAGCATCACACGCTATCGGTCCAGCGGTGCGCTGGGCGATATCCCAGGACGCGCATTGCCTTTTCGCTGCTGAGTGCTGACTCATTACCTACAAAATTTTTACGCTGTTCAACGCCTGGATAGTAGCGGTCCAGAAGTTCCTGTGTGGGGGTTCGCATGCAGGTCACATCGCTGGTAATAAAGAACTCATCTTTACCCCTGACATCATATTCGACAGCTTTCTCAATCGCCTGGGCTACATCCCGGACGTCAACATAAGTCCACATATTCCATTGCCTTACGGCAGGATCGTTCTGCCAGCTTTCAAACTGCGCGTACTCTTCCGGCGCCATAACATTAGAAAGCCGCAGACAGGTAATGCGCATGTCAGCGTTATTAAGGCAGAACTGACGGGCCATCTCTTCACCCAGCACTTTAGTCAGCGCATAAATGCTGATCCCCCGGGCCGGGTAGTGCTCATCCACCGGAACATAGGGGGCATCCCACTGGTCGTAAGGCACGCCGGTAGGGACTTCGCTCGATGACCAGATGATATTTTTTATTCCCAGCCGCCTGGATGCCTCAAATACGTTGAAGGTAACCAGCATATTATTTCTGAACTCGTCAGAATCAGGGATCATTCGGGGGTGAGGAATACTGGCAAGGTGAACCACGGCATCAAAGGCTGCAGGTTCAGGTCGTGAATAAACGTCTTCCCCGACGGAGGAAAGTGCGTCGAGCGTTGCACCAAAATCCTCTAAATCCGCGATCATCGCTGGATGGGCATCGGTTACGGGCTCTTTTTTATCGATGAGAAACAGGTCATAACCGGCTTTCTCAAGCCATTCTACTGTCACCCTGCCAATTTTCCCTGAAGCACCGGTAATGGCTATACGTTTTTTATCTGACATACTTCGTCCTTATGGTTGAGGTGCAAATCAACCCTAAGTTTTGTCGACAAAAAACAATATGTGATGAGACAGACTAAAAGCTTCTATTAATTCAATTCATCAATCGAAGTTTGTTTGTAGAACAGGCAGAATCCGTGAACTGATAAGAGGGCTTACACTGAAGCTCCAAAAATGAATGTCCGCTTATCGCTCACAGCGGACATTTAAACTGGTCAATTTATCCGCACCGAGCCAGAATCGGGCGTGGCTAAACAGTCTGAGTTGATCAATGGGGAAACAGATCAAATGCTTAGAGGCGGTGCCTGATGTCCAGACCTATCAAATAGGCTTGCTCCTATCACCATTCCTCACGCCTTGCCGGTGAATCAAACTCCTTTTCTACAAAATTCGTAGGCTTTGTATAAGTTGAAAGAGGTGCAGAACTGAGCGAAATCTCCACCCCTAAAATATTTAACACTTTGTATAGACGCTCAAAACTTGCTTTTGAAGGATTTGCTTCAAGGCGAGCATAAGTCTGCTGAGTTACACCCAACATGGCAGATAATTCTCTTTGAGTTAATCCTTTTGATTTACGAAAACCAATTAAAAGTGGACGTAACTGGCTTAGAAGTCTAACGGGAAAAATAGTATCCATAAGTACGTGGCCATATCGATTTCTTCATAATAAATTCAATCCTCGTAAAAAACAGCCTGTAAGGTGTTTTATTACTTTACAGTTTAAAAGGTGTAAGGATGAACTCGTTGTTTAACTAGTACTGCTTGAATTTTAAAGGTTGCATTTCGCTCTGGCTGGGATTATATTTATTAAGGACTAGCATATAGTGGTGTACGCTGTTAACCTCATTGTAATGAGGCTGATCAGGGTATGAAGGGAGAGGGCGGACTCTGCTTCGCCCTCTCTCTTTCATGAACTTATTTAACTTTAAATATTTTTTAAAAGTCATTGCTTTATTGCAATGGTTTTATTAAAAATCCCAATCAATGTGTTTATTTTTTCATTTATCTTAATTTGCTTTTTCTCTTGTTCGAGAGAAAGTTTCCTGAATTCATTTTCCCTGCTCGGCACGGCAATTATCAATTCTTCATAAATCTCCTTTGCTCCTGATACTTTTTCCAACTCGCTGCTGTATTTTTCAATAAGAGTTCTTATTTGAATGTTTACATTGCTATGTTCATGACTGGTAGCACTTGAAATAAATTGACAGGGGCTTTTTTTGGGTGCCTCAATTAACTCTACATTTTCCTTTACGACATTGAATTCAGATGTAGCTGAGTATAAATATTGATACGCACCTAGTTTTCTTACTTTATTTAACAATCCCTTTCTAACCAGACCTTGAATTTGGTTATAAGCAAAAGCTTTTGCTTTTAAATAATTTTTCGGAAGTGAAAATCGCTCGATAAGAATTTTCGCTACTTCGTTACTGGTGAAGTTATCTTTGCCAATATAGATGATTGCAGAAAATATGTACGACTCAGGGTTGGTTACTCTACTATTCATATCACTAAAAAAAGGCTGTTAACTTAGGATTGCTAAGTATACAACAATGACAGATACTTAGACAATC
Organism: Citrobacter sp. Cpo071; assembly: GCF_030332765.1. Classification (NCBI taxonomy): domain Bacteria; kingdom Pseudomonadati; phylum Pseudomonadota; class Gammaproteobacteria; order Enterobacterales; family Enterobacteriaceae; genus Citrobacter; species Citrobacter sp. Cpo071. The sequence continues at coordinate 618,536 of NZ_JAOWHE010000085.1, read as the reverse complement.
TAAGCATCCGAGGCCGATGAAGATGATTCAGTGTCAGAAAAAAACCCGATACCAGAACGACTTAAAGAAGCGAGATGCAGGGCGGGACTATCACAGCGCTCTCTGGGGCTACTTATTGGCTTTGATCCCGCATCGGCTAGTAGTCGTATGAATCACTATGAGAAAGGGCGCCATGTCCCCGACATTGATACGCTTCGACGGATGGCGGCAGAGTTAAACGTGCCGTTGAACTACTTTTTTTGTGATGATCAGACGACAGCAGAACTTGCATTACTCATATCCCGAATGACAGAGGAAGAGCGAAGTAAACTTATCGAAGCACTCAAAACGTCTTCAGGTGACAACACTGCTGACAAAAAATGATGTTGTACAAACGCCTGCTAAACTTTGAAGGTAACAAAAGTGCAGTGCAATAAACCAAGCAGGGCATTACAGTAGTAGACGCCCTCTGAGAAAATGGGCTCTAATGAGTGGGCGTTGAAAGTTGCAATGCTCATCTTTCGAATAGAGCAAGGTGTTTATTCATGAGTTCGTAGTGCGAATATACCGCTATATCTATCATTGATCTTTTTTCCTTTTGTGTAATTCCATGATCAAATGCGGAGCAAGAAGGCTTTCTACCGGTATAACCGTATTGACTTTTACCGCTTTGACAATTTCAATCAATGACAAGGTATTCTGAGCTAGTTGTTCGCGAAGCTCTTTATTCTCTTCCTGTAACTGCTGATTACGACCAAGCAAGGCCTGCCGAGTCTTACGGTTCACATACTGCTGTTTTTCTTTGGGACGAAGATTCAGAGGCGATAGTTGTTGATCGACATAGGCTGCAATAAGACGCCTTCGTTCAATGTTACTTAATGTACTTAAGCCACCATTAATGATTCCTTTTGATTTAAGTCTGGCATGTAAGTTTTTAGCTGAAATAGGCGATTTATCAAACCCTTCAATCAACATCAACTGGAGTTCATGCTCTATCTGAGTATCCAATTCTTTACCACGCATTAGTTTTCTTCCTCTTTGTTTTTATGGTGCTCGAGGGCAAATAATTGAGCTAAAGTACGAATTTCACCTTCCACTTTTATCTCTCCAGACAGAATCTCTTGAGCAGAGAGAACTTGTAACAAGTTTGAGCGCCTGCGTAATTGCTCGCTTAAGGCATCCAGGTGAGTTAGATTTTCTTCGATATTGCCTTGTATTAACTGGTTGTCTGGAAGGGCCGCGATATACTGTTCAAAAGCGAGCGAAGCCTCGTTTAATGCCCGACCTTTTACTGCAATAGTTGAGTATTCATCAATACGACCTGTCAACGTGAAATGCTCACAGGGTTTCAATGCTTGGCACTTCATTCGATAAGGGCATCCCCACAAGTTAACGTCTCTCATGCAGGAGCCCAGTTTTAATGGATGCAATACCGCATGCCTTTGTACCATCTCAGACGCTTGTAATGGCCCTTCATTTTTACTGATTTCCTCGAAAGCAGCGGCTATGTCTTCGAATAATCCATCCCCTGACGACGCTTCAATGAAACCAGCAACATCGTTACGATCATCAAAGGTATGCAGGTTTGCCTTTATGTTGGTTTCCAGAGTTTGGGTACTATTAAACGTCATTAAACCGCTTTGCTTTACCATATCGAGAGGTGAATCAACGTCAACAGCAGTAAATGCTGACTGCTCCGGTACGGTTGGAACTAAAGGGGTTAGAGAAGCTGCTTTTCGCCGTTCCTTGAGAGCCAGGTGCTGATAATGCTGATTTTGAGTAATATCAACACGCCCCATCAACATCGCTTGTAAGTGGTCTGAGATCTCTGCAATTGCGAGAAAAGTATTAATGTTGTGTCGAGGGATATGCGTTCGGAGCTGAGTAGGGCGGCCGTCATCTTCAAGCAACCTGTATTTGCTGAAAACAGATACATAGCCAGCAACGTTACCTAGAAATTTGTTTAGGCCGTTATTATTTAGTGGTAGTGGCGTGGCTTTTAGTTGCAACACTCTCTTGAGAGTCAGTGATCCTTTGGGGAAAAGGAACAATAGCTCTTCATATTTAATCTCATATCTTTTGCCATTTTCTGCCCATGCATGAGTACAGGGAGTATTTGCACTGCTATCACCGAATTCACTTTTAAGAAAATGACTAAGATCAGACTTTGTAAAATATTTTTCTTTTTCATTACCTGATTTAAGGATGACTTTTGCCGGTATAAAGCCACGTTTCTCTAATGCTTTCGAAGCTTTATCACGTAAGCCTGCACGCCCCCGAAGCTCTGATGAGGACTGGACCATGTGTTTTACAATATCATCAAGCTCAACGAGTTCACTGGTAATATCACTGATTGGCTTTGGTAAATAATCAGAAAATTTTTTTGATCGTAAATATTCGATATGTTTGCGAAACTCAGTTGTTAGTAACTTCACCGACTTAAATATATTTTCGACCAGAGGTACAGCTAAAGGCTCGACCCAATGCGTTCGTTCGCCAGCCCCCTTAACACCAACATAGCGTATGCCAAGAAAATAATCTGGCAATCCTTTATTCCGCAGACGTTTGCTGAGATCAGAGTTATCTATATGTCGTTTGACCAAGGCATCCTGTCTGAGATTGAATGCCTCAACAGAACGGAATCCAGTGACGATCAGTAACAGAAGACAATTGAGGGCTATCTTTTCAGTACTGCTTTCAATTCGCTGGATTAACGACACGATATTGAGGAAACCTTTAATGGTAATCAGTGTATCTTCACCATCAGTGGAAGTATCATCCAGCTTGTCTTTTTCTTTTAGTGAGATTGTTTCCCGGGCTTTCCGGGTCAAATTAGTCTGATTGGTATAACAATCATCGGAAACATATTGCAATGTTACTAATGTGAAGGCGTGATGGTTTACTAATTTCTGAATCTTAACACAACGCCCCTTGTAGTTGGCTAGGTTGGTATCACCTGGCCGGGAAGCTGCACTCAGAGTATCCATTGCGCTACGTACGACATCTGTAGTCAGATAGATGGGATGTGTTTGCCCAGTTAACTTAATGAGAGCGCAGTACCATCGTTTCAAAATAATCAGCGTTGCGACAGCAACCGCAGAGGAAATACTGCGATTTCTCCCTCGATAGACGAGTACGAGCATCGCTTTCATGAACAACTGATAAGGCTCGGATACTGTATGGCGATCATCGATCCCTTTGAGCCGGTTAACCTCATCAAAACGTAATAAATTAGCCCCATTGCCACGTAACCAGCCGGAGCCTTTGATCCCACATATCCAGACAAAGCTATCCCATGATTCTGCAAAATCTGCTGCCAGATTCTCTTCGAACCAAGCTTTCTGTTCTATGATAAAAGTCTCAAAGTTCGCTATATTTTTTTTCATTTCCCACAACCTCTGACGTTATGCAAATGACAACGGGCAATCACTGACTTGATTTCTATTTGCGTCGTCTCGTGGATAGAAATTAGTGGATTGAGAGCATTACCAACACTATCTGATACTGCTATCAGCTCATCGACTTCTTTAGAGACGCTATTCAATACGCCCTGGTGATGGCCATCAAGGAAAGGGCGGTAATATAAGCAACCATAGCAGCAACGAACTTCACAGAAGGGGCATTCATCATCGGTTCTCGCACAGCCACCGATCTCATAGTGTAATCGATCACCAACCATACCAACCACTCGTCGACCTTCCCATTCTTTTGAAGGAACTAGTTTCCCAGTAAGCATCATAGCCACCATGTTTTGCCACACAGGGTTAGAACCGAGTGCTTTAGCGCGGATCAATGCCAAGGCTGGGGTCGCACGGATGTAGTGCTTTGCTACAACCAGAGATGAATGGCCGAGAATGTGAGCAATTTCCTCTGCACTAGCGCCCTGCATTGCAAGTGAGTGACCAACGTTGTGGCGCAAATCAGTTGATGTTATTGAAGGTAGGGCGGCTTCACCGCACGATACGGCAAACTGGTAATCTTGTGGGCTAAAGGATAGAATCGTTTGGCTAATCGACTGAGAAACAAATTTAGGTGCTGATCCCCCCATATTAAACATTTTATCGGTAGGTAATAATCTGGCTTCATCTATATAATGCTTAACCAGTGCACCGATTTCTGGCGGGAGCGCCAGAATCAACCGATCAGTAGTGACGTGTCTTTGTTTAGCATAAGGTAAAAGAACGCTATAACGAACCAACCCTGTTGTCGTATTGCAAGTATCGATTCGAAAGTCACCAGCAGCCAATTTAGCTAACTGAACCGGACGACTACCTGTGACATAACTTAGCCCCAGAACAGTGGCATTGCGAAGGTCCACCAGATTGTATTTTCTGCCTCGTGAGATAGCGGCAGCCATTTCAAAAAGACCTTTGCTGATCATGTTCTTTTCAAATGGGTCAAGAATATTATCTATGTTTTGATATACATTCCAATCATTTGAATTAGGGCGAGGGATCAATTCAAGGTCTTCGTAGTCATCTAAAGTAAAACCCGGAAATTCATCTACACAAAGAATTTTCAGACCAAAAACAATACAAAAAAAATAAGTCGGCAATAAGTTTTCCTTTTCAAGGAAAGAACTTAACAATTTAAAGTTAAACACTCCTTGCTTCGAAGCATATTCAATTGCGTCTAGCCATGCGCGATGCACACGATAAATAGTCCCAGGAGATTTTGATGATGCATAACGGTATAATATATACTTAATTAGTTTAGTCGTGTAATCATCCGTTTTGAAATTAATGTGTGACTGGCTACCTGAGTAATGGAACACCCAATCATTAGTCTCTGCAAATATATTCTTGTCATCAAAAACATCAGCTGACCTTAAGTGGATTTTTGAAGGGATGTAGAGACTTTTTATTTGTATCATTTGTTCACGTGAAAAAAAGACATGCTTATCTTCGCTTTCTATTGCTGGGATTTTATTCATTTGATAACCTCCCTAAACGCTTGATGTATCAATGAAAAAAATTCATCCTCTGAGGAGTCAGCGGCAATACGTCTGACATTGGAAAAATTAGCTCGCTCAGAAAGAAAACGCCGGGCATAGAATTCTGGCATGCGGCTATTATGACTCCATCCACCTAAAAGACGAAGCTCATCTTTAGCTTCACTCATCAGACCTGCAATAGCGAAATCAACTCCGGCAAGCTTGCAATTTCTCATAACAGACTGATATTTAGCAGCATAAATTCTCTTTAAGATCAAATAAGCCCATGTATGGCGAGTTACGTGTGGGGTTATGCTAACTACAGAATCAATACTTTTTTCATCACTAAATTGCGGGTACTCTTTTTTAAATACACAATCAATTTTTGAGAAAATATCATATATAGAGTGATATGATAGAGGAGGCAAGTTACTTTTTGTTGATGTGAATATGAAGTTATGAGAGGTATTTTTACTTATTTTATCAATGTATATTTTCAAGTGGTTGTAATCATTTATGTCTAACGCTAAAACTCGATGCGCCCATGAGTTTTTTAATGACGGCAATCGTTTTCTTGGATCTCTGACATCATCATCTACAGAGGTCACTATGATACTGAATTGTCCGCCTTGGATGTTAGGTTTAATTGAGTGTTTTTCTAACAGGAGCAATTCACTTACTCGCAAACCATAATTCAAAAGAAGACGACAGATTAAATAATTTCTGAATTGAACTTCTCCAGCAGGGAAGGGATTAAGAGGATTTGGCTTGAAAGACGATTCTGGTCTAATAATCTCATAAAATCTCCTGACCATGTCTGCTGTAAGGCTATTAAAATGTTTGTGTGAATGCTTTTGCTTGCTGGGTCGAAAATCAGAACGATAGGTCGACAAACGCTTGGATAATTGTAAAGCATAACGAGAAAGCTCTTTTGGGGTGCCATCCATATAACGAGGAGAAACGTAAGTATTGATCAGATAGTTTATAAAACGGCAGACTGCATGTACATGATTTATATTAGTATTGTGCTTGCTAATTACTGCATATCCGAGTGTAGGCAACATAAGCTTTCCTGATTCAAGATAATGAAGAAATGCTTCAAGCTCACTAACCGCAATCGAAGGATTGTATCCAGACAATTGGAAGCTCAAGCAGAAAGTGACATCATGTTTTTGATACCAGTACTCATAAAAAAACTTTAGAGCTTGTAGCGTAGATGACTGCGTGGATTCGGAACGTGAAGCTAAGCGATCAATGAGAAAGAGAAGTGGAAACAGAAGCGGTAAGTTAGTAGTGGTGTCAACCAATGTCCAAAGTCGCCGGTTAGGAGCAACGCTCAACTGGTCAAGTACATACATCTGAGACATCCTCAGAGAGGTTCGTGGATATGAAGAAAATAGCTCTTAAACATAACGCCAGCAAACTAAAGATTAAGAGGGGGCTTAACCCTATGATTTTATGCGAGCCATCTAAGTTCATGAAGTAAGTTAACAATCAACATGATTTAACATAATATACATTATGCGCACTAACGTAGATAAAGGCTGAATCTGATGCTTTATGGTCATCCTTGTGCTGCTCAATAATGACGCCTCAAAACCCTTTCAAGCACAGTTTCCTCAACAGCGCTAACAGTTCTGGATGATGGCTCTCGACTACAGCTGGTTATGCAAATAGCTGTTTATGTCTTCTACAATTCCACCGCGACTCTCACTTCACTGAACATTAAAACTGATAACTGTAGTTCACACTGGCAAACCACAGATACGGATTATCGTAACTCCCCTGATAAATTGATGGTGACTGTACGTGGGACGACTGCATATGCAGATACGACACGGCAGCACCGATATTGCTTTGTGGTGTAATTTGATATTGCGCTCCGGTAGCAAATCGCCATTCATCACCGGTCGGCAACGTCAGCGCCACATCGCTTTGCGAATTATAGACAGTACTATCAAAAGCTACGCCCGCATTCAAACGCCATTGTTCCGTAGGTCGAAATTGCACACCTAAAGCCGTATGCCACGAATCCTTAAGACGACTGGACTTATCAACTTCTTGCCCGACCACCGTTATTTGCGGCGCGCCGAACTGACTCCAGTCCTGCCAGCCAAGATCGCCCATCACTGACCACTGTTTATGAATGTCATGAACCAGACTTAACATAATCTGCTGTGGAGCACGTACCTGTGCAGAAATAGGCAAATCGTATTCCACGTTCGGTAAGTTCGGGAAACGCGCTTTGCCGTCAATATCAAAATCGTACTCAGTTTTGCTGGTCCAGGCGATACCGGCGCGGGTTTGATCGGTCAGTTCCATCAATAATCCCAGACGATAGCTCATCGCCCAGTCATGATCCTTTTCTTTTTCATCGTTGCCATCAACATTTCGAGTGAGTGACAGAAAACCGTAATTGACGTTAACAGAGCCCCCAACGGAAACCCTGTCACTAAGCTTATAAGCCAGCGATGGACTGAGCGTCATCGCAACCATGGTGCTTTTCTTAATCAGCCGGTCGCCGGACCAATTGCCAAAATCGATCCCCAGACCGTAATTTCCGTATAGCCCAATACCAGCATAAAGATCGTCATTCACCTTCTGGGCATAGAATGCGCTGGCATTTGGAAAGAAGCGCATGATGTCACCGGGGCTTTTACGCCCCGTCTCGTCTTCAAGGGTGTAGGACACATCACCATCCATTGCCTGTAATCCACCGGTGAACATATGATCCGGAAGTCGAGTCATTCCTGCAGGGTTAGTCACGATGGTGGAGGCATCCTGCGCACGCGCTGCCTGCCCCGCCCCTGCCAAAGCCGTATCTTCGGTGCCTATTTCATAAAAATAGAGTGCGCTAGCTTGTGCTAACGGCGAGCAAAAAAGACTAAGATAAATCAAGGTCAATTTTTTCATAGGCCACCTGCAGAATTTCTTCATTATTGAAGTAGTTAGCGTCTGTAAAAGCGTAGCTCGCAGCATTTAAATTGTCAGGCAAAAGCACCGGATTAAAAGCGCGACTTGTGCATACGTTCGAGCTGGATTTTGTCTGCTTCACTCGCTGTGTCAGCCAGGGACTGAAAACTATCTAGTGCGTAATAAGTTTTCGGTCGCGGAAGCGATTGCATGGAAGTGCCCGGGTAAATTTGTAACTCGCCCAGGCGCGCAAGCCGATATCCTTCGATCACGGCGGGATAAGTCAGTTGCAGTGGCGTGGCGTTCTCGTACGAAACTGGGGTTGGTAACCGGTTATGCTCAAGATTATAGTTACGCTTTAACACTAGAAATTTATCTGGAACCCTACGTTTACTGTTCCACCAGTCACCGTCCAATTCGCGAAACTTACGCTCAGTTTCAGTCCGGGTTGCGACGCCAAGTTGCAGTAAAACCCGCTGCAGTTCGCGATCCACCGCCGCGTTGTAGGCCGCAATGGATTCCACCCTGCCCTGTAAAATCACGTTGATGGCGATACGAGCACCCAGTAGATTTGAATAGAGATCTTCCGGGGAAAATGCAGAAATCTGCTCAGAAAAACCGGGAACAGACTCGAATCCATACCACTGTGCAATTTCGTGCCATTGAGCCAGTTCAAAGGCCAGATTCCCCGCCAACCAGGCGGCCAATGTGTAACGCTGCGCCATTGCCGCAGGAGGTGTGAAACCGTGTAGCTGTATCCGTCTGACGCCCAATTCTTCGCTGTAAAAAAAACGCCACTGTTGACCAAGTTTTGGATAAATACGAGAAAAGAGGTAAAAGGTGTTATCCGCCGTATCGCGAACGTGCGCTATGTCGATAAAACCCCCACGGTGGGTATAAAGCAGTCCGTTTTTTTCCTCACTCAGTCCAACGATATTTTTCACGGCCCCCAACGCACTATCGTTATAGTGATGACGCCCCAGTGAATCTAACGTTAATACATTGCCAATCTGGTAGACAGGGATCGGCACACCTATCGCCCTGACATGAAGATCATAGCCAAACGCGCAGCATGGGCGTAGTGACTCCGGCGGTGCTAAATGGCCGACAACGGGATATGCCTTATGCGCTTGTTTAAGAGTGAGGCCAGGAACTTCCGCGCAGGCAAATCCGGCTACCAGCAGTAAAAACAGAAATCCTTTAGCCATTCAGAATGCCTCCGCAATTTGAAAATAGAATCCTGCACTCTCTCTCCCAAAACCTAAATCCAGGCGGATATTCATGGCGGGCTTCACTTCAAAGCGATAACCGACACCCGCATTAGGTAAGATCGGATGATGTACCATATCGTCAATGTTTCTGCCTAAAGCTCCTGCGCCCAACCACAACACGTAACCATGTCGCCAGTTGAGTTTTTTTCGATATTCCACCTGCCCACTTACCACATCCTTATCCCGATAACGCCCCTGGTAATACCCCCGCAGACGGCGGTCATCTCCGGCCATTGATAAACGATCCCACGGCACGTCTCCACGAGTGAAACGTCCCCATAAATCGAACGCCAGCACAGTCCTGTCATCAAGTAAAAGGTAACGATCGTATTGAACCTGTGCTGCCGTAAAATGAGTATCTGAACCAAAAGACGGATCAAACCAGGTGTACTCCAGCTTAAAATAGTGTCCATGCTGTGGCCGCGTGACAACGTCACGCGTGTCGTAACTCAGACTTACACTGGGTCCAGACGATAACGGCGATGTCTGCGCATTATTTAGGCTGAACACGTCCCCCTGATGCGGATCGTCAACGTCCGCCTGCATAGAAGAAAAATCCCAACCCGCGCCGAGATAAACGCGTTCAGCGATTTCTCGCATCAATACAGGATGCAAACTCACGGAGTTGTTGGTGTAATCCTGTTCATTACCCTGGGCTGCGTCGTAGCCAATGCCCCAAAAACCCGTTGGCACTTTGTTCACTGAGCCGTCCACAAACAATCGCCAACGGTCGTCGGTAAAAAAGGTATAACTGCTGATCCCCATTCCCAACGCCCCGCTGGCGCTGACATAACCCGTCAAGGAAACAGAAGAGTTCTGAGTTGTTTTATCTGCCGCATCCACCCGGTAGATCCCCGCCACCGCCATGCCAAGACCCAGCTTCAGCTCTGGAGTGTAAAATGGCCCCGGCAACACGCTCCAGTTCACCCCTTTTGCCGGATCGTACTGGTTATCCGCACCCAGCTTCCCGAGGAAAGCGTCAATTGAGGGTTGATCCAATGTTAACGCCTCCGCAGACCAGGTCGTCAGAGCCAATAGCGATGTCAACATGACGCGATAACCGTTCATCAGAAGCGATATTCACCGGCAATAAAGAAGCTATTGCGTTCGTTAAATCCAAACTCCGTCAGGACGTTAAATTGTGGTGTCATTTCAAACTGAGTCCCCAGCAGCATGTTCCACGGAGAGGTCAGATTCTGTTTAACATCAAATCGCCCGTTGCCATCCTGGTTTACGGCCTGGATCAGTGGCTGAAGCTCAGCGGGCATATGCAGATCGGAGAGGCTACCCCTGAACTCCTGCTGCACATTCTGGTACATACTCCCCACCCAGACGCTCAGATGCGATTCGCCCACCGGCCCCTGAAATTTAAAGCGATATCCAACACGGGGAGACACGGTAAGGGCTGAAATTTTGCCATCCAGAATGTCAAAATCAGTACGGGTATAGTTGGTATCCACCAAGGCAAACCAGTTTTCGTATCCTCCTGCCAAAGTAATACCGGTTCCCCAGGTTGTGCCTTTAAAATCGAGAACAAAATCAATATCCTGTAGCTCACCGCTCTGATAAAGCTGATGCACAGATGATGCGATAATGCGGTCAACACCGGTGTAGCGCGAAGGGTCTGCATCTACTGAAACATTCGAGACCGACGATCCGCGTGTGTGCCCTACCAGCCCGTAAATGTTCAAAAACGGGAAGACCCACATGTCCAGACGCAGGTTTTCAGTTTTGCTCTGTTCACGCGTATGGCCGGCATCAATATTGAACATATCGACAGGAATCGGGTGATTGCCAAGCGCCAGTCCGGAAAAACTGATGCTATCGACATCAATATTTTGCCGCATGTTCATATAGCTCAGGTTGATGCCAAACGGTAGCGGAATGGCATATCCCCGCGCCCTGGCCTCCTCGCCCCAAATCGGAAACATGCTGGCATCAGTTTCAGCTGCGCTGGCCACGCCGGAAACCCACAGCAACGGAACAACCGCGTGGAACCATTTCATTATTTGTCCTCATTCATTCCGCTCATCCCTACAGGCCAGAGCCAACATTAAAATAAACTGCTTGTTCGTTATCGCTAAAAGCGACATCTACACCGGTACGCAGTCCGTATTCGCGCGCAATCAAATATCGAATACCACTGCCCCAGGCCACTTCTGCGCTACGGTAAAGCTCTGATGTACTGTCTGCCACACTTCCAGCACCGACAAAACCCAAAACAATCCAACGCGACGACATTTGCCAGGCTAACTGCGTCTGAACGGTACTCACGTCATCCCCCTGGTAGCGATAGCGAGAGATACCACGAAGTTCGATATAAGGGCGCGCCATTGGTGGCAGATGTTTATCCTGCTGCGACAGCGTTTGATAGTCCCCTGCAAGTGAAAGCGTCCAGTCGGCGTTCAGTGGCAGGAAAAACTTGCCTTCGAGCGTCAGCAGGTCGTAGCGATAGTCGCCCCCAAGATAGTGGCCGTAGAATTGATACTCGCCGCTAAGAGAAAGCCCGCGTCCGGGCCAAAAGAAGTTATCAGTTGTGTCGTATTCCGCTACCAGCCCCAATGCAGAGGTGATGCTGCTTTCACCCAATAGCTGCCGCCATACCTGGTTGACGAGCGGATTATTGCGGGCGGAGATATTCATCTTTGCCCAGAACTGTGATGCTCCCAGAAAAACGGGAGAATCCCCTGCGCGAAAGAGAAGCTTTTGCATACCGCCATAACCGCGAGTTTCGGTTTCCACGGCCCGGTTATTGCCAAAGCCCAATACGTCACCGGAATATATATCCAGATTGACATCGGCATAGCCTCCTGCAACCAGATAGCGAATGTGGTCATCCTGCCAGGTGTGGCGATGCCCCCCACCTACAAACCAGGTACCGTTTTGCGTTCCGCCACCGCCAAACGCGCTCATGGCCGGAGGAATAAACTGCCCATCAACCTGTCGTCCCTTGCCATGCAGAAACAGACCGAACAGGCCGCCGCCATAACCAACGGCCGGTTCGGTAATAACCAGCGGAATCGGTAGAAAACCGTACGGGTTTTCTTGTAAATAACGGCTCATGTCCACCATGCCGTCTTCAGGATCAATAAGCCCTGTCGCCATAGCGCGCCAGCACAGCAGAGGAATTAGCAGAAAAAGCCAACGCATTATTTCCCGCCTTCTGGCGGTGTTGCGGGTGCGGTATACCAATTCTCTTTGGCCACCATCACGCTGTTTTCTGGCTGTAGCACAAAATTCGGAGACATAATCTGCACGTTAAATTCGTTGAAGACGTCCTGAATATTGCTATGCAGTTCATTACGGGCATCGGCCAGAGATACATCCGGCAGCAGGCGCACCTGCAATTCATAGGAAATATACCAGTCCATCAGACTCAGCTGACGCACCAACGGCGGCTGTGAAAGATCGATTCCTTTGGCCCGCTTGGCTGCCAACTCCAGCATTGCGTGGACCTGGCGCCAGGGCGTATCGTAGCCAATGGTAACGCCGACCGTCAGGTTGACGCCGCCGTTGGTGCTTTGCGCGCTAAGGTTAGTAATTTTTCCACTAACCACTACCGCATTTGGCACTGTGACCACGTAATTTTCACGAGTAATAATTTTGGTCGCGAGCATACCAATTTCGCTTACCAATCCCTCGTTGTCCGCTACCCGAATCATGTCGCCTTTGCGCAGCGCGCGCGAATAGATCAAAACCAGTCCACTCATTGCGTGGTTCATCACCCCGGCCGACCCCAGCGTGAGCATCAGGCCAAAGAAAACGCTGATACCTTTAAACGCCAGTGAATTGGCACCGGGCAAAAAGGGATAGGCTGCAGATAGCGCAAAGAGCCACACCACCACAGAGATCAACTTCCGGGTTGCGCCCACGGTTTCAGGATGAATTCCAGGCAACTGCAAACGCCCTGCCTCCACCTGGTTGAGAACCACCTTAAGCAGCTTCAGTATGAACGCAGTGATGAGAAAAATGATCAGGACGATCATCAAGCCAGGTAACGCTGAGACAATCGACAATGCAATATCACGCACTACGCGTACAGACCAGTCACCAAGGGACTCTCCCCAGACGCGCGTCCAGGGAAACAGGCTAAAGACCCAACTCAGCCAAACGTAAAGTGCAACGATACCCAGCAGGATCATCAACAGTGCATACAGGCGTGTCTCGATAGCGCCGATAAAACGCCGCCAACTCTGGGGGATCCAGCTTTTGTTCTCAAAAATGCGACGACGATAAACGCGTCTGACCCAACGCCAGGAACGGTATGCACCGAACCAAAACAGCACCAGTCCCACCAAACCAGCCACCGTTTTCACCGCCGACAGCGCCAGCCAGCCGCTGTTATACTGATCGCTCAATGCAGACCGCTGCGCCTCCATGCGCGCCAGTACGCGCTGAGCCGCCTGGTCGAGCGTAAGATCGTCTCCTTCGTCGAGATCGCCTTGTGTCAGCAACATCACTGGTTTACCGTTCATCACGATAAGCCTTCCCGGCTGGTTATAACGCGTGACCGACACAACCTGTAGCGGTTCGCGAACATCGGCTTCAGTGAAATTTCGTAGCGTATTGCGGATGCGCAGCACCCGTTCTTCTGGCGTGGTAAGGCCGAATTTCGCCTGGAGCATGACAATCGGTTGATGAAAAATATAAACCGTTCGCGCGCGTTCCTTTTCGGTGGGCTCCTGACGAGGTTCCGCCGCATATGTGTTAACAACCAAAGAGGAAAGAAAGCACATTAAAAAAGCGATCACAATCCTGTTCATATTCGCCACCGAAAACACGAGAATTATCGTTATTATTCAAAAAGCCAACGCAAATTTGATTGCTTTTTTTAGCATAGACCAGCCTTTCACTTACGCAATGTTAGTCAGAATGAGATCTTCATTTGATGTGAACTCTGGGAAGGCTCTTATCTTTATCGTCGCTAATTTGAAACGCATACCTCTGAGCAAAAGTACATAGTCTCAATTATTACGTCATGAGATTCTGGCTTTGGTAGCTTTCATTTAAAAATATAAAGCCGCACATTTTTGATTTTTAAGCAATGGTATGTAATCGTTCGTTATATACTGAACCAGGTGACTTCACTTACTTTCAGAAATACGATAATAAAATTGAGTACATATCGGACAATGCGAAACAAAAAAAGCAAAACCATCCTACGCTTCATGCTCTTGCTACTATTTACCTCTACGCTGTCGAGCTGCACATTAACCCGTGTTTCCGACAGCACACATGCCAAAGAGGTCGATGAGCTGAATGTTATTGGTCTGAGCCTGGAGGCAGCAAGGCAAAGAGCAACTGAAAAAGGTTTTGTGTGCAGCGAATACGGAAACGTGAACACGGTTGTAACCGAACAGGGTGAGCATCGATGGCTACAAACTGAGTGCAGCAAGAAAAGTGCAGAGCTGTTCTGCCCGCAAATGCGTTTTGTCGTTCTTAATGTCAATCCCAACACGAATAGAGTCGTTGATGTTGGCAATTATGTTAATCAACACACCTGTTTTTAAAGACAACACCTGCATCTTGCGCTAATTATCGTATCGACTAAAGGACGTTATCTTGCTCATCAGAATCATCATCGCAATGGTCGCATTTGCCGGCAACTCCGTACTTTGCCGACTCGCGTTGAAGGGGATGCATGCTGATGCTATTTCATTCAGCAGTCTCCGGTTGATAAGTGGCGCAATTGCCCTTTTTTTATTTATTACGATAACATCTGACAGCAGAAAATTTGAGTTCAAGTGGTTAAATGCCCTGCTACTTTGCATCTATGTTTTTTCATTCTCCATTGCCTATGTTTCTCTCAGCACCGGCGCTGGTGCCCTGCTGCTCTTTGGTACCGTTCAGCTCGTCATGACAGTATGGGGGATAGCTCAGGGAGAAAAGCTCGTAATTTTAAAAATAACAGGAATACTCGGAGCATTGGCTGGAATAGCCATATTGCTGCTTCCTGGTGCAGAACGCCCTTCCTTGTATGCTGCATTAATGATGGTTATTGCTGGGTTAGCCTGGGCTTTCTACAGTATCACAGGGAAAAAAATCACGGATGCGGCTGCCTCAACCGGGGGGAATTTCATCCTGGCAATCCCGGTCGCATTGATTATCCCTCTGTTCTTCCGCTCACATCTTCATATTGATATATATGGATTAGTTCTGGGCGTGCTTTCTGGTGCAATTACATCGGGAGGTGCATATCTGCTGTGGTATTCATTGCTCCCCTTACTCAGGTCCACAACGGCCAGTACTATTCAACTCAGCGTA
This sequence comes from Citrobacter sp. Cpo071, assembly GCF_030332765.1. Classification (NCBI taxonomy): domain Bacteria; kingdom Pseudomonadati; phylum Pseudomonadota; class Gammaproteobacteria; order Enterobacterales; family Enterobacteriaceae; genus Citrobacter; species Citrobacter sp. Cpo071. The sequence goes on along the minus strand of NZ_JAOWHE010000085.1, from coordinate 603,176 downwards.
CCTTGTCTGGCCACTCTCGGTGGGATCATATTTTTGGGCGAAACGCTCACCGTCAGAATCCTTCTCGCAAGCGTCATTATTTTGGCTGGAATTGGCTTAGTTATTTTCTCTGATATGAGAAAAGGATCAAAATAGACTGATTAATTATCGGCAAAGACGATACAGAACATGTTGTGCCAATCGATGATCTGGCGGCAACGCGGGATGCGTAAACTCTTCTGTTTTATTCATACCAAGTCGTATCATCAGATTCTCTGACGGTTTATTCAGCACGGAAGTAAATGAAACGACTTCATTTAGCGCCAGTACGTCAAAAGCAAATGCAAGACTCGCTTGTGCGGCTTCTAACGCCAGACCCTGGTGCCAGTATGCTTTAGCAAGGCGCCAGCCAATTTCGGTACAGGGTGAAAAATGAAATTTATCAGGTTGTGGATGCAACCCCACACAGCCCACAAACTGGTGTGTTTCTTTTAGCTCTACGGCCCAAAATCCCCAGCCGCGTTCTGCAATACCTTCACTAAATCTATCGGCCAGGTTATCGCTTTCAGCTTTCTGTAGTGGCGCGGGGAAAAAATGCATCACGTCAGAATCGGCATTGAGTGCAGCAAAAGGGGCTCGGTCTTTAGCCTCCCACTGTCGTAATATCAACCTTGATGTTTCCAGCATATTCCTGCCCTTATCATTCATTTTCATATAATCTTCTAAAATAAGTGGCTCATCGGCAAGGTCTTATACCGTCCTTTTCCGACTTTTCCTCTCATACTGGAGATTTATACATGGCCGACTGGAACCCTTCGCTTTATCTGCAATATGCAACTGAACGTTCAAGACCCGCAGCAGAATTACTCAGCCGTGTGGCGTTAGAAAATGTCCGCTCAGTTGTTGATCTTGGTTGTGGTCCGGGAAACAGTACGGCATTGCTGCATCAGCGCTGGCCCACGGCAAAGACAACAGGTGTCGATTCTTCACCTGCTATGCTGAATGAAGCGCGCAACGCATTACCTGACTGCCATTTTATCGAAGCGGATATTAGCCAGTTTCAGCCCGAGCATCCCGTGGATCTGCTTTATGCAAATGCGTCGTTACAGTGGGTGCCCGATCACTATGAATTATTCCCACATTTGGTCTCACAACTGAGTCACAACGGTGTTCTGGCCGTGCAAATGCCGGATAACTGGCTGGAGCCCACGCATGTACTGATGCGCGAAGTGGCTTATGAACAAGATTACCCCGACCGGGGGCGTGCTCCGCTTCCTGGCGTTCACGCCTACTATGATATTTTGACCGAAGCGGGTTGTGATGTAGATATCTGGCGTACAACGTATTATCACATTATGGATTCGCATCAGGCGATTATCGACTGGGTAAGCTCAACGGGACTACGCCCCTGGTTGCAGGATTTGAGCGAAAGCGAGCAGCGTCATTACCTGGCTCGCTACCATGAACTGCTTCAGGATCAATATCCGTTGCAGGAAAACGGCAATATTTTGCTGGCATTTCCGCGGTTGTTTATTGTTGCCAGACGCAATAGTTAAGCGTTTATCATCAGACAGATCACAGGACTGGGCTACCGAGTATGCGCGCCCTCGCCTTTTTATCATAAGGATCTAGTGGCTATGTCTGGCATCTGCTAGTGTCTTGCCACATGTTTCTGACGGGAGTTGTTATGTCTAAAGTCTACATTGGTGGGTGTCTGTGTGGCTCGATCCGCTTCACTGCCAGCAGTCCTAATAATTCCCATACCTGCTCATGCGATATATGCCGGAAACATACGGGGGCCCCGACCGTCGTCTGGATTGAGTTTGATGCAGAAAATGTAGAATGGACGGGAAAAGCCGGAAAACCGACAACCTGGCGCTCATCTGAAACCACCAGTCGGGCTTTTTGCCCTCAGTGCGGTAGTTCCGTGGGCGCCATCGATGACGCTCCGGTCATTGCGCTTTTAGCCGGTGCTTTTGACGATCCTAATGATGAAGATCTGGCGCCGGAGTTTCATTCGTTTTCTGATATGCGACCAGCATGGTGGGAAACAGAACGAAACTAAGTTAGTTGGTAATGTTTATCCGGCATATGTTTTGCTGGCACATTGGTTTCATCGTTCATTTGCAGTAAATCGATTTCGATTGCATTGCAAATCGCATCCAGCGGCAGGTCATTGTTCTCAGTACCAAACGGATCTTCAAGCTCTTCCGCAAGCGCATCAAGCGAGATAAAAGTATAGGAAATCAGCACTGAAATAAACGGCGTCATGTAGTGAAGATCCACCACCAACGCGAATGGCAGCATGATACAAAACAGATAAACAGTGCGATGAAGGATCAAAGTATAAGCAAACGGAACGGGTGTATTCGCGATTCGCTCACAACCTGCCAGTACTGCCGACATATCATTTAATCTGTTGTTTAAACTATGAAATAATATATCGGACAGCTGCCCATCACGTCTGCGCACGGCCAACCACTCCCCCATCAGCAACAAAATGCGGTTTGCTGGCGATTGTGCGGCAAATACCGTCTGCAGATCTTTCTCGCTGAGATATTTCGCCAACGGCTCTGCCTGTGGGTTTCGACGTAATGTCATGCGTAAACAGTGGGCAAATGCGATTTGCAGACGAACAAACTGCCCCAGTTCGGCGTCATCCGGTAAGGTGGTTTTCACCTCGCGAAGTAGTGACCGGGAAGCAATCATCAACTGCCCCCACAGGTGTCGGGCTTCGACATAACGTGAATAGCAGGCGTTATTGCGAAAACCTAAAAAGATAGCAATCGCCACGCCCAGAATACTGAACGGTGCCAGGGTAAATTTGATACCCAACATCGTATACCAGGGCAACATGATGATAACGGCGATGGAGAGCAGGAAGTTCAGCAGCAGTCGTGAAAAAATTTTAGATAATACGGAACCATGCCAGACGAATATCAGGCGCAGCCAGTGTTGTTGGGGACGAACGATCATGGTTATCTTCGGGAAAATGTGAAATCCGTCACATTAGACGCGATAGCGATCAATGTTGCAAGTTAATCGCAACATTATCCCAACAACTTTGGCCCTGCTTAAAATGAAGCCGCACCTAGGTCACAGACCGGGTTTATGATATAAACCACATAGTATGTTGTAACTAATGTATATCCAGAAAAAACCCGGCCTGAGCCGGGTTATCGGTAGTCGTCTTAGCACAGTGGCTTAACGGCTTCACGCATACCTTTTGCCAGAATGGTATCCAGATCGGCAGAGACCTGTTCCACCAGTCCAGAAACCTGCGTCAGATCTTGTTCCCAGTGTTCTTTGACACCCAGTACAGATTTGACCAACGCTTCGGTACTTATCTGGCGATCGCGATGCTGGGACCACAGCTGTTGAAAACGTTCTATCCAGTGCGCATCATCCTGAACCGGATAAGACTCACCGTTGCGCTCTCCACGATAAAAAGCAATTAACGCGGCAAGTGCAAACGTCAAACGCGCCGGCAGCTTACCGCTGGCCTGTTGCCCTGCCAGCAGTTGCGGCAATATACGGGTGCGGAACTTGGTCATGCCATTCAGGGCAATCGACAGCAGCTGATGTTTTATATACGGGTTGCAGAATCGACCGGTTACCGCGCTGGCGAAAGAAGCTAACTCATCACGTGGTAAATCCAGTACCGGAATGATCTCTTCATAGATCGCTTTCTCCACGAAAGCACAAATCTCAGCGTCATTCATCGCCTCGCCCACGGTGTCCAACCCTGCCTGCCAGGCAACAGGGACCAGCGCGGTGTGAGCACCGTTGAGAATCGCCACTTTGCGCTCTTTGTACGGTTTGATGTCATCCACGATCAGGACATTCAGCGGATACTTATCCAGACGTAGTTCTGCGGCTAATGACTTCGGCCCCTGAATGACAAACAGATAGAAGTGTTCAGCCGTATCCAGGAATGCATCATGATAGCCAAGCTCAGCTTCAAGTTGCGCTACTTCGTCACGCGGATAACCGGTAACAATGCGGTCCACCAGCGTGGAACAAAATGCGTTGGCTTGATCCAACCACTGAATAAACGCTTCCGGCAGCGCCCATTCCTGAGCATAGCGCAGAACCAGTTCACGCAGTGCATCACCGTTATAATCAATCAGTTCGCAAGGGATGATAATCCAGCCTTTATCCAATGCGCCGTTAAAATAGCTGAAGCGTTCGAACAGCAGACGCGTCAGTTTAGCCGGATAACTAACCGCTGGCGCGTCGTCAAACTTATCGCCCGCGTGGTAACTGATACCTGCTTCCGTGGTGTTAGAGAACACAAAACGCATATCAGGATTATGCGCCAGCTTCAGGAACTCATCGTATTCGCTATAGACGCTGATTTCACGGTTAACTGAACGAATTAGACGGGCATCACTGACGGCCTCGCCCTTCTCATTCAAACCACGAATGATAGTGGTATAGAGGCCATCCTGCGTACTCAGCGATGGCGGGAAGGAACTTTCGATAGGACGAACAATGACCACACCAGCGTTCAGATCGGTATGTTCGTTCAGCAGATCTACCTGCCAGTCTACAAAGGCGCGCAGGAAGTTTCCTTCACCAAACTGAATAATACGTTCAGGATACTGAGCACCGGGGAAATCGCGACGATTTAGTGTTTGCACAATGGGTTCCCTTTATGATTAGTCATACAACCTGATTGAATTGGTCCAATAGGTTAGCAAACTTTAATACATTGAAACCCTGTTTTGATCAATCCCCGGCGACAAATTAGAGCGTTTTATAGAAAAGTGTGGTTCCGGTCAGCATCCCATCGGGCATTTGGGCATAGTCAGGTATCACCCCTACCTTTTTCCACCCACAATTGTGGTAGAACAACTCCGCACCACTGCCCGTCGCCGTATCAAGCACCAGCAGCGTTTTACCTTGTTGACGCGCGCAACTTTCCAGTTCGTTCATCAATTCACGGGCCAGACCACCGCGTCGCGCTGAGGGGTGAACCAGCAGTTTGGCGACATCAGCACGATGAGGTTGATTTTCGGGTTGATCGATAATGAGTTGGACGGTACCGACAAGCACCCCCAGCGCATTCTGCGTACCAAGAACGATCCGTTCTCCGCGAGAAACACTTTGCGCGACCTTCATCCAGAAAGGCTCTGATTTTTCGCGATTAAAGGGCAGCATAAAACTGATGGAGGCGCCGTCATTGACGCACTGTTCAAGAACATCGCTGAGCTCGTCGATTCGCGACAGAATCTGTGCCGCGCTCAGCACAAAGCAGGGTTTGCCGGAAGCCATGGTTTCTCCTTAGATTGACCCCTTCATACTGCTTTTAACAATTACACAACACAAGGGGGGATATCATAGGATAATGTTATCTATGGCTTGTTCATTTGGAGCACTAACCAGTGGTAAATAACCGTGACAACGTAACGTTGCTGTTCATCGTTTAGCGCTACACCCTGAGGTATATCATGCCATTTCGCCAGACACCCTCGACAGCACGTCGCCGTAGCATGTTGAGCAATAAATACCGGGTGACCACGCATAGGAGTCTGTTTTCCATCATTGGCGGGAAACGCAGGTGCCAGTCGTTTAGCTATAAAATCCGCAGCATGTTGTTCGATAACTGGCGCCCCTTTATCCAGACAATACTGCCTTTCTTTCTGACCAAGACGAAACCGCGAGCGAAACGTTGATTTCGCCAGCCGGGCAAAAAGAGGATCGAGCGTTTTCATCAGTAAACCGAGCGCCCCAGCTGTTGTGTTAATTGCTCCAGCACGGCGATACCGGCCAGTGAATTTCCCGCCGGATCCAGTTCCGGACTCCAGACAGCAATCGCCATCTCGTGTGGCACGATCGCCACGATGCCGCCACCCACACCTGATTTCGCCGGAAGCCCGACCCGCCAGGCAAATTCCCCTGCGTTCTGATACATGCCGCTGGTCGCCATCAGCGCATTGATCTGCCGGGCCTGCATAGGAGTGACCACAGGCTCAGCAAGATGAAAGGCATGCCCTTGATTTGCCAAAAAGACAAAAGTCCGCGCCAGTTCCACACAGCTCATTTTCAGCGCGCAGTAGTGAAAATAGTTCTGCAAAACGGTGGGCACGTCATGGTGAAAATTGCCGAAGGATTTCATCAACCATGCAATAGCGGCGTTACGCGCCGAGTGCTCAAACTCCGATCGCGCGACCGTCGCATCATAGGCGATATCCGAAACGCCGCTTAATGCCCGCACCACTTCCAGCATCCGTTGACGCGGTGCGCTTAGACGCCCTTGCAGCATATCGCAAACCACCAGCGCCCCGGCATTAATAAAGGGATTGCGAGGGATACCCTGCTCCATTTCCAGCTGCACCAGGGAGTTAAAAGGATGACCGGAAGGATCTTTGCCGACACGCTGCCAGATCTCCTCTTCCTGATAGTGACGCATCGCCACGACCAGACTGAGCACCTTTGAAATCGACTGAATAGAAAAACGTTCTTGCGCATCTCCCGCCTGATAGTGCTGTCCATCAACGGTACAGATAGCAATACCCAGTTTTGAACCGTCGACGGAGGCTAATGCCGGAATGTAATCAGCGACTTTACCCTGACCAATCAGCGGACGAACCTGCTGCACAATGGTCTCTAAAATTGAATTGTCCATGGCCCTGGCCACAACATGCTCCTTGCTCGCAGGTATGAAAGGCCTGCGAGTATAACAGAGCTGAATACGCAGCGTCAGGCCGGAAGGCGGAATCTGGCCACGGCCTGCATAAGCTGGTTAGATTCATGGTGAAGCTGTAAGGAAGAATCAGATGCAGCATTCACCAGATCACTGGTTTGTCGGGCTTCGCCGTTCAGGACATGGAGCTGACGGGTTAACTGGTGAATACTGTTCCCCTGATTTAACGTTGCAGTCGAAATGTCGTTCAGTAACGCGCCGAGGTTTTCCACCAGTGCGATAACCTGCTGCAAATTCTTATCCAGTCCGTTAACCGCGTGAAAGCCCTCTTCAATGCCCTGTAACGAGTGTTTAATCAGTGTCTGAATGTTTTGCGTAGACTGACCGCTTTTTCGCGCCAGCAGCCCAACTTCTTTCGCAACCACGGCAAACCCGCGCCCTTGCTCCCCGGCATGTGCTGCCTCGATTGCGGCGTTGAGAGCCAGGATATTTGTCTGAAATGCAATGTTGTCGATAAGCGTTGTAATCCCTCGCATTTCAGACGAGCGAGTCACAATCGCCTGCATTGACGCATTTACCGTCGCCATCATTCGGTCTCCACCTGCCGCAATATCACGCGCCTGCACTGCGCGTTGATTCGCCAGTTCAGCAAAGCCACTGTTATCCTCAACATGCGTTTCCAGAACCGAAATATGCGATGTCACAGTGCTCAACTCTTCACTTTGTTTTGCCGACTGCTGGTATAGCTGTTTATTGTTCTGCGCAAGTTCGTTGATATTTCCTACCATTGCGGTGGTGGCATCATTCACCTGCCGCACCAGCGCGCAGAGCCCCAGCTGCATTGCAGCAATACGCGAACTTAATTGCGTCACTTCCCGATTAAACTGACTCACCTGCGGGGCTGGCCGAGAAAGATCACCCGCCGCTAAAATATCGATATGATCGATCAGCCGTCGCAGCGGCATAATCACCCAACGGAACATACTACGCCAGACCAGAAAGGCGATAACCACCAGCACAAGAGGAATAAACAAAAATAGATTCTGTAAACGCTCAAGACTGGTCAACAGCTGCTGACGCCCAGCTTCCGCATGTCGCCCACTGTCCTGCTGAAAGCGCGCGTAATTAGCGTTAAAGTCTGTCTGAAAGGCCTGCACGGGTACGGCAAAAAACGCATCAATGGAACCTGACTGCATCAGCCCATCCGCCTGCTCCTGAATACCGCTATAAAAACGCTGATAGCTCTCCGTTAGATCCGGGTCCGACTGCGGCTTCATATCCCGCCAGGCATCCCATGCACTTTTTGACTGCGCCAGCGCCCGATACGCCTCTTCCATTAACGGACGCCAACTCCCGTCCGAACCGGTGGCGGCATCCTGCATAAAATAAATTCCCGCACGGTTAAGTAAATCGCTGGCAGATAATAACGCCACCCGCGCTTCATCGACCTTTGCCTGCTGCAAAAGCGCGAGTTGATTACGCCCTTCATTATGCTGTGCGTCGCTGACTGAGGCCGAGAGCATCAAGGAGGACACGACCTGCAAAACAGAGAACAGCGCAATAATGCAAAAAATGCCGGTTAACAGACCGAACTGACGGGGTATTAGACGATGGAAAATTTGCGTTATGTTCATATTACTCTTCTGTATCAAAGCGTTAGCCGCGAGTGTACGGAGAGTAAATGACAGAAAAATTGCAGAAATAAGACAGGTGCCCCCAGCGGAGGCACCCACACCATCAAAGGCGGTTTTTCCAGACGGTCTGCACGTTACAAAACTCATGCAGGCCAAAGTGAGAAAGTTCGCGGCCAAAGCCACTTTTCTTCACACCACCAAACGCAACGCGGGCATCGCTGGCGCTGTAACCATTGATAAATACGCCACCACACTCCAGGCGTGACGCCATCTTCTGCGCCAGCGCTTCATCCGCAGTAAAGACCGTGGCGGATAAGCCGAAATCACTGTCATTCGCCAGCGCTAAGGCATGTTCAGCATTCTTCGCCACGGTAATTGCCGCAACTGGACCAAACAGCTCCTGGCGGAACGCCGTCATCTCTGGAGTGACATCGCCCAGTACCGTCACGGCATAGTAATTGCCCTGACCCGCAATTTTTTCCCCGCCGAGAAGTAACCGTGCCCCTTCGGCAAGGGTGGCTTCTACCTGCTGGTGCAGCTCATCACGCAGATCAAATCGCGCCATCGGCCCCAGATCGTTTTCTTCGTTCAGCGGATCACCCATTTTGAGCGCGCTCGCAGCGGTCACAAAGCGTGAAGTAAACTCTGCCGCAATCCCTTCTTCGATAATAAAGCGCTTGGCTGCCGCACAAACCTGCCCGGTGTTCTGATAACGCCCAGCGACTGCCGCCTTAACGGCCAGATCGAGGTCAGCATCATTGAGGACAATAAACGGATCGGAGCCGCCCAGTTCAAGCACACATTTTTTCAGCGCGGCCCCAGCCTGAGCGCCAATCGCCGCACCGGCACGTACACTGCCTGTCACCGTTACCGCCGTAATACGCGGGTCATTGATCATCTGACTGACCCCGGCGTTATCGGCATTCACCCAACCGTAAACCCCCGCGGGTACACCCGCATCAGCGAAAACCTGCGCAATAATTGCAGCACAGCCGGTTACGTTAGGCGCATGCTTTAACAGGTAACCATTTCCGGCAAACAGAATCGGGACGGCACCTCGCATTACCTGCCAGAGCGGGAAGTTCCACGGCATGATCGCCAGAATGGTTCCTACCGGACGATATTCAATCACCGCCTGATTATTCTCCACCAGCGTAGGTTCCGGATTGAGCATCGCCGGTCCATGCTCGGCGTACCAGTCACACAATGCAGCTGACTTGGCGACTTCAGCACACGCCTGCTTAATGGGTTTACCCATTTCACGTGAGATACACTGCGCCATCTCTTCCGCACGATGGCGCAGAGATTGCCCGATCTGGCGCAGCGTTTGCGCACGGTGCTCAACGGAAGTATGTTTCCATTCGCTATAGCCATTCGCGGCAAGGTTCAGCGCATGATCAATCTCTTCCGCGCTGGCCCACGGCGTCGCCGCCAGCCTTTCACCGCTGGCAGGGTCAATGGAAATCGCATGTGTTGCTGCTGTGATAGTCATAAGTGCCTCTCTTTATCGCAGGGTATGGTTATATCATGAGCATATTTACTCTTTCTGAAAAATGAATAATATTAACCATACCATTCACGAATAGAGAAGATTATGGATCTGACGCAGCTGGAAATGTTCAATGCCGTCGCGGAGACTGGCAGTATTACGCAGGCCGCCGCGAAGGTGCATCGCGTGCCATCCAATCTCACCACCCGTATACGTCAGCTTGAAGCCGACCTGGGCGTTGATCTGTTTATTCGTGAAAACCAGCGCCTGCGGCTTTCCCCATCCGGGCACAACTTTTTGCGCTACAGCCAGCGGATCCTGGCACTGGTTGAGGAAGCCAGGATGGTCGTCGCCGGGGATGAGCCACAAGGACTCTTCTCTCTCGGCTCGCTTGAAAGTACAGCAGCAGTTCGCATCCCCGCTACGCTGGCTGAATATAATCAGCGTTACCCCAAAATTCAGTTCGCGCTGGCGACAGGTCCTTCAGGCACAATGCTGGACGGCGTACTCGACGGTACATTGAACGCGGCCTTTGTCGATGGCCCAATTACCCATCCGGGACTTGAAGGAATGCCGGTCTACCGTGAAGAGATGATGATCGTGACGCCGCACGGCCATCCCCCCATTCAGCGGGCCAGCGACGTCAACGGTTGCAGTATTTACGCCTTTCGCGCCAACTGTTCCTATCGCCGCCATTTTGAAAGCTGGTTTCATGCCGATCGCGCCATGCCCGGCACCATTCATGAAATGGAGTCATATCATGGCATGCTGGCCTGCGTCATTGCCGGCGCGGGTATCGCACTGATCCCGCGATCGATGCTGGAGAGCATGCCAGGGCATCATCAGGTCAACGCCTGGCCGCTAAGCGAGAACTGGCGCTGGCTGAATACATGGCTGGTCTGGCGCAGAGGTGCAATGACACGTCAACTGGAAGCGTTTATTGAGGTGTTGAACCCTCAGTTATCACACGACCCGGAGTAACTGGCGATCCTCAAAGAACATGAATACCTGTAAATCCGGGTGAAGTCATACGCCCGGAATTTCATTATTATTGAAATACTTAAAAATACGAGGAATGTTCGGCAGCACATTGTAGCGCCCTGCCAATGAAATGAGATCCACATCACAAAATGATTGTATTTTCGCCAGCAAACGTTTTAAGATCGTGGCCTTACCTTTTCGCAGCTAATCCTCTTATTTGATATGACAACAGACACTGTTTCCCGCAAGGTCGCGTGGCTACGGGTAGTTACGCTTGCCATTGCCGGTTTTATTTTCAATACCACCGAGTTTGTCCCTGTCGGCTTGCTGTCCGACATCGCACAAAGCTTCAATATGCAGACCGCTCAGGTCGGGATCATGCTGACGATCTACGCCTGGGTTGTCGCCCTGATGTCGCTCCCTTTTATGTTACTTACCAGTCAGGTGGAGCGCCGAAAACTGCTGATCTGTCTGTTTGTTGTGTTTATCGCCAGCCATGTGCTCTCTTTCCTGGCATGGAATTTTACCGTGCTGGTAATTAGCCGTATTGGTATTGCTTTTGCGCACGCTATTTTCTGGTCGATTACCGCATCGCTGGCGATCCGCCTGGCCCCTGCCGGTAAACGTGCACAGGCTCTCAGCCTGATTGCCACCGGCACCGCGCTGGCGATGGTGCTTGGCCTGCCAATCGGACGTATCGTCGGTCAGTATTTTGGCTGGCGCACAACCTTCTTCGCCATCGGTATGGGGGCGTTAGTTACCTTGCTTTGCCTGATAAAGCTCCTGCCCAAACTACCCAGTGAGCACTCCGGCTCTTTAAAAAGCCTGCCGGTGTTATTCCATCGTCCGGCATTGATGAGTCTGTATCTACTGACGGTGATTGTGGTCACCGCACATTACACGGCCTACAGCTATATCGAGCCGTTTGTGCAGACCGTCGCGGGTCTGAGCGCAAACTTTGCTACCGTGCTGTTGCTGGTTCTGGGTGGCGCGGGAATTGTCGGTAGCGTCATTTTCGGTAAGCTGGGGAATCTGCATGCGTCAGTGCTGATTAGCAGTGCCATTGCCCTGTTGACGGTATGCCTGGTGCTGTTACTTCCCGCTGCTGACAGCGAAATGCACCTTGCTGTCCTGAGTATTTTCTGGGGCGTCGCCATCATGCTGATAGGTCTGGGTATGCAGGTGAAAGTGCTGGCGCTTGCTCCGGATGCGACTGACGTCGCAATGGCACTGTTCTCAGGTATCTTTAACATCGGTATTGGCGCTGGTGCGCTGGTAGGCAATCAGGTGAGTTTGCACTGGTCGATGTCTACGATTGGTTACGTCGGCGCAGTGCCTGCCGTTGCCGCGTTGATATGGTCGGTGATTATCTTTCGTAAATGGCCGGTATCGTTGGAAGAACAGCCTCAGCATTCGTGAAAAATGTGCCCGGTAGACATTAACGATTACCGGGCACAGCGTTCTAAGCGTAGGTTTTAATAATTTCCAGCACGCCGTTAATAATAAACTGCACGCCCATACACACCAGTAAGAAGCCCATCAAACGAGAAATCGCTTCGATACCACCTTTGCCGACGAGGCGCATGATCCCCCCGGAACTGCGCAAACAGCCCCACAGGATAATCCCAACAACCGCAAAAATAATCGGCGGTGCAACCATGATCACCCAGTCCGGAAATTCGGAACCATGACGCACGGTTGACGCGGAACTGATGATCATCGCAATCGTTCCCGGACCGGCAGTGCTTGGCATAGCCAGCGGTACAAAGGCGATATTGGCAGTCGGCTCGTCTTCCAGCTCTTCTGACTTGCTTCTCGCTTCCGGAGAATCATGCGCCTTCTGCTGCGGAAACAGCATCCGGAAGCCGATAAACGCAACGATTAACCCACCCGCAATACGTAGTCCGGGAATCGAAATCCCGAAGGTATTCATCACAAGTTGCCCGGCATAGTACGCCACCATCATGATGGCAAACACGTAAACGGACGCCATGAGTGACTGACGGTTACGCTCTGCGCTGTTCATATTGCCGGCAAGGCCAAGGAACAACGCTACGGTGGTTAACGGGTTTGCCAACGGTAACAGGACTACCAGCCCAAGTCCTATCGCTTTAAACAAGTCCATCATAATGTCATCTTTCCTGTGCGTTAATCGTCAACGGCAAGTATACGGTGAAATCCGCGAGATAAGCCATTTTCGCGATGTAAGGATTCATTTTTCATCAGCACGTATAAACCATAATTATCAAACCGTTAAAATTCCACTCGCCAGGTATTAAGTCTGATGATTTAGCAAAACGTGGCATTTGCCGATCCATTCGTTTGACTTATATTTGCCTAAGCAATAATATCAGCCGTGACTAACTACTTGCCAGGGCAATCATTGTGAAAAACACCAGTGATCTGTTTAACGAAATCATCCCACTGGGTCGTTTGATCTATATGGTTAATCAGAAAAAAGATCGTTTGTTAAACGACTATCTGTCACCGCTGGATATCACGGCATCGCAGTTCAAGGTGCTCTGCTCCATCCGTTGCGCGGTGTGCATCACCCCTGTCGAATTGAAAAAAGTGCTGTCTGTCGACCTTGGCGCCCTGACGCGGATGCTGGACAGACTGGCCTGTAAAGGCTGGATCGAAAGGCTTCCGAATCCACATGACAAGCGTGGCGTGCTGGTGAAACTCACTGAGCATGGCGCAGCAATTTGCGAGCAGTGTCATCAATTAGTAGGGCAAGACCTGCACCAGGAACTAACAAAAAACTTAACGGCGGATGAAGTAGCCACACTTGAGCACTTGCTTAAGAGAATCCTGCCGTAAACAGAAAGAGGTATGACGATGTCCAGACGCAATACTGACACAATCACTATTCATAGCATTTTGGACTGGATCGAAAATAACCTTGAATCGCCGCTCTCGCTGGAAAAAGTGTCTGAGCGTTCAGGTTACTCCAAATGGCACCTGCAACGGATGTTTAAAAAAGAAACCGGTCATTCACTGGGTCAATACATTCGCAGCCGTAAAATGACTGAAATAGCGCAAAAATTAAAAGAGAGTAACGAGCCCATTCTTTATCTGGCAGAGCGTTACGGTTTTGAGTCTCAGCAGACGCTGACCCGGACATTCAAAAACTATTTTGATGTTCCGCCGCATAAGTACCGTATGACGAATATGCACGGCGAATCACGCTATTTGCTTCCACTCAATCAATGTAATTGCTAATCGCCAGTTAACGACGTAACCGAGGAAATCATGAAACTTCTGTCTTATGCAATGCTGGCCCTGATGTTTATTATTTCGGGCCAGAGCATGGCGGAACAGACCGCGCAACCTGCCACCCAGAACAGTCGCGACGCGATGATTATGCCCCCTGCGCACGATCAGTCCCCGTTCGATTTTAATCATATGGGTGCAGGCAGCGACAAGTCCGACGAATTAGGTGTGCCTTATTACAATATGCGCAACCTGTAATTATATTGCCCCGCCACTGCGGTAATGCCTGTCAGTTAGCGCCTCAGTTTCAGTAAGCATCAACCTGTGCTGGCGGAGGTATATAACATGCTATCTCGGAGAAAGAGTTCCGTTCACCTCATGTGCATTGCTTCTCTAAAACACTGACTCCTGTGAACGTGTAAAGGGCGTTCTCCGCCACGCCCTTTACAATCCCGGCTCCCGGCAGGAAAATTGTTGCTGCGCAATACCCTCCGCTTATTCCTCCAGGCTACCGGGCCGGGCGCGAGGAAGCGTCCTTGCAAAGCGCGCCCTGAGCCAGCATCCATGCTGGCTCTCCCGGCCTTACGGAAACACGTCGGCAATTTTCAGCCGGACCAGTCCACACCTCACCACCTACGCTTTTATTTGAATATCTCTGAACAGCAATACGGATATAACTGGAAGTCAGTGCGTTGAAGCGATGACCCCGGTCCGGCTGAAAATCGATGAGTGTTGACGGCTGACCGGGTCTGTCCGCAGGGATGCGGACAGAGGGGACGGCCCGCAGGGACGCAGGCTCGGCCCCGACCCGACAGGCAGACGACATAAGACGAATAACTCGCGCAGCGACGATTTTCCCGCCGGGAGCCTGGGATGCAAGGGAGACGGCGGTGAGTCTCCCTTGCACGTTCACGGGTATCTACGCTTCAGAGAAATGACACCGCTGAGGTGAACGGAACCATGAGCAATAATCACATGTTCACCATACATGCTTAACTGACGAGCATTACTCCACTGCGGGGCTTTTTTAGCCCCTCACCGACGCAACCTTACGCAACCGAAAGCCAAACACATTGATATACAACCCTGCCATAATCAGTAGCGCACCGAGCAGTTGCAATCCGGTCAGCGTTTCATCCAGCAGCACGGCGGCGCTTGCCAGTCCAACGACCGGCACCAACAGCGACAACGGCGCGACACGCCAGGTTTCATAGCGTCCGAGTAACGAACCCCAGATACCGTAACCCACAATGGTCGCCACAAACGCCAGATAAACCAGTGAAAGAATGGTGGTCATATCTATCTCCACCAGACTGTGGATCATTTGCGTTGGACCATCGAGAATTAATGAAGCAAGGAAGAACGGAGCAATAGGGATTAACGCGCTCCATACCACCAACGACATAACGGCTGGGCGCGAGGTATGCTGCATGATTTTTTTGTTAAAGATATTGCCGCAGGCCCAGCTTAGCGCCGCCGCTAGCGTCAGCATAAAACCGAGCATGCCAACATGCTGACCGTTCAGACTGGCCTCAATCAGTACCAGCACGCCAAATACCGCCAGCGCAATCCCTACCAATTGTTTACCCTGCAGGCGCTCACCGAAAGCAAATGCGCCCAGAACAATGGTAAAAAACGCCTGAGCCTGCAATACCAGAGAAGCTAACCCTGCAGGCATACCGAATTTGATAGCGCTAAAGAGAAATGCGAACTGCCCAAAACTGATGGTCAGGCCATAGCCGAGCAACAGCGAAAGTGGGATTTTCGGCCTGGCAACAAAGAGTATTGCCGGAAACGCAACCAGTAAAAAACGTAATCCCGCCAACATTAGCGGTGGCATATTGTGCAGACCCACTTTAATAACGACAAAGTTCAGTCCCCAAACCACGACAACCAGTAACGCTAACAACCCGTCTTTACGCGACATACCACCGCCCCTGCAAATATTAAATTTTTGTAAACAAGTTAAAGTAACGGAAATCGTTGTGCCGTAACAGATCATTATTTCAGGTAGGCCACGCAAGGCATTTTCGGACAACTTATTGAGTGTACATCACAGTTTTGACATGCTATTTGTTTCTTATATCTAAAAAAAACATAACAACATGCATTGTCGGGCAGGCAAATGAATATCTCCTTGAGAAGGTCCACTCTCGCGTTACTCGCGTCATCTTTGTTATTAACAATTGGCCGTGGCGCCACTCTGCCATTTATGACGATTTACCTCAGTCGGCAGTATCATCTGAGCGTTGACCTGATCGGCTATGCGATGACGGTCGCGCTGACCATTGGCGTGGTGTTCAGCCTTGGCTTTGGTATTCTGGCCGACAAGTTCGATAAAAAACGCTATATGCTGCTGGCAATTTGTGGCTTTGCTTCCGGCTTTATTGCAATCCCACTGGTGCATAACGTGGTGGTAGTGGTTTTGCTTTTTGCCCTGATCAACTGTGCCTACTCCGTCTTCGCCACGGTGCTGAAGGCCTGGTTTGCCGATAATCTGTCTGCCACCAACAAGACTAAAATTTTCTCGCTCAACTATACCGTGCTGAATATTGGCTGGACCGTTGGCCCACCGCTGGGCACGCTGCTAGTGATGCAAAGCATTAACCTGCCTTTCTGGCTGGCTGCCGCCTGTTCAGCATTACCACTGGTGTTTATCCAGACCTGGGTAAAACGTTCGACTGCACCATCAGAAGGTTTAAACGCCGCGGTATGGTCCCCTTCGGTACTCCTGCGCGACCGGGCATTATTTTGGTTTACGTTATCGGCCTTTCTGGCATCGTTTGTTGGCGGTGCTTTTGCGTCCTGTATTTCGCAATACGTTATGGTGGTCGCCGATGGCGATTTTGCCGAGAAAGTGGTAGCAGTCGTCTTGCCCGTTAACGCCGCCATCGTAGTATCACTGCAATACGCACTTGGCCGCAGGCTCACCGCCACGAATATCCGCCCGTTGATGACAGTGGGTACAGTCTTCTTTGTCGTTGGCCTGGTCGGTTTCGCTTTCTCCGGCAACAGTCTGTTGTTATGGGGAATTTCTGCTGCCTTTTTCACTATCGGCGAAGTCATTTACGCGCCGGGTGAATACATGCTTATCGACAACATCGCGCCAGCAGGCATGAAAGCCAGCTATTTTTCCGCCCAGTCGTTGGGCTGGCTTGGCGCAGCGGTTAACCCATTAGTCAGCGGCGTCATTTTAACCACATTGCCGCCATGGTCGCTGTTTGTCGCGCTGATAGTGGCGATCGTTCTTGCCTGGGCGCTCATGATAAAAGGCATGCGCGCCAAGCCCTGGGGGCAGACGGTGGTCTGCTGATGAGTATAGCGACAGAGCCGAAGCCGCTCTGTCGCATACCTCAGATTGCAACCAGTCCCCGAACGCCCTCGGCCTCCATATTTTTACCATCGCCGCTTTGAATAATGCTGCCCCGCGACATGAGCAGGTATTTGTCGGCCAGCTGCTGCGCAAAATCGTAGAATTGCTCCACCAGCAATATAGCCATATCCCCCCGGTGCGCCAGTTGAGAAATCACCTGACCAATCTCTTTAATCACCGACGGCTGGATCCCTTCCGTTGGCTCATCAAGAATCAACAACTGTGGGCGACTTGCCAGCGCTCGTCCAATGGCCAGTTGCTGCTGTTGCCCGCCGGACAAATCTCCGCCACGCCGATGCTTCATCTCCTGTAAAACCGGAAAGAGCGCATAAATATCATCAGGCACATACCGGGCCTCCGGTGCTGAAAAACGGGAAAGACCGAGCAGCAGATTCTCTTCGACCGTCAAACGCGGAAAAATATCACGCCCCTGTGGGACATACGCCACACCGGCCCTGACCCGCTGATGCGGCTTCCAGTGAGTGACATTTTTATCCTGCCAGAGCACGCTTCCGCTACGGGCCGGAATAAGCCCCATCAGACACTTTAGTAGTGTTGTTTTCCCCACGCCGTTACGCCCCAGCAGGCATGTCACCTCACCGATACGCGCTTCAAAGCTCACCCCGCGCAGAATATGGCTGCCACCATAATATTGATTCAGTTCTTTCACCTGCAGCATGTAAACTCCTTAACGCCCGAGATAAACTTCAATAACCTGCTCGTTGGCCTGCACATCGCGAAGACTCCCCTGAGCGAGGACACGTCCCTGATGTAATACTGTGACGCGATCGGCAATGGTTTCAACAAATCCCATATCGTGCTCAACAACCATCAGAGAGTGCTTACCGGCAAGCTGGCGAAACAGCTCCGCCGTGTATTCCGTTTCCGCATCCGTCATCCCCGCCGCGGGTTCATCCAGTAGCAGTAAATGCGGCTCCTGCACCAGCAGCATGCCAATTTCGAGAAACTGTTTTTGCCCATGCGAAAGCAGACCGGCGCGGCGGACCCGCTCATTACCCAGCCGCAACAGCGCCAATACTTCATCAATACGATCCCGTTGTTCGCCTGAGAGTCGTGCCCGTAGAGCCCCCCAGACAGATTTATCATTTTTCAGCGCCAGCTCCAGGTTCTCTTCCACCGTTAATGCTTCAAATACCGTGGGCTTTTGAAATTTCCGTCCAATCCCCTGACGCGCGATGGCAATGGGATCCAGCGTTGTTAAATCGGTCGACTGATCGTATATCGCACGACCACTTTGCGGTCTGGTTTTACCAGTTATGACATCCATTAACGTCGTCTTCCCGGCGCCGTTGGGGCCAATAATACAGCGCAGCTCCCCGACGCCAATATTGAGCGAGAGATCCGTTAACGCCTGGAATCCGTCGAAATTAACGTTAATTTTTTCCAGTTGGAGTACCGGGTCCGTTTGTTCGCGAAACCGATCGCCCGGCATCTGGCGAGTAAAAAGTCCTTCATCCGGCTGCATTATTTGTCTCCTTTGCGAAACAGGCCAATCACACCACGGGGTAAAAAAAGCGTAACGCCAATAAAGATCAGGCCAAGAAACAGCTGCCAGTATTCCGGCATAATGACGGTAAACAGGCTTTTAGCACCGTTCACCAGTACAGCGCCAAATACCGGGCCGATCAGGGTTCCACGTCCGCCGAGAGCAACCCAAATCGCCGCTTCAATCGAGTTGGTCGGCGACATTTCGCTGGGGTTGATAATCCCTACCTGCGGGACATAAAGCGCCCCGGCCAGGCCGCACAGCACAGCGGAAAGCGTCCACACCAGTAGCTTGAAACCTTTCGGATCGTAACCACAGAACATCAAACGGTTCTCGGCGTCGCGCACGGCGGTCAGAATACGACCAAACTTACTGCGGGCCAGCGCAAGTCCCAGCCATATTGCCAGCACCAGCAGCATAACCGTCGCCAGAAACAGCGCGATCCTGGTGGACGTCGCGGTCACCGGAAACCCCAGAATGGTGGTAAAACCGGTAAAACCGTTATTTCCACCAAAGCCGGTTTCATTGCGGAAAAACAGCAGCATTCCGGCGAAAGTCAGGGCCTGGGTCATGATGGAGAAATAGACACCTTTGATTTTTGAACGGAAGGCAAACCAACCAAATACCAGCGCCAGCAGGCCCGGCACCAGAACAACCAGCAGCATCGCCCAGAGAAAATGTTGCGTCCCCCACCAAAACCAGGGCAGCTCGCTCCACGACAGGAACGACATAAAGGCCGGTAATCCTTCGCCGGAAGCCTGGCGCATCAGGTACATTCCCATCGCATAGCCCCCCAGCGCGAAGAAGATACCGTGTCCCAGCGAGAGCATTCCGGCATAGCCCCACACCAGATCCAGCGCAACGGCCACAATGGCATAGCAGAGAATCTTCCCGGCCAGCGTCAACGTCCACACCGATATGGCCAGCGGATGCTCCGCAGGTAACAGCGCAAGAAACGGCAGAATAATCAACGTCAGCAGTAAGCCCAGACCCAGCACGCGTGTTGTACGCGGCGCTTTACGCGCCAGCGTTATTGTCATTGGCATCGTCATCAGTCAATAACCCTCCCTTTCAGCGCGAACAGTCCCTGAGGTCGTTTCTGAATAAACAGAATGATCAACACCAGGATCATGATTTTGCCGAGAACCGCTCCCACCTGAGGCTCCAGAATTTTATTGAAGATCCCCAGCCCAAATGCCGCAGCCACGCTCCCGGCAAGCTGTCCAACGCCGCCCAGTACCACCACCAAAAACGAATCGATAATGTAGCTTTGCCCCAGCTCCGGCCCTACGTTACCTAGTTGCGAGAGCGCCACGCCTCCCAGTCCGGCAATTCCTGAACCAAGGCCAAAGGCCAGCATATCGACTCGTCCGGTAGGTACGCCGCAGCAGGCCGCCATATTGCGATTTTGCGTCACGGCACGCACGCGCAGCCCGAGGCGCGTTTTATTCAACAGCAGCCAGGTGAAGAACAGCACCAGCATGGCAAAGCCAAGCACCACAATTCGGTTCCACGGCAATATCAGATTGGCATAAACCTGAATGCCGCCGGAAAGCCATGCGGGATTGGCGACTTCCAGGTTTTGCGCACCGAAAGTCATACGCACCAACTGGATGAGCATCAGGCTGATACCCCAGGTCGCCAGTAGCGTTTCAAGCGGACGGCCATATAAATGGCGTATCACCCCACGCTCGAGCAGCATTCCCACCGCCGCAGTCAGCAAAAAGGCGACCGGAAGTGCAATAACCGGATACCAGGCTAACCCGTGCGGGAAAAACTGCCCCATCAACTGTTGCACCATCCAGGTACAGTACGCCCCGAGCATCAACATCTCGCCATGCGCCATATTGATGACGCCGAGTAATCCATAGGTTATCGCCAGACCCAATGCCGCAAGCAGCAAAATAGAACCCAGTGACAGTCCCATGAAAGCCTGCCCAAGAAGATCCCCAACCTTCATGCGATGCGAGATGGAATTCAGACTTTCGTCAGCGGCAGCACGCACTCGGGCATCGGGTTCATGTTCAGCCCTGGTGAATGGCTGCAGGCGCGCCTGAGTTTCAGGATCATTTGACGCCCCTAATAGTTCGATTGCCTGAAGCCTGACCTCCGGCGAGGTGCTGCTCAGTTGCAGATTTGCCAGTGCAATAGCGAGTGCGGATTTCACATCACCATCTGACTCCTGAGCCAGTCGTTGCTGTAAAAACGGCAGCATGCCCGGCTGCGCCTCACGCTGTAATGTACGAGCTGCCTTTAGCCTTACCGTGACACTGTCACTTAAAAGCTGATGGACAGCCAACGCTCCGGCTACCAGATTACGCAGGCGGTTAGTCAGGCGAATTTTTTTTAGCTCGCCGTTTGGGGCTGTCGCTGTTCCTAACGGCTGTACGTGCGAGCCGTTCATGATAAAGGCATTTTTCGTGTTATCGGTTAGCAGGTTCTCATCTCGCAGTGCGCTGAGCAGCGGGATGCGCTGAACGTCAGGATTCACCGCCCATAGTTCAAGCAAGGCGCCCTGCTGAGCACGGTTGGCGGCGGTAAAGGTATCAGCATCTGCGGCCTGGGCTATCCACGGCAAAAACCACATCAGCAACAACACACCACGAATAAAGCGCATAGCTTTCATGAGCGTTCTCCAAAGCATTACCCTCCCGCAGGAGGGCGTTAGATCAGTTGCTGGCGGTTTTCACAGGCTGTTCAGATTTTTTATCATTACCAGCGATGTACGGACTCCACGGCTGGGCGCGGACCGGCTCGTCGGTTTGCCACACCACGTTAAACTGGCCGTAGCCTTCAATCTCGCCAATCATGACGGGTTTATGCAGGTGATGGTTGGTCGCATCCATGGTCAGGGTAAAACCTGATGGCGCAGCGAAGGATTGCCCCGCCATAGCAGCACGAACTTTATCCACATCGGTAGTTCCGGCTTTTTCTACCGCCTGCGCCCACATATGCAGGCCAACATATGTGGCTTCCATTGGGTCGTTCGTCACCACCGAATCAGCATTCGGTAATTTGTGCGCTTTGGCATACGCCCGGTAATCAGCGACAAACTTTTTGTTGGCCGCATTATCGACGGACTCAAAGTAGTTCCAGGCGGCAAGGTTGCCCACCAGCGGTTTGGTATCAATACCGCGTAGCTCCTCCTCACCCACGGAAAAAGCCACCACCGGCACATCGGTGGCTTTCAGCCCCTGATTCGCTAATTCTTTATAGAACGGTACGTTAGAATCCCCATTGATGGTTGATACCACCGCCGTTTTTCCCCCTGCGGCGAATTTTTTAATACTGGCGACAATGGTCTGGTAATCGCTGTGTCCGAATGGGGTGTACACCTCTTCGATGTCTTTATCGGCGACCCCTTTTGAGTGCAAAAAGGCGCGTAAAATTTTGTTGGTCGTGCGTGGATAAACATAATCCGTGCCCAGCAGGAAGAAGCGTTTCGCGCTACCGCCGTCCTCACTCATCAGATACTCAACCGCAGGGATCGCCTGCTGATTGGGGGCTGCGCCGGTATAGAAGACGTTAGGCGACATCTCCTCTCCTTCATATTGCACCGGGTAAAACAGCAGACCGTTTAACTCTTCAAATACCGGTAGAACCGATTTACGCGAAACCGATGTCCAGCAGCCGAAAACTGCCGCCACCTTGTCCTGACTCAGCAGTTGTCTTGCTTT
Source organism: Citrobacter sp. Cpo071 (assembly GCF_030332765.1). Taxonomy (NCBI): domain Bacteria; kingdom Pseudomonadati; phylum Pseudomonadota; class Gammaproteobacteria; order Enterobacterales; family Enterobacteriaceae; genus Citrobacter; species Citrobacter sp. Cpo071. The sequence continues at coordinate 580,674 of NZ_JAOWHE010000085.1, read as the reverse complement.
TTCAGCAAATAACGGCCAGTTCGAGGCCGGGTCAACCACCACCGGTTCCAGCTTTTTACCCAACACACCGCCCTGAGCATTTATTTCATCGATGGTCATCAACGCCACATCTTTTAGCGGCGTTTCGGATATGGCCATCGTGCCGGATAACGAATGCATGATGCCAACCTTAATGGTGTCGGCTGCCTGAACGCTAAAACTCACGCCCATTGCGACAACAGAGGCAGAAAGTGCAAAAGCTTTTAAAAATGTACGACGCTGCATAGTTTCACTCCTGAAATTAGACTTGCTGAAAGCTCCGGTGCAGCCGGGCAGACAAAACGGTGCAAATTAAGGGTGTTCAGAAGTGATAAGGCAAAAACGATGCCAGATATTAAAACCTCATATAAAATCAATAAATTAGCATCTCACGCACATAAATCAGTATTACATTTTCCCGCCAAAAGGATTAATCAAACGAAAAATTGAACCACCATGAGACAACTCTGCATTATAAACGTGCAACAATCTGTATCAGCAGCACACCGTCATAACAGCGTCTCAGGGTTTAAAAACAGGGTTATTTGTGCGCAGATAAATGTGTCTCGTCACTATTATTTATTTTATTCGACGTGATCATGTCAAAAATTTACTTTTCAGTCGAAATAATCACACAGTTCAGCCTTTGTTTAAGATTGAATTGCTACTATAGTCATAAGCGAGGTGAACTTAAGGTAAGAGAGGAAACTCACAGATAAAGGAGCATTTACTATGCTGGGTAATATGAATATTTTTATGGCTGTTCTGGGAATTATTTTATTTTCCGGTTTCCTGGCCGCGTATTTTAGCCACAGATGGGATGATTGATGAACGGAGATAGTCCTGCACCGACCCGGCCCCTTGTAGCGTAACTGCACAAGGGGCCATTTTTTTTACCTGAATCGCACTCGCTGTGCCTTTTTCCTGATTTACAGATAAAAAAAACCGCCGGATAAACCAGCGGTAAATGCTTGCATGGATAGATTTGTGTTTTGCTTTTATACGCTATCTGGCAATTCCCTGCGAAGATAACGGATAGTCAGCTAACCTATCACCGACAACCCCAATGAAAGTTAAACGAAACGCAACTACCTCAAAGCGTTTTTCGAAAACTCACGCACTGAGGGGATACGAGGTTCCGTCATTGGTGTCCACCAACGCAATTTGCTCATTTTCATCTATAAACATGCAGCGATTCCTGCCGGTCTGTTTCCCCTGATACATCGCCCTGTCGGCCCGACCAAGCACGGTATCCAGCGTTTCACCCTGTTGAACCCGGGTTATGCCTGCCGTCACCGTGATACCGATCTCTCCCTCAGCGTAGGGAATTTTTTTCTGACCAATCAGACGACAAAGTCGCAAACCCGCCTGGCATGCCTGCTCGTCCGTTTTTGTTCTGATGATGATAATGAACTCTTCTCCACCGTAACGGTACGCCGCCTCATCATATCGCGTCCATGACAATAAATTTGATGCCAGAGCCCGCAATACCACGTCACCCACCAAATGGCCGTAGGTATCGTTAACGTATTTAAAACGATCGATATCTAACAACAATATATAAAGATTAAGCGGTTCGGCGTCGAGCAACTGCCGATCAAAAGACTCATCGAGCATTCTTCTGCCAGGTAAACCTGTTAATGCGTCGATATTACTGCGGATACTCAATAAATATATTTTGTAGTCCATTACAGATGAGGTAAATGCCAGCAGCGCATCCTGGAAGCTGTCGAAATGCCATGAATGACTACGATTCTCCACGATAGCCATTAGCAATTTCTTGCCTGATAAATGCATCTTTTCGTGGGTGGCGCTTATCTTGCTTACGTAACTACAATCATCCTCATTGTACCGTGATTGATTATTAAGCCACTGTCCAAATCGACAAACAAAATGCGAGTTTTCACCCATAATATCCGGCAGTGTAACATCTGAAGACACCACGCAGCGGAACATTGTCACTAACCATTTGTAGTGGGCATCAATGGACTTGTTCAACTCAATCAAAATTGCATCTATTTCCTTCGTATTTCTCATCATCACGTTCTCCCTCCCTGTTCGAGCGTTTCTGATGGAATTATCTTAACGATAAAAAAGAAAATTTATGTAAATTTTTTAATAGTAATTAATAAGCCGCGATTAACAATAGCATTGCGCTATGCCACTGGTCGCCGCATAGCGTACATCACTCAGTTCATACCAGACTCAAATTGAACACGGCCATTGAGCTTTTTATTTTCGCGGATAGATAAAAACCGCTAAGAAAGCTGATGTGTATGCTTTAAGCTTTTTATAGCTATCTTTTCCGGTTAGAGACCTAAATTGCAAGGTTATTTCTTAGGTAATATAAAAACCGGGCGTTACACCCGGTTGGGGATGCACGAAAAGATAGTGAGCAGTAGGCCGGATAAGGCGTTTACGCCGCCATCCGGCAATCTGTTACAAGCAGCCGGATGGCGCTTCGCTTATCCGGCCTACAGCGTAATTTCCTTTTCAGCACAATGATGAATTTATCGGCGTCATTATGTTTAGCTAAGCTGAATTGAGGACTTTCCCCCTCTGAACAAACCTTACGCGCTCAAACCACGATGTTCCAGCATCGGCTCCATTTTTGGATCGCGCCCACTCCACTGGCGGTAAAGTTCAGTTAAATCAGTACTGTTACCGCGGGACAAAATAGCTTCACGGAACTTTTGCCCGTTTTCACGAGTTAATCCGCCCTGCTCTACAAACCACTGATAGCCGTCATCGGCCAGCATTTGCGTCCACAAATAGGCGTAATAACCTGCTGCATAACCGCCGCCGAAGATATGGGCAAAATAGCTGCTGCGATAACGAGGCGGCACGGCCTTGAGATCCAAACCTTCAGCCGCCAGCGCCTGCTGTTCAAATTGATCGACCGAAAGAGATAACGCGCTCTTTTCCAGACTGTGCCAACGCATATCCAACAATGCGGCACTGAGCAGTTCGGTCATGTCGTAACCTTTGTTAAACAGGCTGGCCCGCTGCATCTTATCCCGCAACGCCTGTGGCATTTGCTCCCCGGTATCAACATGACGAGCAAAACGAGCAAAGACCTGCGGATGACTCGCCCAGTGTTCGTTGATCTGCGAAGGAAACTCAACAAAATCACGCGGAGTGTTGGTCCCTGAAAGCGTGGCATAACGCTGAGTGGCGAACAGGCCGTGCAACGTGTGCCCAAACTCATGAAATAACGTAATAACATCATCCCACAATAACAATGCAGGCTGACCCTTTGCTGGTTTTTGATAATTACACACGTTGTAAATAACCGGCCGGGTTTCATTGAGTTGCGATTGCTCAACAAAATTGCCCATCCAGGCACCACCGCTTTTCGATTCCCGGGCAAAGAAATCGCCGTAAAATAACGCCAGCCCTACGCCATCGTGATCGAATATTTCCCATACCCTAACATCCGGGTGATAAACAGGAATGTCGAACCGTTCTATAAATTTTATGCCAAAGAGTTGATTAGCTGTCCAGAAAACGCCCTCGTTCAGCACCGTATCAAGGGCAAAGTAAGGTTTGAGCTGCGCCTCATCAAGTGCATATTTCTCACGACGAACCTGCTCGGCATAAAATGCCCAGTCCCAGGCCTCGACGTTAAATTTCCCCTGTTCGTGATTGATAACATTCTGGATTTCGGCCTGTTCATCCAATGCCCTGGCTCGCGCAGCGGGAACAATCGCCCGCATGAAATTGAGTGCCGCTTCCGGTGTTTTTGCCATCTGATCGGCAATTTTCCATGCAGCGTAATTGGCAAAACCGAGTAGTTTCGCCTGCTGCATCCGGATCTCGACCAGTCGCTGAATAATCGCCCGAGTATCGTTAGCGTCATTGTTTTCTGCTCTCGTCCATGCGCGGTTGAACAGATTCTCACGGGTCTGGCGATCGCGTAACGCCGCAAGCGCCGGTTGCTGAGTCGTGTTCAAGAGCGGGATAACCCAACGCGCTTCAAGCCCTTTCTCCTTTGCAGCTTCGGCGGCAACAGCAATTTCCTCTGCGCTGAGTCCGTCCAGGTAACGTGCATCATCCACCACCAGAGCACCGGACTTGTTCCCCGCCAGCAGACGTTGATTAAACTGGCTGGTCAACGTGGCGGACTCTGTATTGAGCGCTTTAAGGTTCGCTTTATCGACCTCATTTAAACGCGCGCCGGCTAATACAAAACGCTGGTGGATGACTTCCAGCAAGCGTAATGATTCGCTATCCAGCCCCAGCGAACCTCGCTGTTGCCAGACCGCTTCAACGCGCGAAAAAAGCGCGCCATTGAGATAAATATCATTGGCAAGGCTCGCCAGTTCTGCGGAAAACTCTTCGTCAAGGCGCTGTAGTTCATCGTTTGTGTGCGCCGCCGTCATCGCGAAGAAAACGCTGGTTACGCGTGTCAGCAAAGCGCCGCTTTGTTCAAGCGCCAGCAACGTATTGGCAAAATCAGGGGCCTGCGGGTTTTGCACAATCGCCTCGATCTCTGCACGTTTTTGCCGCACGCCTTCATCGAACGCTGGGCGATAGTGCTGCACCTCTATCTGATCAAACTGCGGTGCCTGGTACGGCAACGTGCTGTGACGTAAAAAAGGATTCGTTAACGACATCTTTCACTCCTGAAAACGATTTGTTTACCAGAGTAGACTTCCCAGGAATCAACCGCAATCGCGTTACGCAGGAATAGCTCTGAACGGAAATGACGTGCTATGGTAGTACGACATAAAAAGCGTTGAGGAACAGTGAGATGATCGTTTTAGTAACCGGAGCAACCGCAGGTTTTGGTGAGTGCATTACGCGTCGTTTTATTGAGAATGGGCATAAAGTTATTGCCACCGGACGCCGCCAGGAGCGCCTACAGGAACTGAAAGAGGAATTGGGTGACCGCCTCTATACCGCGCAACTGGACGTACGTAATCGTGCATCGATTGAAGAGATGATGGACGCCCTTCCTGCTGAATGGCGCAATATTGATGTTCTGGTCAACAACGCGGGTCTGGCGCTGGGCCTTGAGCCTGCTCACAAGGCCAGCATTGAAGACTGGGAAAATATGATCGACACCAACAACAAGGGGCTGGTTTATATGACTCGTGCCGTTCTGCCTGGCATGGTTGAACGCAACCGCGGTCATATTATCAATATCGGTTCTACCGCGGGCAGTTGGCCATACGCTGGCGGTAACGTCTACGGTGCGACCAAAGCGTTTGTTCGCCAGTTTAGCCTGAATTTACGTACTGATTTACACGGCACTGCAATTCGCGTTACCGACATCGAGCCGGGTCTGGTTGGCGGTACGGAGTTCTCTAATGTCCGTTTTAAAGGTGATGACGCCAAAGCTGAAAAAGCCTACGAAAATACCACGGCGCTGACTCCGCAAGATGTTACAGAAGCGGTATGGTGGGTGGCTTCTTTACCGGCTCATGTCAATATCAACACCCTTGAAATGATGCCTGTCACACAGTCTTTTGCCGGGCTGAGTATTCATCGTGGCTAATTTCTCTGCCCGGCCTTGTGCCGGGTATAGATAGCCTGAAAGAAGTGATAAAATATCCGGGTTAACTCTCTAAAAAGTAAGAATGAATGACCGTAGAAACGCAGCTCAACCCTACACAACCAGTAAATCAACAGATTTACCGTATTCTTCGCCGTGATATCGTGCATTGTCTGATCGCACCCGGTACACCGCTGTCGGAGAAAGAGGTTTCTGTACGCTTTAATGTGTCACGCCAGCCGGTACGAGAAGCATTCATCAAACTGGCTGAGAACGGTCTGATTCAGATCCGCCCGCAGCGTGGCAGCTACGTGAATAAAATTTCGCTGTCGCAGGTGCAAAACGGCTGTTTTGTTCGCCAGGCAATTGAATGTGCTGTGGTACGTCGTGCCGCATCGCTGATCAACGATCAACAGTGCTATCAGCTTGAACAGAATTTGCATCAGCAGCGCATCGCAATTGACCGAAAACAGATTAATGATTTCTTCCAGCTTGATGATGAGTTTCATCAGAAACTGGCTTTAATCGCCGAGTGCCAACTCGCCTGGGATACCGTTGAGAATATAAAGGCTACAATTGACCGCGTTCGTTATATGAGCCTGGATCATATTTCCCCGCCTGAAATGCTGCTACGCCAGCATCACGATATCTTTGCCGCCCTTGAGAAGCATGATGGCGATGCGGTCGAGCGCGCAATGATGCTCCATCTTCAGGAAATTGGTGAGTCCGTTCAGCTTATTCGTCAGGAAAATAGCGACTGGTTCAGCGAAGATTAATACTACGCTCACCTCACTCCGGGGTGAGTTTCTCCTGCGTTTTCCCCGCGCCCGCATAACTGCATAAAAAAAGCTGTGATTTTGATCGAAAACAAAAAAAATCATTAACGAGAAGCGTATTTATATTGCGCCCGTTACGTGGGACTAAAAGCCCACGGGCTTTGACGGTAAGTTGGAAAGGAGAAAACACCATGAAAACATACGATCGTAACCGTAACGCAATCACCACTGGCAGCCGCGTCATGATCAGCGACACCGGACTCACAGGCCGCATTACAGCAATAGATACCGATGGCCTGACCGCTGAGCAGATTCGCCGCGGGAAAACAGTGGAAATCGAAGGATGTGAAGGCAAATACGCCCCCCTCGAGCTGATTCGTTTAGGCATGAACTAATTGGTGTGAATGCCAGAAAACACAGCGCCATCTGGCCGTTGCAAGCCAGATGGCGGCATAAAGCATAATCTTCGTTACTTCAGTTTTGCTGCATACTTCGCAACCGTCGCCTTCGCCCCTTCAGCCAGTAAAGTAAGATACGCTTGTGTGACCTGACGGTTGAACAGTTCAACCTGTGGCAGTTCACGACCAAAAATAGCATCGATTGCCAGCAGCGCCTGAACGCGCTCTTCGCCCTCGTTGCTGCTACGCACCGCATTCTGGATGACCGGCAACAGTGGATCGCTAATTTCAATCGCCTGGCCCTGTTCATCCACACCACCGACGTAACGCATCCAACCAGCGACACCGAGTGCCAGCAGCGCAAAGTCACTACCGTGCACAATGTGCCAACGAATGGAATCAAGCATACGCTGCGGCAGTTTTTGGCTACCGTCCATGGCGATCTGCCAGGTACGATGACGCAGCGCCGGATTGCTGTAGCGTTCAATTAACAGATCGGCGTAGCGCTGTAGGTCAACACCTTTTACTTTCAGCGTAGGTGCTTGTTCCTGCAACATCAGCGCACGTGCAGCAAGACGATAGTTTTCATCGCCCATGCAATCGTTAATATGTTGATATCCCGCCAGATACCCAAGATACGCAAGGAAAGAGTGGCTGCCGTTGAGCATACGCAGTTTCATCTCTTCAAACGGAATGACATCAGCTACCAGTTCCGCCCCGGCCTTTTCCCATTCAGGACGGCCGGCAACAAAGTTATCTTCAATTACCCACTGGCGGAACGGTTCGCATGCCACGCCTGCCGGGTCGCGTACACCGGTGATATGTTCAATTTTGTCCAGCGTCTCCTGCGTAACCGCTGGGACAATGCGGTCAACCATTGTTGATGGGAAGGTCACATGTTGTTCGATCCACGCGGCCAGTTCCATATCCACCGCTCGGGCATATGCAGTGACAACATTGCGCATCACATGACCGTTTTCTGGCATGTTATCGCAGGACATCACGGTAAAGGCGGCTAAACCCGCAGCTTTGCGACGCGCCAGGGCTTCAACCACCACGCCCGGCGCAGTTTTTGGTTGTTTAGGGTTTTGCAGATCGGCTGCAATCATCGGGTTGTCTAACATCAGTTGGCCGGTCGCCGGAGAATGGCAGTATCCTTTCTCGGTAATGGTCAGGGAAACGATCGCGACCTGCGGTTCACACATCGCTGCCAGTACGCTTTCCAGACCATCAACCTGCGCATGCAATGCATTTTTCACCACGCCCACGACTCTCGCAGTCCAGGCATCAGCAGACATCTCTGCAACGGTATACAGATTATCTTGCTGTTTCAGATCGAAAATCTGCTGCTCGCCGCCAATCAGGTTCACTTCGCAGTAGCCCCAGTCACTGCCGTGATCGGCGGCCAGAATGTCAGCGTAAACACCCTGATGTGCGCGGTGAAACGCGCCAAACCCCAGATGAACAATACGCGGAACCAGTTTTGTACGATCGTAGTCAGGAAGTGCAGCCTTTGCCGCTAAGAGCTTGTTTTGCATGGTATGGCCTACTTATAAATGAAATCAGGACTGTTCCAGAGTAACGCCTGTATGGTTGTATGTTTTGATTTGCATTAAGCTTTTATGATTGGTATGACATCATTTGTTGAGTTATATACCAAAGTCAGTGAATTTGGCGGCATACTGCCGCCAAAGGATATTAATGTTTCTGCCACTGCTGATATTCACGCTTAAGTCTTTGCGGAGCGGTTTCCGGCATCATCAACAAACCAATAATTGAGATAACTCCAAGTACAATCACATAGGTTGCAAGTCCATAGTAATGTCCACCTGTTACTTGCAGAATTTTTACTGCTACCAGTCCAAGAATACCACTGCCTATTAGCGACCCCAGTTGCCAAATTAAAGCTATTCCGCTACAGCGAATATGAGTTGGGAAAAGCTCCGGAAAATAAGAAGCCTGAGGTGCATAACACATACTATGCCCAACACTCAGTACCAGGATCATTACTATTTGTGTAAGCCAAAAACTATCCTGATTAATCGCAAGAAAGAAAGGAATAATCATAACGACCTGCAGCAGCGCACCGATAATATAGACTGGTTTACGTCCAATTTTATCGCATAGCGACCCCATCAACGGTATTGCAATTACTTCTATTATGACCGCAACGATCATTGTCTCCATCAAAATATTAGCATCAAGATTGTTTGCCTTGCCGTAAGCCAAAACAATCACTGTGAACATTGCAAATGTGCAAGCTTCAATCAGTTTCGCGCAGACCCCCTTGACAACAATGCCAGGAAAATCGCGGATAACTTCAACTAATGGACGTGATTCTTCTGCTTTTGTCTCCCTAATCTGAGCAAAGACAGGTGATTCATCAATTTTTAAGCGGATAAACAGTCCAACAATAACCAGCAACAGACTCAACAGAAACGGTATACGCCACCCGTAATCCATCATTGCCTCTGGAGAAAGTGTGGCATTTAACAGCGCAAAGAGCGCTAACGGCAGGAGGAAACCAACCGGCGCACCGATTTGAACCCAACTGGAAAAAAATCCACGATGTTTGGGTTCAGAATATTCAGCCGTCATCAGTACTGCACCAGCTTGCTCACCTCCAACGCCAAATCCCTGTAATACACGAATAAAAATAAGTAAAGCTGGAGCCCAGACACCTATTTTCTCATATGTAGGTAATAACCCTATACAGAACGTCCCCAAACCAACAATTAATATAGTAATAACCAGTGCTTTTTTACGCCCAACCTTATCGCCAATATGCCCAAAGACGATTCCTCCTAATGGTCTTGCAAGGAAACCAACAGCATAGGTTGCAAAAGCAGCGAGAGTACTTATTAACGGATCGTCACTCGGGAAAAATAGATGACCAAAAAAGAGTACAGCTGCAGTCCCGTATGCAAAAAAATCATAATACTCAGCAGCAGTACCAATTGCGGATGCTGAAGCCACTCGACGAATAATAGGCTTATTATCTACGTTATTTTTAATATCGACTGAACTAACCATAAGTTTAACCTTCTGTAGGGTATTGGGTTAATCAACATCTTTCGTACGTAAAATTTATATTTACCAGTTCCACAGCGTGCCATCTTCCAGGCGAGCAACGGGCAGATATGCAGGGTCATACGGATATTTCGCCGCCAGTTTTTCGTCAAACTCGATCCCAAGACCAGGTTTGTCTCCTGGGTGCATATAGCCGTTATCAAAGGTCCAGTTATGTGGGAACACCTCCAGCATCTGCTCGGAATAGCCCATATATTCCTGTACGCCGAAGTTCGGCACCCACAGATCAAAATGCAGCGCGGCGGCCATGCACACAGGCGACAGATCGGAAGGTCCATGTGAACCGGTACGAACCTGATACAGCGACGCGAAATCAGCAATCCGGCGCATACCGGTGATACCACCCGCATGGGTGATGGTGGTGCGGATATAGTCGATCAGTTGTTCTTCAATAAGCTGTTTACAGTCCCAGATACTGTTGAACACTTCCCCTACCGCAATCGGCGTGACCGTATGCTGGCGGATCAGGCGGAAGCACTCCTGGTTTTCAGCTGGCGTTGGGTCTTCCATCCAGAACAAACGGTACTGTTCAATGCTTTTGCCAAAACGGGCCGCTTCAATTGGCGTCAGACGGTGGTGCATGTCGTGCAGGAGATGTTCGTTAAAACCAAACTTGTCACGCACGGCAGCAAACAATTTTGGTGTGAAATCCAGGTATTTCTCCGTTGACCACAACTGCTCTTCCGGCCATTGCCCTTTGGTGGCGGGTTCGTAGGCCAGTCCTTTGCCTTTAGACATACCGTAAGTGGTTTTCATACCCGGCACGCCGCACTGTACGCGAATCGCTTTAAAGCCCATTTCTTTATGACGCGCATAATCTTCGAGTACGTCATCAACGGTATGGCCTGTGGTGTGGCAGTAGACCATAACCCCTTCACGAGAAGCACCGCCGAGCAACTGGTACAACGGCATATTCGCCGCTTTCGCTTTGATATCCCAGAGAGCCATATCCACCGCAGAAATCGCCGACATGGTGACCGGACCACGACGCCAGTACGCGCCTTTGTAGAAAAACTGCCAGATGTCCTCAATACGATGCGCATCGCGACCAATAAGCTGCGGACACACGTGATCTTTCAGATAGGACGCCACGGACAGCTCGCGTCCATTTAACGTGGCATCTCCCAGCCCGGTGATCCCATCTTCTGTCGTAATTTTCAACGTTACAAAATTACGCCCAGGACAGGTGACAAACACTTCAGCCCCAACAATCTTCATTTCTTATTCCCTACATCTGTTCTTGTGATGCAGGAAATTTACTCAACTGAGCTACTACCATACAAGTATGAAGATCAAAAAAGCGCTGTTTGATCACAAAAAAGGCGCTATGCGCGCCCCCATCCAGCCACAATGATCAGCATGCCGCACAACGCCACCAGCGCGCCAGACCAGTCATATAAACTGAGTTTTACACCATCGACAATACGTAGCCATAGCAGCGCGGTCACCACGTAAACACCGCCATAGGCTGCGTATACACGCCCGCTGGCTGCCGGATGCAGTGTCAGCAACCAGACGAATAAAGCCAGTGACACCCCGGCGGGTATCAGCAACCAGGCTGTAGCTCCTCGCTTAAGCCAAAGCCAGGGTAAAAAGCAGCCAATGATTTCGCATAACGCGGTGATGAAAAAAAGAAATGTGGTCTTAAGCATTGATGTTATTCAGTTACCTTCGGTTTAACCATGATACGACAGAATCTCGTTAGCGTATCCATATCCACCGGGTGGGTATGCCCGCAAACTGGAATAGTGTAGAATTTAACCCTGTTTTATCGTTTTTACCCTTTCCCATAAAAGGAATTCACCATGAAAATTACACTGACCAAACGCCTGTGCCTGACGGCTATGCTGACGCTGGCTGCGGCTGTGTACACCTCTTCCGCATTTGCTGAAACCAGTAAACTGGTCATTGAATCCGGAGATAGTGCGCAAAGTCGTCAACAAGCCGCAATGGAAAAGGAACAATGGAACGATACGCGTCAGCTTCGCCAGAAAGTCAATAAACGTGCAGAGAAAGAGTGGGACAAAGCCGATACGGCCTTTGATAGCCGTGATAAGTGCGAGCAGAGCGCTAATATTAATGCGTACTGGGAACCTAACACCCTGCGCTGCCTCGACCGCCGTACTGGCCGCACCGTTGCCCCATAATCATTGCACTTTGAAGGATATTGAAAGGATACGATATGACTAGCGCCCTCAGTGTTAAGTTGCGCCCGCTGGAGCGTGAAGATTTACGATTCGTCCATCAGCTTGATAATAATGCCAGCGTAATGCGTTACTGGTTCGAAGAGCCTTACGAAGCGTTTGTTGAGCTGTCAGACCTGTATGACAAACACATCCACGACCAAAGCGAACGCCGCTTCGTGGTGGAGTGCGACGGTGAAAAAGCCGGGCTGGTGGAATTGGTTGAAATTAACCATGTACACCGCCGGGCCGAATTCCAGATTATTATTTCGCCGGAATATCAGGGGAAGGGTCTGGCCTCACGGGCAGCAAAGCTGGCAATGGACTATGGCTTTACCGTACTTAACCTCTATAAACTGTATTTGATCGTTGATAAAGAGAACGAAAAAGCCATCCACATCTACCGTAAACTCGGTTTTATGGTGGAAGGCGAGCTGATTCATGAATTTTTCATTAACGGCCAGTACCGCAACACGATTCGTATGTGTATCTTCCAGCAGCAGTATCTGGCAGAGCACAAAACGGCAGGCCCTAATCTGCTGCCGCCTACCGCTCAGTAAACACGACTAGTAGTAGTCGATCGTGTTTTCAATCGAGTAATGATGTTCAACTGCCGGCTTCACGCTCTCATCAACGATAACAAGCTGGCAGTTGACCGGATTTGCGTATTCATCGTATTTGCACGTTTGTTTGACATTGCCTAACGGATGATTGTTGAGCATACTCACCGCGGTGTAATCTAACTTCTTCAATGGATCAACCGACGGTTTAGCATCAACCTGCAAAGTGCTGTCCTTGCTGACGGTTGTTTTGCCCAGCGGGTAGCCTTCGGCATCATATCGATACTGCACCTTCATCTCTTTCCCCGTGGCGGAAACGACAAAACCGTTATCGTCGGTATCCCACACCACACCTGCAGCAGGCAGTTCCGCCAGTTGGCATTTGCCCTGTAAACGGATCCGTTTTTCCAGCGTTTCGGCATCCCGATAGTAGTTAGCATCCAGGACCAGCGCCATACCGGTATTGTTTTCGATATCGTGCAGTTCAAGTGTATCGAAACACCCTTCCTGTGACAGGGTACCAGCGACGCGCTTGGTGACCTCACCTTTGTCGTTGAGCAGCGTCTGACTGAAATCTTTCACCGGCCCGCGCAGCGGATCGAAATCAAACTCATTGGAAAAACTGGCCATTTCCGGCGTAAAGGAAACCAGCCCTTTGGCGTTATCACACCCAACCAGCACGACACACAGGAAACCTAACAGGGTCTGTTTCTTCACATTTTTCACCGGGATAAGAAGATAATTCTCAATCATATTAGCAAATACAGTTATTTACACCAGAAATGCTAATCTTAGTCTATGTCGATCATAAAGGAGCTGATGATGAAATACGTAACAGGAATTGCCGCGATCTTACTGGCAGTTGCATCCCCACAGGTTCTGGCCGCACCTGCGTCATGTGAACGCGTGAAAAGCGATATCGAGCAGCGCATCATCAATAATGGCGTCGCAGAGTCCAGTTTTACGCTGAACATTGTCCCCAACGATCAGGCCGATCAACCTGATTCACTGGTGGTAGGACATTGTGCAAACGATACGCACAAAATTCTCTACACCCGAACTAACAGTGGAAACGCCCCTGCCAACAGCTCGCCTGCACAGGACGGGCACGTCGCCGAACCGCAATAAATCATACCCTCCGTACGCGGAGGGTTACTCCAGTTTGATATGCATTAAGATGCCATACTCATAAATGGGTAAACTCACTCTATTATTAGCATGCTATTAATTTCGCTGTAGAGATTAATATATAGCGATAACTATAATGGAGTGAGTTATGTCTGATACTGAGCAATATGGAGGCATTAGCCGCAGGATGTTAGTGAAATCCTCGGCTATAGGTTCGTTGGCGCTTGCCGCTGGCGGGTTATCGTTACCTTTTGGGATGCGCACCGCAGCTGCTGCGGTACAACAGGCGATACAACCGGCTGAAGAGAAAGTGGTTTGGGGCGCTTGTTCTGTGAACTGCGGCAGTCGTTGTGCCCTGCAACTCCACGTCAAAGATGACGAGGTCGTGTGGGTGGAGTCTGATACGACCGGAGACGATATTTATGGTCAGCACCAGGTGCGTGCCTGTTTGCGTGGACGCTCAATCCGTCGACGGATCAATCATCCGGATCGTCTCAATTATCCTATGAAGCGCGTGGGCAAACGCGGTGAGGGTAAATTCGAACGCATAACCTGGCAGGAAGCGCTGGATACCATCAGCACCAGTTTAAAAAATACCGTACAAAAATACGGTAATGAGGCCGTGTATATCAACTACACCTCTGGCATTGTCGGCGGCAATATTACTCGCTCCTCCCCTTATGCCTCGCTGGTCGCTCGATTGATGAACTGCTATGGCGGATTCCTGAGCCATTACGGCACATACAGTACCGCACAAATCGCGGCGGCAATGCCTTACACCTACGGCTCAAATGACGGCAACAGTACCTCCGACATTGAAAACACGAAGCTGGTGGTGATGTTCGGCAATAACCCTGCCGAAACGCGCATGAGCGGCGGTGGCATAACATACTTCCTTGAGCAGGCCCGGGAGCGTTCTAACGCCCGCATGATCGTCATCGACCCGCGTTATACCGATACCGCTGCGGGTCGTGAAGATGAGTGGATCCCTATCCGTCCGGGAACCGATGCCGCACTGGTGGCGGGAATCGCCTGGGTCCTGATTAACGAAGATCTCGTCGACCAGGCATTCCTTGACACATATTGCGTCGGTTATGACGAGAAAACCCTACCCGCTGACGCCCCCGCTAACGGACATTACAAGGCCTATATACTTGGCAATGGCGATGACGGTGTCGCTAAAACGCCCCAATGGGCCTCGCATGTCACAGGGATCCCGGCCGAGCGCATCATTAAACTGGCACGGGAAATCGGTAGTACAAAACCGGCGTATATTTGTCAGGGTTGGGGTCCACAACGTCAAGCTAACGGCGAACTGACTTCGCGCGCGATCGCGATGCTGCCAATCCTGACCGGCAACGTTGGCATCAACGGCGGCAATAGCGGTGCACGAGAATCAACCTACACCATCACGATTGAACGCATGCCGCTGCCGGATAATCCCATCAAGACCCAGATATCCTGCTTTAGCTGGACCGACGCCATCGCCCGGGGTCCGGAAATGACCGCAACCCGCGATGGCGTGCGCGGTAAAGATAAGCTCGATGTACCGATTAAATTTATCTGGAACTACGCGGGCAACACCATTACTAATCAGCACTCAGATATCAATAAAACGCATGAGATCCTTCAGGATGATACGAAATGCGAAATGATAGTGGTCATCGAAAACTTCATGACCTCCTCGGCGAAATATGCCGATATCCTGCTGCCGGACCTAATGACCGTCGAACAGGAAGACATCATTCCTAACGACTATGCGGGGAACATGGGATACCTCATTTTTATTCAACCCGCGACGTCACCGAAGTTCGAACGCAAACCGATCTACTGGATAATGAGCGAAATCGCCAAACGCCTTGGCAATGATATCTATCAACGGTTTACGGAAGGCCGTACTCAGGAACAGTGGCTCCAGTATCTGTATGCAAAAATGCTGGCCAAGGACCCCGCGCTCCCTTCTTATGACGAGCTGAAAAAAATGGGGATCTATAAACGCAAAGATCCTAACGGGCATTTTGTCGCTTATAAAAAATTCCGCGACAATCCGCAGGCCAATCCGCTCAAAACACCGTCTGGAAAGATTGAAATTTACTCCAGCCGGCTGGCGAAAATTGCCAACACATGGGAGTTGCAGAAGGATGAAGTAATTAGCCCACTTCCCGTCTACGCCTCCACGTTTGAAGGGTGGGACGATCCCAAACGCAGCGCATTTCCGCTGCAGTTGTTTGGCTTCCATTACAAATCCCGTACGCACTCCAGCTACGGCAATATCGATGTTCTGCAGGCGTCCTGTCGTCAGGAAGTGTGGATCAATCCCGTCGATGCCCAAAAACGTGGTATTGCAAATGGCGATATGGTGCGGGTCTTTAACGACCGCGGGGAAGTACGTATTCCGGCCAAAGTGACGCCACGGATCCTGCCTGGCGTCAGCGCAATGGGCCAGGGTGCATGGCACGATGCTGATATGGCCGGCGACAAAATTGACCATGGCGCCTGCGTCAATACGCTGACAACACAGCGCCCTTCACCGCTGGCAAAAGGCAACCCACAGCACACTAATCTGGTCGAGATCGAGAAGGTTTAAGGACTAACCCATGACAACTCAGTATGGATTTTTTATTGATTCCAGTCGTTGCACCGGGTGCAAAACCTGCGAACTGGCCTGCAAAGACTACAAAGACCTCACTCCTGACGTCAGTTTCCGGCGGATTTACGAATATGCAGGTGGTGACTGGCAGGAAGACAACGGCGTCTGGCACCAGAACGTTTTTGCCTACTATCTCTCCATCTCCTGTAACCACTGCGAGGATCCGGCCTGCACCAAGGTTTGTCCAAGTGGTGCGATGCATAAGCGTGAGGATGGTTTTGTGGTGGTCGATGAAGACGTATGCATTGGCTGTCGCTACTGTCATATGGCCTGCCCGTACGGTGCGCCACAGTACAATGCTGCGAAAGGACATATGACCAAGTGTGATGGCTGCCATGATCGTGTGGTAGACGGCAAAAAGCCCATCTGCGTCGAGTCCTGTCCGCTGCGTGCGCTGGATTTTGGCCCCATCGACGAACTGCGCAAAAAACATGGTGAACTGGCTGCCGTCGCCCCGCTGCCGGGTGCGCACTTCACCAAACCAAATATTGTGATCAAACCAAACGCCAATTGCCGCCCGACCGGGGATACCACGGGTTTTCTGGCTAATCCAAAGGAGGTGTAAAATGGGAAATGGATGGCATGAATGGCCGCTGGTACTGTTCACGGTGCTGGGCCAGTGCGTAGCCGGGGCGCTGATCGTCAGTGGTTACCGCTGGCTGACCGCTAAAGACGAGCTGGTAAAACAACGTATCGTTCGCAGTATGTTTTTTCTCTGGCTGGTAATGGGCATCGCCTTTCTCGCCTCGGTTATGCATTTAGGTTCGCCGCTGCGCGCGTTTAACTCGCTGAACAGAATTGGCGCATCGGCGCTAAGTAACGAAATCGCCAGCGGTTCGCTGTTTTTCGCCGTCGGTGGCCTGTGGTGGCTGGTGGCGTTTCTCGGTAAAATGCCCGCAGCGTTAGGTAAAATCTGGATGCTATTGAGCATGTTGCTGGGCCTGGTATTTGTCTTTGCGATGACCAACGTCTACCAGATAGACACCGTCCCAACCTGGTATAACGGCTATACTACACTGGCGTTTTTCATGACGATGCTGCTCAGTGGACCGCTATTTGCCGCTCTGCTGCTGCGTGCTGCAGGTGTTTCTTTTAACGTCGTCAGATTCGCCGGTATCAGCGTATTGGCTCTGCTGGTTACGGTGGCCGTTATTGTGCTGCAGGGACTGTCACTCGGCGAGATCCACAGTTCGGTACAATCCGCCAGCGCGCTGGTTCCCGACTACGGCAGTTTACAGGTCTGGCGTGTGCTGCTGTTGGCTGCGGGTCTGGGTTGCTGGATATGTCCGTTGATCCGTCGCAAACGACCGTCCGTTGGTGGGTTGGCGCTCGGGTTAATTCTGGTGCTTGTCGGTGAAATCATTGGCCGCGGATTGTTTTACGGTTTACATATGACAGTCGGAATGGCTGTTGCAGGTTAACTTTCGGGTGCGGGGCAACCCGCACTGTTCAGGATTGTTTGCATGACCCATTTTTCACAACGAGACAACTTTTCTACTGCAGCGCGTGTGCTCGGCGCGCTGTTTTATTATGCCCCAGACAGTGCGGAAGCTTCGGCACTGGTCAGTGCATTAAGAACCGATGGCTGGCAGGCGCAGTGGCCGCTTGAAAAGACAACGCTTTCGCCGTTAGTCGATCAGTTTCAGGCTGATGCCGATGAGTCTCTCCCGCAGGCCTGGCAACGTCTGTTTGTTGGGCCTTATGCGCTCCCTTCTCCGCCATGGGGATCCGTCTGGCTGGATCGTGAAAACGTGTTGTTTGGCGACTCCACGCTGGCATTACGCCAGTGGATGCGGGACAACGGCATCCAGTTTGCCATGCAGCAAAATGAGCCAGAAGATCACTTTGGTTCGCTGCTGTTGCTGACGGCCTGGCTTGCCGAGAACGAACGCCACACCGAGTGCGAGCAACTGCTGGCCTGGCATCTGTTCCCATGGTCATCACGCTTTCTTAATGTGTTTATCGAAAAAGCCGATCACCCGTTCTACCAGGCGCTTGGTGAGCTGGCGCGCCTGACGCTGGCACAGTGGCAATCACAGTTACTGATCCCGGTAGCCGATAAGCCTTTGTTCCGTTAATTTCGTCACAGGCAGGAATTGTCCTGCCTGTGGTGCATCCTGTTGCGCACGCTGAGCTTTTGCTTCTGTTGCCTAATAGCCGCAAAATAGAGCGTCTGAATTTTCCAGTCTGGCCACTCATGCATCATTTACATGCTTACCCTGACCTGCGTGCCATGTTCCGCCGCCTGCTGATCGCCGCGTTGATTGGCGTCCTTGCTGCGCTGGCCGTCGCAGGATTTCGTCATGCCATGCTGCTTCTCGAATGGTTGTTTCTGAGCAACAACACGGGAAGTCTGGTCAACGCAGCGACAAACCTTTCGCCTTTAAGGCGTATGCTGACACCTGCACTCGGCGGTCTGGCGGCTGGATTACTACTGTGGGGCTGGCAAAAATTTAACCGTTTACGTCCGCAGGCTCCCACTGATTATATGGAAGCCCTGCAAACCGACGGACAATTTGACGTCAGTGCAAGCCTGGTGAAATCGCTGGCATCGTTACTGGTCGTCGCCAGCGGGAGCGCCATCGGACGTGAAGGTGCCATGATTTTACTGGCGGCGCTGGCGGCCTCCTGCTTTGCTCAACGCTTTACCCCGCGTACAGAATGGAAGTTATGGATTGCCTGCGGCGCCGCTGCAGGTATGGCTGGAGCCTATCATGCCCCGCTAGCGGGCAGTTTATTTATTGCCGAAGTATTGTTTGGCACGCTGATCCTCGCCTCACTGGGGCCGGTAGTGGTGTCCGCCGTAGTCGCATTACTCACCACCAATCTGCTTAGCGGCAGCAATGCGCTGCTGTATACCGTGCACCTGTCGCGGGAATTACATGCTCTGGAATACGTTATGATTGTCAGCACCGGTCTGGCTGCTGGCATCTGCGGACCGCTCTTCATGTGGTTGATGACCGCCAGCCATAATGTATTTTTGCGCTTAAAACTCTCGCCACCGTGGCAACTGGCGCTTGGCGGGTTGATCGTTGGCCTGCTTTCATTGCTCACGCCTACGGTCTGGGGTAATGGCTACAGCGTGGTGCAGTCATATTTACTTTCACCACCGCTGCTGGCCGTGGTTAGCGGGATTTTTATCTGCAAATTACTGGCGGTGCTTGCCAGCAGTGGATCCGGTGCTCCGGGTGGCGTGTTTACGCCAACGCTGTTTGTCGGCTTGTCGGTGGGCATGTTGCTGGGTCAGGTATGGGGATTATGGCTTCCGGGCTCGGATGAAATTGCCATTTTGCTGGGATTAACGGGGATGGCCACGCTGCTGGCGGCTACCACGCATGCACCAATAATGTCGACGTTGATGGTTTGTGAAATGACCGGGGAGTATCGCCTGCTCCCCGGATTACTGATCGCCTGTGTCCTGGCGTCGGTACTGTCGCGTACGTTACGCCACGACTCTATCTACCGACAGCACGCTGCCGAGCATTGAAAGGCGGATGTACTGCGACAACTCACGTTGCTCTGCACGAGGCAGATAAGGCAGTTCACCGATCAGCGGTGCAGGTAATTTTTTACCCAGCACATCAATGATTTCCGCATAATGCGCCAGCCCAGGGTTAATGCGATTCGCAACCCAGCCAATCAACGGCAGTCCGTCGCTGGCTATCGCCTGCGCGGTGAGGATCGCATGATTAATACAGCCTTCCTGGATACCCACTACCATCAGCACCGGCAGTTGTTCCTGCACCACCCACTCCGATAACGGACGCAGATCGTTCATCAAGCTCCGCCAGCCTCCGGTGCCTTCCACGACAACGTGATCGACTTTTTCGCTGAGGCTTGCGAGACCGTTGGATAACAGGGTGTAATTGACCGGACCACTATGCGCCACGCTACTTTCATCTTCGCTCAACGCAATTGGGTTAATCGCCTCATAAGGCAGCTCGATAGATGACACACTTTGCAGTACCAGTGCATCTTTGTTGCGCAGACCTTCGGGCGTCTCTTTGCTGCCTTTGGCTACAGGTTTGTAACCCGCAACGCTTTTACCCCCTGACGCTAACGCTTGTAGTAATGCGCGGGAAACCACGGTCTTCCCAACAGAAGTGTCTGTACCTGTAATAAAGAAACGCTTCAGCATCACTAACTCCACCGTTATGCTTTGAAAATATAAGTCAGGAAAATAAAACAGTGGAGAAAGTCTAAGGTATGACGACCAGGATCAGCTTGAGATAGCGCAATTTTTCGTACAACAGTTAAAAAATGTTAACCCTGTAATAGACGAATCAACAAAGAACCGTTATACATCGCGTCCTTCACGAGCGCCGCCCCCGCCATCGTCCCCTGATTGGTAAACTGGGTACTTTCAACGACTATATGCTGACTGTATGCCGGAAGCGCCTGCTGACGAATGCTGTCCGCAATGGTAGGGAACAAGATATCTGCCGCTTTACTGAGCGGAGAGCCAATCAATATCTTTTGCGGGTTGAACAAATTCACCATGATGGCAAGAATTCGACCGACGTGGGTCCCAACGCCGCTAATGATATCTTTCGCCAATAAATCACCCTGCATGGCCGCCAGACACAGCGCATCTACCGTTAACGGTTGTCCATGTAGGGAAGAACTCATTGACTGCTTCAGGCGCACCTGCGCCAATTCGAGCACGCTGTCGACGCTGGCGATTGTTTCCAGACAACCATGGTTGCCGCAATAGCAGCGTTTACCGTAGGGATCGACCTGCGTATGACCAATCTCCACCAGGCTACTGCTGCCTGCATGCAGCAAATGGCCGTCAGTGATCACCCCTGCACCCACGTTATGATCGATCACCACCTGAATGACGTCGCGCGCACCGCGCGATGCGCCAAAAAGCGCCTCGGCCATCGTCCAGGCGCTGATATCGTGCTGAATATACACCGGCACGCCGGTATGGTTCTCAAGCGCTTCGCCCAACGGCATCTCTTTGACATCTTCGTAAAATGGCATGCGATGAACGATACCGTTTTCAGTATCGATAATACCGGGTAAGGTGATGGCGATGGAGGTTAAGCGCTCCAGCTTTTGCTGGTGGCGGATGAAAAACTGATCGACCTGGGTTATCACGCGATCCAGCAACGGTGTTTCGCTGACCAGCGCCATTTCAAGACAATCTTCAACCACCAGCTTGCTGCTCAGATCGCGTAGCGCCAGAAAAATCTCGCCACGACTGATACGAATGGATAAGTAGTGCCAGGCCTCCGTTTCGACAACCAGCCCAACGGCCGGACGTCCACGGCTACCCGCTTCCTTGATTTCCAGCTCTTGCACCAGATGCGCTTCGAGCATTTCGCGGACAATTTTGGTAATGCTGGCAGGCGCCAATTGTGCCAGGCGGGAGAGATCAATACGCGATACCGGACCCAGCTGATCAATCAGGCGATAAACCGCACCCGCATTGGTCTGCTTAATTTGATCGATATGCCCAGGCTGACTATCAGCAACCACCACTTACTCCCTTTATTTTCGCGCTCCGAAATAATCTGCGGGCTATGGTGAAGCACTTCAATGGCTTCCGTCAACTTTTTACTTAGCCTTGTGATTTACTGCACATTTTCGCCCATTTTTAAACTAAATTAACCGCTCTGAACGGCCGCCAGAAGCTGCTCGCGAAAGCGTTGCGCGGCGTGACTTTGCTCATGATGCTTTGGCCACACTAACCACATTTCCGAGACAGCATCTTCTTCCGCTATCGGGATCCAACACATTTCATACAGCTGCACCCGTTTAAAAGAAGCAGGAAGTATAGAAACCCCTAATCCTGCGGCCACCAGCCCAATGATAGTCATCGCCTCGCCAACCTCCTGCGCAATCGTCGGCTTCAGTCCATAGCGACGCATCAGGCCCAGAATATCGTCATACAACCCTGTCCCCACATGGGGGTCAAAAAAGACAAATGGCTCATTCGCCAGTTCGGCCAACGTGACCACGGGTTTTTGCGCCAACGGATGCGCACGTGGGATCATTGCCATCAGTGGTTCATGCAGAATGATTTCACGCTCCAGCGTTTCCGGAAGCTGCGTATTGCGCAGAAGCCCCAAATCCAGCGTTCCTTCATTGAGCGGAGCAATTTGCTCACGCGTGTTCATTTCGCGGGTTTGCATATGCACTGCCGGGTAGCTTTGGCGAAACAGAGATAACGTATCTGAAACCGCTTTGATAAACGGCGCGGACGACGTAAAGCCGATACGCAATTCCCCTGCTTCTCCCAGATGCAAACGCTCAGCCCTGGCGGCGGCTTCATTAACCAGCCCGAGGATCTGCCGACTGTCCGCCAGAAACTGCTTTCCGGCAGAGGTCAGCGCCACGCTACGGTTAGTTCGGGCAAGTAACCGGGCGCCGACCTGCTGTTCAAGGATCTGGATCTGCTGACTTAGCGGCGGTTGCGAAATGTTTAACCGCGCCGCCGCCCGACCAAAATGCAACTCTTCGGCAACGGCCACAAAGTAACGTAAATGACGCAGTTCGATATTCATATTTTTAAAATATCATTTGAGATTATTAATATATTAGACAGAATATTGTGATTTTCATACTCTTAAGGCTGGTCCTGTAGACGTAATTGAATGAGCAAGGATTTCAAGTGAGCCGTACAACAACTGTCGATACCGCGCCAACAAGCGATGTTGATGAACAGATAGTTACCCCGCCGGATGGATTTATCAAACGCGGAACATCCCCATTTATGCGCGTCACGCTGGCGCTGTTTTCCGCCGGACTGGCGACTTTTGCCCTCCTCTATTGCGTACAACCCATACTGCCAGTGCTCTCGCACGAGTTTGGGGTCTCTCCCGCAAGCAGCAGTATCTCGCTTTCCATCTCGACGGCGATGCTGGCGATAGGGTTACTGTTTACCGGCCCACTTTCAGATGCTATTGGCCGCAAGCCGGTGATGGTTACCGCGCTGCTGCTCGCCTCTTGTTGTACGCTGCTTTCAACAATGATGACCAGCTGGCACGGTATTTTAATCATGCGTGCTCTAATAGGACTTTCACTGAGCGGCGTCGCGGCGGTAGGGATGACCTATCTGAGTGAAGAAATTCATCCCAGTTTCGTCGCCTTCTCAATGGGCCTGTATATCAGCGGTAACTCAATTGGCGGAATGAGTGGTCGCTTGATCAGCGGCGTGTTTACCGACTTTTTTAACTGGCGTATCGCGCTGGCGGCGATCGGCTGTTTTGCCCTTGCCTCTGCGCTGATGTTCTGGAAAATCTTACCGGAATCCCGTCATTTCAGACCCACATCGCTGCGCCCGAAAACGTTGTTTATCAACTTCCGTTTGCACTGGCGCGACAAAGGTTTGCCGCTGCTGTTTGCGGAAGGTTTTTTGTTGATGGGGTCGTTTGTCACGCTGTTTAATTACATCGGCTACCGCCTGATGCTCTCCCCGTGGGAGCTCAGCCAGGCGGTTGTAGGTTTGTTATCTGTGGCGTATCTGACCGGGACATGGAGTTCGCCAAAGGCGGGTTCTATGACCGCTCGTTATGGCCGTGGCCCGGTAATGCTCTTTTCAACAGGCGTGATGCTGGTTGGACTTTTGATGACCCTGTTCACATCGCTATGGCTGATCTTCGCCGGGATGCTGCTCTTTTCAGCCGGTTTTTTTGCCGCGCACTCCGTAGCAAGCAGCTGGATTGGACCACGGGCAAAACGCGCTAAAGGCCAGGCTTCTTCCCTGTATCTGTTCAGCTATTATCTGGGTTCCAGCATTGCCGGTACGCTGGGCGGTGTGTTCTGGCACAGCTACGGCTGGAACGGCGTGGGTGGATTTATCGCCCTGATGCTGGTGCTGGCGTTGCTGGTCGGTGCACGTTTGCACCATCGTCTGCACGTATAATCCCCGATGCCCGGATTCCGGGCATCACCTTTATGAATCAGGCAGTAACGTCTGGGCTCCCATTTGCAGAGCAATAACCGTCCCGTTCATCACTATATGCAGCATAATTGGCATCAACAGACCGTTGCTTTTCAGTCTGGCCAGGATCAACACCTGCGACACAAGAAACAACATCAGCAACGTGCGTAGATCCACATACTGCGTATGCATGATGGCAAAAATGACCGATACCACCACTGACGACAGCCAGGTTTTATTATTGAACCAGTACTGGAACGCGTTGAATAAACAGCCTCTGAAAACAATTTCTTCATAAACTGGCGCGATAAATATCAGGGTCAACGTAGATAACCACAACGCATAACTACTTAAGGATATTTGGCTGGTCACCCACGCTTCAGTTTGTCTAAGCCCCAAAATCAATGGCAGGATAAGCTGAATAAACAGCAGCGCCGCGAACAAAATGGCAAACCACCTGGCGTTGAAAATGCCTTTGCCCAGCCCCTCTCTTTTTCTAAAGAAGAAATAATACAGCGGAACCAGCACAACAAATTCCAGCGCAAACAGCAGCGGAAAAAGTAACCCTTTGGCAAGCAGGTCCTGACTCGCGGGGAAAAACAACGGGGTAAACGTGAGGCCAAACATCAGTAAAAACATTGAAAAGCAGCCAGCAACTGCTTTGGTCCTGGCGATATACAGGTTGTCGGCATCCTGTGACATACAATCTCCTTGCGCTCATCGAAGATAAGCTGATGAATTATCGATATATGATAAAAATTCTCATTATCACTGACAACCTACCAACTTTTACGCAATGCCCATGTGGACAATGCCAAAACCCTATTTACTCTGAAACATCACCGTCAACTACTCAGGGGAGAATCCGCCAGCGGCAACGAAAAACGGAAGCAGGCCCCTGCCGTTGAGCTAACCAGGCTGATATCCCCTCCATGCAGTTCGAGCATTCTACGCACGATCAGTAAGCCCAGGCCGCCGCGCTCGGCCCGCTGCTCACGGGGAATTAACGCGGTCGGGCGCTGAAACAATACTTCTCGCACAGCGTCTTCTACCCCTGGCCCACTGTCCTGCACTTCGGCGAATAAACGGTCTTCATCACGCCAGACTTTTAGCCACACTTCGCCTCCGTCAGGCGTATGACGGATAGCGTTATCCAGCAAATTCGTCACGACTCTTTCTATCATCGATAAATCGGCATTCACCAGCGGTAACGGCCCCGTTACGTCAAGGTGCAACTGCAAATGACGCGTGGCAACAGGGAGATCAAATTTCTGTGCCACATCCTGGATCAATTCACCAATAGCAAAACGTTCACGCTGCGGTTTTATACCGCCATGCTCCAGCCTTGCCAGCTCAAACAGCTGTTGTGACAGATGGCGAACTTTATGCCCCTGGCGCAGCGCGATGCTAAGATAATGCCGGTTTTCCTCCGGCGTCATCGTATCGGCTTTCAGCGACAGCATTTCCAGATATCCCAACAGTGAAGTCAACGGCGTGCGTAAATCGTGCGAAATATTGGCAATAAACTCTCTGCGCTGACGATCGCTGTCTGCTAATAAATCCCACTGCTGGGCAATTTTCTGCGCTAACTCGATAAACGCATTGTTCAGCAGCGCTATTTCATTCTCCGGTACCGGTTCGGGATTTTTTTGTGCCAATTGCTTGATGACGGTAATACTGTCCTTCTCCAGTTTTACCACCTGTCCGGTTAGCCTTTTCACTGGATTCGTCACCCATCGCCACACCAGAAAACCTGCAATTCCACCGGCGAATAAAACCAGTATTAACGTCCAGGCCACGGTATTCCAGAGCGTTTTTTGCCAGGCGGTATTCGCCAGCATATTCAGATCTTCGCCCTGCAGAATAATGTACAAATAGCCATGTAGCTCACCGTTATATAAAACCGGCGCGGCGCTGAATACCTTTTGCTGGCTGCTACGCGGATCGTTGCCATAGACGGGCAACGCATCTGAATTAAGGAAATCCTGTATCGGCTGTACGCTAATTTTCTGCCGATGGATATGCCCCGGCGGTGCGGCATCAGCAAGTATGTCACCTGACGGTGAAATCAGATACAGCTCCACGCTGGGGTTAAGCGTCATCAGGTGATTAAACAATCCTTTTAAGGTCTGGCGATTAACCTGCCCGCTGGTATCAATAAGCGACTCACTTTTGACAATCTTGCTCGCCAGCTCCAGCGAGAGCCTTTGCACCATGGCGTCGCCATACTGTTTACTGCTGCGGATCTGGACAACACTGACGGTAACCGCACAAATCAGCATAATGGCGGTAAAGACGAGGGTCAGACGCTGGCTCAGCGACAGGCGATAAATCATGGCTGATGCTCCGCGTTAACCGCAGCAAGCTTATAGCCTCGTCCCCAAACCGTGAGAATAATTTCCGGCTCGGCAGCATCCTTTTCAATTTTGGTCCGCAGGCGATTAATATGACTGTTCACCGTATGCTCATAACCTTCATGCTGGTAGCCCCACACCTGATCTAACAGCGCCTGACGCGAAAAGACCTCGCCTGGATGACGGGCGAAAAAATAGAGCAGATCGAATTCGCGCGGCGTTAAATCGAGGGATTTACCATGCAGCCGGACTTCCCGGGCTAATGGGTCAATCTCTACGCCATGAACGGTGATAATCCCCGCCTCCATACGTAGGTTCTGACTCATCGCTTCCTGACGACGAAACAATGCCTTTACCCGGGCCATCAACTCCAGCACCGAGAAAGGTTTGGCCAGATAATCATCGGCACCCATCTCCAGCCCCAATACACGGTGCGTTTCGCTGGTGCGGGCGCTGATGATAATGACGGGCAAATAAAAACTCATTTGGCGAATGCGACGACAGATCTCCAGCCCGTCGACACCCGGCAGCATCAGATCGAGGATAACGGCATCCCAGACGTGTTTCTCCAGTTGTTCAAGCGCACGAGCTCCGTCTGCCTCATGAACAATCTCGTAACCCTCATCCTTCAGGCTAAGCTGCAAAAGTGAGGCAATATCGCTGTCATCTTCAACCAAAAATATCTTTTTCGCGCCTGCCATCAGTGTCATCCCCCTCTCGTCGTGCTGAAAGCTTACCTCAGGCAAGGGGCGGAAGTTATCACAAAATTTTTAACTTTTCGTGAGGATCCAGGGATACGCATGCGAGCAGTATGTCGTTACAGACACGTCAGACATCAACAGGGAAACGTCGCTTTGTTTTCCTTAACATGAAAATAAGAAGGAAAAGTCATGCTAAAAAAACGTCCACTTCGGGAAGCAGATGTTACAGCCGAGTCAGTATTTTTTATGCAACGACGACAGATCCTCAAAGCTCTAGGGATAGGTGCGGCTGCGGCCACGCTGTCCTCCCCTACACAGGCTAATTTGCTGGATTGGTTTAAAGGCAACGATCGTCCACCCGCACCCGCAGGCAAAGCGCTTGAGTTCACAAAGCCCGAACGCTGGCAAAACAGCCTGTCACTGACGCCAGAAGACAAGGTGACGGGCTACAACAATTTCTACGAATTTGGTCTGGATAAAGCCGATCCTGCCGCCAATGCCGGTAGCCTGAAAACCGATCCCTGGACGTTAACCATCAGCGGTGAGGTCAACAAACCTTTAACCTTGGATCATGATGCGCTGACCACACGCTTTCCATTAGAAGAACGTATTTATCGGATGCGTTGCGTTGAGGCCTGGTCGATGGTTGTGCCGTGGGTGGGTTTTCCGTTGCATAAATTACTGGCGCTGGTTGAGCCAACTAGTCACGCCAGATACGTCGCTTTTGAAACACGCTACGCCCCTGATGAAATGCCGGGTCAGAAAGACCGCTTTATTGGCGGTGGGTTGAAATATCCCTATGTCGAAGGTCTTCGTTTGGATGAGGCTATGCACCCGCTCACACTTCTCACCGTAGGCGTATATGGCAAAGCATTGCCGCCGCAAAACGGGGCGCCGATACGCCTGACCGTACCCTGGAAATACGGCTTCAAGGGCATTAAATCGATAGTCAGTATCAAGCTGACGCGTGAACAGCCACCGACGACCTGGAATATGTCAGCACCGAATGAATACGGATTTTACGCCAACGTAAATCCGCAGGTGGATCACCCTCGCTGGTCTCAGGCTACTGAGCGTTTTATCGGTTCGGGTGGCATTCTCGATGTACAGCGACAGCCCACGTTACCTTTTAATGGTTATGCCGATGAGGTGGCATCGTTATATCAGGGCATGGATCTTCGGGAGTATTTTTAAGTGAGGTTGACTGCAAAACAGATAACCGGTCTGAAAGTGCTGCTGCATCTCGCCGGTTTTATACCCCTGCTATGGCTCTTCTGGGCCGCGCAGCATGGCGGGTTGGGTGCCGACCCGGGAAAAGATATCCAGCACTTTACGGGCATTACCGCGCTGAAGTTTTTGCTGGCTACCCTGCTGGTATCGCCGCTTGCGCGCTATGCAAAGCAGCCTTTGTTGTTTCGTACCCGGCGGTTGTTAGGTTTATGGTGCTTTGCCTGGGCCACACTGCATATAACCAGCTATGCTCTGCTGGAACTGGGTATACAAAACCTGGGATTGTTGGGTCGTGAACTGGTTTCACGCCCATGGCTAATGCTGGGTATGGCCGGTTGGATTATCTTATTCCTGTTGGCGTTGACCTCGACACAAGCCGCTCAGCGTAAAATGGGCAAACGCTGGCAAACATTGCACAACTACGTCTACCTGGCCGCCATTTTGCTACCGCTGCATTATCTGTGGTCGGTAAAAGTGTTATCACCGCTCCCTATTATCTACGCCATCTGTTTTGTGGTTCTGCTGGCTTTTCGCTATAAAAAGCTGTTGCGGAAAACCGGGTACAAAGGTGTGTTTATGAAAAGTGAGTGAATCACGGTAAACTTCTTAACCACACCTAAACAGAACGAGAACAAAAAATGAGTAACAATGATAATTACCATCAGCTCACCCGCACGTTCCAGCGGCTCTCTCGCTTCTCCCACCTCTCGGCAATCGCCAGTTGGGATATGTTTACCATGATGCCGCCAGGAGGCAGTAAAGCCCGAGGCGAAGCGCTGGCCGAGCTGAGTGTGCTTGAGCACCAACTGTTAACCGATCCGAAAGTGGCAATGTGGATCGCCGCAGCGCAACAGGAAGATCTCAACGATGTAGAACAGGCGAACCTGCGCGAAATGTCGCGATTGCATCACCAGGCATCCTTGTTGCCCGAATCGTTGGTAGAAGCAAAATCTCTTGCGGGAAGCCGCTGTGAGCATGCCTGGCGTAGCCAGCGACCAGCTAATGACTGGGAAGGATTTTCCGATAACCTGAAAGAAGTTGTGAAGTACAGCCGCGAAGAAGCCCTACTGCGCGCAGAAGCTAAAGGTTGTTCGCCGTATGACGCGCTACTGGACATCTTTGAACCAGGAATGACCAGCGCTCAGTTGGATGTCCTTTTCGCAGACGTTAAAAGCTGGCTGCCCGATCTGCTAAACAAGGTGGTGGCAAAGCAGTCTCAGCAATCGCTCATCGCCCCGGTAGGTCCCTTCCCAACAGCTGTACAGCGAGAGCTGGGTCTTGAAACAATGGCACAGCTAGGTTTCGACTTTACCGCTGGTCGGCTGGATATCAGTGCACATCCTTTCTGTGGCGGCGTACCAGAAGATGTTCGCATTACCACCCGCTATGATGAAAACGAATTACTCAGCGCGCTGTTTGGCGTGATCCATGAAACCGGTCATGCGCGCTATGAGCAAAACCTGCCACGCAGCTGGTCTGGCCAACCTATTGCTCTGGCACGCTCAACCGCCATTCATGAGTCCCAGAGTCTGTTCTTTGAGATGCAACTGGGACGCAGTAAAGCCTTTCTGATGCGGTTGATTCCGGCTGTAACGCGCCACTTTGGCGATCAGGCAGCGTTTGAAGAAAGCAATTTCATCGCCTGGAACCAGCAGGTCAAACCCGGGTTTATCCGTGTTGATGCCGACGAGGTAAGCTATCCCGCTCACGTGATCCTGCGTTATGAAATCGAACGTGCGCTTATTAATGGCGATATTGAAGTGGATGATATCCCGGCATTGTGGAACGAGAAAATGCAGGCCTGGCTGGGGCTGTCAACGATCGGAAACTACCGTAACGGTTGTATGCAGGATATTCACTGGACTGACGGCGGCTTTGGCTACTTCCCTTCCTATACCTTAGGCGCCATGTATGCAGCGCAGTTGTTCAGTGCCGCTAACCGCGCATTGCCTGATTTGAATCAGTCTATTGCCCAAGGTGAGTTTGGTGCCCTGTTTGACTGGTTACGTCAGAACATCTGGCAGCATGGCAGCCGCTTTACTACTGAACAGCTTATTACCCAGGCGACCGGAGAGCCGCTCAGCAGCCGTTATTTCCGTTCTCATCTGGAAGCCCGCTATTTGTAATCTCATACCGTGAGTCATTGTACATATCGTTACACGCCGAAACCAATGACTCACGGAAGCCCTGTGTTTACAGCGATATAGTTATTTCAACGGCCCCGCAGTGGGGTTGAATGAAAAACCAAATCGAGGGTATGAGAATGAAAAAAGTATTAGCTCTGGTTGTTGCCGCTGCTATGGGTCTGTCTTCTGCTGCTTTTGCTGCTGAAACAACTGCTACTACCGCTCCGACTGCTGCTGCAACCACCAAAGCAGCGCCGGCAAAAACCACGCATCACAAAAAACATCACGCTAAAAAATCCACCGCTAAACCAGCGGCAGAACAGAAAGCGCAAGCTGCCAAAAAACACACCAAAAAAGCAGCGACCAAACCGGCTGTAGAACAAAAAGCGCCAGAGCAGAAAGCTCAGGCTGCTAAAAAACACACCAAAAAAGCAGCAACCAAGCCAGCAGCAGAACAAAAAGCACCAGAGCAGAAAGCTCAGGCCGCTAAAAAACACACCAAAAAAGCCGTAAAACACGACACCGCTAAACCAGCAGCTCAACCTGCAGCATAACGCATTTGTAGTCACTATGGCGTCCCCCACGCCAAAGCATACGGCGCTAGATCAACCTGATGTAGCGCCGCCTTTCGGAGGGTAAAATGGTGTCACATTACCGCTTTGAGTTCATTCTTATTACTCTGATAATTTGCGCCCTTATTGCCATGCATTTTTATCTTTCCTGAGTGTAGTTATCTGATTTTACTCCCACTTTCTCGCCGTCCCGTCTATAGTATTAACTGAGGGTTTGCTGTTTATAATCATAATTCCCCACCAGAGTGTGATATGCATAAAACCATTGCTGTATTACTGGGCTCAATTTGTTTTTTTCCTGTTGTTGCGCATGCGGATCAGCCAGCAACGACCACCGCTGAAGCAGAAAGCATAAAAACGCTGTTTTTTGGTCATGACGATCGCACGAAAGTAACGGACCCAACGCAATCACCGTGGGACGCTATCGGACAACTGGAAACCGCCAGTGGTAATCTGTGTACCGCCACGCTCATTTCACCGCATCTGGCCCTGACTGCCGGACACTGCTTGCTCGCTCCACCGAAAGGCAAACCGGATAAAGCCGTCGCGTTACGCTTTGTGTCGAAAAAGGGTGTCTGGCGCTATGAAATCCATGGAATCGAAGGACGGGTTGATCCCTCACTAGGTAAGCGTTTGAAAGCCGATGGCGATGGCTGGATCGTGCCGCCATCAGCAGCCCCGTGGGATTTTGGTCTGGTGGTGCTGCGTTACCCGCCTTCCGGAATCACGCCCCTACCATTATTTGAAGGTGATAAAGCGGCGTTAACCGCGGCGTTGAAAACCGCCGATCGCAAAGTCACACAGTCGGGCTATCCGGAAGATCATCTGGACGATTTGTACACCCATCAGGATTGCGTGGTGACCGGCTGGGCGCAGAATACCGTCTTGTCGCACCAGTGCGACACGCTCCCGGGCGACAGCGGTTCACCGTTGATGCTGAAGACAGATTCAGGCTGGCAGTTGATTGGCGTACAAAGCTCCGCTCCGGCGGCGAAAGATCGCTGGCGAGCCGATAATCGCGCCATATCCGTGACCGGTTTTCGCGATAAGCTGGAAGAGTTGGCGCAGGAGTAACATATGCTGCCCGCATTAACGGGCAGCACGGATATCAGGCAAGTTTAATCATCACCATTCCGGCCAGCAGCAGCGCCACGCCGATCCAGCCTTTATTATTCAGGCGCTGACCAAACAACACCCAACCAGCCGCTAACGTCGCGGCAATCCCAAACCCGCCCCACAAAGCGTAGGCAACAGAAAGGTCAATACCTTTTACCGCCTGCGACAGCGCGCTAAAGGCCGCTAACACGGCAGCCAGCGACAGCACGCCATAAACCTTGCGGCGAAATCCATCAGAAAATTTCAAAAAGACGTTAGCGACTATTTCCAGCACGATGGCCATGCCAAGCCAGGCACCATGAACCCACTCAAACTGCTGCATGGGTCACCTCTTTGCTCGTTTTGGCAGGTTTTCGAGTACCAGACTTGATCAGCACAATGCCTAATACCAGCGAGACCAGTCCAGCCACTTTCATCGTGGACAAGGTTTCGTCAAATAACAACACACTAAACAGCGTAATAAATAAAATACCGATACCTTCCCACAAGGCATAGGCCACACCAAGGGCAATTTTTTTAACAGCGAAACTAAGAAAAATATATGATAAGGCGATCATTACCAGCATTAAAATAAAGCCTGAATTACCATGGCCAACGCTTGCCCATTTCATTGACAGCGTACCAGTAATTTCAGCCGCGATGGCCAGACCTAATAATATCCAGTAAAACATGATGCTTCTCCTGCTTGAGAATATAGTCCTTTAGGCCTACTGCATGCAGTAAACCAAAAAATAAAATTAGTTAGCTCAGCGCACAGCGCCAGCTCAGGCAGAAGAAGGGACTAAAGCGCGTTGCGCCAGTGTTGCTCACCCGCAAGCAAGAAAGTGGAGGAGGTACGAAGAAGTGTAGGTAAACGCAAAAACATCCTGAACATATTGTCCATAATATTACAATTATCCGCAGTGTTGCTTCTCATCATCGCGGATGATAATTGTCCTCGGTAGTTAAACACAGATGATTTGTATCATAGCTTCAAGACGAACTCAAAGTCTTTTCACTTCTTTACCTGCCCCGTTTGATTTTTGTTATAACGGCTCGACGCAAATCACATTATTATGCAGATTCAAAAATGAAAAATGCGGGAATACACATGGCGAAACCGATCATCACGCTTAACGGTCTAAAAATAGTCATTATGCTGGGCATGCTGGTTATCATCCTGAGCGGTATTCGCTTTGCCGCAGATATCATCGTCCCCTTTATTCTGGCGTTATTTATAGCCGTTGTGCTCAATCCCGTGGTGCAGCGGATGGTCAAGCTTCGCATACCGCGCGTAATTGCGGTGTCATTGCTTATCGTTATTATTGTAATGTTAATGGTGCTGCTGTTGGCGTATTTAGGTACATCCTTAAATGAACTTGCGCGAACGCTACCGCAATATCGCTCTTCACTGGTTATCCCACTGAAAAATCTTGAACCATGGTTACAACGCGCAGGGATCGGCGTTTCCGTGGACGAGCTCGTCAAATATATCGATCCGAACGCGGCAATGACGCTGGTGACCAATTTACTGGCGCAGCTTTCAAATGCTATGTCATCGATATTTTTACTGCTACTGACGGTAGTTTTTATGCTGCTGGAAGTACCGCAACTGCCCAACAAACTCAAACAAATGATGAGTCGCCCCATTGAAGGTATGGCGGCGATTCAACGCGCCATCGACAGCGTCTCCCACTATCTGGTGCTTAAAACGGCAATCAGCATTGTGACCGGGTTGGTCGCCTGGGGCATGCTTGCTGCATTGGATGTGCGCTTTGCCTTTGTCTGGGGGTTACTGGCCTTCGCCCTGAACTACATCCCTAATATCGGTTCTGTATTGGCGGCCATTCCCCCTATCGCTCAGGTGCTGGCATTCAGCGGTCTTTATGATGCGCTGGTGGTTCTGGCAGGCTATCTGGTCATCAACCTGGTATTCGGGAATATCCTCGAGCCGCGGATCATGGGCCGCGGGCTGGGGCTGTCTACGCTGGTGGTATTTCTGTCGTTAATCTTCTGGGGCTGGTTGCTCGGTCCCGTGGGGATGCTGCTTTCTGTGCCGCTGACCATCATCGTGAAAATCGCTCTTGAGCAAACCAATGGCGGTCAAAGCATTGCCGTGCTGCTTAGCGATCTGAACAAAGAATGAGTTTTCGCCCCGCCATTACGGGGCATTTCCTTTATCCTTTCACGCGGAAAGCCAAAACGGCGCTTAACAGCGTAAATAGCGCTATTATCCACGCCATGGTCCAGGGCGTGCCATCACTGAAGGCGGCCAGCAGCAACGATGAGATAATACCGCTGCCATATTGCAACGCGCCAATCAGCGCCGAAGCTGAACCCGCAATGTTCGGTACCGCGTCCAACGCCGCAGCAGTCGACGTCGCGGCAATAATGCCATTCATCGAGAACAGCAGAAAAATGGAAACGATAATGGCAACAATTCCGCCTGACTCCAGCTTAACCAGCAGTGCAAGCGCCACTGCGGCCAGCGCCGCCAGCATCGTCGCATATTTCAGCAGTTGTTCCAGAGCATGTCGTTGAACCAGACGACGGTTAACCACGCTCATCGCCATAACACCGATAATGTTTAGCGCAAACAACCAGCCGTAATGCTGTGGATCAACATGGTAATAGCTAATATAAACAAACGGTGACCCGGTAATAAACGCGTACGCACCGACGTAATAAAACGTCAGGCTCAGGGTATAGCGCATAAAACGCCCATTCGTTAACAACGAGCGGTAATTACGAAATGCGCCAGCCAAAGAGGCTTTCACCCGTTTATCTTCCGGCAATGTTTCGGGCAGCCAGTTTAGGGAGATAAACATCAGCGCACCAATCACTACCAGTAGCCAAAAAATAGAGTGCCAAGTGCTCAGGCGAATAATTTGCCCGCCAATCAACGGTCCGGCGATTGGCGCAATCGCCATAACCAACACCAGGGTCGAGAGCATTTGCGCCGCACGAGTACGTGCAAAGAGATCGCGGATCATCGCTCGCGCCAGCATAGGTCCGGTACAGGCTCCAAGCGCCTGAAATACCCGCCAGAAAACAATTTGCGTGATACTTGTAGACAGCGCACACCCTGCGGAACCAATGATAAATAGCACCATGCCGATAAACAGCGGCTTGCGCCGCCCCATATGATCGCTAATCGGCCCCCAAATCAACTGTGCGATAGTAAAACCAATTAAGAAACCAGTAATCGTCAGCTCAACATTGCCATGTAAATCCTCGGCCATCGTCGGCATTGCTGGAAGATAAATATCGGTAGAAAGCGATGTAAAGGCCATCAGGCCACTGAGGATCAGAATAAAAGTAAGACCGGTCTGGCTTGCGGTAGTTACCGGTGAGGCATGTTCACGTGTACGCATAGTGCCCTGTCATGTTCTAAAAAGTCAGGTCGCAGTATATAGACAACGTATTGCCGTGATTAGACGGTTAAAACCGCATGAGTTTATGAACTGAAATCATGAATGGTGAAATCATAGGCGTCATATTTTGTGACTGACTTCCAATAATTACCTTTCAGAAATGAATTCTACTCATAGGTCCATGCGAATTCCACAGACTAATCGTATCAACACAGATTTGCTAATCTGCAGCCAATGCAACGATGATGCTCAGGAGAACCCAATGAATACAACAGTTCTGAATAACGGAGTTGAGATGCCCCTGCTCGGATTTGGCGTTTATCAAATGACTGATGCCAGCGAATGTGAGCAAGCCGTACGGGATGCCATCGATACAGGATATCGCCTGATTGATACCGCAGCCTCCTACCAGAATGAAACTCAGGTCGGCAATGCACTTAAGCAAAGCGGAGTCCCCCGCGAGGCGCTTTTTGTGACTACCAAACTGTGGTTACAGGATACCAACTATGCAGGTGCAAAGGCGCAATTCGCACGTTCTCTGCAACGGCTTCAACTGGATTATATTGACCTTTATTTGATTCATCAGCCCTATGGCGATGTGCACGGTGCCTGGCGCGCGATGGAAGAATTATATGAAGAAGGGAAAATCCGCGCGATTGGCGTGAGTAACTTTCATCCGGATCGTCTGGCGGATTTAATCGCTTTCAACCGCATTATTCCAGCCGTTAACCAGATTGAGGTGAATCCTTTTCATCAGCAACCGCATGCCGTAGCCTGGATGCAGAGCCGGAATATTCAACCGCAAGCCTGGGCGCCGTTCGCTGAAGGACGCAATGACCTGTTTCAGAACCCGGTCTTAGCGGCTATTGGTGAAAAATATGGCAAAAGCGTTGGTCAAGTCGTGCTGCGTTGGATTTATCAACGTGGGATTATTTCGCTGGCGAAAACCGTGCGTAAAACGCGGATGGCCGAGAATATTCAGGTGCTGGACTTTGCCCTAACGGCGGAAGAGATGACGCAAATTGCCGCGATGGACAGCGGAACCAGCGCGTTCTTCTCGCATCGCGATCCGGCTCGTGTGGAATGGATCACCCAACGTAAACTGGATGTTTAAAAAAACGGCCTCCGCAGAGGCCGTCTTACTTTTACTGGCAATTACAGCGCTTTCAGGATCGCATCCACGCTGGCTTTGGCATCGCCAAACAGCATATGGGTGTTATCTTTAAAGAACAGCGGGTTCTGCACACCTGCATAGCCGGTGTTCATTGAACGTTTGAACACAATTACGTTCTGTGCTTTCCACACTTCCAGCACCGGCATGCCGGCGATCGGGCTGCGCGGGTCATCCTGCGCCGCCGGGTTTACCGTGTCGTTGGCACCAATGACCAGCACGGTATCGGTATCGGCGAAATCATCGTTGATCTCATCCATTTCCAGCACGATGTCATAAGGTACTTTGGCTTCCGCCAGCAGCACGTTCATATGACCTGGCAAGCGCCCTGCTACCGGGTGAATACCAAAACGCACTTTGATGCCGCGCGCGCGAAGTTTCTCAGTAATTTCCGCGACCGGATACTGTGCCTGAGCCACTGCCATGCCGTAGCCCGGGGTGATGATCACGGAGTGCGAGTTCTTCAGCATTTCTGCTGTGTCTTCCGCAGTAATCTCACGATGTTCACCCACTTCTTCATCAGATCCGGTAGAAGAACCGTCAGAACCAAAGCCGCCCGCAATAACGCTGAAAAATGAACGGTTCATCGCCTTACACATAATGTAAGACAGGATTGCACCAGAAGAACCGACCAGCGCACCGGTAACGATCAGCAGATCGTTGCTCAGCATAAAGCCCGCCGCCGCCGCCGCCCATCCTGAATAGGAGTTAAGCATTGAAACAACAACCGGCATATCCGCACCGCCAATGGACGCCACCAGATGCCAGCCAAAAGCCAGTGCAATAATGGTCATCACCAGCAGCGCCAGAACCTGCAGGCCCACGCTTTCGGTACGAACAAACACCACCAGCAGCAGGAAAGAAACAACCAGCGCCGCCAGGTTCATTTTGTGACGATTCGGCAGCATCAGCGGTTTAGAGGAGATCTTGCCGCGCAGTTTGCCAAAGGCCACCACAGAACCGGTAAAGGTCACCGCACCGATGAAGATACCCAGGAACACTTCCGTCAGGTGAATGTTCACCAGAATCGGCTCCAGGCCCGTATCGTGATACAGGTAGCTGTTGAACCCCACCAGTACCGCAGCCAGACCGACGAAGCTGTGCAGAATCGCCACCAACTCCGGCATCTCGGTCATTTCGACTTTCTTCGCCAGACGAATACCAATCGCGCCGCCGATGATCATCGCTACCAGGATCCACGCAACGTTGCCGGTATCCGGGCCAAAAATCGTAGCAATCAGCGCAATCGCCATCCCGGCGATGCCGTAGTTGTTACCCTGCTGAGAGGTTTCGTGTTTCGAAAGCCCCGCCAGACTAAAAATAAACAGGATCGCGGCAACAATGTATGCAGCTGTAACTAATCCTCCAGACATATGTTACCCCTTAGTTTTTCCGGAACATTTTCAGCATGCGCTGAGTCACGGTGAAGCCACCGAAAATATTAATGCTGGCAATAAGCACCGCGATAAAGCTCAGGAAACTCACCCAGCCACCCTGGCCAATTTGCAATAACGCCCCAACCACGATAATCCCCGAGATGGCGTTAGTCACAGACATCAGCGGAGTATGCAACGCATGTGACACATTCCAGACCACGTAGTAACCCACCACGCAGGAAAGCGCGAACACCGTAAAGTGACCAAGGAACTCTTTCGGCGCGACGTCGGCGAGCCAGCCAAACAAAATCACTACCAGCGCCATCAGCGCATATTTGCGCCACGGAGAGACAGGTTTTTTCTCTTCTTTCGGCGCAGGTGCGGCTTTTGGCGCTGCCTGCGGCTGAGCAGAAACCTGGATCGGCGGCGCAGGCCAGGTGATTTCACCATCACGAACCACCGTGACACCACGCACAACCACGTCGTCAAAATCGACAGTGATATTGCCGTCTTTCTCTTTACACAACAGTTTGAGCAGGTTGACGAGGTTCGTGCCGTACAGCTGGGAAGATTGCGTTGGCAAACGGCCAGGCAGATCGGTATAGCCGATAACCTTCACCCCGTTCTCGGTGGTGGTCACCTGATTAGGCACGGTATATTCGCAGTTACCGCCGTTTTGCGCGGCAAGATCGACAATTACGCTGCCCGCTTTCATCGAATCGACCATTTCACGGGTGATCAGTTTCGGGGCCGGTTTGCCCGGAATCAGCGCTGTGGTAACGATAATGTCGACGTCTTTCGCCTGCGCAGCGAAGAGTTCCATTTCAGCTTTGATGAACGCTTCGGACATCACTTTGGCATAGCCATCGCCGCTGCCCGCTTCTTCTTTAAAGTCCAGTTCAAGGAACTCTGCGCCCATACTCTGCACTTGTTCCTTCACTTCCGGACGGGTATCAAAAGCGCGCACGATAGCGCCCAGGCTGTTTGCCGCACCGATCGCCGCAAGACCTGCCACACCCGCACCAATCACCATGACCTTGGCAGGTGGAACCTTGCCTGCGGCGGTGATCTGGCCGGTGAAGAAGCGACCGAATTCATGTGCAGCTTCAACAATAGCGCGATACCCGGCGATGTTCGCCATCGAGCTTAAGGCATCCAGCGACTGCGCGCGCGAAATACGCGGCACGGAGTCCATCGCCATGACCGTCACGTTGCGCTCTGCAAGTTTTTGCAGCAGCTCAGGGTTTTGCGCGGGCCAAAGAAAACTCACCAGCGTCGTGCCCGGATTGAGTAACGGAATTTCCGCCTCCTCCGGCGCATTGACCTTCAGGATGATCTCTGACTGCCAGACTGCATTTCCATCAACAATTTCTGCGCCTGCTTGTACAAACGCCTTATCGTCAAAACTCGCCAGTTGACCTGCACCGCTTTCAACCGCGACGCTGAAACCCAGTTTAAGCAGCTGCTCAACCGTCTTCGGCGTGGCTGCAACGCGGGTTTCATTGGTTAACCGTTCTCTTGGTATGCCAATTCGCATAATGTTCCCTTCCATCTGTAATTATGATGATGGTTTATCAATGTTCGCACGAGGCATGCGCGCACTCTCGAAAGAGGTCAGTGTTACCTCAATAAAATAAAACAGTAACAAACTCTGTATAACCTACTGAAAATGACGCCTGTGATCTAGCGCCAAAAAACAGTATTTATTATGAAATTCGCGAAATAGAGATGAATCGAACCTCAGACAGATAAAATGCCCTAAAAATAGCCCACAAAGGCTGATAATTCGCTCAAGCGAAGCGGCAAAACATGATTACCTACCTGCCAAAAACAATTAATTAACATTAAATTAACTTATGAAATTCAACTGCTTTATCAGTTTTGGTCACCAAACGCCGAAATTTTCGGCATATCACAAAATGTTATCGCTGTTGTTACCTAACGTGACACGATGAGTGAAAAATGACGCAGACACTGACACAATTTAAATGCAATAATCAGCGACGTTTCTAGTCAATAACAATACCAGTACCTGGTTTGCGCAAGGCGAAGGATTATTTTTATGAAGCTTAAGAACACTCTCCTGGCGTCCGCACTAATTTCTGCGACTGCTTTTTCTGTAAATGCAGCGACAGAATTGACGCCGGAGCAAGCGGCTGCCCTGAAACCCTATGACCGCATTGTGGTCACCGGTCGTTTTAATGCTATCGGTGATGCGGTTGCTGCCGTTTCGCGCCGTGCAGATAAAGACGGTGCAGCCTCCTTTTATGTTGTTGATACCTCAGATTTTGGCAGCGGCGGTAACTGGCGCGTTGTTGCCGACGTCTATAAAGCCGACGCTGAAAAAGCGGAAGCGTCAAAAAACCGTGTCATTAACGGTGTTATGGAATTGCCAAAAGATCAGGCCGTTCTGATAGAACCTTACGACACCGTTACAGTGCAAGGTTTCTACCGTAGCCAGCCTGAAGTAAACGATGCCATCACCAAAGCAGCGAAAGAGAAAGGTGCTTACTCCTTCTATATCGTGCGTCAGGTCGATGCTAACCAGGGCGGCAACCAGCGTATTACTGCATTCATCTATAAAGCTGATGCGAAAAAACGCATTGTACAAAGCCCTGATGCGATCCCAGCAGATTCAGATGCTGGTCGTGCCGCATTAGCAGCAGGTGGCGAAGCCGCGAAGAAAGTTGAGATCCCGGGCGTAGCAACTACCGCTTCTCCGAGTGCTGAAGTCGGCCGCTTCTTCGAAACGCAATCGACCAAAGGCGGACGTTACACTGTCACGCTACCGGATGGAACCAAAGTTGAAGAACTGAACAAAGCGACAGCCGCCATGATGGTACCGTTCGACAGCATCAAGTTCACGGGTAACTACGGCAACATGACGGAAGTCTCTTATCAGGTAGCAAAACGCGCAGCGAAGAAAGGCGCGAAGTACTATCACATTACCCGCCAGTGGTCAGAACGTGGTAACAACGTGACGATCAGCGCCGATCTGTATAAGTAATACCCAATGCCTTATCAGGTCTACAGTCCTTGTAGACCTGATAATTTCGCGCAGTTCTGTTTCCAGACAAAACAAAAACAGCAGTATTAAGAAAACTTTTCACACTATTAGTCACAAATCTCTCTATCCCCATTGCATGCGTTCT
Source organism: Citrobacter sp. Cpo071 (assembly GCF_030332765.1). Lineage (NCBI taxonomy): Bacteria > Pseudomonadati > Pseudomonadota > Gammaproteobacteria > Enterobacterales > Enterobacteriaceae > Citrobacter > Citrobacter sp. Cpo071. The sequence goes on along the minus strand of NZ_JAOWHE010000085.1, from coordinate 539,332 downwards.
CTTCTCTCCGTAAAATCCCGCGCCTTAGTGGCTTTCACCATTTTTATGCGGTTTGCCAAAATAATTATTCTCTCACTCTCGTTTTTGTAACTGGATACAAATGGAAAAGAAATTGGGTCTGAGCGCATTGACCGCGCTGGTTTTAAGCTCAATGCTCGGCGCTGGCGTTTTCAGCCTGCCACAAAATATGGCAGCAGTAGCCAGCCCGGCCGCATTATTGATTGGTTGGGCGATTACCGGTGCGGGTATTCTTTTGCTCGCCTTTGCCATGCTGATCCTGACGCGTATCCGTCCTGAACTGGACGGCGGTATCTTCACCTATGCACGTGAAGGTTTCGGCGAGTTGATTGGCTTCTGCTCTGCGTGGGGATACTGGCTGTGCGCTGTTATCGCTAACGTTTCGTATCTGGTCATCGTCTTCTCTGCGCTCAGTTTCTTTACCGACACACCGGAATTACGTCTGTTCGGCGACGGTAATACCTGGCAGTCGATTGCCGGCGCATCGGTACTGTTATGGATAGTCCATTTTCTGGTGTTGCGGGGAGTACAAACCGCGGCCAGCATTAACCTGGCCGCTACTCTGGCAAAACTATTGCCGCTAGGCCTCTTTATCGTGCTGGCATTCATGCTGTTTAAGCTCGACACCTTTACTCTCGATTTTACCGGCGTCGCGTTGGGCGTGCCTGTCTGGGAGCAGGTCAAAAACACCATGCTCATCACCCTGTGGGTTTTCATTGGTGTGGAAGGCGCGGTGGTGGTATCTGCCCGCGCCAGAAATAAACGCGATGTTGGTCGCGCCACGCTGTTAGCTGTACTCGCCGCACTGGGCGTTTACCTGTTAGTCACCCTGCTATCCCTCGGCGTTGTCGCGCGGCCAGAACTGGCAGAGATCCGCAATCCATCAATGGCCGGTCTGATGGTTAAAATGATGGGGCCATGGGGCGAAATTATTATTGCCGCGGGTCTGATTGTTTCCGTGTGTGGTGCCTATTTAAGCTGGACGATTATGGCGGCTGAAGTGCCGTTCCTCGCCTCCACGCACAAAGCGTTTCCGCGTATTTTTGCGCGACAGAATGCACAGGGTGCGCCATCGGCATCGCTGTGGCTAACCAACATCTGCGTACAAATCTGCCTTGTGCTAATCTGGCTCACAGGCTCCGACTACAATACGTTACTGACAATCGCCTCAGAGATGATTCTGGTGCCCTATTTGCTGGTCGGCGCATTTCTGTTAAAAATTGCCACCCGTCCGATTCATAAGGCTGTCGGTATCGGCGCGAGTATTTATGGCATATGGTTATTGTATGCGTCAGGTCCGATGCACCTACTGCTGTCTGTAGTGTTGTATGCGCCAGGGCTGTTGGTTTTCCTTTATGCCCGTAAAACGCACACGCATGAAAACGTATTAAAACGCCAGGAGATGGCGCTGATCGGCCTGTTGCTTGTTGCTGCTGTGCCGGCTACCTGGATGCTGATGGGATAACGTTATACCCATCGTTCGCGACATATGGAGATTACGATGGGTAAAAAAAACCCTTTGCCAATTCTTATCACCGGAGGTGGTCGTCGTATCGGCCTCGCCGTCGCATGGCACTTTCTGAACCAAAAACAGCCAGTTATCGTCAGCTACCGAACTCACTATCCTGCCATTGACGGCCTGCGAGAAGCGGGCGCGATTTGTATCCCGGCTGACTTTTCCACGGATGAAGGCGTACTGGCCTTTGCTGATGAGGTCAAAGCGCAGACGGATGGCTTGCGCGCCATTGTGCACAATGCCAGCGCCTGGGTCGCCGAAAAACCCGGCACACCGCTTAGCGAAGTACTTTCACGCATGATGCAGATCCACGTCAATACGCCCTACCTGCTCAACCACGCGCTGGAAGGATTGCTACGTGGTCATGGGCACGCAGCCAGCGACATCATCCATTTTACGGATTATGTTGTGGAGCGTGGAAGCGACAAGCATATTGCTTATGCTGCCAGCAAAGCGGCGCTGGATAATATGACCCGTTCGTTCGCGCGCAAACTGGCACCGGAAGTGAAAGTGAACGCGATTGCCCCCTCACTTATCCTGTTTAACGAGGGTGACGATGCAGAGTATCGCCAGCAGGCACTAAACAAATCACTGATGAAAACCGCGCCTGGTGAAAAAGAGGTCATTGATTTAATTGACTACCTACTAACCAGTTGTTTTGTCACCGGACGTAGTTTTGCCCTTGATGGCGGGCGTCATCTACGTTAGTGCAGTTTGATCCAACAAAAGATCAGTAACCACGCGCTCAGGCTCCAGCACACTACTGCACCGCCGAGCGCGATGGGTAAGCGCATAAACCCGGTGAAATACCACAGTGAAACAAGGTAGACAAAATAGGGAATAATCGACCACATACTGAATACAATGGTTGTACGTAACGCCTCGATCCCACGCTCACTGGCCACGATGTAGTGGGCAATCAACGCAAACGTCGGGAACAGTGGAATTAATCCAGCAATATAGTAATTCTTTGTTTTCGCCAGCAAACCAATCAACACCACCACCAGCGCACCGAGCGCCGCTTTTATAACGAGTCCCATCTCTCTGCCTTAACACATCAATAACATCAGCCTCTAGCATAACGGAAGCGTTCTTGTTTAGAAAAGATTAATGGAAGGAAAAACCGGGGCGGTGTATGTTGGCGTTTTATATTCAAAATGAATGATATGAACACCATCGTATTTGTTGAAGATGATCCCGAAGTTGGCTCACTGATTGCAGCCTATCTGGCCCGGCATGATATTGAGGTTATCCTTGAATCTCGTGGTGATTTGGCCGAGGAGAAAATCCTGCACGTTCAACCCGATCTGGTGTTATTAGATATCATGCTGCCGGGCAAAGACGGGATGACTATCTGCCGCGATTTACGCGGACGCTGGCAAGGCCCGATTGTTCTGCTCACCTCGCTGGACAGCGACATGAACCATATCCTGGCGCTGGAAATGGGTGCCTGTGACTACATCCTGAAAACAACGCCACCAGCTGTGCTGCTGGCTCGCCTGCGCCTGCACCTGCGCCAGAATGAACACTCCGCACAGTCTAAAGGCATTCAAGCGGCAACCATCACACCGCACACAACGCTGCGCTTTGGCACACTCACTATCGATCCCACCAACCGCTCCGTGCTGCTCGGCGGCGAGCAAATCTCTCTTTCCACCGCTGATTTTGAATTACTGTGGGAGTTGGCAACCCATGCCGGGCAGATTATGGACCGTGATGCGTTGCTAAAAAACCTGCGTGGCGTAAGTTATGACGGCATGGATCGCAGCGTCGATGTCGCGATTTCCCGCTTACGCAAAAAACTGCTCGATAACGCGACTGAACCCTATCGAATCAAAACGGTACGCAACAAAGGTTATCTGTTCGCACCGCACGCCTGGGACGACGCGCCGCAGAAGTAATCCAACTGGGCCGGTCACTTTGATCGGCCCTCTTAATTACCTGGCGTTACACTGTCACATTGATAGCTAACTAAACGTCAGTCCGTCGTATTTTTTCCAACGGTAGTTTACGGCGGAGATAATCCAGCAGCCGATAAAGACGCCAATAATCGCAAAACCGACATTCCCCATATGGTCACTCAAATTGCTGACGGTATCCCACAACCCCCCCTGAAGCGAAAACGCGTCAGAGAGAAGTCCCAGCGCCTCCAGCCCGCCAATAAATAGCGCAACAATCACGGAAGTCCCGGTAATGGTCATATTGTAATAGAGCTTACGTTGCGGCTTATTGAACGCCCATCCATAGGCCTCAACCATCAGAATACTGTCGAGACAATCAATTAACGCCATACCGCAGGTAAACAGCGCCGGGAACACGAGAATTGACCAAATCGACATGCCACTGGACGCGCTTGAAGCAGAAATTCCCAGCAGAGAAATTTCAGTGGCGGTATCAAAACCCAGACCAAACAGAAAGCCGACAAAATACATATGCCAGTCTTTACCTACCAGCCGAAACGCTGAGCGGAAAAGCCAGTTCAGAGGGCCTGAAACTGTAATGTCTTCCGTAGTGCCATCGTAAGTACCGGTGCGTTTAAGATGGCGGAATGCCTTCCAGACCTGGCAGAAAATAATGAGATTGATGGTAGCCAGAATCAGCAAAAATACGGCAGAAACCGTAGTTCCGATCAGACCACCGACATTCTGAAACCATGCCATATGTTGCTTAAACACGCTGGTAGTTAGCGCAATGCCAATGCTGGCTAGCACCACAATGGTAGAGTGTCCCAGAGAAAACCAGGCCCCCGTTGTCAGGGCACGTTTTTTCTGCTGCATGAGTTTACGCGTCGCGCTGTCTATCGCGGCGATATGATCGGCATCAACGGCATGGCGCAAACCATAGCACCACGCAATCAGACTCAGTGCCAATAAGGAAGTATTGTTGCTAAACGCGGTGAAAGCCCACAGCCACGCTACGATGTTTGCCCCGATGAGTAAGACCATCAACAAAAGAATATTCGGGCGTTTTTTTAATAATGAAAACAATGCGTTCATTGTTTCCGGCCTGTCAAATTTTCGCTCAACAACACACCACACCGCCGTTCATTAATTGATTAATACAACGTTTACCAGGATAATGATAACTCTTAAGAATTACTAACCCTGTGTCGTAGATCAAAATTGATTACCACCTGAAGCAAGTTCTGCCATCGCTAGCTCCGCAATATGCAGAGGTACCGTTGCGCTGTCACCCTCTTGCAGAAACCAGACGGACGACAACCCACACCAGGCAACAATCCACATCAGTAAACGCTGCCGTTCAATTCTGGCGATTTCAGACACAATGTTGACTCGTTGCGTGAATATTTCCGGCTCAATGGCGACAGGTCTGGTAGGTTCGGCAAGATCGGGGTTAGTAAAGATATTGGCATAATCAAAGCCACGCTCGCCCACCAGCCCTTTGGGATCGATAGCCAGCCATCCTCTCGTTCCGAAATCAAGAATATTGCCGTGGTGTAGATCGCCATGTAATACGACTTCATCATGGGGTGAAGATAGCAGTACGTTTGCCACCGCAGCACAACGCGTCAGGATACCGCCATGCTTTTTCGCGGCTGGAGCCAGATCGCGAAACCAATGGTGCAGAGGTGTTAACGCAGGCGTAGACGCATTTCGGGAGAGATGGAGTCTACTGGCAGCATGGCAAATAATGCGACAGGCCTGCGCATCGTTGCCAGTCCAGGACATGTCCGCTAAAGACCCTGTCCCTGTCGCACGATCCAGCAGAATCGCCCCTGCAGCATGAGCAAGTACTTTCGCTGCGCCATTTCCGTTCCACCAGACCATGAGTTCACAGCCGATCCGTTCACTGTCATCATCGGTGATCTTTAGTATGGCTTTCTGCCCGTCCTTGACCACCACAGGCAAAAGCTGCGATGTGTGCGTTTCAAACGGTTCACCATCTGGAGTGAGCCCCCAACGGTTAAGCCAGGTGTTGAACAGACGATTTTCCAAACAATATCCTCATTTTTCTCTGGAAGATGGTAATCAAAAGATCCGTGTCGGCATTATTCCTGTTTTCTTTTAGTTGAGCCACAACCCCCACTTCCATCATCACTGACTTATCGGGTAGAGCACTAACAGGCACATCCTTGTGTATCTGTGTGCCATGCTGACTGTGTTCGGTATATGAGGAGGACACGATGATCACGTTATGCAAAACCTGTGGAACATCCTATGAGGTAACTGGCGCCCATCCGGAACATTGCGATATCTGCCTGGATGAACGTCAATATGTCCCCACAAGCGGGCAGAAATGGATCGATTTTGACACCCTGTGTGCATCGCATACAAATAAGTGGAAGCAACACGACAGTACCCTCCTCAGCATCCGCACCGTTCCTGATTTTGCAATTGATCAGCGCGCGTTTCTTGTGCGTACCCCAGAAGGAAATATTCTGTGGGACTGCATTGCCACGCTCGACGATGCCACAAAAACGCTAATAACGTCCCTTGGCGGCCTTAAGGCTATCGCGATTTCGCATCCTCATTACTACACCACCATGCAGGACTGGGCTGCGGAATTTAACGCGCCGATTTACCTTCATGCCAGCGACAGAAGGTGGGTAATGCGTGACAGCCCGTGGATTAGATTCTGGGATGGCGACACCATTGAGTTAACCCGTGACGTCACGATGATACGTCTCGGCGGGCACTTTGCTGGCGGCTGCGTCCTGCACTGGGCACGTGACGAAGGCGTGGTGCTTTCTGGCGACATCGTTCAAGTTACACCAGGTGCCCATGCAGTCTCTTTTATGTGGAGCTACCCCAATATGCTACCGTTGCCAGCCGCCACCGTCAGCGACATCATCCAACGCCTGAGAACAGTGAAATTTAAGCAACTTTACGGCGCATTTGAAGGAAAAGATATTACGCAAAATGCCGATGAAATTGTGCGCCGTTCAGGTGAAAAATATATTTCCTGCCTCAAATAAACCGCAGTTTATTCACCAACCATGCTCAGGAAGGTAAAAATGGATAGAACTTATAAATCACGCCCATCACAGAAACACTCACTATCACACTGATAATGAAGTAGGTTTTGAAAGGCTGCTTTTGTGTTTTATGGCGAAAGATTTGTTGACCCGCTATCGCGCCGCCCCATCCGCCCACAACGCCAAACACCAGCAATGTGGATTCCGGCACTCTGCGCCAGTCCTTGCGTGCCGCCATTTTGTCCACGCCGTATAACAGCAGCGTCAGAACGTTGGCGAGTAGAAACCATATAACAAGAGGATAAGCGGTGAAAATGCAGCCGACCGCTGCGAAAATGAGTAGCGAATAACAACAGCGATTGAGATTCATATTTTCAGTCACAGCACTTTTCAGGAAGTATCGGCACGCATTATACGCAAGGTCAGTCATCCCTGCCACGGGTGAGAATATCCCTTTTATTATTATGCCTATATCCCCAAAGATAGCGCAAATTCTCTGGTCTGCGGGGTACCTAACAATTCAAACAAGAGATTCGTTTTCATTATTCAAAACAAATGATAATTTATTAAACCCAAATGGAGAAATTGTTCTGGAGTCACAAGGATGAGAAAATACTCATATCCATATTTGTTTTTTATTACCGTCTCATCTCTCGGCGCAATTTTTCTCTTTTACTGGTGGAAGGTAACGGTATACAGAGCGACATTTCTCTACCCGCTCACATCCAAATACCTCATGCTTATTTCTCTGGCAGTGTCATTGTTAATTACCTTATTTCTGGTAGGTAATGGGATAATGAAAAAAAGTCCCTTCCAAACCTATCTGAAATTATTTGGTGGCATCAGCATTGCCATGGTGCTGTTTTCAGTGATCATGGTTATGGCGATAACCTGGTTCATTCCGGGTGTCCCCTCGTCCTATACCGCCACATACGTCTATGCTACAGGAAGTTCTAAAAGTTGTTCGGGGGCTGATGTTGACGATCCGGATCTCGGGACTAACATCAGAATTTGCTATCCCGAAGGTAACTACGAATATAACAACACCATCTACGTTGAGAAACGAAGTAACCTTTTAGGTGCGGTCGTGACATACGCCAGAACAACCCCACCCCGATTTTGATTAACTTACAGCGTAGAAAGCAATGCGTGATCCAGCGAAAGGTCATTCCGCGCCCGTAGGAGCCATAAGAATGCAGAAAAGAGATATACAGTGTACTCTGCGTGGACAAGCACGCCGGATGGTGATCGGAGAACCTTTCTGAACCCACGCATCGGCGGATACCGCTGTGCCCACTTTTCCCCTGAGGGACACGTGCACTCGCTAACTTATTGAGCGTTCGGTGATTTTTTATGAAGAAACTGTTTGTGCAGTTTTACCTCCTGCTGTTTGTCTGCTTTTTGGTGATGACCCTGTTGGTCGGTCTGGTATACAAATTCACCGCAGAACGCGCAGGCAGACAGTCGCTCGACGATTTGATGAAAAGCTCGTTGTACCTGATGCGCAGTGAACTACGCGAAATCCCGCCACGCGACTGGGGTAAGACGCTGAAGGAGATGGATTTAAACCTCTCATTTGACCTGCGCGTTGAACCGCTGAATAAGTACACACTGGATGCCCCAACCATGCAGCGTTTGCGCGAAGGCGATATTGTGGCACTTGACGATCAATACACCTTCATTCAACGCATTCCTCGCAGCCATTATGTGCTGGCCGTCGGTCCGGTTCCCTACCTCTATTTTCTCCATCAAATGCGCTTGCTGGACATCGCGCTGATGGCGTTTATTGCTATCTCACTGGCCTTCCCGGTACTGATCTGGATGCGCCCGCACTGGCAGGAAATGCTCAGACTCGAATCCGCCGCACAACGTTTTGGTGAAGGACATCTGAGTGAACGCCTTCATTTTGACAGCGGTTCCAGCTTTGAGCGCCTGGGCGTAGCGTTTAACCAAATGGCCGACAATATCAATGCGCTGATCGCCAGTAAAAAACAGCTCATCGATGGTATTGCCCATGAGCTTCGTACCCCGCTGGTACGTTTACGTTACCGGCTGGAAATGAGTGATAACCTCACCGAGCAGGAATCTCAGGCGCTGAATCGTGATATCGGCCAACTGGAAGCGTTGATAGAAGAGTTACTGACCTACGCCCGCCTGGATCGCCCGCAAAATGAACTGAAGCTCAGTGTACCGGACTTGCCTGCTTGGTTAACCACCCATCTGGAGGATGTGCAAAGCGTGAATCCTGACCGTGAGGTGCACTTACGTCATCTCGAAACTGGCGACTACGGCGCGTTGGATATGCGCCTGATGGAGCGAGTCCTGGATAATTTGCTGAATAATGCTCTGCGCTATTGCCAGTCTACAGTGCAAGCCAGTCTGCTGCTGAACGGCAATCAAGCCACGCTGGTAGTGGAAGACGACGGCCCCGGCATTGCACCAGACGCTCGCGAACAGATTTTTGAACCGTTTGTACGCCTTGATCCCAGCCGTGATCGGGCGACCGGGGGTTGTGGGCTTGGGTTAGCCATCGTCCACTCAATAGCGTTGGCTATGGGAGGGACGGTCGTCTGTGATAAAAGTGAACTTGGCGGCGCCCGGTTTACTTTCCGTTGGCCCGTCTGGCATAACATTCCTGAAATTTCGGCTGCCTGACCTATTCTGCTCGGTGGCCAGGCGGTGGATGTTGTGCTATAAAAAAGTATGTTGTAACTAAAATGGTAAATCTATGGCCCGTTACGATCTCGTTGACCGCCTGAACGGCACCTTTCGCCAGATGGAACAAGAACTGGCGCTTCTGAACGAAAACCTGTTGCAGCAGACGCTGCTTATTGCCCGCGTGTTCTCGTTACCGGAAGTGGTCAAAGAGGCAGAGCATGCCCCTCTACAGAGCATTGATGTTAAGCAGCATTTAGGCAAAGAGGCTGAAGCGCTGGCACTGCGCCATTACCGTCACCTGTTTATTCAGCAGCAGTCCGAAAACCGCAGCAGCAAAGCGGCCGTCCGCCTACCGGGTGTATTGTGCTACCAGGTTGATAATGCGGGGCAATGTGCTCTGGAAGAACAAATCCAGCGTATAAACCAGTTGAAAACCACCTTCGAGCGCATTGTTACAGTAGAATCAGGGCTGGCGCCGGCAGCACGTTTCGAATGGGTGCATCGCCACCTGCCGGGGCTGATTACACTGAATGCCTATCGCACGCTCACCGTTGTCAGAGATCCTGCCACCCTGCGATTCGGCTGGGCTAACAAGCACATTATTAAAAACCTGAAACGTGATGAAGTACTGCAGCAACTGGAAAAAAGCCTGACCTCACCGCGCAGCGTACATCCCTGGACACGTGAAGAATGGCAGGCGAAGCTTGAACGCGAATATCAGGATATCGCTGACTTACCGCAGCAGGCCCGCCTGAAAATTAAAAGGCCGGTAAAAGTGCAGCCTATTGCCCGAGTCTGGTACAAAGGAGAGCAAAAACAGGTGCAATATGCCTGCCCGACGCCACTAATTGCACTGCTTAATGACGACAACGGTATGACCGTACCGGATATCGGCGAGTTACTGAATTACGATGCCGATAACGTTCAGCATCGCTTTAAACCTCAGGCGCAGCCGTTGAGATTGATTATTCCCCGGCTGCACCTGTACGTTGCGGATTAACTGCCTGGCCGCATGCTGCCAACCATCAGCTCCGGACGTACCCAGCTGTCGAACTCCGCTTCGGTTAGATATCCCAGCGCCAGAGCGGAGGCTTTTAGCGTCAGCCCTTCTTTATGCGCTTTTTTGGCAATTTCAGCCGCTTTATCGTAACCGATATGGGTGTTGAGCGCGGTCACCAGCATCAGCGACTCATTGAGCAGCTGATCTATTCGTTCACGGTTGGGCTCGATTCCCGTCGCGCAATGTTCATTGAAGCTTTCCATACCGTCCGCCAGCAGGCGTACCGACTGCAGGAAGTTGTGGATGACCATCGGTCGATAGACGTTGAGCTCAAAGTTACCTGACGCCCCGCCCATATTGATGGCGACATCGTTACCCATCACCTGGCAGCACAACATGGTCAGCGCTTCACACTGGGTAGGATTGACTTTACCCGGCATGATCGAGCTGCCCGGTTCGTTTTCCGGAATTGAAATTTCGCCAATACCACAGCGCGGGCCAGATGCCAGCCAGCGTACATCGTTGGCGATTTTCATCAGCGACGCTGCCAGCCCTTTTAGCGCTCCGTGGGCATGAACCAGGGCATCGCAGGTGGCCAGCGCTTCAAATTTATTCGGAGCGGTAACGAACGGCGCGCAGGTAATGACCCGCAGTTCGTCCGCGACCCGGCGGGCGTATTCGGGATGAGTGTTCAGTCCGGTACCTACCGCGGTTCCCCCCAACGCCAGTTCTGCCACATGCGGTAAACTGTTTTCAATGTGTCTGAGGTTATGTTCAAGCATTGCTACCCAGCCGGAAATCTCCTGGCCAAGCGTAAGTGGAGTTGCATCTTGCAGATGTGTACGACCAATTTTAACGATATCGGCGAAAGCGTGGGACTTATCACTGAGCGTTTTGGTCAACACATTTAATTGTGGGATCAAAGATTTACGCAGCGCCAGCAGTGCGGCAACGTGCATTGCGGTCGGGAAGACATCGTTCGAGCTTTGGCTTTTATTGACATCATCGTTGGGGTGTACTTTTCGCTCCATCCCCCGCACGCCGCCCAGCAATTCGCTGGCCCGGTTTGCCAGCACCTCGTTCATGTTCATATTGCTTTGCGTGCCTGAGCCGGTTTGCCAGATGGCCAGCGGAAACTCATCGCGGTGTTTATCTGCCAACACCTCATCTGCAGCCCGCATAATAGCCCTGGCTTTATCCTCCGCTAGCAGCCCCAGATCCTGGTTAACCTTTGCCGCGGCGCGTTTCGTCAGCGCCAGCGCATGGATCAGCGAGACCGGCATTTTCTCCGTAGAGATACGAAAATGCTCCAGCGAACGTTGGGTTTGCGCGCCCCAAAGCTTATCGGCAGGAACATCAATCGCCCCCATTGAATCATTCTCGCGGCGTACCGTTACCATTACCTGCTCCTTACATTAACAGTTGATTAGGTTATGTTTCGACATTGCCCATTTGCATTGGTCTTATGAGTATTAACGAGGATAAAGCTGTCGTTTGGTGGTTCGTGCGGTAAAAAAAACCGCCCCGAAGGGCGGCTGACGTTACTTAACGCAGCGTGCGCACTGCGACGTCTGAATTTGCTTGAAGAAATCGTTGCCTTTGTCATCTACCAGGATAAATGCCGGGAAATCTTCTACTTCAATTTTCCAGATGGCTTCCATCCCGAGTTCCGGGTATTCCACGCACTCCAGGCTCTTAATACTGCCCTGAGCCAGCACCGCGGCGGGGCCGCCAATACTGCCCAAATAGAAGCCGCCATGTTTATGGCAAGCATCGGTCACCTGCTGGCTGCGATTGCCTTTCGCCAGCATAATCATGCTCCCACCAGCGGCCTGAAGCTGGTCAACATACGAGTCCATACGTCCGGCAGTGGTTGGCCCCAGCGAACCAGAGGCATAGCCTTCCGGCGTTTTTGCCGGACCTGCGTAATAGATCGGGTGATCTTTAACATACTGCGGCAAACTTTCGCCGTTATCCAGACGTTCTTTCAGTTTCGCATGCGCAATATCACGGCCAACGATAATTGTACCGTTGAGCGACAGACGCGTGGAAACCGGATACTGGGAAAGCTGAGCCAGAATCTCTTTCATCGGACGATTGAGGTCAACGCGCACCGCTTCGCCCTCTCCCGCCTGGCGCAGCTCTTCCGGTATAAATTTGCCAGGATTATGTTCCAGTTTTTCGATCCAGATACCTTCACGGTTGATCTTGGCTTTGATATTTCGATCGGCTGAGCAAGAAACGCCCATTCCAACCGGACACGACGCGCCGTGACGCGGCAGGCGGATCACGCGGATATCATGCGCGAAGTACTTCCCGCCAAACTGCGCGCCAAGCCCCAAATTCTGCGCCTCAATCAGCAGCTCTTTTTCCAGCTCTACATCGCGGAATGCCTGACCATGTTCGTTACCTTCTGTCGGCAATTCGTCGTAGTATTTTGCAGAAGCCAGTTTGACCGTTTTCAGCGTGGCTTCTGCCGATGTTCCACCGATTACGAACGCGATATGATACGGCGGACAAGCCGCAGTGCCCAACGTACGCATTTTCTCAACCAGGTAATTTTTTAATTTGCCCGGCGTTAGCAGCGCTTTGGTTTCCTGGTACAGATAGGTTTTGTTCGCTGAACCACCACCTTTGGCAATACACAGGAATTTGTATTCATCTCCGTCGACGGTATACAAATCGATTTGTGCTGGCAGGTTGGTACCGGTGTTCACCTCTTTATACATATCCAGCGCTGCGTTTTGTGAATAGCGCAGGTTGTCTTCGATGTAGGTGTTATAGACGCCTCGTGCCAGCGCCTCCTCATCGCCCCCACCGGTCCAGACACGCTGACCTTTTTTACCCACGATAATCGCAGTTCCGGTGTCCTGACAGGTCGGCAAAATGCCTTTTGCCGCGATGTCAGAGTTACGCAGGAATTGCAGGGCCACATATTTGTCGTTTTCGCTGGCCTCCGGGTCGCGCAGAATATCAGCTACCTGCTGTTGATGTGCGGGACGCAGCATAAACGACGCATCATGAAAGGCCTGACGAGCCAGCAGGGTTAAGGCTTGCGGTGCAACTTTAACAATCTCCTGCCCTTCAAATTCGGCAACAGAGACATAGTCGCTGGTCAGCAGATAGTATTCGGTATCATCCTTTTTGAGGGGGAAAGGATGCTGATAATGAAAGGGTTTGTTTGACATTGTGCTCTCACTTACTGCTCGGTCTGGTTATTCTCTGGGCAGATGTTCCATTGCCCTGCTTCCCTGCCGCAGATCCGGTTGTAGAAGGAAGAGCTTTCTGCAACCGGAATTACTCAGGGTATTAAAAGCGAGTCACCATATCCTACACATTTTTTTAACAAAAACTGAGACAAGTACGACTTTTTACATGTGCAGGTTACTTCCCTCAGGGTTTCTTGGTTTAATAGCCGTAGAAAATTCAACATTGAAACAGGGCTTGATAATGCAAAAACTCATCAACTCAGTGCAGAACTACGCCTGGGGAAGTAAAACGGCGTTAACGGAACTCTATGGCATTGCCAACCCCACTCAGCAACCGATGGCTGAGTTGTGGATGGGCGCGCATCCGAAAAGCAGTTCGCAGGTTCTGGGCGCTGACGGTCAGACGGTTGCTCTGCGCGACGTTATCGAGCACGATAAATCCGCACTGCTAGGCGATGCTGTTGCGCAACGTTTTGGTGAACTGCCCTTCCTGTTTAAAGTACTCTGCGCTGCTCAACCACTTTCGATTCAGGTTCATCCTAACAAGCACAATTCTGAAATTGGATTTGCCAAAGAAAACGCCGCGGGGATCCCGATGGATGCCGCCGAGCGCAACTACAAAGATCCTAACCACAAACCAGAACTGGTATTTGCTTTGACGCCTTTCCTGGCGATGAACGCATTCCGCGAGTTCTCTGACATTGTTGCATTGTTACAACCCGTTTCCGCCGCACATCCGGCTATTGCACATTTCCTGGAAGAGCCGAGTGCGGAACGTCTGAGCTATCTTTTCGCCAGCTTGCTGAATATGCAGGATGAGGAGAAATCCCATGCGTTGGCGATCCTGAAATCAGCGCTGAACAGCCAGCAGGGTGAACCCTGGCAAACCATCCGTCTGATCGCTGACGTCTACCCGAACGACAGTGGGCTTTTCTCACCGCTGCTGCTCAATGTGGTGAAACTCAATCCAGGCGAGGCTATGTTCTTATTTGCCGAAACCCCGCACGCTTACCTGCAAGGTGTGGCGCTTGAGGTGATGGCTAACTCGGACAACGTGCTGCGTGCCGGACTGACGCCAAAATATATTGATATCCCGGAACTGGTCGCCAACGTGAAGTTTGTCGCCAAGCCAGCAAACCAGTTACTGACCACGCCGGTTGAATCTGATGGTGAACTGGACTTCCCAATCCCGGTTGACGATTTTGCGTTCTCCCTGCATGACCTTACTACTAATGGCGCAGATATCAGCCAGCAAAGTGCAGCCATTTTGTTCTGCATAGAGGGTGAAGCCGTGCTGAGCAAAGGCGAGCAACGTCTGGTTCTGCGACCGGGTGAATCGGCCTTTATTGGCGCGAATGAATCGCCGGTTAACATCAGTGGCGCAGGTCGTTTAGCCCGGGTTTATAACAAGCTATAGCAAGATACTGATATTTTTGACAACTCTTGCTAAGCTGTAGTGAGTTAAAGACATGTCACTCCTCCAGGCGTCTTCAAACGCCTGGTTTTATTTTATGGATATCGAAATGAAAAAATCGCTGGTAGCTGCGGGTGTGGTGGTTGCGCTGGGTATCGTCTGGACGGGCGGCGCCTGGTACACAGGTAAGAAACTTGAAACGCATCTCGCCGAGATGGTGACACAGGCAAACGATCAGTTAAAACGTTTCTCCCCTGAGGCGGGCATTGAACTGAGTTATCAAAACTACCAGCGCGGGGTGTTCAATAGCCAACTGCAATTGGTGGTGAAACCAATCGCCGGGGAGGCAGATTCCTGGCTAAAACCGGGGCAAAGTATCGTCCTGAATGAAACCGTCGATCACGGTCCATTCCCGCTGGCGCAACTGAAGTCATTGAATCTGGTCCCGGCTATGGCCTCCGTGAAAACGACGCTGGTCAATAACGACGTTACCAAACCGCTGTTTGATATTGCCAAAGGTGAGTCGCCATTTGTCATTAACTCCCGTATCAGCTACAGCGGCGATACCCGTTCCGATCTCTCCCTCAAACCACTGAACTATGAGAAAGGCGACGAAAAAGTAGCCTTCAGCGGCGGGGAATTCCAGTTTACAGCAGACAAAGAAGGTAATGCTGTCTCGCTGACAGGCAATGCGCAAAGCGGTGTGGTCAATGCGGTCAACGAGTATGACCAGAAAGTACAAATGACTTTCAATAACCTGAAAACTGAGGGTTCCAGCAGTATTGCCAGCTTTGGTGAGCGCATCGGCGACCAGAAATTGTCACTCGATAAACTGTCGATTTCCGTCGAAGGTAAAGAGTTGGCGGTTCTGGAAGGCATGGGTATTGATGGTAAATCCGATCTGATCAACGACGGTAAAACTGTCAACAGCCAGCTGGATTACACGCTGAACAGTCTGAAATTGCAGGGTCAGGATATGGGTAGCGGTAAACTGACGCTGAAAGTTGGCCAGATTGACGGTGAAGCACTACACCAGTTCAGTCAGCAATATAGTGCCCAAACCAAGGCACTGATGGCGCAGATTGATGTGGTACAAAATCCTGAGCTTTATCAGCAAAAAGTCACTGAAGCCTTCTTCAATGCGCTGCCGATTCTGATGAAAGGCGAGCCGGTTATCACCATTGCCCCGCTGAGCTGGAAAAATGCAAAAGGTGAAACTGCATTTAATCTGTCACTGCTGCTAAAAGATCCGACAGCAAATACTGAAGAACCACAAACGCTGGCTCAGGAAGTGGATCGTTCGGTCAAATCACTGGATGCTAAGCTGACGATTCCGGTTGATATGGCGACTGAGTTCATGACGCAGATTGCCAAAATTGAAGGCTATCAGCAGGAGCAAGCGGCCGATCTGGCGAAGCAACAGGTGAATGGCCTGGCGGCAATGGGTCAGATGTTCCGGATTACAACGATGCAGGACAACGTCATCGGCTCCAGCCTGCAATATGCAAACGGCCAGGTTACGTTAAACGGACAAAAAATGTCGCTGGATGAGTTTGTTGGTATGTTCGGTATGCCTTCTCTCGGCGAACCGGATGCCCCGGCTATTCCGCAACAGTAAATACACGTGACAACAGGCCCGATAACCGTGTGTTTATCGGGCCTTTTTTATTTTGCCACCACCAGACGGGCGGAAAGCGTTAAGTTACGCGAATGACCATCATCGTGCCCAATACGCTGTAGCATGCGCTCAGCAAGGGTATAACCCATGTCACGCGCGGGCGTGCAGGCCCAAATAATGGGGATATCGTCCAGTGCATTTTCCGCTACATCGGCAAATCCGGCTAACGAGATCTGCTGTTCGAAGTAGCGGTCTACGCCAATTTCACCACTCTGACGCCCTGCTCTCATCAGGCCAAACCAGGCGCCAACGGCTATGGTTTCGTTGTAGCACACCACTGCGCTGATCGTTGGGTTACGACGTAACAGCGCGGTCACCTCCTCTGCGGCCTGCTTTTGGCTGGATGAGCACTCCAGCACCCAGTCGCTATGAAACGGTAAACCATACTTTAGCAACGTCGTACAATAGCCGCCGACACGCTCTGCGCGGGTCAATGAAGAACTCTGCCCCCCCAACCACGCGATGCGCTGATGCCCATGGCGTATCAGATGTTCAACCAGCAATTGCGCTGCCTGCATGTTGTCAGGTCTGACGGTGTCAACGTCATCCAGGTAGCTGGCCCGAGACGCAAACACTACCGGAATCCCTTTCTCCGCGGCCAGTTGTTGTAGGTCGTCGCTACTGCCGGCAGCCCCGGCGATCACCACACCATCAACCCCTTGATTAAGCAGCATAGCGAAACGCTGTGCCAGCTGTTCGCCATCTCTGCCACCATGTAATAAAAAGACCATGCGCCCCTGCGCTTCTAAAGCTTCCGTCAGACCCGCCGTCAACTCGGCGTAAAACGGGGTGGAAAGGTCGCGCACGATCAAACCAATTACCCCGCTCTGCCCGCCACGCAGCGCTGATGCCTGGCGATTACGCACAAACCCCAGTTGCTCAATAGCGGCATTCACCCGTTCGCCGGTCGCGGATGAAATACGGCCTTTTCCACTGAGCACCAATGATACGGTACTAACCGAAACGCCCGCGGCCAGCGCAACATCATGGATGGTTATTTTTTTGGCTATAGCCATAAAAACGGAAAACTCCCTGATAACGTGACGGATAAAACGTTTTATCAATCACATATATTTATACGCCCTATTATCGTTCGATAATGTGATTTATACCGCACTAAAATTAGGTAAAACGTTTTATCTTCTCGCCATCATTAGTCAGCTAGCTTTTACGAGGAGTCGTTTGATGACGACGAGAACCACACCAAAAATTACGTTATGGGAATTTTTCCAGCAGTTGGGCAAAACCTTTATGCTGCCCGTGGCTCTGCTCTCATTCTGCGGGATCATGTTAGGGATCGGCAGCTCGTTAAGTAGTCATGATGTCTTAACGCTGATTCCGGCATTGGGTAATCCGGTACTGCAGGCTATTTTTACCTGGATGAGCAAAGTAGGCTCATTTGCGTTTAGCTTCTTACCGGTGATGTTCTGTATTGCCATACCTCTCGGCCTGGCCCGCGAGAACAAAGGCGTAGCGGCATTTGCCGGTTTTGTTGGTTATGCGGTGATGAACCTTGCCGTCAACTTCTGGTTAACCGCGAAAGGTATCTTGCCTACCACGGATGCCACGATCCTGAAGGCTAACAACGTACAGAATATCCTGGGGATCCAGTCGATCGACACCGGGATCCTCGGCGCTGTTATTGCCGGGATCATCGTCTGGATGCTGCATGAACGTTTCCACAACATTCGCCTGCCGGATGCACTGGCCTTCTTCGGCGGTACCCGTTTTGTACCAATTATCTCTTCGGTGGTGATGGGACTGGTCGGCCTGGTCATTCCCCTGGTTTGGCCGGTTTTCGCCATGGGCATTAATGGGCTCGGCCACATCATCAACAGCGCGGGCGAATTTGGTCCAATGCTGTTTGGTACCGGTGAACGTCTGCTGCTACCGTTTGGTCTGCATCATATTCTGGTGGCGCTCATTCGCTTCACCGAAGCTGGCGGCACGCAGGAAGTCTGCGGTCACAGCGTGAGCGGCGCACTAACTATTTTCCAGGCTCAACTGAGCTGCCCGACAACACAAGGTTTCTCTGAAAGCGCAACCCGCTTCCTGTCGCAGGGTAAAATGCCGGCGTTCCTCGGTGGTTTGCCGGGGGCAGCGCTCGCTATGTACCACTGTGCTCGCCCTGAAAATCGTCATAAAATTAAAGGGCTGTTAATTTCTGGTCTCATTGCCTGCGTGATCGGCGGTACAACCGAACCACTCGAGTTCTTATTCCTGTTCGTTGCCCCTGTTTTGTATGTAATCCACGCCCTGCTGACCGGTCTTGGTTTCACCGTGATGGCGGTGTTAGGCGTCACCATCGGCAACACGGACGGTAACCTGATTGACTTTGTGGTATTCGGCATCCTGCACGGACTCTCTACCAAGTGGTATTTGGTCCCTGTCGTGGCTGCGATCTGGTTCGCGGTGTACTACGTGATCTTCCGTTTCGCCATCACACGCTTCAATCTGAAGACCCCGGGTCGGGACGTCGAAATTGCCAGCAATATCGATAAAGTCATGGCGGGAGCACCGGGTAAATCCGGTTACAACGTCCCTGCCATTCTGGCGGCGCTGGGCGGTGCGGAAAACATTGTCAGCCTTGATAACTGCATTACCCGTCTGCGCTTGTCAGTAAAGGATATGTCGCTTGTGAACGTACAGGCACTGAAGGACAATCGCGCCATTGGCGTAGTGCAACTCAATCAGCATAATCTTCAGGTTGTTATTGGTCCGCAGGTCCAGTCAGTGAAAGATGAGATCGCAGTTCTGATGAACACCGTACAGGCTTAAGGACAACAATATGTTTGATTTTTCAAAGGTTGTGGACAGGCATGGTACCTGGTGTACTCAGTGGGATTACGTTGCCGACCGTTTTGGTTCAGCCGACCTTCTGCCGTTCACCATCTCCGATATGGATTTTGCCACCGCCCCCTGCATTCTGGAGGCGCTGACTCAGCGCCTGTCACATGGCGTGTTGGGTTACAGTCGCTGGAAAAATGATGAATTTCTGGCGGCGATTAGCCACTGGTTTCTATCGCGTCATAATACCCAAATCGATCCTGAGTCGCTGGTTTATGGCCCCTCGGTCATCTATATGGTATCGGAGCTAATCCGCCAGTGGTCTTCTGCGGGTGATGCGGTGGTTATTCATACGCCGGCTTACGACGCGTTTTACAAAGCGATTGAAGGTAATCAGCGCCAGGTATGCGCTGTCGGACTTGAAAAACGCGCTGACGGCTGGTTTTGCGACATGGTTGCACTAGAGAAAGCCCTGTCCCGGCCTGAAAGCAAAATTCTCCTGCTTTGCAGCCCGCACAACCCAACCGGTAAGGTGTGGACGCGCGATGAACTGGAAACCATGGCGGAGCTGTGTCAGCGCCACGGTGTAAAAGTCATCTCTGATGAGATCCATATGGATATGGTATGGGCAGACCAGCCACACATCCCGTGGAGTAACGTCGCGCGTGACAGTTGGGCGCTGTTCACTTCCGGTTCAAAGAGCTTCAATATTCCGGCATTAACCGGGGCTTACGGGATTATTGAGGATGAGCAGAGTCGCAACGATTACCTCAGTGCGTTAAAGGGTCGGGATGGTCTTTCCTCACCTGCAGTGCTCGCGCTTAGCGCACATATCGCAGCCTACCAACAGGGCGCTAGCTGGCTTGATGCGCTGCGGGATTATCTTGCCAGTAACCTGCATTACATCGCGCACGAGCTGAATAACGCATTCCCCGAACTGAACTGGCAGGTTCCGCAATCCACCTATCTGGCATGGATTGACTTGCGTCCACTCAACCTTGATGACCACGCACTGCAGGATGCACTCATCCATCAGCAGAAAGTCGCCATCATGCCCGGATACACATACGGAGAAGAAGGACGCGGTTTTGTGCGCCTCAATGCCGGATGTCCACGTTCCAAGCTTGAAAAAGGCGTTCAGGGGTTGATTAACGCCATCCGCACAATACGTTAAATAGTCTTGCGCAATGAAGAACTCATTGCGCAACTCCTTATATAAAAAAACAAATCTGTTTCTTATCGTTTTTTTAATACCAATTCCTCCCTGACTTTTCCTGCCAGTAAAAATCAACAGCAATAAAAATCAAAAAGACAAAATACAAAGCTGAGAAGATAGCCGAAATATAGCGCTGTTTTATATACATAAAAATCATGAATACAATACAAATAAACATTCACAAAAAGAATTTAACTTTTTTTTTACTCCTGTCCCTAACGACATTCATTTTTCTTTGGTATATCCCTTTTAGTAATCAGCGTTATAGCCTCTCTTTTTACCCGGTTATTGCAACCTTTGCTGGTGTATTGCACATTCAGACCGGGTGCTTTATGACGATGAATTACATGAGTTATCGGCGCAAAAAATATCTTTTACCCCTGGCCTGCGCGTTTTATTTCTCGGGGGTTTTCTTATTTCTTGCGCTCTATATTTATTTTTATAAAAACGGCCTTCCTGGTGTCATCTACAATGACATTGCTGTTTTATACTTTATGAGGAACATGTTAATTACGGGGTTGTTTTTTGCAACATACTATTTATATACGTTTAAAAATAAAAAAGAAAAACATGGTAAAACAGTTATTTACGCCACTTATTTATGGTGCATGTTGCATCTGGTAATGGCTATCCTCTACTCCATCCGTATTACGCCAATATCGTTTCAGTTGGTTGACACAGAAACGTTTGAATGGCTTAGACCCTGGCGTGGTAGCTTTATTTATGTCCTCATTATCTTGTGGACCTGTATCGTTTTATTAGGGGCAAAATTAACCCGGCTAAAAACACAGTTTTGGGTAAGTATGTCACTGGTTGCCCTGAGCAATCTGTTAAGTGTCATCATTATGCTGAAGTACACGCATATAGACTCCGCTGGATGGTATCTCGCCAGAGGCCTGGAGTGCCTTAGCGCAATGGCCGTGATGATCGTGCTCATGTCTGATATTTTCAAGCGCTACAAAGCCTCACGTCAGGCCTATGAATTATCCTATGAAAATTCAGTCCGCGACCCGATGACCCGACTTTTCAACCGTGGCTATTTTTATAACGCACTCAGCAATGAGATTAAAATGACAGCGACCCATAAACCCCTGAGCATTGTCTTTTGCGACATTGATTTCTTTAAGTCGGTCAATGACACCTGGGGACATTTGCAGGGTGACAGAGTGATCATTAAACTGTCAGAAATTATGCAGCGACTGAGTCGGCGTAACGACATCGTGGCGCGTATTGGCGGAGAAGAGTTTGCTATTTTGCTACCTGAAACTAACGCTGATGCAGCATTTAACATCGCAGAGCGAATCAGAAAACACGTAGAACAACAAACTCAGGCCACGACTAAAGGTGATTTTCCACGCATCATCACCATCAGCCTGGGTATCGTAACCTCGGTTGATAACCGTTCAGCCCCCGAACAACTTGCTGATTGCGCAGACCGCGCCCTGTATATGGCAAAAAACCGAGGCCGTAATTGCGTTGTGGCTTATTCTGGCGAAGAAGTTTAATAGCAAAGGAAAAGATCACCACCTGGGCGATCTTTTCCTCATGATCAGTTGGTAATTTTCATGTGCAGCTGGAATGCGTTGGTTTTCCCCTCATCCTTCGCCGCGCCTTTTTGATATATTCTGATGGTATACTTACCGCTGGCAGGCAGCGTATTTTTATAAGTATCACCACTCATCATGCCATCAAAAATGAATTGTTCGCCCGGTGCAATAATACTCATGAAAGGATGAGGCCAGGCGCTTTTCAGAACTGCTTGCATGGTCTGCCCTTTTTTGGCGACAAACGTATAATCTTTTGTTTTATCACCCGTAATTGTCCCCTTGATATCTGCACCACTTGTACCTTTCTTAAACTGGATTACATGCGTTTCATCCGCTTTATACGCCGCATGCGCAGGCGCAGTTGCCAGCAGCAAACTTCCACAGAACATTGTACTGACAATTAGCTTTACACTTTTCACTTTATTAATACCCTCAGTCGTTATTGTGTTTTTATAACATACTTCGCAGCACATTCATAAACTGGAAAGTGTCCATTTTTCGCTATTAGCAATGTTACTCAATAAATATCTGAATAAAATAATACTGACAGGTAGTAATTAAATAAAAACGAGGTAAATAATCTTAAAAAATGAAATCCTCTTATTACACACATGCTGCAGGAAATGCGTTATTGCTTACTTTACGCCCGTCTTACCACCGCAAGGCAAAAGCATCGTGATATGGTCTCAAGGATCAGGGAGTCGGAACACCACTCTGTTGGTACGCTAACAGCATGGTCAACAATTTGGCGATGCTTGCTTCCCCATAACCCCGAACTCTGCACTGCTTTTTTTATAGTTTTTAGAGGAACATTTTTCTGTTGTATAATGGACTGCACTTTACCTAAATACACGAGTGCGACCATGATTGATACTTCCCTCCCCCTGACCGACGTCCATCGCCACCTTGATGGTAACATCCGTGCACAAACGATCCTGGATCTGGGCCGTCAGTTCAACTTAACGCTTCCGGCACAAACGTTGGAAACGCTGATCCCTCATGTGCAAGTCACATCAACTGAGCCAGATTTAGTGAGTTTTTTATCCAAGCTCGACTGGGGCGTGAAGGTACTGGCCTCGCTGGATGCGTGTCGTCGCGTGGCATTTGAAAATATTGAGGACGCAGCACGTAACGGCCTGCACTATGTTGAACTGCGTTTTTCCCCAGGCTACATGGCGATGGCGCATCAGCTCCCGGTTGCAGGTGTAGTTGAAGCCGTCATCGCAGGCGTACGCGAGGGCTGCAAGACCTTTGGCGTCGAAGCTCGCTTAATTGGCATTATGAGCCGTACTTTCGGCGAAGCCGCCTGTCTGCAGGAACTGGATGCGCTGTTAGCCCACCGAGACCATATTACGGCGCTGGATCTGGCCGGTGACGAACTGGGGTTCCCGGGCAGCCTGTTCCTGTCTCACTTCAACCAGGCACGCGATGCCGGCTGGCATATCACCGTACATGCGGGCGAAGCCGCGGGACCAGAAAGCATCTGGCAGGCCATTAAAGAGCTAGGCGCTGAGCGTATTGGTCACGGCGTTAAAGCCGTTGAAGATCGTGCGTTGATGGATTACCTCGCCGAGCACCGTATCGGCATCGAATCCTGCCTGACATCAAACATTCAGACCAGCACCGTTGCCTCACTAGCGAACCATCCGCTGAAAACGTTCCTTGAGCATGGCGTTATCGCCAGTTTGAATACGGACGACCCGGCTGTTCAGGGTGTGGATATTATTCACGAGTACACCATTGCCGCACCAGCTGCAGGCCTAACGCCCGAACAGATCCGCCAGGCGCAAATCAACGGTCTGGAAATGGCATTCCTGAGTAACGAGGAAAAACGAGCCTTGCGCGAGAAAGTCGCCGCAGCGTAACAGGTAAAGTGCCGGATGGCGCTAACGCTTATCCGGCCTACGTTGGTTTTCATTGTAGGCCGGATACGATGCCAGGAAGGTACCGCCTTGCGCCATTTACCTAATCAGGCAAGGCACAGCGTCGAACGATGTTTCGCTGATTCTATACCCAGCTCAATCAGCTCCATAATTTGGATAGCCTGTCTCGCCGGTACCGGGTTTTCACCGTTGCCGTTTAGCGCATCCCGAATGCCAGCATAGTACGCCGGATAGTTGCCCGGTACGGTCAGCCAGGTTTCTTCAACCTGCTCTTCGCCTTCGACTCGCGTCAATACGCCATCGCGCATATCATAACCCCAGTCTTCCTGTGGCAGTCGCTCGCCATTTTTCAGGCGCTCTTCCTGCGGGTCAAGACCATACTTCACATAGCTGCCACGCGATCCGTGCACAATATAACGGGCCGATTCTGCAGCAGCAAGCATGGTGCCATGCAGGATCACACGACGCTGCGGATACGTCAGGATGGCATGGAAGTAATCCGTCGCCTGCGCGCCCGGACGCAGCTGGGCCAGGTCTACCGTCAGGCTGACGGGCAAACCAAACAGATTAATCGCCTGATCCAAAAGATGCGGTGCTAAATCGTACCAGATACCGCTTCCCGGACCGCCCTGTTCACGCCAACGGTCACGAACCTGTGGGCGGAAACGATCGAAATGGGATTCGAAATACGCCACCTCTCCCAAAACACCATCCGCCAGCAGAGCTTTCAGCGTCAGAAAATCACTGTCCCAGCGACGGTTATGGAATACAGACAACACACGCCCCAGGCTACGTGCCAGCGCATCCAACTCACGTGCTTGTGACAGTGTCACGGTAAAGGGCTTATCAACAACCACATGTTTGCCCGCTTCCAACGCTGCTTTCGCTAACGGGAAGTGCGTGTCGTTTGGCGTGGGGATCACAATCAGGTCGATATTTGGATCGTTAAAAAGATGCTTAGGCTCAGCAACAACCGTTACCGTAGGCCAGTCTGCCTTCACTTTTGCTTCATCACTACTGGACACTGCAGCCAGTTCCAGACCCGGCGAGCCCACAATCAGTGGGGCATGGAAGGTTTTGCTGGCATAACCATAGCCAATTAGCCCAACGCGGATGTTGTCACTCATGTTATTGCCTCTCAATTCAGGACTGACCTATTTCACACCATACCTTGCAACGTCTCAATAGTTTAATAACCTTTGCGCTACAAAGGTTGTTTTTTAACTTAAGTCAAACATATGCCACTTATGCTTAACTTGCAGCGAAAAAGAGGTAGAAATCGTTCCCAATCATCTTGCTGTATTAATGAGAGATTAGTAACATTTGCAGCCTGTGTTTATGGATAAATCAAAGCAAATGTCATCAGTAATGAATCGTCTTATTGAATTAACAGGTTGGATTGTTCTCGCCGTCTCCGTGATCCTGCTGGGTGTTGCCAATCATATTGACAATTACCAGCCACCAGAGCCCGTTGCGGCAGTGCAGAAGAAATAAGCATCCGCAGCCTTTTATTGCCCGGCAATTAACATTGGTAGTTGCAGGGGCTGCCGGCAAAAGATCGCTTTCTGTCAAAAAAAGCGAATTATGCCGCGTCCCGCTCCGCTGCATATTGCCAGCGATCGCTAAGCGCGTTACCCTTGCTCAAGACGCGCATAGCGCCTGATTTTTCACAGGTATGAACACTCTTCTTACATTTGCACGTAAATGCGCTTTTACCTGTGCTCGTTGTTTATTTTTATATTTTCTACTCCGTTGGTATTATTTTATTAATATGGATCTGCATTTATGACCGTTCAGGATTACTTATTAAAATTCCGCAAAATCAGTTCGCTCGAAAGTCTGGAAAAACTGTTCGACCATCTTAACTACACGCTCACCGATGATAACGACATTATCAATATGTACCGTGCCGCAGACCATCGCCGTGCGGAGCTTATCTCCGGAGGTCGTCTGTTTGATGTTGGTCAGGTACCTAAATCAGTCTGGCATTACGTGCAATAAAGAAGAAAGTAGCGCTCAACGTTAAAAGCTTTATAATAATTGCCCCAAAATGAATGGCATGATTGATTGCGCGCGTAAACCTGGAGAAGAGATGACTACGACACCGGCACAACGTATCGGAGGCTGGCTACTTGGGCCACTGGCCTGGCTGTTAGTCGCGTTGTTGAGCGCTTCGCTGGCGTTATTACTTTATGTCACTGCGCTGGCTACACCACAAACCTTCAAAACGCTGGGTGAGCAAAGTACGGCCAATTTGCTGTTATGGGGTGTCTCCTTTGTTACCGCGATCGCCATGTGGTATTACACACTGTGGCTGACGATTGCGTTTTTCAAACGCAGAGCCTGTGTACCTAAGCATTATATTCTGTGGCTGCTGATCTCCGTGTTGCTGGCGATTAAAGCGTTTGCGTTTTCACCCGTCCCAGACGCTTTTGCCGTGCGCCAACTGCTGTTCCCATTACTGGCTGCAGCACTGTTGGTGCCCTACTTCAAACGATCGCAGCGCGTTAAATCGACGTTTGTGAACCCGTAATAACCCTACAGTTAACCTGTTGTCGCCTGTTGAAGATTGTCAGATAATAGGCGGCTTTTTATTTCAGGCCGAAAAATGACTGATTACCTGCTGCTGTTTGTCGGAACTGTACTGGTCAATAACTTTGTACTGGTGAAGTTTCTGGGCCTTTGCCCGTTTATGGGCGTTTCCAAAAAACTGGAAACCGCAATGGGTATGGGCCTTGCCACGACGTTTGTCATGACACTGGCATCCATCTGCGCTTGGCTGATTGATACCTGGATCCTAATTCCGCTCAATCTCATCTATCTGCGCACGCTGGCTTTTATTCTGGTTATCGCCGTCGTCGTGCAGTTTACCGAAATGGTTGTGCGCAAAACCAGCCCTGCGCTGTACCGCCTGCTGGGGATCTTTTTACCGCTGATCACCACTAACTGCGCAGTGTTAGGTGTGGCGCTACTGAACATCAACCTCGGCCATAACTTTTTACAGTCGGCGCTATACGGTTTTTCCGCCGCCGTCGGCTTCTCGCTGGTGATGGTACTGTTCGCCGCGATCCGCGAACGCCTCGCCGTGGCGGACGTCCCAGCGCCGTTTCGCGGCAATGCGATTGCGCTGATTACCGCTGGTTTAATGTCATTGGCCTTTATGGGCTTTAGTGGTTTGGTGAAGTTGTAATGAATGCTATCTGGATTGCCGTTGCCGCAGTGAGTCTACTGGGTCTGGCGTTCGGCGCTATTTTGGGGTACGCCTCACGACGTTTTGCCGTTGAAGATGATCCGGTCGTGGAGAAAATTGATGAAATTCTCCCGCAAAGCCAGTGTGGCCAGTGCGGCTATCCGGGCTGTCATCCTTATGCTGAAGCGATCGGGTCTCAGGGTGAAAAAATTAACCGTTGCGCCCCCGGCGGCGAAGCGGTGATGTTAAAAATTGCCGCCCTGCTGAATGTCGATCCGCAGCCTATTGATGGCGATGAACAAGACGTTACGCCGGTGCGAATGCTGGCGGTCATTGATGAAAATAACTGTATTGGGTGCACTAAGTGTATTCAGGCCTGCCCGGTCGATGCCATCGTGGGCGCGACCCGCGCCATGCACACGGTAATGAGCGATCTCTGCACCGGGTGCAACCTGTGCGTTGACCCGTGCCCGACGCAATGTATTGAATTACGCCCGGTAGCCGAGACACCCGATAGCTGGAAATGGGATTTAAACACCATCCCTGTGCGCATCATTCCCGTGGAACAACATGTTTAAGTTATTCTCTGCATTCAGAAAAAATAAAATCTGGGACTTTGATGGCGGCATTCATCCACCAGAAATGAAAACCCAGTCAAACGGAACGCCGTTGCGACAGGTTCCGCTGGCGCCGCGTTTCGTTATTCCGCTGAAACAACATATTGGTGCGGAGGGTGAACTGTGCGTAAACGTGGGTGACACCGTGCTGCGTGGTCAGCCCTTAACCCGCGGACGAGGCAAAATGCTTCCAGTCCATGCGCCAACATCAGGCACCGTTGTTGCCATTGCCCCGCACTCCACCGCGCATCCTTCGGCACTGGCTGAGTTGAGCGTCATCATAGACGCCGATGGCGAAGATCGCTGGATTGAGCGAGACGGCTGGACCGATTATCGCTCCCACAGCCGGGAAGAGCTGATTGCGCGTATTCATCAGTACGGCGTCGCCGGGCTGGGTGGCGCAGGTTTTCCCACCGGCGTTAAACTGCAGGGCGGCGGAGATAAAATTGAAACGCTGATCATTAACGCCGCCGAATGCGAGCCGTACATTACGGCAGATGACCGCCTGATGCAGGACTGTGCCGCTCAGGTCGTCGAAGGTATCCGCATCCTGGCGCACATTCTTCAGCCACGCGAGATCCTCCTTGGTATCGAAGATAACAAACCGCAGGCAATATCTATGCTGCGCGCGGTGCTGGCTGATTCACACGACATTAGCCTACGCGTGATCCCCACCAAGTACCCGTCCGGCGGGGCCAAGCAGTTAACACAAATCCTGACCGGCAAGCAGGTTCCCCACGGTGGACGCTCCTCTGATATCGGCGTATTGATGCAAAACGTCGGAACCGCCTATGCAATTAAACGTGCAGTAATCGACGGAGAGCCGATCACCGAACGTGTCGTGACGCTAACCGGAGAAGCAGTCAGTCGTCCGGGCAACGTCTGGGCGCGTTTAGGTACGCCGGTTCGTCATCTGCTCAACGACGCGGGTTTCTGCCCTTCCGCCGACCAGATGGTGATTATGGGCGGGCCGCTGATGGGCTTTACGCTGCCGTGGCTGGATGTCCCAGTGGTGAAGATAACCAACTGTCTTCTGGCCCCCTCTGCCAGTGAAATGGGTGAAACGCCAGAAGAGAAAGGCTGCATTCGCTGTAGCGCATGCGCCGATGCCTGTCCGGCCGATCTCCTGCCACAACAGCTTTACTGGTTCAGTAAAGGGCAACAGCACGACAAAGCGACGGCCCACAATATCGCCGACTGTATTGAATGCGGTGCCTGCGCCTGGGTATGCCCAAGCAATATTCCACTGGTACAGTATTTCCGTCAGGAAAAAGCCGAGATTTACGCCATTAGTCAGGAAGAAAAGCGCGCCGCAGAAGCAAAAGCTCGGTTTGAAGCCCGACAGGCGCGCCTTGAACGTGAAAAAGCAGCACGTCTTGAACGCCATAAGAGCGCCGCTGCTCAGCCGGCGGCCAAAGATCATGATGCCATTGCCGCCGCGCTGGCTCGCGTAAAAGAAAAGCAGGCTCAGGCACTGCAACCGGTGGTCATTCAGGCAGGTGAAAAACCTGACAATAGCGCCGTGATTGCCGCACGCGAGGCGCGTAAGGCGCAAGCTCGTGCTTCCCGTAAGGAAAATCCGCCGCAAAGTGAAGGCAGCAGCACGGGTACAGACCCGCGTAAAGCTGCCGTGGAAGCGGCAATTGCCCGCGCCAAAGCCCGCAAGCTTGAGCAAGAAGCGGTAACAGAAACGGCCGAGCCGGTTGACCCACGTAAAGCCGCCGTCGAAGCAGCAATCGCTCGCGCCAAAGCCCGCAAGCTTGAGCAAGCAGCGGTAACAGAAACAGTCGAACCGGTTGATCCGCGTAAAGCTGCCGTGGAAGCGGCAATCGCCCGCGCCAAAGCTCGCAAGCTCGAGCAGCAGGCGGTAACAGAAACAACCGAACCGGTTGATCCGCGTAAAGCTGCCGTGGAAGCGGCAATCGCCCGCGCCAAAGCCCGCAAGCTTGAACAAGAAGCGGTAACAGAAACAGCCGAGCCGGTTGATCCACGTAAAGCCGCCGTCGCGGCCGCCATCGCACGCGCTCAGGCAAAGAAAGCCGCACAGCAGCAGGTTGTAAACGAGGAATAAATGGTATTCAGAATAGCAAGCTCCCCTTATACCCATAACCAGCGCCAGACATCGCGTATCATGATGCTGGTGTTACTTGCTGCATTGCCGGGGATCGCCGCTCAGCTGTGGTTCTTCGGCTGGGGCACGTTGTTCCAGATCGTTCTCGCTGCCATCAGCGCTATTGCTGCCGAAGCGGGTGTGCTTAAACTGCGTAAACAACCCATTGTGGCAATTTTAAAAGACAACTCTGCGCTACTCACTGGGTTGCTTTTGGCCGTCAGTATTCCGCCCCTCGCGCCATGGTGGATGGTGGTATTAGGCACGGTATTTGCGGTTATCATTGCGAAACAGCTGTATGGCGGGCTCGGGCAGAACCCGTTTAACCCTGCCATGATTGGTTATGTCGTGCTGCTCATCTCATTTCCGGTACAGATGACCAGTTGGCTGCCGCCGCATGAAATTGCGGCCACGGTGCCTGGTTTCTTTGACGCCCTGAACGTTATCTTTAACGGGCATACCGCCAGCGGCGGGGATATGAATTCGCTGCGTATGGGTATCGATGGTATCAGTCAGGCAACACCTCTTGATACTTTTAAGACATCCCTGCATGCCGGACGTACCGTTGAGCAGGTGATGCAATACCCGATCTACAGCGGCATGCTGGCAGGCGCTGGCTGGCAGTGGGTGAACCTTGCGTGGCTTGTTGGTGGTATTGTGCTGTTATGGCAAAAAGCGATTCGCTGGCATATTCCGGTTAGCTTCCTGCTGTCGCTCGCTGTTTGCGCCACTTTAGGTTGGATTTTTTCGCCAGACTCACTGGCATCGCCTCAGTTGCACTTGCTTTCCGGCGCGACGATGTTAGGTGCGTTCTTTATTCTTACCGATCCCGTTACAGCATCAACAACCAACCGTGGTCGTCTGATTTTTGGCGCGCTTGCGGGCCTGTTAGTGTGGTTGATACGCAGTTTTGGTGGTTATCCTGATGGCGTGGCTTTTGCCGTGTTGCTGGCAAATATCACGGTTCCCCTGATTGATTATTACACCCGCCCTCGCGTGTACGGACATCGCTAAGGACTAGATATGCTGAAAACGATTCGTAAACACGGTATTACACTGGCGCTGTTTGCTGCGGGCTCAACGGGGTTAACCGCAGCAATCAATCAATTAACCAAGTCAACCATTGATGAACAGGCCGCGATACAGCAAAAAACGCTGTTCGATCAGGTTCTGCCTGGCGATCGCTACAATAATAACTTGTCTGAAAGTTGTTATCTGGTCAATGCGCCAGCGTTAGGCAAAGGTACGCACCGTGTATATATTGCCCGTCAGGACGATCGTCCTGTTGCTGCGATTCTTGAAGCTACGGCGCCAGATGGTTATTCCGGGGCGATTCAACTGCTGGTGGGTGTCGATTTCACGGGTACCGTGTTGGGTACGCGGGTTACCGAACACCATGAAACGCCTGGGCTGGGCGATAAAATCGAACTGCGACTGTCCGACTGGATCACCCATTTTAGCGGTAAAACAATTTCTGCGGATAACACCTCTCACTGGGCAGTGAAAAAAGATGGCGGCGACTTTGACCAGTTTACTGGCGCAACCATTACACCACGTGCGGTGGTTAACGCGGTTAAACGTGCCGGCCTGTATGCGCAGACGCTGCCTGCGCAACTCCCTCAACTTAGCGCCTGTGGAGAATAACCATGAGCGAAATTAAAGACGTGATTGTCCAGGGGTTATGGAAAAATAACTCCGCGCTTGTGCAACTACTCGGGATGTGTCCGCTGTTGGCCGTCACTTCTACCGCAACTAACGCGCTGGGTCTTGGACTTGCGACTACGCTCGTCCTGACGCTGACCAACCTGACGATTTCAGCCCTTCGCCGCTGGACACCGCCAGAAATTCGTATTCCGATTTATGTCATGATTATCGCCTCCGTGGTGAGTGCGGTACAGATGTTGATCAATGCCTACGCCTTCGGCCTGTATCAGTCTCTGGGCATCTTCATCCCGCTGATTGTAACCAACTGCATTGTTGTTGGCCGTGCAGAAGCCTTCGCCGCCAAAAAGGGCCCTGCGTTATCCGCACTTGATGGTTTCTCCATCGGCATGGGCGCAACAGGTGCCATGTTTGTTCTGGGCTCGCTGCGTGAAATAATTGGTAACGGTACACTGTTTGATGGTGCAGACGGTTTGTTGGGTAGCTGGGCCAAAGTCTTGCGCATTGAGATCTTCCATACTGATACGCCGTTTCTGCTGGCCATGCTGCCACCGGGCGCGTTTATTGGCCTGGGTCTGATGCTGGCAGTGAAGTATCTGATTGATGAGAAAATGAAGAAACGTCGTGCCGAGGCGGCTGTCGTGGACAGTCCCGCGGGTGAAACAGGGAATGCGTAATGAACAAAGCAAAACGTCTGGAAATACTGACGCGTCTGCGGGATAACAACCCGCATCCGACAACCGAGCTCAATTTTACATCGCCGTTTGAACTGTTGATTTCGGTCTTGCTCTCCGCACAAGCGACCGATGTCAGCGTCAATAAAGCGACAGCTAAGCTATACCCCGTCGCCAATACGCCGGCTGCGATGCTGGAGCTCGGTGTTGAAGGTGTTAAGTCCTACATCAAGACAATCGGTTTGTTTAACAGCAAAGCAGAAAACGTAATTAAAACCTGCCGCATTCTGCTGGAACAACATAATGGTGAAGTGCCAGAAGACCGTGCGGCGTTAGAAGCTCTCCCCGGCGTTGGGCGAAAGACGGCTAATGTGGTGTTAAATACCGCCTTTGGCTGGCCCACTATCGCTGTAGATACCCACATTTTTCGCGTCTGTAATCGCACGCAATTCGCCCCGGGTAAAAACGTCGAGCAGGTTGAAGAGAAGCTGCTGAAAGTCGTACCCAGTGAATTTAAAGTCGATTGCCATCACTGGTTAATTCTTCATGGTCGCTACACCTGCATCGCCAGAAAGCCGCGCTGTGGTTCCTGTATTATTGAAGATCTCTGCGAATTCAAAGAGAAAGTCGATATCTAATGCTGCCGGGGCATCCTCCTCGCCCCTTACATACATAACGATTAGTTATGCACTCCCCTGCGTTTATTTTCCCGACAATGATGCCATTCAATTGCTCATATCTAATGCAATATTCTTGTTAATTAACACCTGAGCAGGTTAATCGTTTTTTTAGCAAAAGAAATTTCTATCTATACGTGATCCAGATCATCCAGCTAACACAATGTTAATAAATTTTTATTTTTTAGTTAAGGTGACAATTAGATGACCTAACTGCACAGTTTCTAAACAAAACATTACACTGCCTATTTTTCAGATAATGGCCTATATCACTGGATTCAACCTTAAATAGCAGAACATATCGCCACATTGCGGTTATGGCGGTGATTAAACAGTGTAAAAATCTGCCTTTTTAGAAATGAAGAAATTTAACGCTAGATAACATTTCACAGCCCCGACGATTTCACCAGTCATGATATATGTAACAGATTATTACAAACCACTTGTCTGAATGGTCAAGATAGTGAACATTACTTGCCGTTTCCCCTCCCACTATAACAATCGGACGGATGAACTTGACTCATCACGTACCTGAACACCCCCGTTGATATGGGATGTAAAAAAAGAGGTAAAAGTGTCTACTGCAAACAATAAACCAACAGAAAGCGTAAGTTTAAACGCCTTCAAACAACCAAAAGCGTTCTATCTCATTTTCTCTATTGAGCTGTGGGAACGTTTTGGTTATTACGGCCTGCAAGGGATTATGGCCGTCTACCTAGTTAAACAGCTGGGTATGTCAGAAGCGGATTCCATCACCCTTTTCTCGTCCTTTAGCGCCCTGGTGTACGGTCTGGTTGCCATTGGCGGCTGGTTAGGTGACAAAGTTCTGGGAACAAAACGTGTCATTATGCTGGGTGCCGTTGTGCTGGCCATCGGTTATGCGTTGGTAGCATGGTCCGGTCACGATGCGGGTATCGTTTATATGGGCATGGCGGCCATCGCGGTCGGTAACGGCCTGTTTAAAGCAAACCCATCCTCCCTGCTCTCTACCTGCTATGCCAAAGATGACCCGCGTCTTGATGGTGCATTTACCATGTACTACATGTCCGTCAACATCGGTTCATTCTTCTCTATGCTGGCAACACCGTGGTTGGCTGCGCGCTACGGCTGGAGCACCGCGTTCGCTCTGAGCGTCGTGGGTATGCTGATTACCGTTGTTAACTTCGCATTCTGTCAGCGCTGGGTTAAACAGTACGGTTCTAAACCTGACTTTGAACCGATCAACTTCCGTAACCTGCTGCTGACCATTGCTGGCGTTGTGGTACTGATCGCGATTGCAACCTGGTTGCTGCACAACCAGCAGATCGCACGTATGGTTCTGGGTGTCATTGCGCTGGGTATCGTCTTCATCTTCGGTAAAGAAGCCTTCACCATGCACGGTGCTGCGCGTCGCAAAATGATCGTCGCCTTCATCCTGATGCTGGAAGCGATTATCTTCTTCGTGCTGTACAGCCAGATGCCGACCTCACTGAACTTCTTTGCGATTCGTAACGTTGAGCACTCTATTCTTGGCATTGCTTTCGAACCTGAACAGTACCAGGCACTGAACCCGTTCTGGATCATCATTGGTAGCCCAATCCTCGCTGCTATCTATAACAAGATGGGCGATACCCTGCCAATGCCGACCAAGTTTGCGATTGGTATGGTGCTGTGTTCCGGTGCGTTCCTGATCCTGCCACTGGGCGCGAAATTCGCTACCGATGCGGGCATCGTTTCCGTTAACTGGCTGATTATCTGCTACGGTCTGCAAAGTATCGGTGAGCTGATGATCTCCGGTCTGGGTCTGGCAATGGTGGCACAGTTGGTTCCGCAACGCCTGATGGGCTTCATCATGGGTAGCTGGTTCCTGACCACTGCCGGTGCAAACATCATCGGTGGCTACGTAGCTAACATGATGGCTGTACCAGAGAACGTGACTGACCCGCTGATGTCCCTTGAAGTCTACGGTCGTGTGTTCCTGCAGATTGGTGTCGCAACGGCTGTTATCGCTGTTCTGATGCTGCTGACGGCTCCGAAACTGAACCGTATGACTCAGGACGATGACGTCAATGAGAAAGCCTCTAAGGCCGCGACAGCGTAATTCTCAGGGAAACTCATTTTCAGGCCGCTAACTGTTGTTAGCGGCTTTTTTTTTGCCTGAGGTAGCACTACCATACGATATACCTCAGCCAAAAGGAGTTACCGATGAAACTGTTCTACAAACCGGGCGCTTGTTCTCTCGCTTCCCACATCACACTTCGTGAGAGCGGTAAAGATTTCACGCTGGATGGTGTTGATCTGATGAAGAAACGTCTGGAAAATGGCGATGATTTTTTCGCGGTAAACCCAAAAGGGCAAGTTCCCGCACTGTTGCTGGATGACGGTACGCTACTTACCGAAGGTGTCGCCATCATGCAATACCTGGCGGACAGCGTGCCAGACCGCCAGCTCCTTGCCCCTACCAGCAGCCTCTCCCGTTACAAAACCATCGAATGGCTTAACTACATTGCGACTGAACTGCATAAAGGCTTTACGCCACTGTTCCGTCCCGATACGCCGGAAGACTTTAAGCCAACCGTTCGTGCGCTGCTGGAGAAAAAAATGCAGTATGTGAACGACTCGCTGAAAGATAACCAATGGATCTGCGGCCCGCGC
Organism: Citrobacter sp. Cpo071; assembly: GCF_030332765.1. Taxonomy (NCBI): domain Bacteria; kingdom Pseudomonadati; phylum Pseudomonadota; class Gammaproteobacteria; order Enterobacterales; family Enterobacteriaceae; genus Citrobacter; species Citrobacter sp. Cpo071. The sequence goes on along the minus strand of NZ_JAOWHE010000085.1, from coordinate 503,906 downwards.
TTCAGCATCGCCGATGCCTATCTGTTTACCGTACTGCGTTGGGCCTATGCGGTTAAGCTGAATATGGCAGGATTAAGTAATATTGACGCCTATATGGCGCGAATGGCTGAACGCCCGGCGGTTGCCGCTGCGCTGAAAGCAGAAGGCTTAAATTAATTGTTGTTGCCGGGTGGCACTTGCACATACCCGGCCTACAGCTAAAAATATGCCCGATAAGCGTGAGCGCCATCGGGCATCGATTACAGCTGCGTTGCGCTAAAGTAGTGTTCAGGCTTGGCGATACGGTCCTGCGCGGCCACGACCTGCAGCTCATACTCGTGCATCTCTTTGGTAGTGATCATCACTTCGTACACCGCCGCAGTCACATGCTCAAGCGCCTGTTGTAAAGATGCGCCCTGCAGCAGTTTCACCAGCAACAAGCCACTCGTCACATCACCCACACCAACCGGTTGACGTGCGCCAAAATCGACTAACGGACGACTGATATGCCACGCCTGTTCAGCGGTGACCAGCAGCATTTCGAAACGGTCGGTGCTGATACCTGCGCGTGCCAGATGCTTCACCAGTACAATTTCAGGTCCCTGAGCGATCAGTTCACGCGCTGCTGCAACGGCCTCGTCGACATTGTTCACCGCATGCTCGCACAGAATTTCGAGTTCAACCAGATTCGGGGCAATAATGTCACTGGCCGGGAGCGCATGGCGTACATGAAATTCCGCCACTCCGGGTGCGACAATACACCCCTTTTCAGGGTGTCCCATCACCGGATCGCAAAAGTATTTTGCCTGCGGGTTTGCCGCTTTTACCTTGCGAACAATACCCAGAATATGCTCGCCCTGTTCTGCTGAACCAAGATAGCCGCTCAGTACTGCGTCACAGGTCTGGAGTTTATCAATATCAGCAATGCCCTGAACAATTTCAGTCAGGTGGCTCGGCGGCATAACGCAACCGGTCCATTTGCCATACTGCGTGTGGTTTGAAAACTGAACGGTATTCAGCGGCCAGACATTTGCGCCAAGACGACGCATCGGAAATTCTGCTGCACTGTTGCCCGCATGACCAAAAACAACGTGGGACTGGATGGCGAGGATATTCTTCATTTTACTTACCACAACCCTGAAAAAATAAAGGGGCGTAGTTTCCCACGCCCCTGCTAACTCAATCTTACTTCCAGCAAATCAGACAATAGTTCTTCTTGCCACGACGCAGTAAGGTATAGCGCCCGAACAGGATATCACTATCCTGGAAGAAATATTCCGGATCGGACTGCTTCTCACCGTTGATGGTTACCGCGTTTGACGCAATGGTCTTACGTGCCTGACCGCGAGAAGGTTGCAGCTCGGAGTCCACCAGCGCCTGCATCAAATCGGCACCTTTGTCCATCTCGATCATCGGCACGCCATCCTGCGCCAGCTGTTCGAAATCTGCTTCACTCAAATCGCTGAGATTGCCGTTGAACAAGCTTTCGGTAATGCGTTTTGCCGCGACCAGACCTTCTTCACCGTGAACCAGACGCGTAACCTGTTCGGCCAGAACATACTGGGCACGCGGCGCTTTACCGCTGTTTTTATCTTCTTCTTCCAGCGCATTGATCTCTTCAATGTCCATGAAAGTAAAGAATTTCAGGAAGCGATAAACGTCCGCATCGGCGGTGTTGATCCAGAACTGGTAGAATTTGTACGGACTGGTTTTCTTCGGATCCAGCCACACTGCGCCGCCTTCCGTCTTACCGAATTTGGTGCCATCAGCTTTAGTGATCAGCGGAACAGTCAGACCAAACACCTGATTCTGGTGCAAACGACGGGTTAAATCGATACCCGAAGTAATGTTACCCCACTGGTCAGAACCACCAATCTGCAGTGCCACGCCGTGCAGTTTGTTCAGGCAGGCAAAGTCATAACCCTGCAGCAGGTTGTAAGAAAACTCGGTAAAGGAGATCCCCTGATCGTCACGGTTCAGACGCTGCTTAACCGCTTCTTTGTTGATCATCTGGTTAACGGAGAAGTGTTTGCCGATATCACGCAGGAAAGTCAGTACGTTCATACCGCCAAACCAGTCGTAGTTGTTCGCAGCAATCGCCGAGTTGTCGCCACAGTCGAAATCGAGGAACGGTGCAACCTGTTTGCGGATTTTATCCACCCACTCCTGCACGGTGTCTTCGGTATTCAGTTTACGCTCGGCGGCTTTAAAGCTCGGGTCACCAATCAGACCGGTTGCGCCACCTACCAGTGCAACAGGCTTATGGCCTGCCTGCTGGAAGCGTTTCAGGCATAACAATGGAACCAGATGCCCCAAATGCAAGCTGTCAGCGGTAGGATCGAAGCCGCAATAGAGCGCGATCGGGCCTTGCGCCAGTCGCTCTGCTAACGCTTCCTCGTCCGTCACCTGGGCCACCAGCCCCCGCTCTTGCAATTGTTTAATCAAGTTACTGCTTGCCATCAAAATCTCCATGTATAAAACGACTGCACCTTTGCCGGTACACGACTTTTCGCCTGATGCGAAAGAAACATAGAATAAAGCGCCGGATTGATCAGCACCAGCGCTTAAAACAAGAAATTTGCATCTTTAGGGGGCCAGACGATCAATTTTCCACGCGTTATCTTCGCGTTGGTATAAAAAACGATCGTGCAGACGGTTTTCACCGCCCTGCCAGAACTCCATTTGTTCAATACTCACGCGAAAGCCGCCCCAGAAACTGGGCAGAGGAACTTCCCCTTGCTGAAACTTCTGCTTCAGTTCGAGGAATTTGCTTTCGAGAATACCGCGCGCGGAGATCCGACTGGATTGTTTTGAGACCCAGGCGCCAATCTGACTGTCGCGTGGGCGACTGTGGAAGTATTTCACCACTTCGAGTGTGGAAAGACGCTCTGCCTTGCCGATCACCATCACCTGCCGTTCCAGCGTATGCCAGGGAAATAAAAGGCTGATGCGTGGATTTTTCTCGATCTGATGCGCCTTACGGCTACCAAGGTTGGTATAGAACACCAGCCCTTTGTCATCATAATGCTTGAGTAACACGATGCGCTGATACGGCTGACCATTTTCATCGACGGTCGCAACGACCATTGCGGTGGGATCGGCCAGTTTGGCATCACAGGCTTGCCCCAGCCAGCGCTCAAACAGCGCAAGGGGTTCGGCGGGAAGATCGCGGCGGCGAAGACCGCCTTTCGTGTATTCACGGCGCAGATGCGCGATTTGCTGCAATTCGTCGTTATCAGACATGATGTTGGGCTACGGATTGTCAGTGGGTGACGCTATTGTGCGCCGCCCAGGTGAAAATCTCAACGCTTCGGGTTCTGTAACTGACAGTTATTTAGCACAATTCTGTCTCGTTTATAGACCGTTGCCTCGTCGCCTTTAGACCAAAATACGTAGATACCATCGGTATAACGAGCACCTGATGCCGACACGCCCTGTTTGAGGTTCAATAGCTGATTATCATAAACAAAGCTTGCCGTCTGGCGGGTATTGTTCAGCTTCACGGTCAGCGGTTTTTCGTCGCAGCGGTATTCAAGCGTATCCGTTTGCATACGCTCGACAAATTGGTTGTACACACTACAACCGCTAAGCAGTACGGGCAGACACACTAACAACAGTTTTTTCATAGCCATATCCTGAAGACTTTCCTGGTCCTGGAGGGTAATGGCACCCTCCCTAATATCCTTAGTTTACCGGCATACCGCGCTGAATAATTTCAGTTAACTCTGAGTTCGCGGATTGGCAGGATAAATTGCCCCTAAAACACTCGGCTCTGACGCCCCCGTCACAGAAGGTAAATTTCCCGGTAATCCGGCCAGCGTTCGCCACGCCAGCCAGGCAAAGGCTAACGCTTCCATATCATCACCGCTGATCCCGGCTTCATCAGTAGAGGTAACCTCTGTACCCGGTAATAATGCCGCCAGACGCATCATCAGCAGTGGATTACGACTGCCACCACCACATACCATGAGTCGATCACAGCCGCCGCTTAACAAGACCTGCTCTGAAATGGTTACTGCCGTCAGTTCGGCAAGCGTCGCCTGTACATCTCGTGGGCTAATTCCCGGAAACTGCGCCAGATGACGCTCTATCCAGCCGTAATTAAAATACTCACGGCCGGTACTTTTCGGCGCAGGCGCGGAAAAATAAGGGTCGTTAAGCATATTCTGCAGCAACGGCAGGATCACCGTTCCTGAAATGGCCCACTGCGCATCTTTGTCGTAGGGCTGGCCACATTGCCGCCAGATCCATGCATCCATCAGCATATTGCCCGGCCCGGTGTCGTATCCGCGAACGGGTTGTTGCGGAATAAGCAGAGACAGATTGGCAATCCCGCCGATGTTTAACACCATTCGCCGTTCCGTTGGATGTGCCAGCAGTGCCTGATGAAACGCAGGAACGAGCGGTGCACCCTGCCCGCCGAGGGCGATATCACGTCGACGAAAATCGCCGACTACGGTTATCCCGGTACGCGCGACAATCTGGTTGTTATCACCAATTTGCAGCGTGTGTGGCGCAGCACCGTTCGGTTCATGCCACACGGTTTGCCCGTGGCAACCAATCGCAATGATATCCTGCGGTTTCAATTTTTCTTGCGCCAACAGCGCATTCACCGCCTCAGCAAATAGATAACCGAGCTGTGCATCTAACTGACCAAACTGAGAAAGTGTAAGCTGCTGCCCCTGGCAGATATCCAGAATCGCTTGTTTAACATGAATGGGGATGGGCCAGGTCAGACTCGCCTGCTGTGCAACCATCGTTTCATCTATTGTCGCCAGCACAACATCGACGCCATCAAGGCTGGTTCCAGACATTACACCGATAAAACGGCCCGATTTCATAGGTCATCCTTTTAAGCAAATTAGCCTTGACACTCAACCATAAAGTGTCGACTAATGCCATGCTTCCTTAATGATTTTTGGTGGCTAATCATTACAATGATCGTTTAATTACATCAATTACATGAATGATTCGTTTATACTCGGTTGATCCGATTTCGGTTAAGATTTTCATATTGTTCCAGTAGAACATGTGACCTTAGGCTCACAAATGCCATATAATTTAGCCATGAAGGGTGCTTTATTAGCGTTTCGTGGTGACAAAGGAGATTTGTAAATGATTAAACGTGTGCTGATTGTTTCATTAATGGGCGTATCTTTAGCGGGTTGCGTTAACAATGACAGCCTTTCAGGCGACGTATATACCGCATCCGAAGCGAAACAAGTTCAGAACGTTACCTACGGTACGATTGTTCATGTTCGTCCGGTGCAAATCCAGGGTGGCGATGACGCAAACGTGATTGGTGCTATTGGTGGTGCGGTACTCGGCGGGTTCCTTGGTAACACCGTCGGCGGCGGTACGGGTCGTTCATTAGCGACGGCTGCAGGTGCAGTTGCCGGTGGCGTAGCGGGTCAAGGCGTACAAGGTGCGATGAATAAAACCCAGGGTGTGGAACTGGAAATCCGTAAGGATGATGGTAATACCATCATGGTGGTTCAGAAACAGGGTGCGACCAAGTTTTCAGCCGGCCAGCGCGTTGTTATGGCTAACAACGGCAGCCAGGTTACCGTGTCGCCACGCTAATCGAATTCACGTGTGGTCAGGCTCTGGCCACACGTAACTTATCGTTTCAACCTTGTGACTGCAGTTCAATAATATTGTGTTCGAGTTTGGCAACCAGCTTAATCAGCAGATCAATTTCCTCAGCTGAAATCCCTTCCAGAATTTCTCCACGTGTTTTGTTGATCACCGCTTCCATATCAGCGATCAGCGGCTCAGCCTTCTCTGTCAGTTTAATTCTCTTAGCTCGACGATCGCTGGCGCAAGTCTGTCGTGAAATGAGTCCCTTTTCTTCCAACTGGTCAAGCGTACGTACCAACGAAGGCTGCTCGATGCCAATCGCTTTAGCCAACTGAATCTGCGATTGATCCGGCGGCAACTGATGAATGTTGTGCAGCGTAACCCAATGCGTCTGCGTCAACTCCAGAGGTTTCAGGCGATGGTCAATCAGAGCACGCCAAATGCGCACCAACCGTGCCAGATCAGAACCTAATGGCGATTCCAATTTCATCTCCTTATAATTAGCTTGCTAAGTTATTGTGCTGATTTTAGAATAGTGTGCAGCATTTGTATTCCCAAAACAAATGTATTGCCAAATTTGCTTACCGGCTGACATTTTTTCAGACATTATGCGTTACGGAGACTCATTGTCTCTTTTTTGCTAAACCTATAGCAATGCTCTCTTCCGTCAAGGATTTTGCCCGTGAAGTTTATGTTTAATGCAACAGGATTGCCCCTACAAGATTTAATGATCGGCGCATCTGTCTACTTTCCTCCTGTTTTCAAGGCGATTGTAGCAGGATTTATTCTCTGGCTGGTTGTTCATCGCCTGCTGCGCGACTGGATTTACTCCGGCGAAATCTGGCATCCCCTGCTAATGGATCTGTCACTCTTTACGCTTTGCGTATGTCTGGCCTTTGTTATGCTGATAGCGTGGTGATTATGTCGCTTAAAACCATTAAATACTTCTCAACTATTATAGTCGCTGCAATCGCAGTTTTCGCCGGATGGTGGATGTGGAATTACTATATGCAATCGCCCTGGACACGTGATGGCAAAGTACGTGCTGAGCAGGTCAGCATCACGCCGCAGGTGTCAGGCAGCATTAGCGAACTCTATATAAAAGATAACCAGTTTGTGAATAAAGGCGATGTCCTTTTTATTATCGACAAGACGCCATTTCACATTGCTGAACTGAATGCGCAAGCGCAACTGGCAAAAGCGCAGTCTGACCTGGCGAAAGCCAATAACGAAGCCAACCGCCGCCGTCATTTATCGCAAAATTACATCTCAGCCGAGGATCTGGATACCGCAAATCTCAACGTGAAAGCCATGCAGGCAAGCGTTGAAGCGGCTGAGGCCAGTTTGCGCCAGGCCCAGTGGCAGCTGACGCAAACGGTGGTCAAAGCCCCCGTAGCGGGTTGGGTCACCAATCTTTCAACCCGTAGCGGAGACTACGCCTCAACCGGTAAGCCCCTGTTTGCCCTTGTCGACAGTCACTCTTTTTATGTGATGGGATATTTTGAAGAAACCAAATTGCGCCATATTCGAGAAGGCGCACCTGCGACGATTACACTCTACAGCGGCAATGTAAAGTTACAGGGTCACGTTTCCAGTATTGGCCGTGCCATCTACGATCAAAGTGTGGAAAGTGATTCCGGCCTGATTCCCGACATCAAACCCAACGTGCCGTGGGTGCGTCTGGCGCAGCGTGTCCCGGTACGCATCGAATTCGACGCCCTGCCGCGGGAGGTCACGCTGGTGTCAGGTACAACCTGCAGCGTATCCATCGGCCAGCGTAAATGAAACTGCCCCGCCTGACACCAGGCAATTTGCCGTGGTTTAAAGCCACGGCGGCACAGTGGCGTTATGCGCTGCGTAACACCATTGCGATGTGCCTGGCGTTAACTTTTGCTTATTATCTGAATCTGGATGAGCCCTACTGGGCGATGACCTCTGCGGCGGTGGTTAGTTTTCCCACCGTTGGCGGGGTTATCAGCAAAAGTCTGGGTCGCGTGGCGGGTAGCCTACTGGGAGCCACCGCCGCACTGATTATTGCCGGTCATACTCTCAATGAGCCGTGGCTGTTTTTGCTGAGCATGTCAGTGTGGATCGGTTTTTGTACCTGGGCATGCGCGCACTTCACCAATAACGTTGCCTACGCCTTTCAACTGGCGGGTTATACGGCGGCGATCATTGCGTTTCCCATGGTCAATACCGTGGAAATTACGCAGTTATGGGATATCGCGCAGGCACGCGTGTGTGAAGTCATCGTCGGTATCCTGTGTGGCGGCGTGATGATGATGATCCTGCCCAGCACCTCCGATGGCACCACGTTACTGGCTGCATTGAAAAACATGCATTCACGTTTACTGGAACATGCCAGCCTACTCTGGCAACCAGAAACCACGGATGCCATTCGCACAGCCCATGAAGGTGTTATCGGGCAGATTCTGACCATGAACCTGCTGCGTATTCAGGCTTTCTGGAGTCATTACCGCTTTCGTCGCCAGAATGCTTTGCTCAATTCGCTGTTGCACCAGCAGTTACGGATGACCAGCGTGATTTCCAGTCTGCGCAGGATGCTGCTGAACTGGCCTAATCCGCCGTCCAACACCCGGGAAATCATTGAGCAGTTGCTCAGTGAACTAATAAAATCAAATGCGAATAGCTACACCGTCGCACGTATAATTGCCCCACTGCGGCCCGTCGATGCCCGCGACTATCGACACGTCGCCTTCTGGCAACGACTGCGTTATTTTTGTCGGCTCTACCTGCGCAGCAGTCATTATCTGCATTTACTGGAAAATGGTGTTACCGCCGAGCGTATTAATATCGCCCGCACGCCGGGACTTGCCCGTCATACCGATAATGCGGAAGCTATCTGGAGCGGGTTGCGTACGTTCTGCACTTTGATGCTTATCGGCGCATGGAGCATTGGTGCACAATGGGAATCAGGCTCTGGCGCACTCACGCTCGCCGCGATCAGCAGTGTGCTGTATTCCGCCGTTGCCACACCGTTCAAGTCGCTTTCTTTGCTGATGCGTACGCTGGTTCTACTGTCGCTATTTAGCTTTGTGGTTAAGTTTGGCCTGATGGTGCAAATTTCCGACCTCTGGCAGTTTATTCTCTTTCTCTTCCCACTACTCACCACCATGCAACTGTTGAAACTACAAATGCCTGCCCTGGCAGGTCTTTGGGGGCAGCTGATTGTATTTATGGGTTCGTTTATCGCGGTAACCAATCCGCCGGTTTATGATTTTGCTGATTTCCTGAATGACAATATGGCGAAAATCACCGGCGTGGCGCTGTCATGGCTGGCCTTCGCCATTCTGCGCCCCGGATCGGATGCACGGAAAAGTCGCCGCCATATTCGCGCCCTGCGCCGGGATTTTGTCGATCAGCTCAGCCGACATCCATCGCTCAGTGAAAACGAATTTGAATCGCTGACCTATCATCACGTCAGCCAGCTCAGCAACAGTCAGGATGCGCTGGCGCGACGCTGGTTATTACGTTGGGGGGTCGTTTTACTGAACTGCTCGCACGTAGTGTGGCAACTGCGCACCTGGGAGGCGCGTTCCGATCCACTGGCTCGCGTCAGGGACGTGTGTATCTCGCTGCTGCGCGATGTAATGAGCGAACGTGGCGTCCAGCAACGACCACTGAATGCCACGCTGAATGAGCTACAGCGCATCTGCGATACGCTTGCCCACCATCATCAACCCGCTGCGCAGGAACTGTCGGCACTGGTCTGGCGGCTACACTGCTCGCTTTCACAACTCGAACAGGCGCCGCCGCCGGGTACTCTCAGTCGTTGATTATTTGATAACACCACAGGCGTAGCGCGCTCCGCCACCGCCAAGCGGTTTCGGTTGATCGGACATATTATCGCCGCCCACATGGATCATCAGCGCTTTGCCTTTAACCTCATCGATCGTTTTCAGCCGCGGCGCAACGACCGGCGTTGTGGCGTTACCTTCGTTATTCACCACCAATAGCGGCAGGTCGCCCATATGACCTGCGCCTTCCGGGCCTTCATGTTTACCGGTTTGATGCGGATCGTAATGGCCACCAGCCGATTCTGCGGCTGACGCTTTCCCTTCTTTAATCGCGGGTTGGCAGCTGCCGTTCATATGCACATGGAAGCCATGTTCACCTGGCGGCAACGCTTTCAGATCGGGCGTAAACTCCAGCCCCTTTGCGGTTTCAGAAATAGTGACCGTACCAATCGCCTGGCCGACGCCTTGCGACGTGACCAGATTCATCGTCACTTTTTCTTCACTGGCAGCCTGCGCACCTGCACAGGCGAGTAGAGTGATGATGGCCAAACTCAAACGCTTCATAAGACCTCCGTCCAAAAGGTGTCTGATTGTTAAGTGTAAACCAGTGACACAAATTTGAACGGAGATGCGCCAAAAACGCGATTAGGGTACGTCGTAACCCAGCGCCGCTTTACGAATGCGGAACCATTGCTGGCGAGACATGTTCAGCGACTCAGACTCAATGGCAGCACGTACACGCTCTATTTTTCCTGAGCCAATAATCGGCAGCGGCTGAGACGGCAGACGTAAAATCCAGGCGTATACCACCTGCTCAATAGATTGCGCATTCAACTCTTCAGCGATCACAGCAAGCTCATTACGTAAAGGCTGGAAAGCATCATCATTAAACAGGCGACCACCGCCGAGACAGGACCAGGCCATCGGGCGAATGCGCAGCTGTTGCAGTTGATCTAAAGTACCATCCAACAGGAGCGGCTGATGTACTGGTGAAATTTCTACCTGGTTGGTCGCCAGAGTAAACGGCAGACGCGATTGCAGCAATGAGAACTGTGCCGGGGTGAAGTTGGAGACGCCAAAGTGACGCACTTTGCCACTATGGTGCAATTTTTTAAAAGCGTCGGCGACATCGTCAGCATCCATAAGCGGATCGGGACGGTGGATCAGCAGCAGATCAATATGATCGGTCGCCAGCAGCTTCAGCGACTCTTCCGCACTGGCAATAATATGTGCACTGTCGGTGATGTAGTGGCCCAGCGCATTTTCCGCGCGCGCCGTCGTCGCGATCCCGCATTTGGTCACAATCTGCATTTTTTCACGCAAATGCGGAGCCAGTTTCATTGCCTCACCAAACGCCGCTTCACACTGGTATCCACCGTAAATATCGGCGTGATCGACGGTGGTCACGCCAAGATCCAGATGCTCTTCAATAAAGCTGACTAGCTGGCACGCGGACATATTCCAGTCCATCAGGCGCCAGTACCCCATCACAAAGCGAGAAAATTCCGGGCCTTGCGGCGCAATAGTAATACGCTGAACCATAGCAGCTTCCTTTTAAGTGAATGTGCCTCGAGTATACGCAATTACGCTTTTAAAAGAGTGAAGGTTGTTGCGGTTCTTCCGAAGGGTTGGCTTTGTTTGCACGTAATTTACGCATCAGGCGCTGACGACAAAGCCGCAGCACTTCCTGCTTTTGGGTATCGCTCATCTTTTGCCAGTTAAAACGCTCATCCCGACTGCGAAAACAGGCACGGCAAAAGCCGCGTTCGTCAGACTGACATATTCCACGGCATGGGCTCTGGACGGGGAAAAACTCCAGCTGTTCGGCCACATCCCCTCCTTTAATAAGATTGATATACCTATTGAAGACGTTAACTGAATTTCTCGCAAGCGCTATTGCATTAGACCGACTGGTCTATTACACTCCTTCCCATGAACAAAATCACTGAACACGATACACGCGAACATCTGCTGGCGACTGGCGAACTGCTGTGTATGCAGCGCGGCTTCACCGGCATGGGGTTAAGCGAACTACTGAAAACCGCTGAAGTACCCAAAGGTTCGTTTTATCATTACTTTCGCTCTAAAGAAGCGTTCGGTGTCTCGATGCTGGAACGCCACTATGCGGCCTATCATCGGCGACTGGCTACGCACTTTGATACGGGAGCGGGAAACTACCGCGATCGCATTCTGGCCTACTATCAGGAAACCCTGAACCAGTTTAGCCAGCACGGCATTATTAGCGGCTGTTTAACTGTAAAACTGTCTGCCGAAGTGTGCGATCTGTCAGAAGATATGCGCACAGCGATGGATAAAGGCGCGCGGCACATTATTGTGCTGTTAGCGCAGGCGCTGGAGAAAGGTCAGGCCAGCCATTGTCTGTCTTTTGTTGGCGAGCCGTTACAGCAGGCGCAGGTACTGTATGCGCTGTGGCTTGGCGCCAACCTGCAGGCCAAGATTTCTCGTAGCGCCACTCCGCTGGAAAATGCGCTGGCGCACGTTAAAAACATCATCACAGCGCCTGCCGTTTAACAGGCGTTTTTATTTTCTTCATTACTAGACGACCGGTCTATTCAGGAGTGCCACATGTCATCTGAAAAACTGTTTTCCCCACTGAAAGTGGGTGCCATTACGGCAGCAAACCGCGTATTTATGGCGCCACTGACGCGTCTGCGCAGTATTGAGCCTGGCGACATCCCTACTCCGCTGATGGCCGAGTATTACCGTCAACGCGCCAGCGCGGGTCTTATCATCAGCGAAGCGACGCAGATTTCCGCACAGGCGAAAGGCTATGCCGGAGCACCCGGCTTACACAGCGAAGCGCAAATTGCCGCATGGAAGAAAATCACTGCTGCCGTACACGCTGAGCAAGGTCATATTGCTGTCCAGTTGTGGCACACTGGACGCATCTCTCACGCCAGTCTGCAGCCAAACGGTCAAGCTCCAGTTGCACCTTCCGCGATTAGCGCTGGAACCCGCACCTCGCTGCGCGATGAAAACGGCCTGGCAACGCGTGCCGATACCTCAATGCCGCGTGCGCTGGAAACCGAAGAGATTCCGGGCATCGTTAATGACTTCCGTCAGGCGATAGCCAATGCGCGCGAAGCGGGTTTCGATATGGTTGAACTGCACTCTGCCCACGGCTACCTGCTGCACCAGTTCCTGTCGCCAACGTCTAACCAGCGTACTGATCAATACGGTGGCAGCGTCGAAAATCGTGCGCGTCTGGTACTGGAAGTGGTTGATGCCGGAATTAAAGAATGGGGTGCCGATCGCATTGGTATTCGCGTCTCCCCGATTGGCACTTTCCAGAACGTAGACAATGGTCCAAACGAAGAAGCCGATGCGCTGTATCTGATTGAACAATTGGGCAAGCGTGGAATCGCTTACCTGCACATGTCTGAGCCGGACTGGGCCGGTGGCGAGCCGTATTCCGATGCGTTCCGCGAAAAAGTGCGCGCGCGCTTCCACGGCCCTATCATTGGTGCTGGTGCTTACACCCCAGAAAAAGCAGAAGCGCTGATCGAGAAAGGTCTGATCGACGCCGTTGCTTTTGGTCGCGCCTATATTGCTAACCCGGATCTGGTGGCGCGTCTGCAACGCAAAGCAGAACTGAATCCGCAACGTGCCGAGAGCTTCTACGGCGGCGGCGCGGAAGGTTACACCGACTATCCTACCCTCTAACGTCACAATCTCCGTTCTGCCATTGATAGCGGCGTAACAACGCCGCTATACTAAAACAACATTTTGAATGTATTAGCCATTTTCGAAGGGGAAAAAGATGCGTTTACTCCATACCATGCTGCGCGTGGGTGACCTGCAGCGTTCCATCGAGTTTTATACCAACGTGCTGGGCATGAAGCTGCTGCGTACCAGCGAAAACCCTGAATACAAGTACTCTCTGGCTTTTGTCGGCTACGGTCCTGAAACCAGTGAAGCAGTAATCGAACTGACCTATAACTGGGGTGTCGACAAGTATGATCTGGGTACTGCCTATGGCCATATCGCCCTGAGCGTAGACAACGCGGCTGAAGCCTGTGAACGTATTCGCCAGAATGGCGGTAACGTAACGCGTGAAGCAGGTCCAGTAAAAGGCGGCACCACAGTGATTGCGTTCGTTGAAGATCCGGACGGCTACAAAATTGAGCTGATCGAAGAGAAAGACGCCGGGCGCGGCCTGGGCGATTAATCACCCCCTCGGGCGCAGATCGTCTGTGCCCATAGTTTTATACTCATCATTTTGCCATAATACGCGCTGCAATTTTCCCGTATTAAGAGACCCAGATGTCCGATAACGCTCAACTTTCCGGTCTGTGTGACCGTTTTCGTGGTTTTTATCCTGTCGTCATTGATGTCGAAACCGCAGGGTTCAATGCCAAAACCGATGCGCTGCTTGAGATTGCCGCCATCACACTGAAAATGGATGAACAAGGCTGGCTGATGCCGGACACGACGTTACATTTCCACGTAGAGCCGTTTGAAGGTGCCAATTTGCAACCGGAAGCGCTCGCCTTTAACGGTATTGACCCTAACAATCCGCTACGCGGTGCGGTCAACGAATATGATGCTCTGCATGCCATCTTCAAAATGGTGCGTAAAGGCATTAAAGATAGCGGCTGCAATCGGGCAATCATGGTGGCGCATAACGCTACGTTCGACCACAGTTTCATGATGGCTGCAGCAGAACGCGCCTCGCTCAAACGTAATCCGTTCCACCCATTTGTAACCTTTGATACAGCGGCATTAAGCGGTCTGTCTCTGGGGCAGACGGTGTTGTCAAAAGCGTGCCTGGCGGCGGGAATGGAGTTTGACGGGAATCAGGCGCACTCGGCGCTGTATGACACCGAACGCACGGCCGTGCTGTTTTGCGAAATCGTTAACCGCTGGAAACGTCTCGGCGGTTGGCCTCTTCCCGTGCCTGAAGAAGCGTAACGGCGACATAAAAAAAGCGACCATTTCAGGTCGCTTTTTTACTTCTGCTGGTATTACTCAGCGTCCGGCTCTTCGGTTTTGTATTTCGCTGCTGTTTCTTTAATCAGCTGCTGCAACTCACCGCGCTGGTACATTTCGATCAGAATGTCACAACCGCCAACCAGCTCACCATCAACCCACAGCTGTGGGAAAGTTGGCCAGTTTGCGTATTTCGGCAGTTCGGCGCGAATATCCGGGTTCTGCAGAATATCAACATAAGCAAAGCGTTCACCACAGGCTGACAGCGCCTGCACAGCCTGTGCGGAGAAACCGCAGCTTGGCAGTTTAGGGGAACCTTTCATGTACAGGAGAATCGGGTTTTCAGCGATCTGGCGCTGGATTTTTTCGATAGTGGTGCTCATTATCTTGCTTCCTTAAACTTCTTTTACGGCAGTAGTCTGACATTGTAACGGGTCAGACAGGCAACGGAAAATAACATTTTCATTACGCGTTATTATTTTATCCCCTGACGCTAAAAGTTGCATTCACAATCTCACTTATCCCCTTCAAACATGTGGATTTGATTATCTGTTCACCAATTCTATCTCTATTTGCTGTTTTTTTTTGCGGTCGGTTACGAAACGCAGTTTTAAACTAAAAAAGCTATTAACTTTCCCTCTTTCTATAGATTAGAATCGTCAAGTTTTGAAAATCACACGCAGGCACGATAGACCTGCCTTACCAGAGGACTGCTCAGTGGCGCGGATAAACCGAATCTCGATCACGCTCTGTGCTTTACTTTTTACTACACTGCCCTTTACGCCTATGGCTCATGCTTCCAAGCAGGCCAGGACGACACCTACCAATTCTCACACCATCAAAACGGTAGATAAAAAGAAAAGCGCAACAACCAGCCAAAAAACAACAAAGACCAGTAAGAAAACGGCGACAAAAACCACCAGCAAAACCAGCACCAAAACCGCTTCCTCTTCTAAAAAACGCACTGCCACTCCGGCAAAGTCGACTAAAACTGCAAATCGCCGTGGTAAAACTGCCGCAGCACAAACCGCAGCCGTTACCTGGACGGAAAAATGCACACCGCGCAAAGGTCATAAACCACGCTGCGTGAAGGTGAAAACCACTGCACCGACTACGCTTGCTGATGCACATAAAGTGAAAGTGCAGAAAGCGACTAAAACCGCTATGTCCACCTTGATGAACCAAATCGGCAAACCTTATCGTTGGGGCGGCTCCTCGCCAAGAACCGGGTTTGACTGCAGCGGTCTGGTTTATTACGCCTATAAAGATCTGGTGAAGTTCCGCATTCCGCGTACCGCGAATGAAATGTACCATCTGCGTGATGCCGCACCAATTGAACGTGGCGAACTGAAAAATGGTGATCTGGTATTCTTTCGTACCCAGGGTCGCGGAACAGCCGATCACGTCGGCGTCTACGTCGGCAACGGTAAGTTTATTCAGTCACCGCGCAGCGGGCAGGAAATTCAAATCACCTCTCTGAGCGAAGATTACTGGCAGCGCCACTATGTGGGCGCTCGTCGGGTAATGACGCCAAAAACAATTCGCTAAAAACTTACCCTACAGAACATGCTGTAGGGTAAGTTCTTCTTTTGCATAACCTTTCAATTTGCTACCCTATCCTTACTCACAATGAGGCTATTGTGTGTACTCAATATAAATAATAAGGAGAGAAGCAATGTCGTTTGAATTACCTGCATTACCGTATGCCAAAGATGCTCTGGCACCGCACATTTCTGCCGAAACGCTGGAATATCACTATGGCAAACACCATCAAACCTACGTGACCAATCTGAACAATCTGATTAAAGGCACGGCGTTTGAAGGCAAATCACTGGAAGAGATCGTTCGTAGCTCTGAAGGCGGTGTATTCAATAACGCAGCACAAGTATGGAACCACACGTTCTACTGGAACTGCCTGGCACCGAACGCCGGTGGCGAACCAACCGGTAAACTGGCTGATGCAATTGCCGCCTCCTTTGGCAGCTTTGCAGATTTCAAAGCGCAATTCACCGATGCCGCTATCAAAAACTTCGGTTCTGGCTGGACCTGGCTGGTTAAAGGAACGGATGGCAAACTGGCAATCGTCTCCACCTCCAACGCAGGTACTCCGCTGACCACCGACGCGACGCCGCTGATGACCGTTGACGTATGGGAACACGCCTACTACATCGATTATCGCAATGCCCGTCCTGGCTACCTGGAACATTTCTGGGCGCTGGTGAACTGGGAATTTGTTGCGAAGAACTTCGCAGCATAAAAAAGATAACGCAGAAGGACTTCCTTCTGCGTTTTTGCATTAATTCGCGGTAGTGAAAGCCTCTTCAGGCTGTCTTCTTGCGGAAATGAACACCAGCAGCAGCGCAAGACCCGCCACAATCGCCCCCATTACCGGTACAAAACTGTAGCCCAGGCCGCCAGATATTACCGCCCCACCGGCCGCAGCCCCCAGAGCGTTCCCCAGATTAAACGCGCCAATATTGACTGACGATGATAATCCAGGTGCTTCGCTGGCAACGCGCATCACACGCATCTGCAACGGTGGAACGACCGCAAACGTCGCCGCGCCCCAGACCACCATACTGACCGCCGCTCCCAGCTCATTACGCGCAAGGAAAGGAATGGCCAGCATAATAACCATCAGCAGCAGTAAAAAGCCTTTCAGCGTACCGTTGACTGAACGGTCAGCCAGTTTGCCGCCAAAATAGTTACCGATCGAGAAGCCAACGCCTATCAACACCAGCATGCCGGTAACAAATGCCGGTGTAGCATGAGTGATAGTATGCAGAACCGGCGAGATGTAGGTATAAAGCGTGAACATCGCCCCAGCACCCAGTACGGTAGTCAGTAACGCCGACAGCACCTGTGGGCGCATAAGTACCGACAGTTCGCTACGGACATCCGGGCGCTCTCCTGCTCCACCCTTGGGTAATGAGAAGAACAGGCTGACCATCGCAATGACACCCAGCCCCGCAGTGGCCATAAACGACATGCGCCAGCCGATGGTTTCACCAAGCCAGGTCGCCGCCGGAACGCCGCCAATATTGGCGATGGTTAACCCCATAAACATCGTTGCCACAGCGCTGGCCTGCTTATGTTTGGGTACCACACTGGCTGCAACCACAGAACCGAGACCAAAAAAGGCCCCATGGTTAAGACTGGTCAAAATACGCGATAGCATCAGCGTGGTGTAATCCGGTGAGATAGCCGAAAGCACATTACCCAGCGTGAAAATCGCCATCAGGAATATCAAAGCATTACGTCGCGCACGATGAGACAGCAGCAATGTCATCAGCGGTGCACCTACCATCACACCTACCGCATAAGCGCTGATCAGCATGCCAGCCGCCGGAATCGAGACGTCCACACCTTTGGCAATGACGGGCAACAACCCCATTGGCGAAAACTCGGTGGTGCCAATACCAAACGCCCCGATTGCCAGCGCCAGTAAAGGGTAATTGATTTTCATATTTCGACTCCGTATCGTCGAGCCGTGGCACGACATAAAATAAGAGTCAAAAGCATGACATTGATCGCAAAATTAATAAAGTTAACAAAACTGCAAAAGACTTTTGCTTATTCGCAAACAATAGAGGGGAAAAACGAATCGAAGGGATGAGGGAGAGCTAACTCCCTCGGGGAAATCAATGCAGCGCTGCGGTCAGGCCACCCGCGACGATCAATCCCAGAACAATTATGGTAGTCACTAACGAAAATTTCAGATCGGTGCTCATCAAGTTTTCTCCTTTTTATTCCCACACAAAAAGTGATATTGCGCATTTTTACACACTTGAAAGCAAAAATCTCTCACGATTTATATTGATAACTGCTTTTAACTCTTCCCCTTTTCGTTAAGATCAGACAAAATTCCACGCTTACTTGATTAGCGTACCGGCCATTGACCCCTTCCTGACGTTCCGTGTCGTTTTCCCGGCGTGCCGCAACCCTTACGTTGCGATAAGGGTGTGTAAAGGCAAACGTTTACCTGGAGTATTCTCAGGAGCTTAGGATATGGTCTGGAGTGAGATGTAATGGCAACAATTAAAGATGTAGCGAAGCGAGCAAACGTTTCCACTACAACCGTATCACACGTAATTAACAAGACGCGCTTTGTCGCGGAAGAAACACGTAATGCTGTCTGGGCAGCAATCAAAGAACTGCACTATTCTCCGAGCGCAGTTGCCCGCAGCCTGAAGGTAAATCACACCAAGTCTATCGGCTTGCTGGCGACCAGCAGCGAAGCGGCCTATTTCGCCGAAATTATCGAAGCCGTTGAGAAAAACTGTTTCCAGAAAGGCTATACCCTGATCCTGGGTAACGCATGGAACAGTCTCGAAAAACAGCAGGCTTATCTGTCGATGATGGCGCAAAAGCGCGTTGATGGTCTGCTGGTGATGTGTTCTGAGTATCCGGAGTCGCTGCTTTCGATGCTCGAAGAGTATCGCCATATCCCGATGGTCGTCATGGACTGGGGCGAAGCAAAAGCCGACTTTACCGACACAGTCATTGATAACGCCTTCGAAGGCGGTTACATGGCGGGCCGGTATCTGGTAGAACGCGGTCATCGTGAGATTGGCGTGATCCCTGGCCCAATGGAACGTAACACCGGGGCTGGGCGTCTGGCTGGCTTTATGAAAGCGATGGAAGAAGCGCTGATTAAAGTGCCTGAAAACTGGATTGTTCAGGGCGATTTCGAGCCTGAATCCGGCTATCGCGCCATGCAGCAAATTCTGTCGCAGTCTCATCGTCCGACCGCGGTATTCTGCGGTGGCGATATTATGGCAATGGGTGCGCTGTGCGCCGCTGACGAAATGGGACTGCGCGTACCGCAGGATGTCTCACTCATCGGCTACGACAACGTGCGCAACGCCCGCTTCTTCACGCCGGCCTTGACGACCATTCACCAGCCGAAGGATTCACTGGGTGAAACGGCCTTCAACATGCTGTTAGACCGTATCGTGAATAAACGTGAAGAGTCACAGTCTATCGAGGTGCATCCGCGCCTGGTTGAGCGTCGCTCCGTTGCCGACGGTCCGTTCCGCGATTACCGCCGTTAAGCCTGTTGTGCGGGAGTCTCATCTGGCTCCCGCAGCCATTCCTTGTTCAACGTTTCACTATCCCCTAAATAGTCCAGCAGCCAACTCAATGCCGGTGACGTATCGTTCTGCTGCCATGTCAGACAACATGCGGCATCAGGAAAGGGGTTCTCCAGTTGCAACGCAACCCATTTACCACTATCGATCCACGGCTTGGCAAAATGCGTCGGTACCATGCCCACGCACAATCCCGCGGACAAACAGGTCGCAGAAGATTCCCAGTCCGGCACGACGATGCGCTTTTGGTTGTCCAGCAGCCAGGTAATACGCTTCGGCAATGTTCGGGAGGTATCTTCGCGCACCAGTGACGGCCAGTTGCGCAACGTGTCATCACTTAACGGTCCAGGCATTGACGCCAGTGGGTGATGACTGGCTACCACGCAGCTCCAGCTCAGCATTCCCATATCGCGGAAGGTATAGCGCCCCCCGACCGGAATGGCCTGTGTGGCCCCGATGGCCAGCTCCACACGCCCATCAGACAGTGCGTCCCACACGCCGTTAAACACTTCCTGAAAAACTAACAACTCCACATCATCAAAGTGACGGTAGAAATCCACGATCATCTGTCGGGTACGATCCGGGCGGACAATGTTATCGACGGCGATCGCCAGCTGTCCGCGCCAGCCGTTGGCAATTTGCTGACATTGCTGGCGCGTGATCTGCATTTTTTTGATAACAGAGCGGCCTTCTTTTAAAAACCATGCCCCGGCAGGCGTTAATTCCACATCCCGATGGCGTCGCTCAAAAAGTGGCACCGCTAGCCATTCTTCCAGCTGGCGCACGGTGTAGCTTACCGCCGAAGGTACACGGTGCAGCTCCTGCGCGGCCGAACTAAAACTGCCGTTACGCGCAACCGCATCAACCACTTCAAGTGAATATTCCGACCACATATTCTGCCTGCAAAAAATTTGAAATCAGTAAGCAAATATTAGCGTTTCACAGCGAGAATTACACTCACTACACTCAGCGGCATTGTTCTACTGCTAAAAAAGAGAAATGATGATGCAACCTGGGAAAGGGTTTTTAGTCTGGCTGGCAGGTCTTAGCGTGCTCGGTTTTCTGGCAACGGATATGTATCTACCCGCCTTTGCTGCTATTCAGTCCGATCTGCAAACACCTGCATCTGCCGTCAGCGCCAGCCTGAGCTTGTTCTTAGCGGGGTTTGCCGTCGCGCAACTGCTGTGGGGGCCGCTTTCTGACCACTATGGTCGCAAGCCTATTTTGCTGCTGGGTTTATCTATCTTCGCACTGGGCAGTCTGGGCATGCTATGGGTTGAAAACGCCACTGGTCTGCTGGTACTGCGATTTGTTCAGGCCGTTGGCGTCTGTGCGGCATCGGTTATCTGGCAAGCGCTGGTTACCGATTATTATCCTTCACAAAAAGTAAACCGCATCTTTGCCACTATTATGCCGCTGGTCGGGTTATCTCCTGCACTCGCCCCGCTTTTAGGCAGTTGGATCCTGGTACATTTTTCCTGGCAGGCCATTTTTGCCACTCTGTTTGCCATTACTCTGATTCTGATGCTTCCGGCTCTGCGTCTAAAGCCAACGGCTAAAGCGCGCGATGACAGCCAGGATAAACTGACTTTCGCCACCTTGCTGCGCTCGAAAACTTACCGTGGAAACGTGCTGATTTATGCCGCCTGTTCCGCGAGCTTTTTCGCATGGCTGACGGGTTCCCCGTTCATCCTCAGCGAAATGGGTTATAGCCCAGCGGTAATTGGTCTGAGCTATGTTCCGCAAACTATCGCCTTCTTAATTGGTGGTTACGGCTGTCGTGCAGCGCTGCAAAAATGGCAGGGTCGTCAGCTGCTACCCTGGTTACTCATTCTGTATGCCTTCAGCGTTGTAGGCACCTGGGCGACCGGCTTTATTCATCATGTTGCATTGGCTGAAATCCTGATCCCATTCTGCGTTATGGCGATTGCGAACGGCGCAATCTACCCTATCGTTGTCGCGCAGGCATTACGCCCTTTCCCACAGGCCACTGGACGCGCAGCCGCATTGCAGAATACGCTGCAACTGGGTTTATGCTTCCTGGCAAGCCTTGTCGTTTCCTGGTTGATTGCCACCCCACTGCTCACCACCACCAGCGTTATGCTGACAACAGTATTGCTGGCTGCTGTGGGTTACAAAATGCAGTCGCAGAAAACTGACGCCCCGCAAACAGATGATCGTGCGCAAGTTGCCCACGGAGAGTCGCACTAATAATGGTTGCGGGCATTTAGTTAGCCCGCTAACAATTATTGGTTGAATCGTCAAAAATTCAGGCATATACTGATTTTCAGTTGTTAAAAAAACGATAATTTTAATGCGTTAACGGGGACAAGAACGTTCCCGTTTTACCACGGATGGCCTTTTCGGCAAGGGTTTCTCCCTTCCTCTGTTCTACGTCGGATTATAGATTCGCGGATTAATTCCGTGAGATTTCTCACAAAGCCCAAAAAAGCGTCTACGCTGTTTTAAGGTTCTGATCACCGACCAGTGATGGAGAAGCTATGAGTTCATCATGTATAGAAGACGTCAACGTACCGGATGATGACTGGTACCGCATTACTAATGAATTATTGAGCCGTGCAGGCATTGCCATTAATGGCAATGCACCGGCTGATATTCGAGTAAAAAACCCCGATTTTTTCAAACGCGTATTGCAGGAAGGATCGTTAGGGTTGGGTGAAAGTTATATGGATGGCTGGTGGGAATGCGACCGGCTGGACATGTTTTTTAGTAAAGTCTTGCGCGCCGGTCTTGAAAACCAACTCCCCCGCCACTTTAAAGATACGCTACGTATCGCCACGGCTCGCCTGTTCAATTTACAGACCAAAAAACGTGCGTGGATGGTCGGCAAAGAACATTACGATTTGGGCAACGATCTCTTTACCCGCATGCTTGACCCCTATATGCAGTATTCCTGCGCCTACTGGAAAGATGCCAACACTCTGGAATCTGCCCAGCAGGCGAAGCTCAAAATGATTGCTGAAAAATTGCAACTGAAGCCAGGAATGCGGGTGCTTGATATTGGCTGTGGCTGGGGTGGTTTATCCCAGTTTATGGCATCGCAATATGGCGTGAGCGTGGTGGGTGTGACCATTTCGGCAGAACAGCAGAAAATGGCACAGGAACGTTGCGCTGGGCTGGATGTCACCATTTTGCTGCAGGATTATCGCGACCTGAACGACAAATTCGACCGCATTGTCTCCGTCGGCATGTTTGAACATGTTGGACCGAAGAACTACGCCACCTATTTTGAGGTGGTCGATCGTAATTTAAAACCGGATGGTCTCTTTTTACTGCATAGCATCGGCTCCAAAAAGACCGACAATAACGTTGATCCGTGGATCAATAAGTATATCTTCCCAAACGGGTGTTTGCCGTCAGTTCGCCAGATTGCCAACGCCAGCGAACCGCATTTTGTGATGGAGGACTGGCATAATTTTGGCGCGGATTACGACACGACGCTGATGGCATGGCACGAGCGTTTCATGAGCTCCTGGCCTGAAATCGCCGATAACTATACCGAACGTTTCAAGCGGATGTTCAGCTATTATCTGAACGCCTGCGCCGGGGCATTTCGTGCTCGAGATATTCAGCTATGGCAGGTGGTATTTTCCCGCGGTGTTGAACACGGTCTGCGCGTTCCCCGCTAATCGTTTTCGCCCCCGTAGCAACGGGGGCTTTACTCTCAGGCTTAGGCTCCCGCTTCGCCCGTTATGTTGCTGATGGCGCTTTCACGCGCCGCCAGGACACGCTCAACGGTATCAACCACCGCCTGCGTTTGGGGATCGATTTCGATATTAACCCGTGCGCCCAGCTTTTTCTTGCCAAGCGTCGTACGCTCCAGCGTTTCCGGAATCAAATGCACACAGAAACGCGTCGGCGTCACTTCACCGACCGTTAGACTGATACCGTCAATACCAATAAATCCTTTGTACAGGATATATTTCATCAGCGACGGATCCTGGACTTTAAACCACACCTGACGGTTATTCTCCGAGGTCAGAATTTTCGACACTTCGGCAGTGGTCATAATATGGCCCGACATTAAATGTCCGCCAATCTCATCACTGAATTTTGCCGCACGTTCAACGTTAACCAAATCTCCGACCTTCAGATCCCCCAGGTTGGTGATACGCAGCGTTTCTTTCATCAGGTCGAAGCTTATCTGGTTACCGTTAATTTCGGTGACCGTCAGGCAGCATCCATTGTGGGCAACCGATGCGCCGGTCTCCAGCGCATCCAGCATATATTCAGGCAACTCCACAACATGCGTACGAAAATTTGGTTTTTCATCAATGGACACCAATTTTGCGGTGCCCTGCACAATACCCGTAAACATACTTCCTACTCCTGAACTCAATTAAGACATCTCTGCACAGCACAATAGCAGGTGGAAATTCAGGTTGCCAGCAATGCGCCACCAGCGCCTGTTTTTTCACTGGAGAATTACGTATTCCTCGCTACAATAGACTGAAATTTCCCCTGCTTTTTCTCCTTGCTGCCATATAAGGCGGCTTTTTTAGTCTCTCAAATAACAACAATATAGTGGTGTACACGTGCAAAAGTATGTAAGTGAAGCGCGTCAGTTATTAGCTCTGGCAATTCCGGTGATTCTTGCGCAAATCGCTCAAACCGCAATGGGATTCGTTGATACCGTCATGGCGGGCGGATACAGCGCGACAGATATGGCGGCAGTCGCCATTGGTACGTCCATCTGGCTACCGGCCATTCTGTTTGGTCACGGACTACTGCTGGCGTTGACGCCGGTAATTGCGCAACTCAATGGTTCCGGACGCCGCGACCGTATCGCCCATCAAATACGTCAGGGATTCTGGCTGGCGGGCAGCGTCTCCGTGCTGATTATGGTTGTGCTATGGAATGCGGGGTACATTATTCGCTCCATGCATAACATCGACCCGGCGCTGGCGGATAAAGCCGTTGGTTACCTGCGTGCCCTGCTGTGGGGCGCACCGGGTTATCTGTTCTTCCAGGTAGCCCGTAACCAGTGCGAAGGATTAGCCAAGACTAAACCGGCGATGGTGATGGGTTTTCTCGGCCTGCTGGTGAACATTCCGGTTAACTATGTTTTCATCTATGGGCATTTAGGCATGCCGGAACTGGGCGGCGTGGGTTGTGGTGTGGCAACAGCAGCGGTTTACTGGGTGATGTTTATCGCCATGCTCTCATACATCAAACGTGCGCGTTCAATGCGCGATATCCGTAATGCGCGTGGTTTCCAGAAACCTGACACCGCAGTAATGAAGCGTCTGGTACAGCTGGGTTTACCTATCGCGCTGGCGTTATTTTTCGAAGTGACGTTGTTTGCGGTGGTCGCGCTGCTGGTTTCTCCACTGGGGATTGTCGACGTAGCCGGACACCAGATCGCACTGAACTTCAGCTCGTTAATGTTCGTCCTGCCGATGTCTCTGGCTGCCGCCGTCACCATTCGTGTCGGTTATCGTCTGGGCCAGGGTTCCACGCTGGATGCCCAAACCGCAGCCAGAACGGGTCTGGGTGTTGGTGTGTGCATGGCGGTCGTAACAGCGATTTTCACCGTGACATTCCGCGAGCATATTGCCCTGCTCTATAACAATAACCCGGAAGTTGTCGCCCTGGCGGCTCAGCTCATGTTACTGGCCGCGGTGTATCAAATTTCGGACTCTATCCAGGTTATTGGCAGCGGGATCCTGCGTGGTTATAAAGATACGCGTTCCATTTTCTTTATTACCTTTACGGCATACTGGGTGCTGGGCCTGCCGAGCGGTTATATTCTGGCGCTTACCGATCTGGTAGTTGACCGGATGGGACCGGCGGGATTCTGGATGGGCTTTATTATCGGCCTGACCTCTGCGGCGATACTGATGATGCTGCGGATGCGGTTTCTACAACGCCAGCCGTCAGCGGTTATTTTACAACGCGCTGCGCGATAACCTCATAAAAGCCGCCACCAGGCGGCTTTTTTTCGCCTCAAAACGGGCTGGCGTTTTTGGCGTTCATCCACGCTTCACTAATGGGATGCCTGAAATGCAGTTCACTGGCATGTAGCATCAGCCGTGACGTTTGTTCAGTACCCGGCAGCAGACGTCCACCGTACAGATCGCACCCCAAAATAGGATGTCCCAACTGCTGACAATGGATCCGTAGTTGATGGGTGCGCCCGGTTTCAGGCGTCAATTGCACCCGCGTCAAGGGGAGCAACGTCCCCTCTTCCTGACGATGATAAAAACGCTCGACAACCTGATAGCGCGAGCGCGCGGGTTTGCCGTTGAGAGCACAAATCGACATCAATGGAAACAGCGCCGGGTCTTTGGCAATTGCGGCGTCGATAACCCCTTCGTCGTTTTCCAGATGCCCGCATAACAGCGCACTGTACACCTTAGTGACCGTCCGCTGGCTGAACTGCTGGCAAAGCGCGGCGTTAATAGCCTTGTTACGAGCGACCACCATCAGCCCAGAAGTGCCGAAATCAAGCCGATGTACCAGCGTGCAGCCAGGGTAAATCTGTACCAGCCGGTGATGTACCGAATCGAGATTCTGCGGATTTTTGCCCGACAGGCTAAGCAACCCGCTGGGTTTATTGATGAGCACCAGATGCTCGTCCTGATAGAGGGTCTCTATCTCGTCATGGCAAGGCGGGGCAATAAAGGTATCGAGGATCGTAGACATCAGGCGGCCAGAATGAGGTGTGGGAACGGATGATAACGAATTTTCACCACACTGGCGAATCTGAGCATTGACCCAATGGCTGGCATGGTAGAGTGTGATTTATCCTGAGTGCGATGAGAGGGTTACTCTGTGCAACAAATCGATTTTTACATGGTGGATGCCTTTACCACCACGACATTTGGCGGTAATGCCGCAGCAGTCTGTCCGCTCACGGACTGGTTGCCCGATGAAACATTATTAAAGATGGCGCAGCAGCATAACCAGTCAGAAACCGCTTTTTTTGTCGCCAATGAGAATGGCTTTGAGCTGCGTTGGTTTACCACTCAGGGTGAAATTAATCTGTGTGGGCATGCCACGCTTGCCGCCGCGCATGTCATCTTTGAACATCTGGATTACCCGGATACCAAAATCCAATTTGCTACCCGCTTTGTGGGACCGCTGACGGTCACGCGCTGCGGTGAATGGCTGACGCTTGATTTTCCGGCCTGGCAAAGCGAATCTGCCGTGCCGCCCGCTTTACTGCTGGAAACATTAGGCATCACCGAATACAAAGAGGTGCGTGTGGCACGCGATTACATGGTGGTGCTGGAAAATCAACAGCAGGTTGAGGCTGTTCGCCCCAACATCCACGCCATGATTCCGCTGGGGAAAATGGTATGCATCACCGCGCCGGGTGACGGGGAATACGATTTTGTCAGCCGTTTCTTCTGCCCGGGTGAAGCCGTCGCGGAAGACCCGGTCACAGGCTCGGCACATAGCATGCTGATCCCTTACTGGGCTGGAAAACTGAATAAAACACAGATGCTGGCACGCCAGGTCTCTGAACGCGGCGGGGATTTACGCTGTCAGTTAGCAGGAACGCGTGTATATATCAGTGGGCAGGCGATAACTTATCTGACCGGTAAAGTGCTGTTGCGCTAGCAGCCTTACCCAAAATAACCAATCCATGGAGGATTTATGTCGAACAAACTCGTGCAGATACACTTTGATTTTCATGGTCCGTTTGGGGCTGAGATGTCGAATCAGCTCGTTGAACTGGCAGAATCAATCAACCAGGAGCCGGGGTTCATCTGGAAAATCTGGACCGAGAACGAAGCAAATCACGAAGCGGGAGGCATCTACCTGTTCCAGGACGAAGACACCGCTCAGACCTATATCAAAAAGCACACCGCCCGCCTGAAGCACCTGGGTGTGGAGGAAGTAA
Organism: Citrobacter sp. Cpo071; assembly: GCF_030332765.1. NCBI lineage: Bacteria > Pseudomonadati > Pseudomonadota > Gammaproteobacteria > Enterobacterales > Enterobacteriaceae > Citrobacter > Citrobacter sp. Cpo071. The sequence continues at coordinate 476,679 of NZ_JAOWHE010000085.1, read as the reverse complement.
CGTTCAAAATCTTCGATATCAATGAACCGCTAAGTAAAATTAACCACGGTCATATCAGCTAAACTTTTGCCTTAGACGCCCCCTCCCGGGGCGTTTCTTCATTTCCCCCTGCTTTCCCCTTTCAACAGCGATATCCCCGTCACCGCTCCAGGACAGTGATTTAGCCTGGGCCACGTTTGCAGTAGTTCACAAAATCAGCGTTAGCGAAAACTATCGCTGGCCGAACGAACTATGAAGGAGTATAAAATAATACAAACAGTATTATTTTATACAAAATGAATCACAAACTGCGACTGGAGATTCTCATATGACCGCGGACATTACACTGAACTCATCTGCTGGAAGCTTCCCGCCAGCAGGTCATTACTCGCACAGTACAACGGCTGGCGGATTCGTCTTCATTTCCGGGCAGTTGCCGGTCACTTTCGACGGCGAGAAAAAAGCGGATGCCTCTTTTGAAGATCAAACCCGGCTGGTACTCAAGAATATTGATGCTTGTCTGGCTGGTGCTGGGGCATCACGTCAGCGTCTGGTGTCTGTTCGCGTCTATGTGACGGATATGAACCAGTGGCCGACGTTTAACAAAATCTATGGAGAGTGGATCGGCGATTTCCGTCCATCCCGTGCAGTAGCAGGTGTTGCGGAACTTCATTATGGTTTTGCGCTGGAAGTTGAAGCTATTGCGTTGGCCCCGCAAGCGTGACGTTTAACAACATACAGGTGAACAACAATGACTGAAATGACACTGCCTGATTATAACGATGTTGCCGCTGCGGCAGAGCGCATCGCAGATTATGCCAACAAAACGCCGGTGATGACCTCCCGAACGGTAAATGAAGAATTTGGCGCGGAAGTCTTCTTTAAGTGCGAAAACTTCCAGAGAATGGGCGCCTTCAAATTTCGCGGCGCTATGAATGCGCTACGCCAGTTCACGCCACAACAACGCGCTGCGGGCGTCGTGACGTTTTCTTCTGGCAACCATGCACAAGCCATTGCCCTGTCGGCAAAGTTGTTGGGTATTCCAGCAACAATTATCATGCCGCATGATGCCCCAGCGGCCAAAGTGGCGGCGACGAAAGGCTATGGCGGAAAAGTGATAACTTACGATCGCTATACTGAAGATCGTGAAAAAATTGGTCGGGACCTGGCAGAGAAACAGGGGTTAACGCTAATCCCCCCTTACGACCATCCGCACGTGATAGCAGGCCAGGGCACCGCCACAAAAGAGCTAATTGAAGAAGTGGGTCAGTTAGACGCTCTTTTCGTGTGTCTGGGCGGTGGCGGCCTGCTCTCAGGATCCGCCCTGGCGGCCAGACATCTGTCTCCTGACTGCATCATCTATGGTGTCGAACCTGAGGCGGGTAACGATGGTCAACAGTCGTTCCGAAGTGGAAAAATAGTTCATATCAATACGCCCAAAACTATTGCTGACGGTGCTCAGACTCAACATCTCGGGAACTATACATTTCAGATTATCCAGCAAAACGTGAACGATATTCTGAATGTTTCAGACGCTGAGTTAGTTGCCTCAATGAAATTTATCGCTGAACGCATGAAAATCGTCGTAGAGCCGACCGGGTGTCTGGGTTTTGCTGCCGCCAGAGCGCGTAAAGCTGAGCTTCGCGGCAAGAAAATCGGCATTATCATCAGCGGCGGAAATGTGGATATCAGTCGCTACAGTGAATTTCTGGCCGGATGATAAACAGGGTATCTGCCATGCAGATACCCTACTTTTACTGTCTGTACACTCCCGTCTGGAAAAACGCTCCCAGGTCACTGTAAACTGCTCGCAATCATGGCAACAGACATCACCGCAGGAGACTGGCATGCCAAAAACCGACAATAACTCGCTTCTCAGCCAAATTGATACTATCGCCAGGGGATTGAGTGAGACCTTCTCTCCGTTTTGCGAAGTGGTGGTTCATGACCTCAAAAATCCAGAACATGCCATTTTGTCCATCCATAATAATCTTTCCGGACGTCAACCTGGCCAGCCAGCAACCGAGCTTGGCCTGGCGAGAATCACATCACCTGACTTTCCCAGCATCATTGCGAACTACAGTAATCAGTTTGCCGATGGCCGCCCGGTGAAAAGTACTTCCATTGGCATCAAGGACGAAGACGGCAAATACGTAGCAGCACTTTGCCTGAATGTCGATATGACGCTGTTCCGTGGTATGCAGAGTGCTCTTGCGCGTTTTACTGAAACTGAAAATTCCCCCATTAAGGAACATATCGATCCCGGCAGTAATGAAGTCATCCGCCAGCGTATTGATGACTTTGCCGCTAAACGCGCGACGACGGCCCGAGCCCTTAAACCTCAAGACCGTAAGCTGCTGATTCAACAATTACGCCAGGACGGTTTGCTGAACGTACGCAAATCTATGGATACGGTTGCACAGCATCTGGGCGTATCGAGGGCCACCGCCTATCTGTATGCCCGCAAGTCAGCTCAGGCGGGTGAATAAACGGGTTCAGATAGACCACACTTGCCACGTAGAGAATTTCTGTCCTTGATTACCGACACGAAGCGCTCCCGCTCCACTAAAGGCGGCTTCGTGCCCGATATAGTTACCCACCAGTAAACAACCAAATCCAGCTGCAGTGAAAAAAATTAACCTTTATTTTCGTGCGCATTTATTGGCACTGAGTAAATAGATGATTTATTTTTGTACATACATAGTGAAATTTAGCTTTACTCAAATAACACACTAGCATTTTAATGCACCACAGCAGAACAGGTAACAGCTAACTCACTGATTTAAAAGAGTTAAAAAACTATTGAAGTTATTACACCAATAATACCCATGCAATATATATAAATAGCGTGATATCTAAATTATAATTCTTTAACATCCGGCTGATTGGTGAGGTAATAATGCGATTAATGGTCATGTTGGTAAGCTTTGTACTCTCCACCCAGCTATGGGCAGGTGAACTTTCCAGGCCCACCGGTAAAGTGCTTTTAACGCTGTCGGGTAATATTGAAAATACAAATGCAGACGGGAAAGCCATTTTTGATACCGCCAGCCTTGAGAAGCTGGGCATGGTCAGTTTCCAGACCACTTCCCCCTGGTATAATGGACGCACTACCTTTACGGGTATTCCGCTACAAAAGCTCATGGATTATGTCGGGGCGAACGGCTCTGTTGTTAAGGTCACTGCGCTCAATGACTACACCACCGTTATCCCTCTTAGTGATTTCAAAAAATACAATGCTATCCTTGCGTTAAAAATCAACGGAAAATATATGCGCATCCGTGACAAAGGCCCGTTATTCATTGTGTACCCCTATGACAGCATGCCAGAACTGAATAATCAGATATATTATTCAAGGTCTGCATGGCAGGTCAGTAGTATGGATATTGAGTAAGCGTTCAGAGGAACATCATGAACAGAATACTGGCTGGCATCATCTTTTTTCTTTTTATATCTACCGGGTATATCTCTTTCCTCGTGCATGAACGGCAACAAGAGTTACAGAAACTGACTCACTACACCGATTCCTGGTCTGCTGCTCAGCTGGTATCACAATATTACCGATTTGAATCGTTGCTTGGTCTTTACACTATCGATGATACGATGAATCTCGATGATGTACGCATGCGCCTCGACATTATGCTTAGCCAGAGTGATTTGATAAAAGAAGGTGACCTGGGGCGCTACATCGAAAGCAATATAGCCCACCGCGAGCTGGCGGTAAAACTTGAAAATACCCTTAGTTTTCTGGATGTTAATCTAGAAAAAATGAACCGTTCAGCACTCCAGGCTTATCTGAAAAAAATGCATACTCTGGATGCGCCACTGGGTCGTCTTTCATCTGGTGCGTTAAACAAAGATGTTAACTCGATCAATAACGCCAACCAAAAAATTCAGACGCTGTACTATATTTATTCTGCAACCTCTGTGCTGCTGATAATACTGAGTGCGATTCTGGGCGTGCTCATTTTCTATCAAAACAGAAATATTCTGCGGGCGCACCTGCAGGTCAAGAGTCTTGCCGAAGAACTGCAGAAATCTAAAGAAAAACTGCAAATGCAGAATGCTAAACTAGAATATGACGTCTACCATGACTCTCTTACCGAGATGAATAACCGTCAGCTATTCTGGAGCGATTTAAATAAAACAATTGAGAGAGCAGAAAAAAATCACGATTCTGTGACTGTGATGTTGTTTGATTTAGATCGATTCAAAGAGGTAAATGATACGTATGGTCATGATGCCGGTGATATGTTGCTACGCCAGATATCAGACCGACTGGTTTCGATGAGCCTTACCTCGGATACGCTGTATCGCCTGGGTGGAGATGAATTTGCGTTTCTCTCAAGCGGCCTGACAGAAAGCCACGCCGTTTCGCGCGCCCAGAAAATATGTGAATTTATCAGCCAGCCCTACACTATTTATAACACGATTATCAACATAACCACCTGTGTTGGCATTGTTATCTCAGACACTGAACGTCGTTCCGACTATCTTTATAAATTTGCCGATCTGGCCCTTTATGAAGCCAAAGGTGAAGGCTCTGGTAAGATAAAAGTCTTCCGACAACGAATGTTAGAAAAGCTACAAGAAAGCAGAACGCTTGAGCATGATATGGCATTGGCAATAGTGAACAAAGAATTCGTGGTTTATTATCAGCCCATTGTTGACTCCTTCAGCCAGGAAATTTATAGCTATGAAGCCCTAATTCGTTGGCTCCATCCTCTAAAGGGCCTCCTGTCGCCGGATAACTTTATTCCTGTTGCTGAAAAAACCGGAATGATTAATGAGGTGGGGAAAGCTGTGCTTGAAATTGCCTGCCGGGAAGCGGCTTGTTGGGCGGTTCCGGCTAAAATTTCAGTGAATGTCTCTCCTGTCCAGCTAAGCAGCAAAGCCTTTGTCGGTATCGTACTGTCTATTCTGAAAGAAACTGGACTCCCAGCCGATCGTCTTGAACTGGAAGTAACAGAATCCTCTCTCTTCACTGAGAGTACGACGCCGATGAATACACTTAATAAACTCAGAGCCATGGGTGTAAAAATCTCCATCGATGATTTTGGTACCGGATATTCTTCCCTTTCGCGCCTGAGCAGGCTTGCCTTCGATAAAATTAAAATAGACAAGTCGTTTGTCCATTCAATATCCACACAGGAAGATGCGCTTAATATCATCAAACTGATCACCGGCATGGCGAAATCCCTCAATATGAAGGCTGTTGCTGAAGGTGTTGAAACGCAGGAACAACTAAAAAGCCTTCAGGCGCTGGGCTGCGATTTCGCCCAAGGATATCTGTTTGGTAAACCTCAGCCTTGTATCGATGAGAAAATCAGAAACGGTTGAATCGCTCTCAGACTATTTGATCATCAACCGTAGCGCTAAATCATTCGGATAAGGATCAAAATAGTTCTGGGTAAGCAGATAGCTGTCTGGGTATTCAGCCAGATAGTGCTTGAGTAGCGTCAGAGGCGCCAATATTGGCAGCAGCCCACCGCTATAGTTGAGGATAACGTCACGTAACTCTCCGCGCTGGCGGGTGTTCAACTGTTCGCGGAAGTAGCCCTGGATATGCATCAGTACGTTGGTGTGATTTTTCCGTGAGGCGGGCTTTTTTAGGATCGTCATGAGCTTTTCACGATAGACAACAAAAAAAGCGTCCAAATCATCCCACTGGTGAAGCGAGGCAACGAATGGGCCGATTTCCCGGTAACCGGCCTGGTGATGAGCCAGAAGCTGTAGCTTATAGCGACTGTGAAAGTTGAGTAAGCCATGGCGAGTAAGACCATTGGCCCGCAGCCTGTTAAGCTCATGCAATGCGAACACGCGTTCGACAAAGTTCTCCCTCAGCACTGGATCGTGCAAGCGGCCATCTTCTTCGACTGGCAACCACGGGTAGGTTTCCATTAACGCGCCAGTAAACAGACCAGTCCCTTCTTTTCGCCCACGATTTCCCTTCTCGTCATACAATCTCACTCTTTCCATACCGCAACTCGGTGATTTAGCACAGACGATAAAACCCGAGAGGCCACCAAGTCCCTGAAGATATGAGTTGGTGAAATCGGACATTTTATCGGTTACATCTTCACCAGGCGCATGGCTAAAACAGATGCGGACATTCCCTTGGGCGGTTTGAACCAGACGCAACGCGGGACGTGGTACAGGCAAACCGATGGACATCTCTGGGCAGACAGGTTTGAAAGTCACCCACTGAGCCAGTTCGTCCATCACAAACCCCATCCGTTTATGCCCACCGTCGAATCGCACGGCTGAACCAGTTAAACATCCACTAATCCCGATGACAGGCTGAGTGTTCATAGCGACCCCCTCGTTAATTGACGACCCTTTTCGGGAAAAAATGACGGTTTCACTATTAAATCATAGCGTAAGTTATCTGCTGTGAGTTGAACTGATAGATGCAAGTGTAAGTATCCCCCATAATCGTGCCATTCCTAATGAATATTTAGGCGGGATACAAACCAGGCAATCAAAGAATCCAATTAAAACAGCAAAGGCAGGTACTGTAGATATATAGATCTCTAAATTGATGTTCATCACATTGACAGGTTCTTACGTGAATGCGACTTCAATCTCTTTATATACTCTTTATTTGTTCATATCTTCATGAGGAATAAAGAATGTTCGATCATGTGAAAATCGGTGTAAGTGATTACGAAAAAAGTAAAATTTTCTTTCTCAACGCGCTTCAGCCGCTTGGCGTAGAACTCATCAATGAAGGCACACCAAGCTACGGTGTTGAAATGGGTTCCGATAATGTTTCACTTTGTCTGTTCCACACGAATGACAAACCGGCTCCTCTCCATCTGGCGTTTGTCGCAAAAACCCGGCAGCAAGTTGATGAATTTTACAATGCTGCTTTGCGCACAGGAGCCCAGGATAACGGAGAACCTGGCTTACGTTCCTATAGCGAAAACTACTATGCCGCATTTGTCATTGCACCTGATGGCCATAATATTGAGGCTGTCTGCCATGCGCCGGACTGATTAAGGTGCAGTTTGGATATCGAAAAATTATTCGATGTTGATTTTGAATCTGCCTGAAGAGCTGTAATAACGCTGCTTATTTGAACTCATAGCATAAGAGTATCGTTGAAAAGAAGGAATTCGTATATGTCTAAGATTAAGTTTGAACTGAGGCGAGGATAGCTCTCCCGCCAGTGAAGCAAGGACAATAAGAATGTAGCCTTAGTGCAACATCTTTATTCTAAATATCTGCAGCTAAAGTTGGTAAATCCCCTGAACGGTTCTATAGTCGGGACTGCTTCTCATTACAGGGTTCACTAATGCGATTTAACGGACTGACTAAAGGTTTCTTCATTTTCATACTTGCCCTCGTGACCTGGGCGTTCTTCGATGTATTGTCCCCCTACTTTTCCGCCATTTTGTGGGCCGCGATATTAACGACTATCTTTAACCCGGTAAAAAACAGACTTCGTAGCGCGCTTGGCGAACGCAACGGGCTGGCATCGTTAATTACCATCGTCATTATCTGTCTGATTGTCTTTATCCCGCTGATGGTAATCCTGTCATCGCTGGCCATTGAACTGAACGTGGTGTACACCAAACTGCAACAGAATGACACGCAGTTCCCGGAAGTCGTCACTTCTATTCTTTCGTACCTTCCTGATTGGGCCAGAGGATTTCTGGCAGAACACAATCTGGATGATGTCGCGCAGATCCAGAAAAAACTGTCCGATGTCGTGCTGCAAGGCGGGCAGTACCTTGCTGGCAGTGCATTTCTGATTGGGAAAGGGACATTCGGCTTTGCTATCAGTTTTGGCATCATGCTGTATCTGCTGTTCTTCTTACTGAAGGATGGACCGTATCTGGTGCGCCAGATTCTGGACTCATTACCCCTTTCTGATTTTGCCAAACAGCACCTGTTTGCCAAATTCGTCGGCGTGACGCGGGCAACCGTCAAGGGCACGGCGGTCGTCGCTTTGGTTCAGGGTATTCTTGGCGGCATCGCGTTTGCAATTGTGGATATCGACGGCAGCGTTCTGTGGGGGGCGTTGATGGCGTTTCTCTCGCTCGTGCCTGCCGTGGGCTCAGCGATCGTCTGGGTACCTGCAGCAATATTCCTGTTCGCCACCCACCAGCTATGGCAAGGGCTGTTTATCGTTGGCTTCTTCGTGATTATCGTTGGGCTGGTGGACAATATCCTACGCCCGCTGCTGGTAGGTAAAGACACCAAAATGCCGGACTATCTGATTTTGATTACCACTCTCGGCGGCATGGAGATCTACGGCATTAACGGCTTTGTGATTGGCCCCCTGATTGCTGCACTATTCATAACCTGCTGGAACCTGTTTTCCGGGCGTGACCATGAAGGTAACGTGGAAGGAATCGACGAAGCCTTTATGGAAGAAGGAAAAAATCCTCCAGATTTATGATTGCAGGACGATAACAGAAGGCGGTTTCGGGACCGCCTTTTTTATTTTCACGCAAAATCATGCGTTTCCTATAATTGCAATCATGCGTATTCATTAATCGTCGCAGAAGGAACTAATCAGTGCGAATTGCCACAATCACCAACTGGGCCTATAGCGCGACGGTATGCCTGACCATCGCTTCAGGCGTTGTCATGCTGATGGCATCCAGCGCCGATAACACAGAACGCCAGGTGGTAGAACAGCGTTATCAGTTCGATCAACTTACCGAAGAAGTCGAACTCGATGCCTGGTCGCTGTCCGACCTGGCGCGCGACTATGTTATTGCAAAAGATCCTCAGGTGCTTGACGCCTACCGTCAGAAAGAAGCATCGCTAAAAGCGGTGGAACAGCGGTTGTCGAAGCTAAAAGACATCGGGGCAACGGATGAAGAGCTGGCGCTATTGCACGAAGGGCTACAGATTGTTGATGCCCTGCAGGACGAGCAAGCTGCGGCGCTTGCCAGCGTCGCGCGCGCAGAAGAGTCGCAGGCTATTGCCCTGCTCTATGGGAAAAGCTATGAACAGGAACTGGAACGCGCCCAGGACCGGATAGATCATTTCCGCCAACTGCTCGATAACCGCGTACGCAATACAATTGAATATGCAACCCAGTCATCCCGCATGCTGCGGACAGCCTCTGAAGTGATGGTCGGTCTGACAGCGCTGCTGTTTTTATTCGTTCTCGGTTTCATTTTAAAGCGTCGCGTCCTGCGCCCCGTTGTACGGCTGAGCGATGTGGTTAACCGTCTGGCGTCGCAGGATTACGCCGTGGAAACGCCCAGCTTTAACCAGATAGATGAAATAGGTGATATGGCGCAGGCGATCCGGATATTTCGCGAGAACGGTCTGGCGCGTCAGAGACTGGAGAAAGAGCGAGATGCCGACTGGGCAATCCGCGATCTGCTGGCGCGTATGACGCAGCGCCTGCAAGGCTGCGAGAGTTTTGCCGATGTCATCAATGTGGCAGAGCTGTTTGCACCGAATATTGCTCCAGGTATTGCCGGGCGGCTTTACATACTGGACCAGGAACCCTGGCAAATGCGCTGCGTTGCACAATGGCTTTCTCCGCAGGGTAAAGCGGATGCGTTCCACCCGGACGAATGCTGGGCTGTGCGCCGCGGCCAGAGCCATCCTCCGGTACAAGGTGAACCCGATATCGCCTGCTACCATCTGCCAGAGTCATGCCAGCACCACACTCTGTGCGTTCCGCTGATTGCCCAGGGCGAAGCCATCGGTCTGCTCTCATTCCAGAACCTTAGCGATGATTCCGCCCCCTCCCGTGCATATCTGGAGCTGATGGCAGAAGCACTCGGCCTCGCATTAGCCAACCAGCGTCTGCGTGACGCCCTACTGGAGAAAGCGCTCTATGACCCGCTAACCGGACTGCGCAACCGTCATCATCTTGAAGATACACTGCGTACCCAGATGAGCCAGGCAGTGCGTAACAAAGAACCAATCAGTTGCCTGATGATCGATATCGATCATTTTAAAAGTATTAATGACCGCTTTGGCCATGAGGCTGGCGATAGCGTGATTAAAAGTATCGCTGCGACTATTCAGCGCGTTGTCCACAACAGCGGCATGGCCTTCCGCTACGGCGGTGAAGAGTTTCTGGTACTGCTGGCCAATACGGATGAACAGGCCGCTAACCGCTTTGCTACGGAAATCTACAACGGCGTACGCGAACTGTCGCTGCGCTTTGGCGTTTCCGATATTGGACACGTGGATGTCTCTATAGGCGTCGCCAGTTACCCGCAGCACGCCCAGAGCGACAACCTGTTACGCGCCGCAGATGTTGCACTGTACCGTGCGAAAGAGTTAGGTCGTTCGCGCATTGTGAGCTTTGGCATGCTGGAAGCGAGCTGATATGCGCCAGCACTTCGGGCATTGCTTTACCTCTACGCCAGGTGGTATGTTAATTGGATGAACACAAAACACGATATCAACGGTTTTAATCTCAACCTGTGGTGGCTGCCTTCTTAAAGGCGGTCAGAATGTGTTTTCCTCATTTTAAATAACCGCCGAAAGGCGGTTATTTGCATTTAGAGACCCCTTTCGGTTTTATGACTAAGGAGTCTGACATGAACAATAAAACTATCATCCTCACAGGCGATCGTCCCACCGGCCCGCTGCATCTTGGCCATTATGTGGGGTCATTGCGCCAGCGCGCCACGCTGCAACACGATTATCAGCAGTTTATATTGGTGGCTGACCTACAAGGGTTAACTGATAACGGCAGCACACCGCAAAAGATCCGCAACAATATTCCCGAAGTACTTGCCGACTATCTTGCCGCAGGAATAGACCCGTCACTTACTACCATCTGTCTGCAATCTGCACTGCCTGCTCTCGCAGAGTTAACCGCGCTTTATATGAACATCGTCACCGTGGCTCGCGTGGAGCGTAATCCTACGGTCAAAAACGAAATTGCGCAGAAAGGGTTCGCCCGCTCGTTACCGGTTGGTTTTCTGGTTTATCCCATCAGTCAGGCGGCAGATATTACGGCCTTCAAAGCCGAAGTCGTTCCCGTCGGCGACGATCAGTTGCCAATGATTGAACAGACTAATGAGATAGTGCATAAGATGAATAGCCTGTTACCGGCCCCCGTCCTATCGCACTGCAAAGCGCTGCTGAGTGAAACCAGCCGCCTTCCAGGGATCGACGGAAATGCCAAAATGTCAAAATCGCTTGGTAACACATTGCTCCTGTCAGCCAGCGAAGAAACCATTCACCGCGCGGTCAGCGCAATGTACACCGACCCTAATCATCTGAAAGTGTCCGACCCAGGGCAAATAGACGGCAATATGGTATTCACTTACCTCGATGCTTTTCATCCGGATAAAGCAAAAGTGGCGGAAATGAAAGCGCATTACCAACGGGGTGGACTGGGTGACCGGACATGCAAAAACGAGCTGGAAGTGTGCTTGCAAGAACTCATCGCGCCAATGCGCGAGCGGCGTGCAACCTACATTCAGGATAAAGGCATGCTGATGGCGATGCTCAAAAAAGGAAGCGAGCAGGCGCACGAGATTACGCAGCAGACATTAAGAGAAGTGAAGCAAGGACTGGGTTTGCCGGTGTTCTGATATCGAGTTGCAACAGGAGCGATAAGTAACGATGACTCCCGTCTGAATGCCACCGCCGGGAGTTATCAGAAGCTGGCTCGCGTTATATCGACAAAATGTAGGGTAAAAATCAATCTCCCTTAACCCGCTGAAAAATCTTGTCCCGATACGCATCAAGATGATGTTTTTGCAGATAACGTTCCACCTCCGTAGCCCATTGGGTTCCCTCACCGAGAGTAGCGCGGCTATGCGTTGACGCGTAAAGATATCGTCTGTCATAGAGACTAATCAGCGTCTGATTTACCGCATTGACACTGTAATTGGAGTTGTTAGCCAGCTGCTTTTCCAGCGACTGAACGATACGCGCCTGGTGGGCAGCATCGGCAGGATATTCCCTTTCATTAAGCTCGCTCAGCACCAGAAATAAAGGGGGGATCTGCTCTTCGATCGCCGCCTGTAATCGATAATGCCCATCAAGGATCACATAAGATCCTAATCCGGCGATATACCAGACCAGTATCGGCGGCAACGCCCCCTCTCGGCATTTTTTACGCCACCATTTTACTCTCCCCGTATTGGGTTGAATGGCATAACGCCCCCGCAGCAAATAACCGCCCCACCACCAGTCAATCAATCTGACGTTTTCCGGCTGCGTCAGATCAGGGAAATCTTCACCGTACAGCGTCCACTGGCAGTTAATATTTTCAGTGCTTTCTGGCGCTGAGAAACGCCAGTTTTCTAACGCAACGGGTTGGGGACTGGAATAGCGCGATGAACATTGAATCGGTAACATCGGTCTTATCAACCAACGCTGCGGTGAGAGTAATGGTGTTGGCGCATTCATTAACTGACGAACAAAATACCGGCACCATTCGCCGATCCGCACCTGCTCGCCTTTGGCTTTTATCCGTCCAATATCTTCAGAAGTTACCGCAGGTAATATCTCCTGGCTCAGTGGATGATCTGCATTAAAAACCAACCAAACGCCGGAATGATCTTCAAGCATTGAAGCCCAGAATAACGGCTCTCCGGCGAGCTGCAATGCCATACGCCCAAAATGGCCACTGAGCATTTCCATCGCTGGCTCAGTTCTTTGATTTTCTTTGACGGTCAGTTCCAACCCTTGCCACTGGTTATTACGATCAACCAGGTCTTTCCACCAATAATCTGTCATTGCCGCCTTCCCTGAGTTACGGGTTAATATCCCATGACCTTCGCCATCGGTCAGCAAGGGTGTCTTGCGTTGAGAATAAGATGCATTGTGCCAAAATCCAACCTCCCTATCGATGAGTGGCGTCAATCCCCCTCCAGAGAGGGGGTTGATTAGCGTCAGTATGAGGTCCGTCTGTATTGACGATACTGCGGATGCCAAAAAATCTCGTCAATTTTGCCGAGTAATGATTCCTCCGGTATACGAATGGCTACGCCATCGCGTTGCGCTGCAATACCAACACTAAAGGCAATAGCTTTTGTTACTTCCTGAATATTATTTATATCCGGTAATAATGGAGAATCTTTATTGCTTTTCATTGGCGAAAAAGAGGCTAACGTTCGGCTTGCCGTTATTAACATATTTTCTGTAATTCGTGTGGCGCGGCTTGCCAGACACCCTAGACCAATACCAGGGAAGATGTAAACATTATTACATTGTGCAACGGGATACTCCTTTCCTTTGTATATTACGGGATTAAATGGACTTCCCGTTGCAACAATGGCGTTTCCCTCTGTCCATTCAATAATATCTTCCGGCCTCGCCTCGACCCGTGAAGTTGGGTTGGATAACGGCATGATTATTGGGAGCTTACAGTACTTGTACATTCCCCTAATAATAGCTTCGCTAAACAAGCCTGGTTGGCCGGTAACACCTATCAACACCGTAGGATGCGCGTGACAAACAACATCCATCAGCGTCATTTTTTCGCTTTCCACACCCCAGCTTTCGACGATCGTTCGAGGCTGTGACAGTTGTCGCTGAAAAGGTGGAAGGTTTGCCTGGTCATCAGTCAACAATCCGAACCGATCCACCATAAAAATTCTGGCGCGAGCTTCCACTTCAGACAAGCCTTCAGCGACCATCTGTTGAACAATATGCTCAGCAATACCGCAACCAGCCGATCCGGCCCCCAGAAAAACGACTGTTTGCTCGCATAATGAACGACCAGAGACTGAGCTTGCCGCCATTAAACATCCTAGCGCGACGGCAGCAGTTCCCTGGATGTCGTCATTAAAACAGCACATCTCATCTCTGTATCGCTCCAGAAGAGGAAGTGCCGTTTGCTGAGCAAAATCCTCGAATTGCAGTAGGACCTCAGGCCATCGACGTTTAACCGCGTTTATGAACATATCCACAAACTCAAAATATTCCTCCCCGGTAATTCTTGGGTGACGCCATCCCATATAAAGAGGATCATTTAGCAGTTGAGAATTATTGGTTCCAACATCCAGCAGAATGGGTAATGTATTTGCCGGATTTATACCACCGCAGACGGTATACAAAGACAGTTTGCCGATTGGAATCCCCATGCCGCCAATACCTTGATCCCCAAGTCCCAAGATCCGTTCACCATCGGTGACGACGATGACACGAATATGCTGTTTCGTGGCATTGTGCAATATATCATCGATTTTATGGCGATCCGGCCATGCGATAAATAACCCTCTGGCCCTACGGTAAATATCAGAAAAATGTTCGCATGCATGGCCAACAACAGGTGTATAAATAATAGGTAACATTTCTGCTAAATGTTTATTCACCAGATAATAGAATAGTGTTTCGTTAGTGTCCTGAATGTTCCTAAGGTAGATATGCTGTGCAATAGCAGACTTAAAATCGCTAAACTGGCGATATGCTCGATGGGATTGCTCCTCAATTGTTTCAACTGCATTGGGTAGTAATCCTTCCAGATTGAATATCACTCGTTCCTCTTCGCTAAAAGCACTTCCTTTATTAAGAAGAGGAGATTCGAGTAGAACAGAACCTGAGTAAGGAATATAGAGTAAATTATCTACATTTTCATTTAACATAGTGTTCATCCAGATAAAAACCTTCCGTATTCAGTTACTATTACATACTGGAAATTAGCGTATTAGCGATTAGCATAGTTATGATTCCACCAAGTGCCGGAATGACCGTTCTGCGCACGATCATAAATGGGGAACACTCACCCGATTTACTGACGGCAATAATAATACCGGCTACGGGCGACATTGCGCGCCCCATCCCAGCCATCAGTTGCATCGGCAGAAGCATATGTACGGCGTTCATACCAAACTTTGTTGCAATAGACTGCGCCATACCGGCAAATGAAAAGAAGGCTGCAACCCCCGATCCTGTCAGTACAGCCGTTACCCCGACCAAACATGCCATTACAATCGTCATGCTGGTGAAACCAAAGCCAGCGTTATGTGTCGCATCGAGTAAATAATCCACTGCACCAATTTTTTGTAATCCCTGTGCGAAAATTTCGGCGCATACCAGTAATGAAACGATACTGGTAAACATACTCCCCATACCTTTAAAGAAGACTTGTACTCCCTTGCAGCACTCTTTAAAGTTTCGTTTTACACATAGCTCAAAAATAAAGGCGACAATAGTTCCGATAACCATTGCAGTCACGACATCGACTTTAATGGTATCAACAACCAACGGACTGAACACCAATACCAGAACGACAGGAAAAATGGGCAATAACCCGTAAAACTTAGGTGCTGACGCGTCATCTTTTTCAGCAATCTCGGGAGGCACAGCACGTTGTGACGCAACAACATGTCCATCTTTTTTGTCAAAATATTTCGCCGTAAAATAGATTAATATAGAAACGACAACCATCACCGCCGCAGCTACCGGCATCTGATAATGAGCAAAATACAGTGCTGTTTCCATGCCAGCATATTCAGCAGCTAAGTTCGCGGTGCCAACGGCCGGCCCAAGATCCATAAAGGCACACATGCCAATCATAGCCGCGGCAGCAGCCTTACTTACCCCAAGTCGAACCAAGACCGGGAAAAATGTCACCAGTAATAACATTGCAAGGCCCGCAGCACTGGAGATGGCAACATGGAGCAATTGCGCAAAAATGTAGCCGATGGCAAGGATCAGGTAAGGTGCTTTTAAAGCCTCCAGCGGCCGAATGCAGACATCAACCATGGCCTTTGAAGCTTTAATATGATCCATATAGCTGGCGAAACCACCGGCCGCCATAATAATCAAACCGATCCCTGCTACCTGCGTTGATAATGAACCTTTTACAAAAGCAAATATATCAATCCAGACAGACCCTGTGGATTTTGCATTTCCATATAAGATACTTTTTTCAGGGTAGAAAATGGCTGTAATTGTTAACAAGGAAAGCCCCGCTAACAGCAAAATAGTTTGCGGCTGGTAATTCTTGATAATTAACCAAGCCGCAACGACAGTAATAACTATCGCAATAATAAAAGCACTCATGGATATGTCCTGTTATTTATTCGTCAAGATATTAATAATCCATATAGCCACAGTGGTTACATGAGGATAACAAACAATAATGTCGTTGAGTGTGCATGATGTAATTAGCTAAAATTTTGCCCCATCATCAGAATTAATATCGTTAAGCATCATTCCAGCAACCAGTGCGGTTCTGGTAACGATATTTTCGGGTAATATATGCTCATGGAGCGCATGGATACCGGCTCCTGTCGCACCAAGTCCATCTAATGTAGGAATACCTAACGCCGCGGTGAAGTTTCCATCACTACCACCTCCAGCCGATTTCGCGGTAATCGTAATGCCCAGTTTTTCCGCAATCTTTTGCGCTTTTTCAAATAGCTGTTCGGAAGCTGAAGAACGTTCCATCGGTGGGCGAGTTTGCCCTCCTTCAATCCTGAGTTGGCTACCTTGCAAATGAGGTGTCAAACGGGTGATAGCATCATGGATCCGTGCAGCTTCTGACTGATTTTCCACTCTGGTATCAATTTCTAATTCGGCATAATCCGCGACGACATTAACCCTACTGCCACCCCGTACAATACCAACGTTAACGGTGGTACCGCGCTCAGGATCATTCAACTCTCGCAATTTGAGGATCTGAAAAGCCATTTCCTCAATAGCACTAACCCCCTCACCAGGATTATTGCCTGCATGCGCAGCAAGACCTGTGATAGCAATGCGGTAGCGGCCAGTGCCTTTACGGGCAATTTTTAAATCACCATGAGTTGTCGCCGGTTCAACAACCAATACTTGCTCAGATCCTGTAGCATTACGGATAATCCATTCCTTCGAACTTGGACTTCCGAGTTCTTCATCACTATTGCACAGGAAAACAATGCGCTTACCGCCTAGTTGCCCGCTCTCTTTTAACGCACGAACCGCCCAGATAGACTGAATCATCCCGGCTTTCATATCGAGGATCCCCGGGCCATACCATTTCCCCTCTTCTTCGCGAAGTGAGAGTACCCCTTTATCCCAGACCGTATCAAAATGCCCCAAAATTGTAGTTTGCGGGCCCTCTTTTCCCAGAACAAATTTTAACTGGTTACCGTAATGTGTCTGTTTTTCAGTTTCAGCCTGTATACCCAGACGCTTTTCGAAAATAGCTTTTAAAACGTCACCACAGTGGTCAACAGCAGCTTTATCCGTTGAAGGAGACTCAGCCAGTACCAAATCGCTGATATCTTCCATGATAAGGTCAGTATGTTTCTGTAAGTAATTAACAACGCTCTTCATTGCCACACTCTCCGTATAGGTATTTAGCATTAGTATGTAATGAATCCCGGTTGAAAAAGAATCAGGCTCCTATGCTATTATTGTTGCCTTCAGGTCAACAATAATGGCAAAAACATGACATTGAGCACCTATCCAGAAAAAGCGATCCGTTATTTATATATGGTCGGATTGTACGGTGGGATCCGCAGAGCCGCCGACATCCTTGGCTTTAACCCTTCGGTTGTCAGTCGCCAAATCTCTCTTCTGGAAAGAACAATACAGCTGCCATTGTTGGAGAAAAGAGGACGTAACGTTGTCCTCACCGAGGCGGGAAGATTACTGGCTGATGACTACGCCATTACTCAACAAAAACGCAATGAACTTGAGCGGCAACTCAGCGATATGCGCCATATGCGTGGAGGGACAGTTACGCTGCGCGTTGGACAAGGGATGGTCCAGGAAATCATTACCCACGTCGTGAGCGATTTTGCCCAAATCTACCCGAATGTGTTTGTCGATATCACCTCTGGCAACATGGAAACATCGATGGAACTCATTGCAAGAGGTGAAGTGGATATGGCCGTAGGATTTGGTCCCGTTGGGCAACCGGCACTTAAACGATATAGCTATAACCGGGGAGCCATTTGTGCCATTGTCAGGAAGGATCATGTTATTTCTGGTTTAAAGAAAGTAACGCTTCAGGAACTTTCCCGGCATCGCCTGATTGCTATGCATGACAATTTTGGGCTTCAGCGATATCTCACTGCGATGTTTCGCGATGAAGCGATTATGTTCAGGCCATCCTACTGCTGTAATTTGTTTACCAGCGCAATAGCCCTGTGCCGTGCGGGACTGGGGATTGCTTTTATGACAGAACAAACCGCTAATGCAAATTCTTATCCTGGGGAATTGACGGCAATACCGATTGATCATCATATTGCCAGAGAGTGTCAGTGGCATGTATTGCGTAGCTCCGATCATCGTTTTACACCGGCTGCTCATTACTTATGGAAGTTGCTGTGTAATTATTTAAGTGACTCCAGCACGTAGAAATGTAAAAACATCACGCAGTTTAACAATCAGGTGTGACTCGCCCGACGCACAGCCTGAGTAAATAGCATTCTGCAAAATTAACAAAATACAATCATTTCAAAACTCAAAAAAAAAACATATAAATCATTACGATAAACAATTACTGGGACAGTTAATAGCGGGTTATAGCAGCTATTAATGTGTCCCTTTTTATGTCCCTGCTCCAAAAGATGCCCCCAAAATCACGCTTCAAGTGGGGTAAAACCACTCCAAAACCACACAGGTTATTCAAGCCTCTCATCATCAGTACTTGAACCTGATTCAAGTTATATACCAATTTGAAGTGCTACATTAATGAAAATCCGCTGGTGTCGGTAACGACCGCTGTTCGCTCACAGCAGACCTTCTGTCCGCAAAACCTCGAGTTATTTCTCTTTCCTGTAACTGGAAAGGCGGTGCTCAAGGTTGGTCCGAACCTGCGGCCACTCATCATCAATTATGCTGTACCGTATGGAAGTACGTTTTCGACCATCAGGCATAATTCGTTCATTTCTGATGATGCTTTCCTGGATCGCACCAATACGGAGAATGGCAGCCTGCGAGCGCTCATTCAATACATCAGTCGTAAACTGAACGCGAAAACACTTCAGTTGCTCAAAGGCGTACCGCAGCAATAACAGTTTACTCTCGGTATTTGCAGCTGTTTTTTGCCAGCTTTGTGAATACCAGGTATGACCAATTTCGAGCTTTCGGTTTTCTCTATCAATCTTCCAGAAACGTGTTGATCCAATGACACGTTGATCGGACGAAAGCGTTACAGCAAACGGCATGACTGTGCCTTCGATCTGCCCCTTGAGGGCTTTCTGAATGTAAGAATCTGCGGTGTCAGCAGACGGAACCACCGTAAATGGCAGGGACCAGAGTTCCCCATCCGCTGCCGCATCAATCAATAGCTGAGCATCTGTCTCAAGCAGAGGACGGAGCGTGACAAGAGATCCTTGCAATGTAGGCGTCATATTTGTGACCTCACAATTATTTTGTGTCGATTGATTGAGCTACATAATCCTGTACTGAATGAATTACTATGCCCCGTTTGCATTGAATAATCGACTCATCAAGAGGCGATTATCTACTCACTGCTCATGTTGGTAACTTGTCCACTCCGTGCCAGTAATGGACTTCCCTCTTTTGTTAAACAACGATGTTGAAACGAAACCGTTTCATGATAAATCTATAAATGTAATGAGGCGATTAAAAGAGGGCTGAAACAGTTAACCTTGACCTCAACACCAAACGCGCAAACTTTCTACGAAAAGCATGGTTTTATGTTTATCAAGGAAACGATATCCCCATCAAGACTTGCCCAAACAGATCTGCGTTGTATGGATATGTCCATCGCATTATCAGCCTGAGTTTTCTTTTGCTCTTAGCAGGAGAACTCACCAACGGAAATCTAATCGCTATGAGTTCAGTACGGCAGCTTCGAGGTCTTGGGCGGATAACTCCTGTGTTCAAACTCCCCCCCCCCTTTGTGATACGATATTTGCTTTAGATTGTCACATGGGATCAGATTTTGAATTCATACATTTTCCTTGCCGGGGCCATCTTAGCTGAAGTCATAGGTACAACCCTGATGAAGTTCTCTGACGGATTCACACGCCTATGGCCATCTGTAGCAACTATTGTGTGCTACTGCACAGCCTTTTATCTTCTCTCCCAAACTCTGTCGACCATTCCAACGGGTATTGCATACGCAATTTGGTCAGGTGCTGGAATCGTATTAATCAGTCTTTTGGGCTGGTTGGTAAGTGGGCAAAAGCTAGATTTTCCGGCGATCGCAGGTATGCTTCTTATTTGTGCTGGGGTTCTGGTTATTAATATTTTTTCAAAATCCTCCCCACATTGATCCTCTTATCTTGCTCGAGTAGGAAAGTGCATATGAAAATACCAATACTCCATACGGAACGCTTGCTGTTAAAACCATTACAAGCCGAAGATGCCTCGCAGATTCAGGTGCTTTATCCCCGCTGGGAGATAGTTCGCTATATGGTCTCCTCAGTACCCTGGCCCTATCCTGATAACGGTGCGGAGAATTACGTCAATAACGTTGCCCTGCCTGATGTGGATAAAGGGATTGCGTGGATCTGGACTATCAGATTCCGTGAGGCCCCTGACGATCTCATAGGTTTAATATGCCTTTATGACGTTGAGGATAATAACCGTGGATTTTGGTTAGCTCCGGAATATCAGGGGCAGGGTTTTATGCGTGAAGCCAGTAATGTCGCTACGGATTACTGGTTTAATACGTTAAATAAGACTGTATTGCGTGCGCCGAAAGCCTCTCTTAATGTCCGTTCCAAACGTATTTCAGACAGTAGCGGCATGCGGCTTATCAAAACGGAAAAGAAAGAGTATGTCAGCGGTTTGCTGGATTCTGAACTTTGGGAAATCACGCGCGACGAATGGAACGCTCGTCAGGTTGGTTAAAATAAATTATGGAATGTCCATAACCGAACCGCAGAGAATTTCTATTTTTGCCCTGCACCAATGGCAAGTTTATTAATCCTGCAGTTGCGATCATAATAAATAGATACGCAGCGAAGCCCGTCACTCGCGGGCAACATGAGTAATACTATCTTATTTGAGGATTCTGGCATGGCCCCCTTTCATCAACTGACTGCCACCAGTTTGCATGGCCAGCCCATCTGTATGGCCGACTACGCTGGCAAACTGGTTCTGGTGGTTAATACCGCCAGCCATTGTGGTTTCACTCCACAATATGCAGGCCTCGAAGCGCTCTACAAGAAGTACGCCGCGCAGGGTCTGGTGGTGCTTGGTTTTCCCTGCAACCAGTTCGGTAACCAGGAGCCCGGTGGAGCCGACGAAATCGCGCAAACCTGTCACATCAACTACGGTGTGAGCTTCCCGATGTTTGAGAAAGTGGAAGTCAACGGTGCCGCTACGCATCCGGTATTTCGTTACCTGAAAGACGAATTACCCGGCGTGCTGGGTGGGCGGATCAAGTGGAATTTTACTAAGTTCCTGATCGGGCGTGACGGCAAGCCGCTTAAGCGATTTGCCCCCTTCACTACCCCAGAGAAAATAGAAACCACTATCCTTACAGCGCTTAAAGTCTGAGCGCCTCTGTAATTCGAACCAACCCTGGTATGCCCCAGTTCGCTGCCTGAATAAAAAACACGCTGCAAACTCAAATATATACATATAAATCAGTAAGATAAAAACTTCCGGAACAGTTAATAGCGGGTTATAGCAGCTATTAATGTGTCCCTTTTTATGTCCCGGCCCATAAAATGCCCCCCCTCTTACGACTGCTTAGTGCCAGAACGGACATCTGGAAGATAAAAAACTTAGCCTATTCAAAATACTGTACCTAAAAACTTGCCAGGTGACTGTAATTACTTAGAAATTCTTAACTGCGTTCCCAACCAAACCGATTGAATATTGAAAGTAAATAATATTTCCATTATTCTAGAAGTATGGAATTATTGATTATGAGACCGAGTATGGAACTCAACTTAGCAGCGACGATGTTGAAAGAACTTGGGCATGTAACAAGGCTCGGGATTTACAAAATGCTGATCAAAGCAGGAGCTCAGGGCATGGCTGTGGGCGAACTACAGAAGCAACTCGAAATCCCAGCATCGACATTAAGTCACCATCTTTCATCCCTGATATCTGTAACTCTCGTTCGCCAGGAACGTCAGGGAAGAACGCTGTACTGCCACGCTTGCTATGAAAATCTTGGTGCGTTGATTGCTTTTCTGACAGAAGAGTGCTGCACAGAGGCAGATGGGCTACACGATACCAATAACGACGTCAGAGAATAATATGTCCACTGAGTTAAAGAATGTTGACGCAAGCCAGTTCGACACCTCAATCACTGAGGCCAGATTCGGTGTTCCTGCCGTACCTCATCCGCCGCGAATCCTCATGCTATACGGCTCTGTACGTGAACGTTCCTACAGCCGACTGGCTACGGAAGAAGCGGCAAGGTTACTGACCGCCATGGGCGCCGAAGTGCGGATCTTCAATCCTTCAGGTTTGCCCCTTCCTGATGATGCGCCAGATTCGCATCCCAAAGTCATGGAGTTGCGTGAGCTGGTACGTTGGTCCGAAGGCATGGTGTGGTGTTCACCTGAACGTCATGGTGCGATGACCGGCATCATGAAAGCCCAGATTGACTGGATACCACTTTCGGAAGGCGCTGTTCGCGCTTCTCAGGGGAAGACGCTGGCCGTAATGCAGGTCTGCGGTGGCTCTCAGTCTTTCAATGCCGTAAACCAGATGCGAATTCTTGGCCGCTGGATGCGGATGATCACCATCCCGAATCAGTCCTCCGTGGCAAAAGCCTGGCAGGAATTTGATGAAGATGGACGAATGAAACCGTCGTCTTATTACGACAGGATCGTGGATGTGATGGAAGAACTGGTGAAATTTACTCTGCTGACCCGAGGTAACTCAGCCTATCTCGTTGATCGCTACAGCGAACGAAAAGAGTCTGCAGAAGAACTTTCACGGCGGGTTAATCAGAGCAAAATTTGAGGGCTGGTATGAGTGATGTAACGGCATTCAACAACTGCATGAGCGTGTTCTGGCGGCAACATGAAGCCGAACTCTCTCGCTTTCTGACATCGAAGACAGGTGATAGCGAAAAAGCAGCAGACCTTCTGCAAGAGCTATTCCTGCGTGCCCGCGCTCATTCAGACAGTTTCTGCGAAATGGAGAATCCGCGAGCCTGGCTGTATCGGGCGGCGAGGAATCTGCTGATTGATGAGTACCGCACCACCAGGGAATTCATTGAGCTGGAAGATGATGCCCCATTAACTGATGCATCCCCTGATGCAATCTCAACGCTGGATATTTGCCTGCCTGAAACATTGCAGGCATTACCTGAAGATGAGCGGTGGTTGATTGAAGAATCCGACCTTAACCGGCGCCCCCAGCAGTCCCTGGCCGATGAACTGGGAATCACGCTTACGGCGTTTAAATCCCGACTACTACGGGCCAGAAAGCACCTGAAAGAAACGATGACAGAACTTTGTCAGATTGAGGCGGATGACACGTCTCCCGTCTGCTGCCACAAAAAAATGAATTAATCGCGCATCTTTTCCCCACCACCTTCGTTTACCTCAGTGTAAAGCCAAATGACTAAACACTGAGGTAAACAGTCCATGTCAAAAATTGAGATCTTTGAAGCAGCAGGCTGCTGTGCAACCAGCAGCGTTGTAGTCAGTGACGAAGCCGTCAAATGGAACGCCAGCGCCGAATGGGCGAAAAAGAATGGCGTTGATATACAGCGCTACAGCCTTGCGAAGAACCCGCAACAGTTCCTGAATTCGCCGGTCATTAAAGAGTTTCTGAACACATCAGGGATGGAGTCCCTCCCTGTCACCTTGCTCGACGGCAAACTCGTGATGGCAGGCAAACTGCCGACTCGTGAAGATATCGCCCGTTGGGCAGGTATTCCGCTTACTCAGGACTGGAGTAAAGACAGCGCACAACCACGCTGCTGCAGCATTCCACGTATGCCTTAATTCCAGAGGAGCAATCACTGATGAATATGCCATTTTTAAAAGACATTCCCCCGTTCATCTTCTTCACCGGTAAAGGTGGCGTGGGTAAAACATCCCTCGCTTGTGCTACTGCGGTGTGGCTGGCCGATCAGGGTAAGAGAACGCTTCTGGTGAGTACCGATCCGGCTTCCAATGTCGGTCAGGTATTTAGCCAGACTATCGGCCACCGAATAACAGATATCAGTACCGTCCAAAATCTTGCGGCGATGGAAGTTGACCCGATGGCTGCAGCACAAGCCTATCGTGACCGAGTGCTCGACCCTGTTCGCGGGCTGATGCCTGCCGATGTAGTCAGCAGTATTGAAGAGCAACTCTCCGGTTCTTGTACTACGGAAATCGCGGCATTTGATGAGTTTACTGGTCTTCTTACCAACCATGAGTTGCGGGAAAAGTATGACCATATCGTATTTGATACCGCGCCAACCGGTCACACTATCCGCATGCTTGAGTTGCCGGGGGCCTGGAGCGGTTATCTCGAAGCGAACCCTGATGCCGCCGCTAACCTCGGGCCGCTGGTGGGGCTGGAGAAACAACAGCACCAGTACTCAGACGCGGTTAAGGCTCTCTCTGATGCTGCACTCACGCGTCTGGTTCTGGTTGCCCGTGCCCAGGTTTCGACACTAAAAGAGGTTTCCCATACGCATGATGAGCTGTCTGCTATCGGTTTGCAGCATCAACACCTTGCCATTAATGGTGTCTTGCCACCATTTGTGGGTGAGAATGATCCGCTGGCGCAAAGTATTTTGGCTCGGGAGGGAAAAGCACTACTTGCTATGCCAGAGAATCTGGCGAACCTTCCCCGCTCGCAGCTGTTTCTGAAGCCATTTAATCTGGTCGGTCTCGAAGCCTTGCGTGAGTTATTTACAGAGAGCGAAGCCTCGATGTCTCTCCCAACTACCACGCTAAATACTCTGGATTTACCGAAACTTGCCTCATTGGTGGATGAACTCAGCCTGACAGGTAAAGGTCTGGTAATGACGATGGGTAAAGGCGGTGTGGGCAAAACGACTGTTGCGGCATCGGTGGCGGTATCTCTGGCAAAACGCGGCCATAAAGTCCATCTGACGACGTCCGATCCGGCAGCACATCTGTCTTATACGCTGGATGGCTCGCTACCAAACCTTCAGGTCAGCCGTATTGACCCGAAAGTAGAGACAGAACGCTATCGTCGCTTTGTTCTGGAAAATCAGGGGAAAGGGTTAGATGCAGAAGGGCTGGCGGTGCTGGAGGAAGATCTCCGCTCACCATGTACTGAAGAGATCGCCGTCTTCCAGGCATTCTCGCGGATCATCAAAGAGGCAGACGATCATTTTGTTATTATGGACACAGCGCCAACGGGCCACACGCTTCTGCTAATTGATGCAACAGGAGCCTATCACCGGGAAATGGTGCGCCAGATGGGGCAAACACATGACCATGTGATGACGCCAATGATGCAATTGCAGCACCCGGAGAAGACGAAGGTGATTATCGTGACGCTTGCCGAAACGACACCGGTACTGGAAGCGGCGAACCTACAGCAGGATTTACGTCGCGCTGGCATCGAGCCATGGGCATGGGTTGTGAATAACAGCCTGGCGGCAGCTGAACCATCGTCACCTTTCCTGAAGACCAGGGCTAGCCGCGAGCTGCCTCTCATCTCTGATGTGGGAGAGCAGTATGCAAAGCGTATTGCATTAACAGCGCTACAAAGCCAAGAGCCGGTTGGTATTAACCTGCTGGAAGAAATGGCGAAGTAACAACGAAGGGGGCAACTGCCCCCTTCATCTTTATTTCAGTCTTTTACCTGCATCATCAACCACTTTTTCACCATCTTCTTTGGCGAAAGCCCCTTTCTGAGATTCTGGCAGGATATCCAGAACGACTTCAGAAGGACGGCAAAGTTTAGTTCCCAGTGGCGTCACTACAATCGGACGGTTAATCAGGATCGGATGTTGCAACATAAAATCTATTAATTGCTCGTCAGTAAATTTATCTTCTGCAAGACCCAGTTCCTCATACGGCTCGACGTTCTTACGCAGCAAAGCCCGGACGGAAATACCCATATCAGCAATGAGTTTGACCAGCTCATCACGTGAAGGTGGAGTTTCGAGGTAAAGAATCACGGTCGGCTCATTACCGCTGTTGCGGATCATCTCCAGCGTGTTACGCGACGTGCCGCAGGCTGGATTGTGATAAATGGTGATGTTGCTCATATCAGTATCTCATTACAAAGTGAAAGAGAGACGTAGCGCCAGCGCTGCCAGCGTTACAAACAGCACAGGCAGAGTCATGATAATCCCGGTGCGGAAATAGTATCCCCACGTGATGGTCATTTTCTTCTGTGAAAGTACATGTAGCCAGAGCAGCGTTGCCAGGCTACCAATAGGTGTGATTTTCGGCCCCAGATCGCAGCCAATCACGTTGGCATAAATCATCGCCTCTTTGATGACGCCGGTTGCGGTACTGCCATCAATAGAAAGAGCGCCAACCAGCACGGTAGGCATGTTGTTCATGATGGAAGACAGGAAAGCCGTCAGGAAGCCAGTACCCAGCGTCGCGGCCCAGAGTCCTTTATCAGCCAGCACGTTCAGAACACCTGAAAGATATTCGGTTAGCCCTGCGTTGCGCAGACCGTAAACCACCAGGTACATCCCCAATGAGAAGATGACGATCTGCCAGGGTGCACCATGTAGCACTTTACCAGTGTTAATGGCATGGCCTCGTTTCGCCACTGCAAACAGAATTATCGCCCCAACCGCTGCAATCGCACTAACGGGAATACCGAGCGGCTCGAGGACGAAGAAACCAACAAGCAGGAGAATCAGAACTATCCAACCAGTGCGGAATGTAGCCGGATCTTTTATTGCTTCTGCTGGTTTCTTTAGGAGGGCCAGATCGTAAGTTGGCGGGATGTCCTTGCGGAAAAACAGATGCAGCATAATTAGTGTGGCAATAATGGCGGCGATATCGACCGGTACCATCACCGATGCATATTCGGTGAATCCCAGACCAAAGAAGTCCGCAGAAACAATATTCACCAGGTTCGACACGATAAGCGGCAGGCTGGCAGTATCGGCAATAAACCCGGCGGCCATGACAAATGCCAGCGTGGTACCTTTGCTGAACCCTAATGCCAGCAGCATGGCGATAACTATCGGCGTCAGAATAAGTGCCGCACCATCGTTGGCAAACAGTGCCGCCACCGCTGCACCTAGCAGAACGATATACGTAAAGAGCAAACGGCCACGACCGTTACCCCAACGCGAAACATGCAATGCCGCCCATTCGAAAAAGCCTGATTCATCAAGCAGCAGGCTGATAATAATTACGGCAATAAAGGTCGCCGTCGCGTTCCAGACGATATTCCACACCACCGGAATGTCGTCCACATGCACAACGCCAGATATCAGAGCCAGTCCCGCGCCCAGCATTGCACTCCAGCCGATCCCTAATCCCTTTGGTTGCCAGATAACCAAAACAATGGTCAGGACAAAAATAGCGCCTGCCAGTAACATAAAACCTCCTGACAGGGCGGATCTGCCGCCCTGTATAAACAAAAAATTAACCCGCCAACTCTTTGAGTTTTTCAATACCTGTTGGCTCAGAAGCCAGTACCGGAACGAGCGCTATATGGTCAGCGTGCTGATTCTTAACAGCCTCAATCTGAGGCTGTTCCTGCTGAGCGCGCTGGCAAAGCAACGGAGAACGCGTATCCGCGATGGAAAGGCTGTTATTGATAATCCAGCCCCATGGATGAATCCCCGCTCTTTCAAGGTCAGCCTGTAGGCTTGCCGCTTCCAGTACCGGTGTGGTTTCAGGAAGCGTAACCAGTAGAACTTTGGTTCGTTCCGGGTCCTGAAGCTGCATCATTGGGGTAGTAAAATGACCTTTATCCCCCATTTTTTTGGCAATCTCTCGGTGGTAAGCCCCGGTAGCATCCAGCAACAACAGCGTGTGCCCAGTGGGAGCTGTATCCATGACAACAAACCGCTTACCTGCTTCACGAATCACTCGGGAAAAAGCCTGGAACACGGCAATTTCTTCAGTACAGGGAGAACGTAAATCTTCTTCCAATAGCCGTTTCCCTGCTTCGTCCAGATCTTTTCCCTTCGTCTCAAGAACATGCTGGCGATAGCGTTCGGTTTCATCGTGAGGGTTGATGCGGCTGACCTGCAGGTTTTTGAGGCTGCCGTTCAGCGTTGTACTCAGGTGCGCAGCGGGATCAGAGGTGGTGAGATGCACGTCATATCCCATGTCTGCCAGCCTTACGGCGATGGCAGCAGCCATCGTGGTTTTCCCTACGCCACCTTTGCCCATCAACATAATCAGGCCATGTTCACTGCGGGCGATATCATCGACCAGGTCAGAGAGCGATAAGTTTTCAGGCGTGTACAGGACGTTCGTTACCGGGAGCGGTAATGCATCAGAACGGGAATCCAGCAGCCCCTTCAACGCAGACACACCAACCATATTTACTGGCTGGAGTAATAAGGTATCTCTCGGTAGCTCAGATAAACCAGCAGGAAGATTTGCCAGTGCTTCCTGCTCCCGTTGCCATATCGCAGCCGCGAGCGCGTCATGTTCAGCTTCGGCTTTAGGCAGCACACCATTAATAACCAGGTACTGGTTTTTCAGGCCAATTGCGGCCAGTTCTTCATGGGTGCGGGCTACTTCCTGCAGCGTAGATTTTTGCAGTCGTGCAACCAGAACCAGGCGGGTACGTTCAGGATCGGACAACGCCTCTACCGCATGAGCATACTGCTCACGCTGCTTTTCCAGCCCGGCCATTGGGCCAAGACAGGAAGCACCATCCGGATTACTTTCAATGAAACTACTCCAGGCACCGGGTAGCTGGAGAAGGCGAATCGTGTGGCCCGTCGGCGCTGTATCAAAAATGATGTGATCGAAGCGGGTCAGCAGGGAAGCGTCTGTCAATAAGCCGGTGAACTCATCGAACGCCGCAATCTCAGTCGTACAGGCTCCTGAAAGCTGCTCGCTGATACTGTTAACAACGTCTTCAGGCAGAAGACCTTTGATAGGATCAACGATTCTGGAGCGGTATTGTTGGGCGGCTTCCTGAGGGTCAATCTCCAGAGCGGAAAGTCCAGGAACTGCTGCCACAGAGCGAATGGTGTTACCGATAGCCTGGTCGAATACCTGGCCGACATTGGAGGCCGGATCTGTACTGACCAGCAAAACCCGCTTACCTAGTTCGGCAAGGCGGATTGCCGTCGCGCAGGAAATGGACGTTTTTCCTACGCCTCCCTTGCCAGTAAAAAACAGGAAAGGCGGGATGTTCTGTAAGAATTTCATATGTCCTCCTGACATATTCAACAACAGGAAGTATTACCACCACAGCAGCTGGTGGGAGCTAACCCTACCTTCTCCAGCGGAATACCGAACCAGCGAGCCAGCTCAGCACGTTTTGGGTATCGCCCTGCTATCACCGTTTCACCGTCCAACAGCAGTAGCGGAAGCCCTTCTGCTCCAGATGCTTCGAGGAATGCTTTCGCTTTCTCATTCTGAACAAAGCTCATGGGCTGCTGCGCCAGGTTGTAACGTTCAATCTGTACGCCACGTCCTTTCAGCCACTGCACATCAGCAGAGAAATCAACCAGAACCTGATCGACATCTGAGCCACATACGCCGGTACTGCAGCACATTGCCGGGTCAAACACCGTTAACGTTTTCATTCCAAACACCTCACATTCGAAAAATCATATATGTTTAGGCAAATTTTTTAGATACAAACATCCTTACCGCTACCAGAGCAGTTTGCCGATGCCAGCTTACGGGCGATGGCCTGTACGTCATCCTGTTGGCTTAACCAGGCCTGCTCAATCACCTGAGCAGCCCAGGAAGGAATATGTGGAGATAGACGGTAGTGAACCCACTTGCCCTGTTTGCGATCCAGTAATAGTTCACTTTCCCGGAGCATTGCCAGATGACGGGAAATCTTAGGCTGTGACTGGTCCAGCGCTGTACAGAGATCACACACACACAGCTCTCCCATCTCTCTGAGCAGCATGACAATGCCCAGACGGGTTTCGTCGGAGAGGTTTTTGAAGAGTTGTAGTGTTGTTAGTTGCATCATGTCTCCTTTTCATTTGGTATCAGGATACGCTCTGGGATTATAAATACAATAATATATGCGAAAAAACATATATATTAGGTGCCGCAATGATCAGAGCAAGTGCACAAGCCGCAGCTGTGAGATGGTAATAGCTTTGTGCTCAAGTGTTCTATAGGGCAGGATCGTCTACCGGGGTGGGGTCAACCCACTTGACGGGCTGAATCCAAAGGCTTGGGCAACCAGTTCAAAATTGGTAAAGTCATCAGCCGGTACAGTTTCCTCTCCGGAGGACGTGATTATACCTCGAGTGGCTTCAGCATAGGTCTTCACCAGATTTTTCACCGCTGCCGGTGTTACTGTCTGAATCCCCCCAACCCGTCACCTTTTGCCATTTTGTCGTAACCACTGGCAAAATGAAGGCCGATCCCCCGATCGTTGGGCCCGACATTTGCTCCATAATGCCCCCAGCGCACAGTCTGAATAAAAAACACGCTGCAAAATCAACAAAATATAATCAACTTGCTTAATTACTCTGCAATCGCGTGAGATCAGGAAGAAAAATGCTATTTCCCTCTTGCCTCATTCGGTCTGTGCCGCTAATATTCGTCCCCGTTGTCACCTACAACGTTGCGTTCATAGCTCAGTTGGTTAGAGCACCACCTTGACATGGTGGGGGTCGTTGGTTCGAGTCCAATTGAACGCACCATTTTGCGTCCGTAGCTCAGTTGGTTAGAGCACCACCTTGACATGGTGGGGGTCGGTGGTTCGAGTCCACTCGGACGCACCAAATCATATCCCTTTGATTTGGTGCTATTTCACTTCAAAACTATTTTTTTTATCTTCAGTTTGTATCCGTCAGTTTTATCATTTCCTTTGATGATTCAATAGCACTGCGCTAAATCATTCTAAATTCCATGCTCAACGCGTATCATTCACCTTCTTCGCATAATGTCATTCGCCAGAGATCGGATACCATGCCCTCTTCCATCTTCCTGTTAGCCGCAGGCAGTTTGCGCCCTGCATTTACGCCACTGATAAGCCAGTTCACGCGCATGAGTGGAATAGACGTCAAGGTTGAATATGGTCCGGCCGGTTTATTGCGTGAGCGTATTGAAGCGGGAGAACCGTGTGCGCTCTTTGCCTCGGCCAACCGGGAACATCCGCAAAACCTGTTAGCACGTAATATAGCCGTCTCTACGCACACTTTTTGCTGGAACAAACTGAGCCTGGTCAGCAACCGAACCGGTGTCTGGCTGGATTTACTCCGCGACCCAACGCTGCGACCAGGTACATCAACGCCCGGCTGCGACCCTTCCGGAGACTATACCTGGGCATTTTTCGACAATATGGATGTACTGGAACCAGGGCTCGGGCAGCAGCTTCGGACGCGCGCAATCCCGCTGGTGGGTGGTCGTGATACGGTAAAAATCCCGCAAGGAGAACTGGCGAGCGCCTGGATCGTGCGCCAGGGACTGGCCGATCTGTTTATCGGTTACGCGCATTACGCACACGCGCTGCGCGCGATGCCCGACGTACATTACGTGGCTATTCCCGATGAGCACAATATTCGCTGCGAATACCAACTGGCGGTGCTTGATGCATCCAATGAAGTCATGGCACTGGTTGAATTCATACTCTCCCGCGGCGGGCAGGAATTTCTTAGCGCCGCAGGATTCTTAACGCTTAACGGCGAATAGAAAACAACGGTGCGATAAACGGCGTCTGGTAGTTCTCCACGCTGAGTTTTCTCAGCGTTAAGCCATAGGCCAGGAATAAATTCTCCTCCGTCACAATGCTGTTCGTGGGCCCTGCCCGCCATTTTCCTTCAGGGAGTAGCAGCAAAGTATGGGAAGCAACCTGTAACGCATGAAGCGGATCGTGAGTCGAAAAGAGAATACTGCATCCCTGTTGATGGGCCAGATCGCTAATGAGCTGCAGCACCACCTGCTGATTGGCGAGATCCAGCGCGGAACACGGTTCATCCAGTAACAGCGTTTGACACTCCGTCACCAGAGCCCGGGCAATCATCACCAACTGTTGCTGCCCGCCGGAAAGTGAGCCAAATGAGCTGGAGGCGAGATGCGCGATATTCAACTGCTCTAACGCCTGCATTGCTCTTTTTAGATCCTGCGGACTGGGTTGCGCAAACAGCTTCACGTGCTGTGCTCGCCCCATCAGCACCACGTCGCTGACCGTGTACGGAAACGGCAGATGGCTATGCTGTGCCACAATCCCTATCCCACCGTTATTTTCAATACTCCCGCCTAAAGCAGGCAGCGTGCCGGTTAATGTATCGAGCAGTGTACTTTTACCCAAGCCGTTGCGTCCCAGCACGGCCCAGATCTCACCTTTCTGGCAACAGAACGTTAGCGGCTCAAATAGCGGCGTACGATACCCATAAGTAAGCTGATTTACACGCAGTGCGGCAGGTATCATGATTTCTCCCGACGGCTGGTACGAATGAGTAAGAAAGCAAACAACGGCGCGCCGAACAATGCGGTAATAATCCCCAACGGTATCTCCGCGTGCATCAGGGTGCGAGCAATATCGTCCACCACAATCATAAATCCGCCCCCCAACCAGAAGGCGCACGGTAGTAAACGACGATGATCAACCCCCACCAGCAAACGCGCCAGATGCGGAATCACTAATCCAACCCAGGCAATACTGCCGCTGACCGCCACCTGAGCAGCGACCAAAAATGCGCAGCACACCAAAACGCTGCGTCGCAGAGGAACCACCGCTACACCCAGTGCTCTGGCATCTTTGTCATTGAGCGACAACAGGTTTATCCGCCAGCGTAGCTGGTACAAAACCGTCGCAGCGATACCGACCGGGACCGCCAACAGCAGCACTTTATGCCAGTTGGCCGTCGCAAAGCTGCCAAGCAACCAGAACACAATATTAGGTAACGTCTCTTCGGTATCAGCCTGATACTGGATCAGGCTCACCAGCGCGGCAAAAAAACCGCTCAAAATGATACCCGACAGGATCAATACCAGCGTATTCTCCAGCCCCTGTAACGCAGCAATGGCATACACCAGGATCAACGCTGTCAGACCAAAGAAAAACGTTGATCCCATCATCAGCCAGGGCGAAAGACCGAGCAGGATGGCCAGTGTTCCACCAAAGGCCGCCCCCGACGTCACGCCGATAATATGCGGGTCGACCAGAGGGTTATGAAATACCCCTTGCAGCGTCGCGCCGCATAACCCAAGCGCCCCCCCCGCCAGCAGTGCCATCAGAATACGCGGCAGCCTGACCGTCCAGATAACCTGGCTGCCTATTCCTTCAGCGTCGCTATAGTGCGTCAGGTGGTAAAACACTTCGCTTAACGACAGCGGATACTGTCCGAGGCATAGCGAACTGACGCCCAGCAACAGGACCACAACGATTAAGAGCGGTTGCTGGGGCAAAATACGATTACTTAGCTGCATCAGACTGCCAGTTCACACGATAAAAACGTTGATAGTAGTCCTTGGCCTGCGCATCAACGTCTACGTTTTTATAGGCATCCGGATACAGTTTTTTGGCCATCCAAAGTTCACCGATCGCCAACGCTTCCGGCATCGGATAGCCCCAGGCTTTGGCATATTCAGGCATCAACCAGACGCGATGATTTTTCACCGCATCAATCCCCTGCCAGTTCGGATCGTTTTGGATCTCAGTTACCACCTGCGGATAGCGATCCTGGACAAAAATCACCTGCGGGTTCCACGCTAATACCTGCTCCAGCGCAACCTGACGGGCACCTTTCACACTGGCAGCCGCCACATTTAATCCCCCCGCGTGCTGCATCATCAATCCCGTGTACTTCCCGGAGCCGTAAGTCATCAGATCGGGGTTAGCCATATAAATACGGACTTTTTGCGCATCCGGGATTTTTGCAACCGGCGCATTGAATTTTGCCCGCGCGGCAAAAACGTAGTCGATTAACGTTTCGGCCTGCGGTTTGCGCCCAACCACGTCAGCCATCAGGCGAATACCCTGCTTCAACCCCTCATTGTAGACCTGCTCTTCATCGGCCATGGTCGGGTTCATTTTATTCTGTTGCCCGGTGGCATCCTTGCGTAACGAGATAGCCACGACCGGAATACCGGCGTTCTGAATCTGCTGGATCATCTCCGCGGGCGCATAGTTGGCGACAAAAACCACCTGCGGATGAATCGCCAACAGGCTTTCGATGTTCACGCTGGTGAGATCGCCCGGCGTCGGCAATGTAGTAATCGTCGGCATAAAGCGCGCAAATTCAGGCCCGAGCTGCTTTTTCCAGCTCGACATCACACCAACAATGTCCTGCTGGGCATTGAGCTGGACCAGAATATTCAACGTCTGGTGTTGCAGCACGACCACTTTGTCCACGTGGTCAGGAATCGTGACCTGTCGACCAAGCTGATCGGTGATCGTTCGGTCGGCCTGAGCAGAAAACGCAAACAACATGCTGGCGCAAACCAGCACAAAAGAGCGGAAAGTTAACATGGGATACCATCTGAATAGAGGAGTAAAAACGATATGCATTAAATTATATAACGAGAGGCCTGGCAAACCATTTTCATCATGAGCGCACCAAACCCCACATTTCAGAGGGGTAAAAATGGCGTGCAATCCTTATCACGCCTGTCTTTATACGTGAGCGCTACTCCTGTGGGGGTAACGCGTTTAAAACTCGCATCGCCTGCTCCTGAGTGAGCGAATAATCGAAGAACTGGCGATAAAAATCTCGCGTTACGCTGACCATATCCAGGCCGCTAAACAATGCCGGATGCAGTTTCGATGCAGCCCACTGTAGCTGCAACGCGCTTTCAGTGCCGTAGCGATCCCAGGGGAACACGCCCGCCGGATTGCGCCAGACGTTACCCTGTTTCACTGCGTTAAGTTCTTTGAACAATGCTGCGTATGGCGAACTGGCGATATCACCACACCCCGCACCGAGAATAATGACCTGCGGTTGCCAGTAGAGCACCCTCTCGGGCGACAC
This sequence comes from Citrobacter sp. Cpo071, assembly GCF_030332765.1. Classification (NCBI taxonomy): domain Bacteria; kingdom Pseudomonadati; phylum Pseudomonadota; class Gammaproteobacteria; order Enterobacterales; family Enterobacteriaceae; genus Citrobacter; species Citrobacter sp. Cpo071. The sequence goes on along the minus strand of NZ_JAOWHE010000085.1, from coordinate 441,848 downwards.
CTCTTTCATGTTGCCGTCAACTTCACCTGCCGCATTCCGTCCACCCGCCAGCGTAATCCAGGTATCGATCAACGTGTTCCTGCCGTCGACTTTAAGCGGATTTAGCGATTGAATATGAAGTACCCGAGGGCGCTGATTTTCCGCCAGCTCCGCAGTTTTAACCTGCACATCCGCGAGTACACGGTTGAGATACTGATTGTAAGCCGTTGCACGGACGCGAGCCTGCTCGGTACCCAGAACCTCTGCGGTCGTAGTGACCGATTTTTCCATCGAAGCATAGTCAGTAAATGCCATTTCAAGGGCCGGAATACCCGCCTGACTGTAGCTTTGAGCATCCCCTTTTCCTTTTGCCACAAACACCACGTCGACGTGCCGGGCCAACAAATCCTCACTATTAAATGATGTTCCTCGTATCTGTAAGGCTTGTCTCAGAGAAGGATTGATTTTGAACATCCATGGCTGGTTTTCCTCATGGTTGACCGTCGCAACAATGTTACGACCAGCACCCAGCGTCATCAGCACCGAATGATGGGCAAACCAGCCATCCGCGATACGTTCAACATGCGCGGGAACGGTAACTGTGTGACCAGCATCATCCACAACCTGGCGTGTTGCCAGGGCAGGAAACGCCAGCCACACACAAAGCAGCCATGTGTGGCACGTTTTCATAAGCAACCCCTAAAAATCAACCTGAACAGAAAACTGAGCCTGGCGCGGTGCGCCAAGTTGAGCGCTGGCAGCCCCTGCGCCCGTGTAACCAGTCAATGCGCCCGGAACAATATTGGTCCAATAGTGACGGTCGGTGAGATTGGTGATATCAAACCGGAAAGTGGTTGGTGTGTTCCACAGTCTAGTGGCATAACGCGTACCGATGTCCACCGTGGTGTAACTCCCGACCCAGCTGTCGTTGGCATTATCGGTAGCCCGACGTCCGACGTAATGCACGTTCGTGTCGATATCCAGTCCAGGAACCCGTTCGATGGTGTAGATTGCGAGGATATTCGAGGCGAAGCGCGGCAAACCAACAACTTGCTTACCATCCGCATTGCTGGCCGCGGTATTATGAAGCGTTGGATCAAGCCAGGCTCCGCCGCCTAACACGCGCAAATTACGGGTGATATGCCCATCAGCCATCAGTTCCATCCCACGGTTTTTCTGCGTACCATCCTGAGCAAAATCGCCATTGTCGTTGGTATAGGCAAAGGGGCGTTTGGCTTCAAAAAGCGCAGCGGTAAGCAGCAGATCTTTTACTGGCGCATATTTTGCGCCCACCTCCAGTTGATGGCTACGGTAGGGATCTAACACCTGCCCGGCATTGCGCGCCCCGGCGGGCGCGGTATCGCCCTGCTGCAAACTGTCCGCCCAGGTGGTATACAGCGTGACGTTCTCCACCGGTTTATACATCAGGCTGGTAGAACCGCTCATGCCATTGTCCTGCTGACGGCTGCTTTCATGTCCAGCTTTGTTGTAGTTACTGACGGTAAACAGGTTCTCACTGCCGGAAAGCAGCAAACTCCACTGCGGGGAAAAATGCAGCGTATCGCTGAGCAAAAATGCATGTTGAGTGGTGGTCGCTGAATGATAGCGATCGTTAAAATCTGGATACGGTGGTCGTGGATAGTCGGGATGTTGATCGAGGGAAGAATGCCCCAGAGTGAAAGTGCCGCCGTTTCTTGGATTATAGTTTTTCCACACAAATCCACGCATTCCGGTAGCAATATCCTGCGTCAGCCAGCCGGTATCAATGCTACCGGTCAGGTTCGCTAAATAACTGTTGATGGTAAACCGACTGGCCGCCGAATTAGAGGTTGTAGTGGTGTAATCGCCCCGGTTATCCGTCAGGGTGTTGGTCACGGCCGTCGACTCGCGGTCTGCAACCTGGTGCAGCGCCCCCAGGTCCAGCATCCAGTTGCCGTCAAAATCATGCTTAATATGCATATCGACGGTAGTCGTTTCGTCATCATGACCCGCATAAGATTGACCATATTTACTGTCCGTAGGATCAAATGCCGCGGGAAAGTGAACGCCTTTCGCCAGGGCAAAGCTACCCGGCATGCCTTTTTCGTAATAATGGTAATAGCTGAAATTACTCTCCAGCACCGTTTGATCTGTCAGTTGAAAGTCCAGCCCCAAGCCAGCGTACTGTCGACGGACATGGCTATCGGTGGTGTAGCTATGGCCCTCATCGTTCAGCAAGTTGAGGCGATATTTCACCCGGTCTCCCGCATCGATTGGGCCGCTGAAATCCATCGATGCCAACGTTCCCGACCCTGTACCTTGCCCTACTGTGACGCGATGCAACGGTGTATCGACAGGTCGTTTAGACACCAAATTAAACATCCCTGCTGGATTAGCAGGGCCATACAGCGATCCAGCGATGCCGCTCAACACCTCAATGTTCTGGAACTGTTCGGTCGAATATTCCGTCGTGGAGACGGCGTTCAGGCCATCAATCATATGGTTTTGTACCACGCTCCCCTGCATGCCGCGGGTTTGTGGGCGGACGCCGTCACCCTGAACGGACGGTAGGTAGCGATAGGCGTCTTTCACATCTTTGATTTGTTGCTGATCCAGCACTTTTTTCGACAACGTCTGCACCGACCAGGGAACGTCTATCAACTCTCGCTCGCCGAGGCTACCTAACGTGACTTTTTTTTCGCTCGCCGGAGGTTCATGTTCCGATAACGAGGATTGTGACGTGGCTGGCGCCGAAACGATGACGGTATCTTCAGCATGAGCCGTGACGGCGGTGGAAAAACAGGCAAAGGTTAACAACCCAGAGGCCACTGGGGTAAATTTGTTATTTAACATTCGTTAATTCAATTCGTTAGATAGAAAGACTGGAGGCCGCTAACGCAAGCGCCTTCTCTTGAAGAGTACAGTTATTATATTTGTATGATGAATAGAATAGATCCAATCGATATATATGTAAATATATAACGGCATGTGGTTGGTAAATCCACGGCAACAAAAAAGCCGACGGTGATGACGACCGTCGGCTTTGGGTAAATGACAACTAACGAATTACTTGGTTGCTGCTTTGATAATATCGAGCGCTTTGGCGAACTGATCCTGCGGAATTGTCAGCGGGTAAAGAAAACGAATAACGTTGCCATACTGACCGCAGGTCAGCAGCAGTAATCCTTGCTCAAGGGCTTTCTTCTGCACGCGTTGTGCGGCGGCAGCGTTGGGTTCTCCTGTCGCTGCATCACAGAATTCAGCGGCGATCATAGAGCCTAAACCTCGCACTTCGGCCAGTTCAGGACACCCTGCTTGCGCGTCTGTCAGAGCGGCGCGCAGCTGTTCGCCGAGAGCCGCCGCACGCTGGCATAGCTGCTCATCACGAATGATATCCAGCACCGCATGGGCCGCTGCAATCGACAGCGGGTTTCCGGCGTAGGTTCCCCCCAGACCACCCGGCGCAGGCGCATCCATAATTTCGGCTTTGCCCACGACGCCTGACAACGGCATGCCGCCCGCAAGGCTTTTCGCCATGGTCATCAGGTCCGCTTTATCGGCGTAATGATCCATCGCAAACAACTGACCCGTACGGGCAAACCCGCTTTGTACTTCATCAGCGATCATCACGATGCCATGCTCGTCGCAAATACGGCGGATGGCAGCCACAAATTCTGGCGGTGCCACCACGAAGCCCCCTTCGCCCTGGACGGGTTCGAAAATAATCGCCGCAACCTGGGTTGGATCGATATCGGCTTTAAACAGACGCTCAATCGCTTTTAGGGAATCCGCCGTGGAAATGCCCTGCAATTCAGAAGGATATGGCGCATGGTAAACAGAGCCTGGGAACGGGCCGAAACCTTTTTTATAGGGTGCCACCTTGCCGGTTAACGCCATCGTCATGTAAGTACGCCCATGAAAACCACCGCCAAATGCGATAACGCCAGGACGGCCGGTATGCGCGCGCGCAATTTTCACCGCGTTTTCTACCGCTTCAGCCCCGGTAGTGAAGAATGTGGTTTTACGCTTGCCGTCGATTGGCGCAACGGCGTTGATTTTCTCAGCCAAAGACACATAGCTTTCGTACGGGACAATCTGATAAGCCGTATGGGTAAAAGCCTGAAGTTGCGCTTCGACTGCCTGCACCAGGCGAGGATGGCGGTGTCCGGTGTTCAGCACGGCAATCCCGGCGGCAAAATCGATGTACTGATTGCCTTCGATATCGGTAATTGTGCTGTTTTCTGCCGACTGAGCATAAAAATCACACATCACACCCACGCCACGCGGGGTGGCATCCAGACGACGTTGTTGCAGGTTTTTATTGTTCATTCTCTACACCTTGTCCATTAATACATTTCGGTTGAATTACCCTTTAAATTTAGACGCCGTCTGGTACTTTAATCGAGAGCCAAATCGTTTTATTTAAAGGATCCAAATGCGTTCACTTGCCGGAGATGTGATCAAGCATGCATTTAATCAGCAGACTGACGAAAAACTACATCGCCGCCTGTATGCCGCCATTTGTAGTTGCATCCTCGAAGGTAGCCTGAAACCGGCCACCCGAATGCCTCCGTCGCGTGACCTGGCAGGAGAGCTGACGCTATCGCGCAATACCGTCCTGCGGGTGTACGAACAGTTGCAAGCTGAAGGGTATATTTCCGCGCGCACCAGCAGCGGCACATTTGTGACCGACAGCGTGCTGGACAATCTCGACCTGCGTCCTGACAAAGAGCCTGTTGCTGCCGCTCTGGAAGATCACACCCGCTTATCCGACCGCTGCCTTGAGCTGCTGGGTCATGCCAGCGCCAGTCCCCGTCAGTGGGGGGCATTTATTCCAGGCGTACCTGATGTAGAGCATTTCCCGCACCGGGTGCTCAAGAAAATTCAGGACAGGCTGGCAAGACGACTGCGCCCAGAGTATCTCACTTACGATGCCACAGGCGGCGTGAATGAGCTAAAAGAAGCACTGGCAGACTATCTGCGCACCGCTCGCGGCGTACGGTGCTCACCGGAGCAAATTCTGATTACTGAAGGTATTCACCAGGCCCTGGATCTGGTGACCCGGACTTTATGCAACCCTGGCGATCACGCCTGGATTGAGGAACCGGGCTACTGGGGAATCAAAAATATTCTGCGCATCAATGCCGTTAATTTTTCGGCTATCCCGGTTGATGAACAAGGCATGGTCCCGCCGGATGCAGCTGAAACACCGCCAAAACTTATTTTTGTGACACCGTCACATCAATACCCGCTCGGTTCGGTAATGAGTCTGAGCCGCCGCCGGCAACTTCTCTTTCGCGCACGTGAAACGCGAAGTTGGATAGTGGAAGATGATTACGACAGTGAGTTCCGCTTTTCCGGCCAGCCGATTCCCTCTTTGCAGGGGCTGGAAGAAGAGACACCGGTCATTTACCTCGGGACATTCAGTAAGACCCTCTATCCCGCACTGCGACTCGGGTATGTCGTGCTACCTAAATCGTTAGCCGCTCCGCTGAAAAAGGTTCATAACGACCTCTATCGTGGTGGGCATCTGTTGATTCAGGCCGCACTGGCGGAGTTTATTCGCGAGGGTTATTACGCGGCACACATTCGGAAAATGCGTCAGCTATACAGTCGTCGTCGCCAGATGCTGGTAGAGCTTATCAGCCGCCAACTTGGTGAACATTTTCTTGGTTCTTTCAGCAGCAACGCCGGGCTGCATATGATCTTACAGTTACCCTCCGAGAGCGATGATGCGGTCATTGCCCAACAGGCGAATGCGCAAGGGTTGTTGGTGCGCCCACTGTCACGCTACTACGTGAATGAAGAGAAACGCAGCGGCCTGTTGCTGGGATTTGCCAGTATAGAAGAAAATGAAATGACGTCGGCGTTTACCCGACTCGCGGATATTATCAGGGTAAACACCGTGTAAGCACTGCCGGATAACGGTGCAAGCACCTTCTCCGGCAAACTGTTTAATGTGACGCTTTTTTAACGCCAGCCAGGTCTTCCTGGCTTACTTCGCCATTCCCTTCACCCCAGCTTTTACGCACGTAGTTGATCACGTCGCGCATTTCGTTGTCGCTTAACAAGCCACCGTAGGCAGGCATCTTAAAGGAGACGCTGCCACGCGTTGTCGGTGTTTCTGCGCCGTGGGCAATCACTCTGAACAGCGGTGTCGGGTCATCAACCATCACCAGTGGATTGTTAACTAAAGAAGGCGCGTTATCATCCGTACCTTTCCCTTCCAGACCGTGACAAGTTGAACAGTAGCGGTTATAGGTAACTTTGCCCGCCTCAGGTGAATTCGACCAGGATGCTGTAGTCGCCGCAGCACGTACCGTTTCAGGCTTCGCACTTTTCAGGCTCAACAGATATTGGGCGATCGCCGTGGCATCTTCGTCGGTCAGATACTGTGTACTCTGCGTGACGACTTCAGCCATCGAACCTGAAACCGCGGCATGCTTGCTTTTACCGGTCAGCAACAGCGATTTTAACTCCTGCTCAGACATACCGGTGCCGCGCAGCGACGGTGCATACCAGCCGTCAATCATCGCGCCGCTCAGGTATTCGGCATCAGCATTAGTATACGCTTTTTCGTTCATCGCCATGCCTCTCGGGGTATGGCATGAACCGCAGTGTCCGGGGCCTTCCACCAGATAAGCACCCCGTTTTACCAGGGCAGCATTATCATCCGTTTTCGCGCCCTCTACAGCCGTCACTGGCGCGTCGGTAAACAGCCAGTTCCAGATATGCAGCGGCCAGCGGGCGGAGAGTAGCCACGGAATGGCATTCTCTTTATTGGGCTGTGCTGACGGCGTGACGTCATGCATAAAATAGCTATACAGCGCCTTAACATCCTCGTCAGAAAGTTTCGCATAGGAGGGATAAGGCATAGCCGGATAGAGCGGATGACCATCTTTGGCGATCCCCTGCCGTACGGCCTTTTCAAAATCCTCGTAAGAATAATTTCCAATACCCTGCGTTTTGTCCGGGGTAATGTTGGTCGAATAAATATCCCCCACCGGAGTAGGAAACTTTTTGCCCCCCGCCATCGCCGCACCACCTTCAGCTGTGTGACAGGCGACGCAGTCTGAAATTCGCGCGATGTATTCACCGTTAGATTCAGCAGCGGAAACCGAAGCGGTAAATAAACAGGCGGCGAGAATGGTTACATTACGCATAGATCACCCCATATCCTTGAGTTCATTAACCGCACGCCATGCCTGATCGATTGCCGTGTGGGCATAAGCACTCCAGTCAGAATCGGAGTTAGCGATGGCAATGCGACCGACTGGCTTACGCGCCCGTTCGATAATTTCTGGCATCTTATCCATATCATCGAACAGCGAGTTGGCGTAGTACGCATAGCCATGCGCCCAGCGGTTAACCGTAATGGCGGCAATATCGCGTTGATTATCAAATCCAGTTGAGCCAAACATCTCCTGCAACTGGGAGCGAATCATCTCCTCATGCGCGGCAAAAGTGGTCCCCAGCAAATAGGCTCGTCCCAGACGGAACTGCTCTCTGGCCGACAAGTTACTGCCCGGATAGGTCGGCACATAGACCATATGAATGACCATCGGATCGTCCGGGGAGGCCGGATGTTGATACCCACCAATACTGACCGGATAGTCGAGCTTGACCCTGCTATAAGGTGCCGCCGGAGAATAAAACTCATGTACGCCAAGCTGTTTGAACGCCTGCCAGTTTTTGACCACCACGTTGGTGTACACCAGCGGTGCCTTCACGTTCAGTTTAAGATCCGCCTGCTGCTGTTCCGGCATCTCAGGCACCAGATACGGGATCATCATGTTATAGCCTGCCATGATGGTGTTCTTACCGCGCACACGGTGCATTTTACCGTCACGCAGATAGGTCACCGCCACGCCATCCTGCACGTTGGCCGCATTAATCACCGTGCTGTTCAGGCGAAGGCGCGTGGTGTTTTCCGGCAGATCCAGCTTTTCGTAATGTAGTCTGGCGAGGACAGAGTCTTCCATCGTGTTGCCCGGTAGCGCATCCGGCAGCATATATCTGACTAACAGGCGGGCTAACCCGGCGTTACCGTCCGGGAAGTGGTAAACATACGGCTCTTCGAGGTCGGCCAGCGACTCTCCGTCCAGCGGCGGTAACCCCATCCCTTCCATGCCGGGTAAGGCGCACGCACGGGCATCGCTACAGGAAATACCTTCAATACCAATAGCAAAGAAGTCGTTGGAACGCTGCTGGAAATAGAGCAGCGCCATTTTGCTCAAACCAACTTTTGTTGCCAAAAATTCACTGTAGCTGTGGGTATCCAGCCATTCCATTTTCTCATCGACCGTCATCCCCGGCAGGTAATCACCGGGCCGGACGTGCAGGTCGGTCAGCGCTTTTCTGTCGTTCTCACTTAGCGGAAAATCATTGATAAAGTCTTCAATTTTACGCCCATTGAGCCTGTCCGGCGGAATATCATCAGATACAGCGCGACCCGGATCGCCGCTGACGATTTTTGTTTCGCCAAAATTTTTCTTGTCGAAGAAAACGCCGCGACTGAGCTGCCAGTCGGGGTAGAAGTTTACGTCAAAACTCTCTTTTAACCGCGTGACGCTGACGCCCACGGTTTCCATCAACTTTTGTACTTCAGGGCTGAAATTATGCGCAGGTGACTGGAATGCTTCGCTGCCACCATAACCGAGTAATTTCTTACCCGAGCTGGTAAATTCATTACGTTTGGCGTGTCCACCAAAGTCGTCATGGTTATCGAGGATCAGGATCCGGCTATTTTGCCCGGCAACTTGACGCCAAAAACAACCGGCAGCTAACCCGCTAATCCCGCCACCCACAATCACCAGATCGTACTCTTCCTCAACGGGCAGAGCGTTTAAATCAAAATGTTTATGCTCGCGGCCTAGCGCATGCGCCATTTCAAACGATCCAGGATGATTACCCCGCAGCCCCGTCAGCGCAGGAGGATAATAATTTCCATCTATAAATGCGTTTCCCTTTCCTGCCGCCCTGACCCACTCCAGCGGGGTAAGTCCCGCCGCAATAGTCACCGCGACGCCGTTGAGAAAATCACGTCTGGTAATTGCCATTAACTTTTTTCCTTATTGCTACACACTGCCTTTAATACGACACAAATAAGAGAGATACCCCTTCTTATTTATAAAGGGGTACAACCGACTACTTCACTGGTTTTAACTCTTCATCCAGTTTTTTAGAATCATAATAATCACCCTGCCAGGTGATTTTTCCTGCTTTAACATGAATATAGCTGACGCCTTCAAATTTGATCGGATTATTTGTCGGCGGACTCCCTGCCCATTCACCACTATTTTTGCCTGAAAATTCCCAACGAAAGGCCACGGTATCTTCGTCGTAGACGGGTTTTCCAACCATTTTCCAGCTAAGATCTGGAACCGCCTTAATAAAAGCGCCGATAACCTCTTTTTCTGCTTTTTCCCTGCCGTTTATCGGTTCTCCTGCGGCGGCATCATAATAGACCGCATCATCAGCAAGAAATTGAGCGGCTCGCGAAGCATCATGCGCATTCCACGCCGCCATATACTCTTTTACGGTATTCAGCGATGTACTTTCTGCCAGGCTATAGCCCGAGAACATCACTAATGAAAGCACCGCGATTTTTAATGTTTTCATCGTAATCCTCTCTATTCAGAAATGTCGCACATGATATGTTTCACCCGAGTGTATTCCTCGAGTGAATAAGATGAGAGATCTTTGCCGTACCCCGATTTTTTGAACCCGCCGTGCGGCATCTCGGCACACAGAGGAATGTGATTGTTAATCCACACCGTGCCAAAATCGAGGTCAATGCTGAAGCGTTGGGCGCGACCATGGTTACTGGTCCAGACGCTGGCGGCAAGACCATACTCCACATCATTCGCTTTGTGTAGTACCTCTTCGTCAGTAGAAAACGACTGAATAGTCATTACCGGGCCAAATACTTCATGCTGAATAGCTTCATCATTTTGATGCAAACCGGAGACGATCGTCGGCTCAAAATAGAAGCCTGGACCAGATCCTGCGCGCCCACCGGTTTCAATTTTTGCATGTGCCGGTAAACGCTCAATAAAGCCTTTCACCTGCTCCAGTTGATTCCGGCTATTCAATGCGCCGTACAGTGCATTTTGATCTTCTGGCGGCCCATATTTGATACTTTTTGTTTTCTGGATCAGTTTTTCCAGAAACTCAGCGTAGATAGATTGCTCTACCAGAATCCGCGTTGCCGCTGTGCAATCCTGCCCGGCATTGAAAAAGCCTGCTGTGGTAATCGTCGCAATCGCCTTGTCCATATCCGCATCGGCGAACACGATTGCGGGCGCTTTCCCGCCCAATTCCAGGTGTGCTCGGGTCAGATTTGCCGCCGCCGAAGCCGCAACCTGCAAACCCGCACGGACCGAACCGGTAATCGAGACCAGTGAGGCTTTCGGGTTTGAAACCACCAGCGAACCAGTGCTGGCTTTGCCCAACACAACGTTAAACGCCCCTCTCGGGAACAACGGTGCGGCCAGTTCAGCCAACAGCAGCGTACTAACTGGCGTGGTGTCGCTTGGTTTTAACACCACCGTGTTGCCTGCCGCCAGCGCTGGTGCAATCTTCCACACCGCCATCATGAACGGGTAGTTCCACGGCGTCACTTGCCCAACAATACCCAGCGGTTCACGACGAATGGTTGAAGTAAATCCTGCGGAATATTCTCCGGCCGCCTTTCCTTCAAGACAGCGCGCCGCACCGGCAAAAAAGCGGATGGCATCGCAAGATGCTGCGATCTCCTCTTTCTCAATAAAATGGCGAAGCTGACCGGTTTCCTGGCTCTGCGCGGTTACCAGTCGCTCAACGTTACGTTCAATCTCATCGGCCAGCCGCAATAACGCCTTTTGCCGCTGTGCCGGCGTCGATTTTCTCCAGATGCTAAACGCCGCCTCCGCTGCTGAGTAAGCCTGCTCTACCTCCGCCTCGTTAGCGTTGGGAGATATTGCGTACGTTTCACCGTCAACCGGACTCACCAGTTCGAAGCTATCTTCGCTACTGCCTGCTACATAGTGCCCATTAATAAAATGCTTCAGGGTTTTCATGTTTGTCTCCTGCCAATTAATACATAAAGAATCTTATGTAATATATATATTGTAAATTTTTTTCAAATGCGCAACATTGACACTATGATAAGCCTCGCATTTTTAACTTAATTTTCACATTTGCAAGATGAGGCTTTATATTGCCAGCTGACGCGTTACGCCCAGCTCATCATAAGGTTATCGGGACACACATCCGCTTGTGCAGTGACGTTGCGCCCAGGCATGTAAAATAACTCGGCCATTCTTACCTTCCTTGCCCGACGGGCATGTGTTAAAAATGGTCGTTGTTTCAGGGAATTGAGTACAGAAAAGATTATGATTACTCACGCGGTCATATTTGCGCCTATCGGGCAGGTCAGTCGTTCAGACCAGATAGTCCAACGCCTTTCAAATGCCATTATCACGGGGTTGCTGGAGCCAAAAGAACAGCTCCCCAACGAAACTGATCTGGCAAAGATGATGGGTGTCTCACATATCACTATCAGAGAAGCGCTAAACACGCTTCGGGCTAATAATCTTATCCATACGGTTCGTGGTCGTAATGGCGGGAGTTTCGTTTGCGAAAATATTGATGGCAAAAATAGCGCCCTGCATCCGTTCAAGGCGATCAGTACGGATTATCTGTCTGATCTGGGTGAAATGCATTGCGCCATTATTAGCCATAGCGCGAGGCTGGCTTCCCGACGGATGACCGGTGCGGATATCGCCAAATTTCGCGAGTTTGTCGAGGTGCTCAGAAAGGCAAACTCACCTGAGCTGATGACCCAGGCCGATATGCGTTGTCTGCTGGCGATTGCCGCCAGTTCGCATTCAGCGCGACTGGCCAATCAGGAGCTGCAGGTTCAGGCTGAATGGGCATCGCTGGTGGCGATACTTTATCGCACAGACAGTATTCATGCAGAAATTATCGCGCTTTATTCGGCGCTGGCCGATGCGCTGGCTGCTCACAGCGAGGCAGAGTCAGTACAGTTTGCCACGCGGATCATCGACACGTTTACCTACTACCTTATTGAAAAAAAGCTGAAATATAACTCGAACTGACAATCAGTGAAGGCAGGACAGACAATGAGCTCTTCGACATCCCTAAGCGCATTAATTCGTAAAATTGATGACATTACTGTTTCTACCGTAGATTCTACCGTTGCGCTGGCGAGGAGCATCCATGAGGCGATTTCAGGGGTACAAAAGGCCTCAGCCGAGGTCGTTCTCGACCCCTCAGTCAGATCCACCGTTCAACAGCACATCAAGCGCACGCTCAATAACAACCATTACTGCTCAGGGGCGGGATTCGCCAGCCATATTGAGAGTACCGCAACCACAAAAGAGTACTGGTTGCTGGAGTGGTGGTATAAGAAAGATAATGGTTTGAGCCAGGCGCATCTGGATTTGGATCAGGCCACGCAACAACGACTGGATTTCAGAACCTTTGAGTGGTTTAAGCATTCTCCTCCGGCAGGCAAAGCCTATATCCACGGTCCCTACGTCGACTATATTTGCAATATCTCCTATACCCTAACGTCAGCCGTCCCGGTCTACTACAACGACCAGTTTCTCGGTGTTGCCGCGGTCGATCTGCTGGTCAGTCAGATAGAAGCCGAACTGCTTTCCTGTGCCCATCCTGACTATGTGATTCTGACCAATCTGGAAAACAGGATCATTTTCTCCAGTTGGCCACGTTTTCGCGTGGGTGAATTGCTATCACCTGCAAACAGTACCGTGGTGTATCGGAGCGACTACTTTATCCTTTATCACTATCAAAACTAAGGGCCCGAAGGCCCTTAGTTTTTAGTTATCCTGCCCCATATTGAGCTTATTGGCGTAGGCAATGGCGTCGTTTTCCGGCGCCGCTGAACGACCAAACGGACGGGTCAGGAACATATAAATAAGCCCCGAGCCAACAACAATCGCCAGGCCGAACAGGACCGTCCAATGGTCGATGAAGTCGCTGCTGTCTGCCGGTTGCGCCAGTAACCAGATCCCGCACAATCCGTAAGCTAACGCCAGCACATTCACGATTACGCCCCAACCGCCAATGGTCCACTCCCCCGCCGGTTTCCAGCCTTTCAGACGCTGACGCAGCGCGGCCAGCACAACCATCTGGAACGAGATGTAAATCCCGATAACAGCAAACGCGGTGATACGCGACAGGTTATCTGGCTGGAAATAAACCCAAACGCAGATGATCACTGGCAGCAGGCAACTGACGACCATGGCATTATCCGGAACACCATTTTTAGAGATTTTGGCCATCCATTCACTTCCCGGCAGCATTCTGTCGCGGGAGAAAGAAAAGATAAGACGGCTTAACGCAGCCTGCAGAGACAAAATGCACGACAACATGGCGATAATTGCAACCACGATAAAGACAGTCGCGCCAGTTTCGCCCAGAGCTTCATTAAGGATTGCCGGGATCGGATCGGACGTTTTGCCATTCACGATGCTGACCAGATTCGGTGAAGCCAGCAAATAACCCATAACAGAAATAATGGCGGAAATCGCGCCGAATACGATGCTTAAAATCATCGCCACCGGGATCTTTTTACTCGGATTCTGCACCTCTTCCGCAACGTTACCGCAGGCCTCAAAGCCAAAGAACATAAACAGCCCCATCAGCGCAGCAGACATAAATGCGGTGGAGTAGCTGCCGTCATGAGCCAGCACGCCCATCGAGTCAAAAATCACAGAGAACGGCTGCGAACGGTGGAAAATCAGCAGATAAATCCCCAGCGCAATCACGCTGACAATTTCACACCAGAAACCAATTTTCGCCACCCGGGCCAGATTTTTAGTCCCGGACATATTAACGGCCATCATCAACAGCAGCAGCAGGACAGAAGTCACCAACATTGTGGCCGGCGTCTGACCATAGTGGAAGAGTGATTCAACAAACGTTGATGTATATTCCGCGATCGACGTAATGGTGACCACCAGCGCCCACAGGTAGATCCAGGCGGCGATCCACGCATACTTCTTGCCCCACAACCTTCTGGCCCAGGGGTAAAGCCCGCCGGTTATCGGATACTGGGAAGCGACCTCACCAAACACCAATGCCACCAAAAGTTGCCCACATGCGACGATTAAAATCCACCATACTGCGGGCGGCCCCGCCAGCGTTACGGCCAGTGCAAACAGCGAATAGACGGCAGTAAGCGGCGACAGGTAGGTAAAACCCAACGCAAAGTTTGAAATAAGACCGATCGAGCGATTGAACTGTTCTTTGCCATCTTTTTGAAAATTATCATTTTTCTTATCAGGTGTCTGTTCCATATTGCTTTCTCTTTTGTGGAATAGTCGCAGGGTTGAACAATTAATGTATAAAAGATATTAAGTTATATGTATAGTGATTTTGTCGCAGATTTGTTAAAAATGATCGCGCATCACGTTAATGAAAAAGTGGAGATAAAACGGTAGAGAGAGCGAGGATTTTGCGGTATTTACAACCAACGATTCTTTAGCAATTGCGAACCATAGGCTATTTTGGCGGATAAATACGCACAGCGGATTGCGTTCGATGCTAAGTAGCAAGAATCGCTGCTGTTAAGCAACATTTTTGCAATATAATAACGTGATGTTAAACGCTGAACCTGAGCAGGTGAATGATGGAAATTGATCTCGATAATCTGGTCTTTGATGGACTGGAAGAAGCGCAAGAGCGTAACGCTGAACGTCTGGAAGATGCAGACAAGAAAGCGCAGGAAATTATTGCTGATAATGACTGCGGCGACGCCTGCAAAATCTGATTTCCAAACCGGCGCAATGCCGGTTTTTTGTTGCCTGTTAACCCCACCCACTTCAGCCCGTATACCGTAAGGCCTCAATCAGTTGGGCAAAGGCGGCGGTATGCTGTTTTCGGCTGGGATAGTACAAATAATAGCCAGGAAAAGGTTCGCACCAGTCCTCCAACACTTTTTCCAATGCCCCCTCTGCAACAGCCTGCTCGACGGTGTCTTCCGGCACAAAAGCCAGCCCCATTCCCGCCATCGCTGCGCTAATTCGCGGGGGTAGATTGTTAAAAATAAGCTGCCCTTCCACCCGTACGCGCAAATCTTGCCCGTCTTTAGCAAACTCCCAGGCGTATAATCCGCCCAACGTCGGCATGCGCATGTTAATACAGCTGTGATTTTGCAGGTCGTGAGGGGTTTGCGGTTTGCCATGACGAGCAAAATACGCCGGTGACCCCACCACTACCATGCGCCAGTCCGGGCCAATTCTGACGGCTACCATGTCTTTTGCCACCTGCTCACCGAGCCGAATACCCGCGTCATAACGGCCAGTCACAATATCCGTCAGACTATTGTCGATGGTCATTTCCACATTAACATCAGGGTAAGCCTGCAAAAACGGCTCCAGCGCGGGCCAGACGGTAGATTGCAATGCATGTTCGCCCAGCGTCAGGCGGATGTTACCGGCCACGCGCTGACGGACATCGGTTAATGCCAGCAGCTCTGTTTCAATGTCATCAAAACGCGGGCTGATACTGTTGATAAGCCGTTCTCCGGCTTCGGTCGGCGCAACGCTGCGCGTGGTGCGGGTCAGAAGCCGTACATCCAGCCGCTCTTCGAGTCCACGTATCGCATGGCTTAACGCTGACTGCGAGACCCCGAGCTTTGCCGCAGCCCGCGTAAAACTCCGCTCGCGGGCAACGATAATGAGATAATAGAGATCGTTAAAATTATCACGCAGCATGCTTATCCCCACTCCAGACCTGTTGTGACATATGGTACAGGTCCGGAGGGTATTCCAGTAGCATTTCTGGACATTAGCACAGCTCAATCTTATTCAAGCGTGCTCTCACACAAAAACAAAATTCGAATTATTACCAGGCTTATGCACGATTTTACCTTTCACTCATGCATTATTTTCACCCGCTATTAACACATCCTTCACTAATAACATTTTGTATATAGATAAGAATTTTTTCTTATTTTGTCCCAACCGTAAGTTATGGGAGCGTAAAAAGCACTAACCAAAAACTACAGGGATTTCATACAATGATGGCAACGAAAACTAACCGCGCTAAAAAAACACTGCTGGCATTGGGCGTGCTGCTGGCCTCAGGACTTACCGTCTCGCAGGTTCAGGCTGACCAACTGGCCGATATCAAAGCCGCAGGCGTCGTAAAAGTCGCGACATTTGACGCGAATCCTCCGTTTGGCTCCGTCGATGCCAAAACCCATAAGATTGTCGGCTACGACGTTGATTTTGCCGAAGCGCTGGCCAAATCCCTTGGTGTAAAACTGGAACTGGTAGCGACCAATCCGGCAAACCGCATTCCGTTATTACAATCTGGTAAAGCTGATTTAATCGTCGCGGATATCACGATTACACCTGAACGGGCGCAGGTAATAGATTTCTCCGTCCCTTATTTTGTTACCGGCCAGCAGTTCCTTGTGCCAGCAAAATCTCCGGATAAGCTCGATGAATACAGCAAAGCACGCATCGGCGCGGTAAAAGGCACTACTGGTGAACAGGCACTGCATCAGCGCTTCCCGCAGTCGCGCGTACTGGCCTACGACGATATCCCGCTGGCATTAACCGCATTACGCAACGGTAATGTGCAGGCCATCACCCAGGACAGTACAATCCTGGCGGGCTTGTTAAGCGGTGCGCCGGATAAAGCGGATTTCAAAATTTTGCCGGACCTGCTGAGCAAAGAAGAGATCGGCGTGGGGGTAAAAAAAGGCGAACCCGCGCTGTTAAAAGCCGTCAACGATGAACTTTTGAAGCTGGAGTCTACCGGTCAGGCAGCAAAAATTTATGATGTGTGGTTCGGCCCTGAAACCAAAAATCCGCAGCCCCGCGCCTTTAAAATAGAAGCCCAGTAATATGCTCTCAGCTCTTTTTCATCGTTCCGCAGCTTCGGCTGCGGATTCTACCCAATTGGGTCAGGCAAGCGTCAAACTGCACAATGTGTTTAAACAGTATGACGCTCATACCGTCCTTAACGGCGTCAGCCTGGCAGTTGAACCTGGTGAAGTGGTGACCATTCTGGGGCCTTCCGGCTCAGGAAAATCCACTCTTATACGTCTTATCAACCAGCTTGAGTCGCTCAGCGGTGGCGAAATTTTCATTGATGGTAAACCGATTAGCCAGTTGCGCGGGGCGGCGTTACGCCAGCTACGTAGCCGTATTGGTTTCGTATTTCAGCAATTCAATCTCTATTCGCACCTGACTGCGCTGCAGAACATCGCACTGGCGCTGGAATATGTTCACGGCTGGAACAAGACGGAAGCGGATCGTCGGGCACTTGAGTTGCTGGAAAAAGTGGGACTGGCGGAAAAAGCCAACGCCTATGCCGCTCAGTTGTCCGGTGGGCAGCAGCAGCGCGTGGCCATCGCCCGCGCACTGGCTTCGTCTCCACAAATTATTCTGTTTGATGAGCCCACTTCCGCGCTGGATCCGGAAATGATCGGCGAGGTATTACAGGTAATGAAAAATTTGGCCCACAGCGGTATCACCATGATCGTCGTGACCCACGAAATGCATTTTGCCCGCGAAATTGCCGATCGGGTGGTTTTCATCGATGGTGGCGATATTCTGGAAGTGGCCGCGCCGGAGGATTTTTTCGTCCGACCACAGCACCCGAGAACCCAGCGTTTCCTGAAAAAAGTGCTCGACCCGTTACACCAGGAGTCATCGTCATAATGCATGCAATGGACTGGCAGGGGGTGCTGAGCGGGCAACCCCTGCAATGGATAATTTCCGGTTTTCTCACCACGCTCTGGGTGACGCTGGCAGGTATTGTGCTCGCCACGCTCATTGCCATCTCACTGCTCGGCCTGCGCCTGACGGGCAATCGTCTCGCTAAAGCGATGGTCGGGGTGTGGGTCTCGGTGTTTCGCAACACGCCTTTACTGGTGCAACTGATGTTCTGGTATTTTGCCGCCTGGAACTGGCTACCCCGTAATGTCATTAGCTTTATCAATGCCGATCATCCATGGTCAATTTTGCCGGGTGATGTCTGGTGGTTAACGCCGGAATTTATCTGTTCAGCATGGGGGTTGGGGGTATTTACCTCAGCATTTTTGGTTGAAGAGATCGCTTCGGGTTTACAGGCTGTTTCTGCCGGACAACGCGAGGCTGCCGTGGCGCAGGGGTTTTCATCCTGGGCGATATTTCGTCAAATTCTGCTGCCTCAGGGGCTGGCAAACGCCTGGCAACCGATTGTTGGGCAATATCTCAACCTGATGAAGCTTTCCTCGCTTGCCAGCGGTATTGGATTTGCTGAGCTCACCTACCAGGTACGGCAAATTGAGAGCTACAACGCGCACGCGCTGGAAGCCTTTGCCGTTGGCACCGCACTCTATCTGTTTACCGGCATCGTTCTGGGTATGCTGCTTACGCGTCTTGGCCCGCAGTCTGCGTCGGGTAAATCGTCAAAGATAAGAATGCGCATCTTCAGCGTCAGGAGCATACTGCATGATCGCTAATGTTTCGGTCATTACCGACAATCTTGACTATCTCCTGTGGGGACGTGTAGCTGAGGGGCAACCCGGCGGTGTACTGCTCACTTTGCTGATGGCTATCGGTGCGGCATTGCTGGCGCTGCCTGGCGGGATCGTTCTTGCCTGTTGCGCCTGGCGATTTCCGGGCGCGGTTCGCAACGGATTGTTTATCTGGGCGGAATTTATTCGCGGCATTCCGCTCATCTTTGTGATTTTCTGGATGTGGTATTTGCTACCCATGCTGACCGGAAGCGATCTGCCCGGTGCCGTTACCGTGACGCTGGCGCTGGCATGGTTCACCGCCGCCTCGGTGATGCACTCGGTGTATGCTGGAATTAGCGCACTGCCTGGCGGGCAGTATGAAGCGGCAGTTGTTCAGGGTTTTCGCCCGGATCAGGCCCTGTGGCTTATCTTGCTGCCGCAGGTGCTGCGTAACGTACTGCCGTCGCTGACGGGGATTTTTATTGGGCTACTGAAGGACACGTCACTGGCGTTTATCGTTAACGTGCCGGAACTCACGACGGTTGCCGGTCAGGTTAACAGCCGGGTGCAAATATACCCCGCAGCCATTTTTATCTTTACCGGGCTGGTTTATTACCTGCTGTGCTTTAGTCTTGAAAAAATCACCCAGCGCCGATTCGCACTAAAATGACCTCTCGGCTCAACATTCCACGAACTGATGGTCTCCGTTGAGCCGATATTTCACGCCCGCCCGAATGTTATTTTCCCCTTCAACGGCAAGCGCAAAACGCATTCTTTCGCCATCATGATAAGCCAGCGCCGCACATCCGCCGGGACCAAGAATTATCGAGTCGACAGCACCGGTACTGGCAACAACGGCGTTCTCTCCGCTGGCAATAATGTGGATATTGTCCGCGCAGTTAGCGATTTTCGCCTCTGCGCCAAAACAGGCCAGTTGGGTTAAATCACCGCTACTGGCAATCCGATTTCGGTCGCCGAGCGAACTGATACGTACGCGCATGCCGGTACTGGCAATACGTGTTCCATCGCCCACACTGCTGATACGCGCCGAGTTTCCCGCAATCGCTATTCGCCCGCGTTCGCCTGAACTGCCGATATGCGTGTTATAGCCTACACAGCCAATCCGTGCGCTGTAACCGGCACAGGCGATCTGCGCAGCGTACCCGGCGCTGGCAATTTTAACGTTGTCACCCGCACTGCTAAATCGGGCATAATCTTCCGCACTCGCCAACGGACGACTAGTTTCCCCCGCGGCTTGCTCACAGGAAATATTCCCCATTGCGTCAATATCCTGCTGAGCAAAACTCGCCTCTTCCCGCCATTTTGACCAGCCGTATTCCACCAGGCTATTTGCCCAATCGGTATACCCTTCCCGCTGGAGCGCACGATGAACATCGGCATAGCTTCCTCCTGCGGGAAACGCACGTAGAAACCAGCGGTACATGACGGGCCCAACACGCCAGGCCCGTAAGTCACTTCGCGTAATCATCATCGCTTAATGCCGGTGGTAGCCATCCACCATACACTTAAAGGTTTCGCCCGGCGTGCGCCCCGTAGTGCAGAGATAAAGATGCCCAAAAATGAAAAACAGACTGACTATTGCCAGCGCAAAATGCGCCTGAAGCAGCCAGTAACGCACCCCGGGGAACAGATCGCCGACGACCGTCGGGTAAAGCGATAACAATCCAGTGATCAGTAGCAGTGGCAACAAACCATACATCACGCCAACATAGGCCGCCTGCTGTAACGGATTAAATTTAGAGCGAGGTGAGGCCGGAAATGGGTGTGACTCGCCCTGCATAATGCCAAACAGGTAAAAACGCGTTTGTCTTTGCGCACGTGCGATCCAGCCCTGACGTTGAATAATATAGTGATGTCCGTTGCCGCCAATCAGGTTGATCAGCACAAAACCAATCCAGCAGGCAAGTAGCAAAAAGCCACAAACCTCATGAACGGTGAGCAGGCTTTTCATTACCGGTGCGCTAACGGCAGAGAAGTGATTGACCAGGCCACTAACCAGAAGCAACAGAAATAACAGCGCATTCGACCAGTGCCACAGGCGGACAGCCTTCGAATATAAATAGACCTTCTCACCATGCCCTGCCGACGCTTTATGCGCCGCCCGAAAGCGCAGCATGGCATGAAGCGCCAGCACCAGCCACATTCCCACCAGCATTAACCCGGCAACGACTAACCACACAGGCCAGTAGTCCGGTGAAAACAGGGGGACATACTGTGCAAGTTGGGCGTGAAACTGTTCGGCATTCTGCGACGCGTTCATACATTTTCCTTTTTAATCAAATGTTGACCGAACCGACGATACAGATGGGGCTTCCCGGCGCCTGCAAGTTGATATTCGTAATACTTGTTTTCTCGCAACCAGGTCTGAATTTCCGGGCTATCTTCACGACCGAAAATCAGCGCATGTTCCGGGCAAGCGTTAACACAGATCGGAGGGAAACCTTTCGCCAGCCGAGATTCAGCGCAGAAGTCGCATTTATCCGCCACTTTGGTTTGCGGGTTGAGATAGCGCACCTGATAAGGACACGCGCCAATACAGTAACTGCAACCAATACAGCAAGACGTATCTACTCGCACAATACCGTTCTCATCTCGCCAGGAGGCACCGGTTGGACACACCTCAATACAAGGTGCATCATCACAATGCTGGCAGGACTGACGGAAGTAGTGATACAGCGTTTCGTTGTCGTTATCGGTTACAGGAATATGAGCGATCGACAAACGGCTGCCCTGGTCAGGTACATGGTTGGTTTTCCGGCATGCACGAGCGCAAATATTGCATCCGTTACACAGTGATTCGTCGTGAATCATGACGTAACGAACGGCTTTAGGGCTCCTGGTACTCGCTAACAGATTTTGGCCTGGGCCGGTAAAAAAAATCACCGTCCCCATGCCAATGACAAATTTTCGTCGGGTGAAGGACATCGGGTTATCCTCTAATGCTGTGACAGTGGTCGTCCACACATTCCATGACATCAACCTGAATATTTCAGGGGTTCTGATACTGCTCAACCTCAAGCCATTCACACAGGCCGTACGCTTTGCCATAACTCATAAAACGTTCGCTGAACAAATAAGGCTCCGCATTTGACGATTCCACAGTACGTATATCTGCGTAATCAGGGTGCGTTTCCATGGCCGTTAGCGCCGCTGAAATCTGCTGAGACTCAAAGCTGTACGGCGGTTGCGTCAACATGGCGACCTTATAGGGGCGAGGATACGTACGACCGTCGAAGCGTACCGCCTCGGCAATCGCACGGCAGATGTCGTTTTCCACCACCTGCACGCACATGTCGGCGTAGTTTGCCGTCATGGTTTGCGTTGAGTAGAAATAGATATCTTCCGCACCCTGCACACGGGTGATATCCGCGTCATTCGCGTCCTGGCACAGCGTATCCAGCAGCGCGCTAAGATCGGTTTCAGGGACCGAATAAGGTGGCTGCAGAAACACGCTGCGCGCCACCAGGTGCCCCGATGCCGAATGCTGGCGGATAAAATCTGCCACAATCGACTCCGGGCTGGCGGCTCCCTGAACCTGCGGCGCAGTCACCCGCTCGACCGGCGGGTGAAACGCCTGTAGCCAGTGTCTCTTTTGGCTATCAACCTCGTCAGGAAGCGCCTCAATGGGTGCCTGAACGTTGCTCACGTTAGTCATCTCGCGTTCCTTACGCTGGCAACAGATCCTGCGCAGCCAAATCGGCTGCCACGTCTTCAAGTCCGAGTCGATTCAGGGTTTCACGCGTTGGGCAACCCAACTCGGGATCCCAGCCCATTTCCTGATAGAACATCGTCAGTGACTGGCGCATATCCTCCCTGTCCATCTTGTCGGTGCCTTCGGTGAAGACCGGAATTTTCGGATCTTTATCAAACACCCAGGAGCAGATGAGATCGTGTTCATTACGCATATCTTTGGTTTGCATCAGTTTGACCGTATAGGCACGATGCAGGGTAAAGATGCGTTCAGCGGCCAGGTCCAGACTCGCCTGCGTGGTTTCATCACCGGTGACTGCCTGGAAGAATTTCGCTTCCAGATCCAAATCTCCGCGATAGTTGCGGCTCTTAAGGGGTGAAACCGTCATCGGCCAAACCCAGTTACACAGCGTAACCGCGTTATGCAGGCAGACTTTCAGCAGCGTCCATTTGGCATATTTGATCTTGGCGGCATTGATTGGGGTATAGTTTTTGGTCTCGTCGTAGGCGTCCTGCGACCCAAATAACTCGCCCGCCACTTCGCGCTGTAATTTCAGCGGCAAACCGGAACCGATGAAGTTGATATGGGTGTGCGCCATACAGTCACGGTTAAACATACAGTTGGTGATCGCCCCCACCTGCGCCGAGGCTTCGTTTGCATGATGGACCGGAAAACCAAACGGCGACCACAGTTTATTTTTGGCATAACCCCAGTACTCTTCGCCCAAATCCCAGCGTTCAGCAATGGCATACGAGCCGTCCGCAAGATGACTGAGTTCCCCCACGCGATGCGCCAGTCGATAGTAGAAATCTTTGATAAAGTTAGGATCGCCCGCCTCCAGTTGATCCCAACGGATCTCCGCGTACTCTTCGGCTGGCAGCACGCGTTTAAAGACGCCTTTCGAATAGCAGTAGGTAAAGTCACGGTGCAGCTGGCCGTAGTTACACCAGATACCGTAATCGTCAAACAGGTTCAGTCCGATCAGGTTCCCTACGACTCGCCCATCGTCTTTATCGTCAAAATCTTTCGGGCCATTGGGGAAAATGGTGGTGTGAACAAAGTTCGCCACGCAGGTGTTGCCGCCGGTACTCGGCACGCCAAAATCCTTCACCCGCGGGACATTGAGCTGCGACATACAACGAATAGGGCATGAATGGCAGCCGCTCATTTTGACCGTGTATTTTTCTGCGGCTGGACCCAGATCGAACACCGATTTATAGGTACGGAAACCCACCGTATTTTGGTTTCCCGGCGGGATTTCACCGGTTTCGATTGGCCCCCCTTCTGCCGCGCCCCAGAAAAGTCCCTTACGGGCTGTCCAGCGCGAGTTTGGCGAAGAGTATTCTGCCCAGGCCTGCGGGGTGCTTGGCACGACGTGGTTGTTGTTGGCGCCGATAAGCTCGGTCATCATGTAGTCATTGAGACGCTTCATCTCTTTACGATCGGCAATGTTGACGCCTTTAGTCCCTTCTACCGCAATGGCCTTCAGGTTTTTCGAACCCATCACCGCACCCGTACCGGCACCGCCGCTGTGGTTGCGGCTGTTGATCATGCAGGACAGTGGCACCAGATTCTCACCCGCCTGCCCAATAGCGGCAACGCAGGTTTCCGGGCTGGTAATCCGGCAAATCTCTTCGGTTGTGGCGCGAGTCCCCTTGCCCCACAAGAAATCGGCTTTTTCGATGCTGACTTTATCGTCTTTGATGTTGATCCAGACCGGTGATGCGGACTTGCCTTCAATAATAATGGCGTCATAACCGGCGAATTTCATTTGTGCAGCAAAGAAACCGCCCATATGGGCATCTACGACTAAGTTACCTTTGGTAAACGTCGATAAGGAGGTGATATTGACGCGGGAGCTACAGGGAGCGCCAGACCCCGTCAATGGTCCGGTGGCAAAAACTAGCTTATTACCTTCATCAAAAGGCATGGTGCCTGGCGGGACTTCGTCGTACATAATTTTATAACCAAAGCCCATCCCACCGACAAATTTTTTAAATTTACTGGAATCTTCAAGGGTGATATTACCCGTGGTGAGATTGACCCGTAAAATATTACCTGTCCAACCATTAGCCATCATGTTTTCCTTTGCAAGAAGGTTTAATAGATATACCCGCCATTCTTCAGGCAGTTTTTTATCCAAAACTGCAGTATTTTTGGCAATTAATGGCGCGAATCAGGTATGCCTGTCATCTATCAAACAGTAATATCTTTCCACTCGATAATTTTTAATGCTCCAGTCGGGCAAGCATTGGCGCATTCCCCGCATAACACACATTTTGAGGACTTTTTCGTTTCGGTATTTACGGTCGCCATCATCCACGGGCAGGCTGTGGTACACGCGCTACAGCCAATACAGCGTTTGTGGTCCACCGCAATACAACCGTCTTCCTGTTTCCAGGTAATTGCACCAATTGGGCAGACCTTCATGCACTGAGGATCTTTGCATTGCCGGCAGGTATCAGCGGTATAGTTTAAATCGCCATACAGCCCACCACCGGACCCGACGCCATCATCGCCAAAGAAGAAATTGCGATGGATTTTTATCCGGGAAAAGAAGGTCCCTACGGCACCATCGTTATAATTGGTACAGGATATTTCACAGCGGTGACAGCCTGTACAGCGGGCTCGCTGGGTCACCAGAACCCCTTTCGGCGTATTGATAAGCCCCACGGTCCCACTATCGACATCTTCCTGCTTACAACCAAATAGGGATAACAGCGCGGGGGCAATCGTTAATCCCGCCAGTCCTTTCCCTGATATCCGCAGGAATTCTAGTCGCGTTAAACCACAATCTAAAAATGGACGATCAACCTGGTTCATTTATTTCGCATCCTCTTCGCAAATGCTGTGGTAGCAACACATCCAGGCTAATTTAAACCAGCGCAGCTCAAGCCATATCGGGCGGTTAATGTTGCCAACAACACGTAAATTTTTGCCCTAACCTGATCGCGTAAATGACGGTGGTTAAACTGAATGAATCTAATCCTTTAGGGTTAGGCGCAGAAATAATGTGGTTATTCAGCATACATAGTCTTGATCGTCATCAATTAAAAAACGGAAGGGATATAATTAATGCGGAGTGAGATTTATTATCATTAAGAAATGGAGTGAAATAGCAGCCCATTTAAATTACAAATATTTGTGAACCCTCTCCCAAATATAATATTGCACGGCTACCGATATATAAATAAATACATATCGCTTTATAGTTCTCTACAACCAATTATTAACGGAGATAAATTATATAGATTGATAGATTAACGTATCGAGAATAAGAGGACGGCAAAAAATTTCTGCGGTCCTCTTTTTATGAATTAACCGGCCAATGCTTTAATTACGGTCTCAATAGCCTGTTTTTCTAACTCACTGCGCTTCACGCGCTGGTTAGCAAGGGTGGTTCTCAGCACTCCCGCAATGACGATATGCTTAGGTTCTTGTCCCAGATCGCGCATTTCCAGCACTACTTTACCGACTACTCTGCACATTTCACGGTACAACTCGTCGTCTTTCGTCTGATTTCCCATTTTTGCCCGCTCGTCATTAACTCAAACCAACAGCATATATCACTCTGACGATTTAGACAAAATTCAATGAAAATCAAATAAATGTCATCATTCTACTGAATTCTCTGAAGTCGATTAACGAGCTCAGCAAGACTTCCTGCCTGCATTTTTTCCATCACCCGCGCCCGGTGTACTTCAACCGTACGCACGGCAATATTCATGGCATCAGCAATTTCCCGATTCATTAACCCTTTTGCTACCAGATGCGCCAGTTCCCGTTCTTTTGGCGTAAGTTGTTGGTAGCATGAGATGATCTCTTGTCGCGAGAACGCCGCTGCCGAGACCTGCAAGGCATGTTCTAATGCTGCCTGCAGCGGCACGGCTGACACCGGTTTTTGCAAAAAATCGACCGCGCCACGTTTCATTTGCTCAACCGCCATCGGCACGTCGCCGTGCCCGGTGAGAAAGACCACCGCCAGCGTACTTGCTTTCTGACGCATGATTTCATGCACAGCGTGCCCATCCAGTACCGGCATACGCATATCCAGCAGTAGTACGCCCACCTGGTGCAGATTTGCCTCGGCGAGGAATTTCTCGCCTTGCTCCCAGCAAGACACCTCATATCCCAGACTTTCCAATAAAAACGCACAGGCCTGGGTGACGGCAATGTCGTCATCCAGCAGATGAATTATCGCCACTACGGCCTCCTTCCTGATTTGGTTTAAAATACAATGTCACTCTCGCCCCCGCTTTACCGTCCGGGGCCTGCTGATTTTTGATCTCAATATCTCCGTTTGCGTAGCGCACCAGTCGCTGACAAATGGCCAGTCCAAGTCCCATACCTTCTTTGCGGGTGGTCATAAACGGCTGAAACGCCTGATACAACTGAGCCTCGTCAATGCCTCCGGCATTATCCTGCACCTGAATACGCACGCCACCATCCTTGTGCAGGGCGCTAAACCATACTGTCGTAGCGCCTGCCTGGGCGGCATTGAGTACCAGATTAGCCAGCACCTGCTCAAGAAGAACGCTTGGCAGCATCAACGTTAACGCCTTGCTAACCTGCGTGTGCAGCGTTACCGCCGGGAATTGCTGGGGCATGCGCAGTAATTGCCAGACGTGATGGATAGCATCGTGAACGTTGATGGCTTGCCAGCCATCGGTGAGTACCGGATTGCCCTGTGCCTGGCTGACCCACTGTCGGAGATTGCGCAGCGTATCGGCTCCTCGTTGTGCCTGGGCGTCTATGTGCTCAAGCGCGGGCAGCAACGGATGCTGCTCATCCTGACCACGCAGGCGAATTAGACAGCCTTGGGCATAATGACGGATAGCAGACAACGGCTGATTGAGTTCATGGGCAAAACCGGAGGTCATCTCCCCCAGCACGCTCATTTGGCGGGCAGTCTCCAGCGCCTGTTCCTGTTTGTGCAACAACACGTTGTTCCGCTCTAACTGCCTGCCGCGTCGGCGAACCAACAGCATCACCCAGATGTAATTGAGCGTAAGCAACAGCAACACGATGACCACGCCC
Source organism: Citrobacter sp. Cpo071 (assembly GCF_030332765.1). Lineage (NCBI taxonomy): Bacteria > Pseudomonadati > Pseudomonadota > Gammaproteobacteria > Enterobacterales > Enterobacteriaceae > Citrobacter > Citrobacter sp. Cpo071. The sequence goes on along the minus strand of NZ_JAOWHE010000085.1, from coordinate 414,654 downwards.
CCCATCGCCAGTCGGTGTTGAATAAACCAGCTTTTGACATCCAGCCACAGCTGACGCTGCTGCGGATGCTGGCGGACGTCGCGCAGCAACGCTTCTACTTCACGGGTCGAGGCGGGCGCGCCCCAGCGAAACGCCGCGTTTTGCGGTGCATTGAACAGTACCCGCGTGACGCGATCGGCCAGCTCGTCACTCACTTCAGGTAGTGCGGCAAATGACCAGTCCGGATAGAGCGGCGTACTGGTTAAACAGGGAATTGAAGTCGGATGATTCAACACGGTCATAAAATCGGTTTTACGGATGAGGCCTTCTTCATCCATTTTTTCCAGCAGGCACACCGGCACGATCACCGCCTGCACGGCTTTTTCACGTAATAAATAGAGTAAGGCATCGGCGGGAAATCCGGTAAACGTCAGACGTAAATCACGTTCAGGGCGCAGACCGGCATCACTGAGCGCTTTATATCCCAGCAAATAGCCGCCAAACGCCTGAGCATCAATGGCACCAACCGTTTTGCCGATCAGATCGTGTGCGGAGGTTATCCCGCTGTCGCGCCTGACGAGAATGGCGCTGCCAATCACGTTACTGGTGGCTTTCCCACCACGGGTGGAGCGTAACGACGCCAGCCAGCGTAGCGCCGAGCGGCTGTTAAGCTGGACAAACTGCGCCGGATTGGTGACCACAAAGTGTACCGTTCCACGATTCACCGCCTCCTGCATCTGCCGCAGGTCCAGCGGTTGAATATGAAACTGCTCACCGGGGATTTGCTGATTCAACAAGGTTTCCAGCGGCTGCCAGTGATTACGTGTAGAAACCTCCCCGCGCATCGCCAAAACGCCAATGTTCCATGTCTGCGCCCTGACCGCGCCGCTTAGCATCCACAGCGACGCCAGCACCGTCAGACATCTTACTACGTTGCGTCCCACTCAATTATCCCTGTCAATTATGTTGTTTTAGATCAACAACAAGCCGGGTATGTGGTTAACCACAATAGAGTATACCCCGTCACGATTTTTACACTGTAAATCATTGAGATTCTTTATTCATCACACGCAAATCAACGGCGTGACCAATGTTTCGTTGTTGCATCGTGACGGGAGAAAATATGGACAGCAGTAAACGGCAGTTTCTCCAGCAACTGGGCGTCCTGACCGCTGGCGCATCACTGGTTCCGCTGGCTCAGGCGCAATTTCCCTTTTCGCCTGAACGCCACGAAGGCTCACAACAGCATCGCTACGCCATGCTGGTTGACCTGCGACGCTGTATCGGCTGCCAGGCCTGTACCGTCAGTTGCGCCATTGAAAACCAGACGCCACTGGGCGAATTTCGTACCCTCGTCAACCAGTATCAAGTACAGATTGAAGGCCAGCAAAGCGTTACCAACGTCCTGCTGCCGCGACTGTGCAACCATTGTGATAATCCCCCTTGCGTGCCCGTTTGCCCGGTACAAGCCACTTTCCAACGAGAAGACGGCATTGTGGTGGTCGACAACACACGCTGCGTGGGCTGCGCCTATTGCGTGCAGGCCTGCCCTTATGATGCGCGATTCATCAACCATGAAACGCAAACCGCCGATAAATGTACCTTTTGCGTTCACCGCCTAGAAGCGGGGCTGCTCCCGGCCTGTGTGGAATCCTGCGTCGGCGGCGCGCGCATCATTGGCGATATTAAAGATCCGCACAGCCGCATTTCACAAATGCTGCATGAACACCATGACGCCATCAAAGTCCTGAAGCCGGAAAGCGGTACGTCTCCTCACGTGTTCTATCTGGGACTGGATGAGGCGTTTGTCACCCCATTGATGGGACGAGCTCAACCCGCTCTCTGGCAGGAGGTTTAAATGAACCATTCACTGATTATCGACGAGGTTCTGGCCCATCCCCAGGACGTAAGCTGGTTACCCTGGGCCGTACAGTACTTCTTTTTCATCGGCATTGCCGCCTGCGCCGCGCTGTTCGCCTGCGTTCTTCACTGGCGCAAAAAAGAAACGGCAGACCTGGAGAATCTGACGCTGTTAATCGCCCTGACCTGCGCGATTACCGCGCCGCTGGCGCTGACCGCTGATCTACACCAAACAGCCCGAGTCTGGCACTTCTATGCGTATCCGACGCCATGGTCCTGGATGCCGTGGGGCGCGCTGTTTTTACCGCTGTTTACCGGTTTTTTAGGTCTGTGGTTTCTGGCGCAGCATGTGAAACGGCTAACGCTAAAAAGTTACAGCGTCACAAAATGGTTGGCACTTGGTAGCGCGCTGTCCGCCATCGGATTGCTGGTTTACACCGGCCGTGAAGTGTCGGTGGTACAGGCACGTCCCATTTGGTTCAGTTACGCCTTTCCGGTTGCGATGTTCCTCAGCGCGCTGCAAACATTTCTTGCCCTGCTTATTGCCACGACAAATAGCAAGGACGAACTACCGCGTAAGCTAGCGTGGGGGCAAATGGTCACGTTGATCGCGCTGGCTATCGTGGTGGCGATCTGGGCGAGTGGTAATACGCTTTCCGGTTCGGCTATCCGTCAGTGGCTGGATGTTGCCTCTTCAGCACAACACTACGCTATCGGTTGGGTTGCGCTATGGCTTGTTTCGCTTGCTCTTTGCGGGTTGGTTGTACGATACCCCTTGTCGCTACCGCTGCGCATATTACTCGCTTTTAGCGCTATGGCGCTGTGCTGGCTAATGCGCTGGACGTTACTCATCCAGGTGCAGACCGTACCAAAATTTAACGCGCAGTTTAATCCCTATACCCTGCCCGGCGGCACCGATGGCTGGCTGGCTATTGTGGGTACCTTCGGCCTGTGGATAGCACTGATTATTATTGTTCGTGAAGCCCTGAACGCGATCGCAAGGAGAATGCAACATGGCTAATTTAACCCGTCGTCAGTGGCTTAAAGTGGGCCTTGCCGTAGGTGGCATGGTGACTTTTGGCCTGAGTTATCGGGATGTGGCAAAGCGCGCGATAGACGGTTTGTTGGACGGAACCTCGGGCAAAATTACCCGTGACCGCATTTTTGCCAACGCGCTCATCCCAGAAGCCAACGCCCGGCCTCACTGGCAGCAAAACCCGCAGCAGGTGATCTCGATGACGCAGTGCTTTGGTTGCTGGACGCAGTGTGGTGTACGGGTTCGCGTTGACACTGAGCAAGGCAAAGTGCTGCGCATTGCGGGCAACCCTTATCATCCGTTGTCGCACGAGCACCATATAGACGCCTCCGTCCCCTTTGCCACGGCAATGGAACAACTGGCCGGGGAGTCAGGTCTTGACGCACGTTCTACCGCCTGCGCCCGTGGCGCAACCTTACTCGAAGGTCTGTACAGCCCGCTACGAATTCTGGAGCCTATGAAGCGCGTCGGTAAACGCGGTGAAGGAAAATGGCAGCGCATCAGCTTCGAACAGCTGATCAAAGAGGTGGTGGAAGGTGGCGATTTGTTTGGTGAAGGCCACGTTGATGGTCTGAGAGCCATCCACGATCCCACTACACCGCTTGATGCGAAACATCCCGGCTTTGGCCCAAAATCCAATCAACTGCTGGTCACCAATACCAGCGATGAAGGACGTGATACCTTTTTACGTCGCTTCGCACTGAACAGTTTCGGCAGTAAAAACTTCGGTGCTCATGGCGCTTACTGCGGCCTGGCCTATCGGGCCGGTTCCGGCGCGTTAATGGGCGATCTGGATAAAAATACCCACGTGAAACCCGACTGGGATAACGTCGAATTCGCGCTGTTTATGGGCACCTCTCCGGCGCAATCCGGCAACCCGTTTAAGCGCCAGGCCCGCCAATTGGCCAGCGCCCGTTTACGTGACGACTTCCGCTATGTTGTGGTGGCGCCAGCCCTGCCATTAACCACGGTGCTGGCTGACGATCGCGGTCACTGGCAGCCCGTACGACCGGGAAGCGACTCCGCGCTGGCTATGGGGATGATAAGCTGGATTATCGATAAACAACGCTATAACGCTGATTATCTCGCCATTCCCGGCGTGCTGGCCATGCAGCAGGCTGGAGAAAAAAGCTGGACTAACGCTACGCATCTGGTGATTACCGATGAAATTCCAACGCTTGCCGGACAACACCTGACCCTCGCCCATCTGAGTGCAAACGCAGCCCAGGAGCCGGTGGTCGTCAACGAGGCCGGTGAGATTGTCGCCGCCAGCAGTTGCCCGCGCGCTCAGCTGTTTGTTACCCGTGAAGTGACGCTGGCCGACGGGCAGACAGTAACGGTAAAAAGCAGCTTCCAGTGTCTGCGTGAGTCCGCAAAGAAACTGTCGCTAACGCAGTACAGCCAGCAGTGTGGGGTGTCAGAAGCAGACATTGCCGCTCTGGCCGACGCATTCACCCGCCACGGGCGTAAAGCGGCAGTGATCACGCACGGCGGTATGATGGCAGGTAATGGATTTTATAACGCCTGGTCGGTGATGATGCTCAATGCGCTGATTGGCAACCTTAGTCTTGAAGGCGGCGTGTTCGTCGGCGGCGGCAAATTTAATGGCGCCACCGACGGTCCGCGCTACAACATGGACAGCTTCGCCGGGAAGGTAAAACCGAAAGGGTTAAGCATCGCGCGCAGTAAAACCGCTTATGAGTCTTCGGAAGAGTACCGCAATAAGGTGGCTGCCGGGCAATCGCCCTTCCCGGCTAAAGCGCCGTGGTATCCGTTTGTCGCCGGTCAGCTTACCGAACTCCTCGTCTCGGCGCTTGAAGGTTACCCTTATCCGCTGAAAGCCTGGATCTCCAACATGACCAACCCGTTTTACGGCATTGCGGGGTTACGCGGCGTGGCGGAAGAAAAGCTCAAGGATCCTGCTCGTCTGCCGCTGTTTATTGCCATTGACGCCTTTATGAACGAAACCACGGCGCTGGCAGATTACATCGTGCCGGATACCCACAACTTCGAAAGCTGGGGATTCAGCGCTCCGTGGGCGGGCGTGGCCAGCAAAGCCACCACCGCGCGTTGGCCAGTTGTCAGATCGGCGACCAGCCTCACGGCTGACGGTCAACCGGCCTCAATGGAGTCTTTCTGTATCGCAGTGGCAAAGCGCATCGGGCTACCTGGATTCGGCGACAATGCAATTACCGATCCGCAAGGTAATCACTATCCGTTGAACCGTGCGGAAGATTACTACCTGCGACTCGCCGCTAATATTGCGTTTATGGGCAAAGCGCCGGTCGCCGAAGTACAGCCGGAAGACATTGCGCTGACCGGGGTCCAGCGGATCATGCCTGTGATGACCCAAACGCTGAAAGCCGATGAAATCAGCCGGGTGGCATTTATCTACTCCCGGGGCGGACGCTTTGCGCCGGACAACAGCGGGCGAGTTGATAACCGCGTCGGCAATGCCTGGGATAAACCGCTCCAAATCTGGAATGCGAACGTCGCCGCGCACCGCCATGCGATTACCGGCGAGCGCTTCAGCGGCTGCCCGGCCTGGTATCCATCACGTCTGTCAGATGGACGTGCGGTCGAGGAGTTGTTCCCGGAACAAGAGTGGCCGTTGAAACTGATTTCCTTTAAATCCAATACCATGTCCAGCGCCACGGCGGTTATCCCACGCCTTCATCATCTGAAGCCGGTTAATCTGGTGGCGCTCAATCCACAGGATGGTCAGCGGTATGGTTTAGCACACGGCGATATCGTGCGTATCACCACCCCCGGTGGTCAGGCGCAAGCGCAGATAAGCCTGCTGCATGGCGTCATGCCGGGTGTTATCGCCATCGAGCATGGTTACGGGCATAAAGAAATGGGCGCGGCACGGCATACCCTCGACGGTGAGCCGATGGCGTTTGATGAGCAGATTAAGTCGGGGATTAATCTCAACGAGTTGGGTTTTGCGGACCCAACCCGACAGGTAACCAATACCTGGCTTGACTGGGTGTCGGGTGCGTCGGTGCGTCAGGGGTTGCCAGCGAGAATTGAGCGAGTGTAGCTCTGGTGCCGTATGGCATAGCGAACGCGTTTTACCCGGCCTACAGGACGTCGTAGGCCGGATAAAGCACTGCCGCCACCCGGCAAAAAGCAGATTAGTTGTTTACCGGGATAACCGCACCTTTATATTTAGTACGGATCCAGTCCTGGATCTCTTTTGAATGCAGGACATCAACCAGCGCTACGATATCCTTTTTCTTCTCGTCGCCACGATGCACGGTAATGATGTTGGCATACGGGTTGTTTTCACCACTTTCAACAGCAATAGGATCTTTCACTGGATCCAGCCCGGCGTCGATGGCGTAGTTGGCGTTAATCACCACCGCATCGCCTTCGTCGTTGTTATACATCTGCGGTAACAGCGCGGCTTCCACGTTTGGCAGGAACTTCAGCTTTTTCGGGTTTTCGACGATATCGCTAATGCGCGCAGTTACTTTATCCACGCCCGGCTTCAGCTTGATCACCCCCTCTTTTTCGAAAATCGACAGAATACGGCCTTCCTCAGATACCGCGTCACGCATGATGACTTTGCCGCCTTCCGGCAGATCTTTAAGTGATTTCACTTTTTTCGAATAGATACCAATCGGCTCAATGTGAATCGCTCCGGCGCTGACGAAGTCATACGTTTTATCGCCTGCATGGTCTTTAATCACGCTGTTCAGGTACGGAATATGCTGGAAGTAGTTGGCGTCAATCTCACGGCCAGCCAGCGCAGTGTTCGGCAGAATGTAATCCTGGAACGGTTTAATCTCCAGATCGATCCCCTGCTTCGCCAGAATCGGTTTGGCCTGTTCAAGGATCTCCGCATGCGGCACGTTAGACGCGCCAACGGTCAGAGTATCAGCCCAGGAGGCAAAGCTCAGGGCGCTTAAGGTTGCTGCGGCGAGTAACGTCAGTGATTTTTTCATGATTATGGTTTCCGTATTTTATTAGCGTTTATCTAACAGAGAGGTGATCACATCGCCGCAAAGCTGGATGATGAAGACAATGAGCAAAATCGTCACCGTCGCCACCAGCGTGACGTCGCTGTGGTTGCGCTGGAATCCTTCCAGATAGGCCAAATTCCCTAAACCACCGGCACCAATTACCCCTGCCATCGCGCTGTAGCTCACCAGCGCAATTAGCGTCACGGTGATCCCGGACACCAGAGCAGGAGATGATTCCGGCAGTAAAACTCGAAAAATAAGTGTGCTCAGTCGTGCGCCCATTGAACGCGTCGCTTCAATAACGCCTTTATCCACTTCACGCAGAGCGATTTCGACCAGACGCGCATAAAACGGCGCTGCCCCCACGATCAGCGCAGGCAACGCGGCATTGGCGCCGAGAATGGTGCCTACCATCGCTTTGGTAAACGGGATCAGCAGCACGATCAAAATGATGAATGGGATCGAACGAAAGATATTCACCACCAGCGAAATAGCGCTATATACCGCGCGATTAGGGAACAATCCGCCGCGCGCGGTCAGGAACAATGCCAGACCAAGCGCGATGCCCAGAATAAAGGTCGCCGCCCCCGAAAGAGCTGTCATATACAGCGTTTCCTGGGTTGCCGCTAACAATTGCTCCCACTTCAGATGGGGAAACAGTTCTTCAGCCATGTTGAATCACCTCGCCTTCAATGTCGCTCTGGCGCAGGTCGGCCAAAATATTGTTCAATTGTTCCTCAGAGGCCACCACGTGCACCCAGAGTTGACCAAACACGCCGTGTGCGGTTTGCGTCATTTTGCCGTGCAAGATGTTGAACGGCAGGCCATAGCGCAGGGTCAATTCCCCAACCACAGGTCGATGGGTACGTTGCCCGGTAAAGGTTAATTTGATAACCACCCCACCCAACTCGCTTGCCAGCTGCGGATTAAACTCGTCTTCTTCGGTGTACTGGCTAACCTGACGAACAAACTGTCGGGTAATAGGCTGCTGAGGATGGGTAAAGACGCTGAGCACATCACCTTCCTCAACGACCTTGCCGTTTTCCATTACCGCGACGCGATCGCAGATTTTGCGTACCACGTGCATTTCATGAGTGATCAGCACAATGGTCAATTTGAAGCGACGGTTTATATCGAGGAGTAAATCGAGGATCTGATCGGTAGTTTGCGGATCCAGCGCCGAGGTGGCTTCGTCACACAGCAGGACATCTGGATTGTTCGCCAGCGCGCGAGCAATTCCTACACGCTGTTTTTGCCCACCGCTGAGCTGGGAAGGATACGCATTTTCACGACCGCTCAGCCCAACCAGCGTAATCAGTTCAGCAACCCGCGTTTTGATGGACGCTTTGGACGCACCGGCGATTTGCATAGAGAACGCGATGTTTTCGCTAACAGTCCGCGACCACAGCAAATTGAAGTGTTGAAACACCATGCTGATTTTCAGTCGCGCCTGGCGTAACGATTCCCCACTGGCGGCCGAGATATCGTGGCCGTTAATCGTCACGCTGCCGGAGGTTGGTTTTTCGAGACCATTGAGCAAACGAATTAAGGTGCTTTTACCTGCCCCGCTGTAACCAATAATGCCGTAAATCTGCCCCTGTTCAACCGTCAGGTTGACGTTATCGACAGCGGTGATGGCAAGCCTGCCTGGCGTAAACACTTTCGAAATATTTTTCAGGACAATCATGTCGTTTGGGTATCCGCTGCTGCTTATTGTTCTTCTGCTAGCGCTTTTAGCTGTTTAGCAGTATGGATGTCCAAACGAGTGTAATCAGTGGAATTGGCTTTTAAAATGAATTAAAACGCATTTGATATAACTTTTAGAAATATAGTACTACATCGACGTCAACGGCATAAAACGTAGTCATCGAGATGTTAAATGCACTTTGTTGCGCAACAAATCGCAACGCCCGATAACCTCTTTATCCATACCGATGAACAAATTAATGAATAATTTTTGTAAAACTGCACAGAAGTGTTTTGAAACGCTGTTTCCATTTTCCTTTTTGATAATTTTCAGCGTATAATGCGCGCCAATTGTCTCTTGAATGGTTTCAGCACATTGACCTGTAAAACTCAACGACTACAGAACTCACCATCCCGTTGGGCTGAAACACAAGCACACATTCCTCTGCACGCTTTTTCGATGTCACCTATCCTTAGAGCGAGGCATCACAACTTTCGTAACTCAGGTTTAGCTTCCCATCCGTGCGCGATGGGAGCCAGATTTCCATATCCTTCTCAACTTAAAGACTAAGACTGTCATGAAAAAGACGAAAATTGTTTGCACCATCGGTCCGAAAACCGAATCCGAAGAGATGTTAACCAAAATGCTGGACGCGGGCATGAACGTCATGCGTCTGAACTTCTCCCACGGCGACTACGCAGAACACGGTCAGCGCATCAAGAACTTGCGCAACGTCATGAGCAAAACCGGCAAGAAAGCCGCAATCCTGCTCGACACCAAAGGTCCTGAAATCCGTACCATCAAACTGGAAGGCGGTAATGACGTTTCCCTGAAAGCGGGCCAGACCTTCACCTTCACCACCGACAAATCTGTCGTAGGCAACAACGAAATCGTTGCTGTAACTTACGAAGGCTTCACTAAAGATCTGTCTGTCGGCAACACCGTTCTGGTTGACGATGGTCTGATCGGCATGGAAGTTACCGCCATCGAAGGTAACAAAGTTATCTGTAAAGTGCTGAACAACGGCGACCTGGGCGAAAACAAAGGCGTTAACCTGCCGGGCGTTTCCATCGCGCTGCCAGCACTGGCTGAAAAAGACAAACAAGACCTGATCTTCGGTTGCGAGCAAGGCGTTGACTTCGTTGCAGCGTCCTTTATCCGTAAACGTTCTGACGTCGTTGAAATCCGTGAGCACCTGAAAGCGCACGGCGGCGAAAACATCCAGATCATCTCCAAAATCGAAAACCAGGAAGGCCTGAACAACTTCGACGAAATCCTCGAAGCGTCTGACGGCATCATGGTTGCGCGTGGCGATATGGGCGTTGAGATCCCGGTTGAAGAAGTTATCTTCGCGCAGAAGATGATCATCGAAAAATGTATCCGTGCACGTAAAGTCGTTATCACTGCGACCCAGATGCTGGACTCCATGATCAAAAACCCGCGTCCGACCCGCGCTGAAGCCGGTGACGTAGCGAACGCCATCCTCGACGGTACCGACGCAGTAATGCTGTCTGGCGAGTCTGCAAAAGGTAAATACCCGCTGGAAGCCGTTACCATCATGGCGACCATCTGTGAGCGTACTGACCGTGTGATGACCAGCCGTCTGGACTTCAACAACGACAGCCGCAAACTGCGCATCACCGAAGCCGTTTGCCGTGGCGCGGTTGAAACTGCTGAAAAACTGGACGCGCCGCTGATCGTCGTCGCAACCCAGGGTGGTAAATCCGCTCGCGCAGTACGTAAATACTTCCCGGATGCCACCATCCTGGCGCTGACCACCAACGAAACTACCGCGCGTCAGCTGGTGCTGAGCAAAGGCGTTGTTGCACAGGTGGTTAAAGAAATCAGCTCTACCGATGATTTCTATCGTCTGGGTAAAGAAGTCGCTCTGGAAAGCGGTCTGGCTCAAAAAGGTGACGTTGTGGTTATGGTTTCTGGTGCACTGGTTCCGAGCGGCACCACCAACACCGCATCCGTTCACGTGCTGTAATAATTCCATCGCGAATTAATTTGCTAAAAAAAGCGCCCTGGTGGCGCTTTTTTTATTTTATCGATAGCCACAATTAATAAAAAATCAAATCGGATTTCACTATCTAATCCGTGATTATCTAAGATGAATCCGATGGAAGCTTTCTGTTTTCACTCGGGTTTTTAGCCGTTTTTGCACAATTCGATGCTTCTTTGAGCGAACGATCAAAAATAAGTGCATTCCCATCAAAAAAATATTCTCAACATAAAAAAGTTTGTGTAATACTTGTAACGCTACATGGAGATTAACTCAATCTAGAGGGTATTAATAATGAATCGTACTAAACTGGTACTGGGCGCGGTAATCCTGGGTTCTACTCTGCTGGCAGGTTGCTCCAGCAACGCTAAAATCGATCAGCTGTCTTCTGACGTTCAGACTCTGAACGCTAAAGTTGACCAGCTGAGCAACGACGTGAACGCAATGCGTTCCGACGTTCAGGCTGCTAAAGATGACGCAGCTCGCGCTAACCAGCGTCTGGACAACGCAGCTACTAAATACCGCAAGTAATAGTATCTGTGTAATAAAAATGGCGCACATTGTGCGCCATTTTTTTGCTCTGAATTCCCCTTCCCTGTTATTGCGTAGCGCGCACCTCAGCATCTCCTCCCGGCACGCCATTTTGCGCAGACTTCACTTCTGGCCCATTGCTCGCGACCGATGCTTGCCCGGCAGTGACGGTGACTGGATAACCTGCGCGACGATACAACGCCCTTTCCACCAGACTGTTATCCACCGCTTTATTATCTTTAAACTGGGTAAAACCGGCTGGCAGCACATACGGCATGGTCTGGACGTTTTGTTCCTCTTCCGGCGACAGCGGTCGATGCACTTCGACATACCTCATGCCGTTCGGCTCAATCGAATATTTTATCGGCTCATTAATCACCCTGACCGGCGTGCCTGTGCGGACCTGAGCAAACAGTGCTTTAATGTCCGGCGCGTTCATGCGAATACAACCAGAACTCACACGCAGGCCCACGCTGTCCGGCGCACTGGTGCCATGGATCAGATACTCACCGTTTCCATGCGCCAGACGCAGTGCAAAGCGTCCTAACGGGTTATTTGGCCCGGCAGGTACAACAGGCGGTAATGTGATGCCGCGCTCCAGAGAGCGTTTACGGATGCCTGGTGTAGGGGTCCAGGTAGGATTCGGGATTTTCTGCCCAACCCGGGTTTCCATTACCGGCGTTTCCAGCCCCTGCAAACCGATACCAATTGGGAATACCTGAACAATATTCTCTCCTGGCGGGAAGTAATACAGACGCAGTTCCGCCAGATTCACAATAATGCCTTCGCGTGGTGCATCCGGCAGCAGTAATTGTGAGGGAATAGTAATCAGGGTTCCGGGTTTAGGTACGGGGGCAATAGTATTGTTGGCTTCAAGGATCAGCATGGCAGCGGTATCAAACTTACGGGCTATCGCCTGTAGGTTTTTATCGCCTTCCTGCACGGTGTAGGTTTGGTTTTGCCCAACAAGGCGGCTGTTCGCCTGGGGCAAAGGATAATCGACCGCCCATGCGGCCTGAATAGCGCTGTAAGCGCCGATTAGCATTAACGTAATAACAGACGCGCGTTTCATACTCACTCACCCCCCTGGCGTTCTTGCCGGACGGCGGCGAGCGCCCAATCCGGCTTACGAGTCACTGCGTTGCCTTACACGAACGCTTTCAAGTCGGTCTGAAAGTTAACGTGTTTTATCAGTTTAGCTAAGAGTTGCGGCTTTGGCGCGAATAGCCCGAATCATCGCCTCCAGCCCTTGTGAACGAGACGGTGTGAGGTGCTGTGCGAGCGCCATTTTTTCAAACCACGGACGCACATCAAAATTCACAATATCCTGGGCCGTCATGCGATCATACAAAATGAATACCACGGCAATAAGTCCTTTCACAATTGCCGCATCACTGTCGCCCTGTAATTCAATAATCCCTTCGCCATTCTGGTTCATAACAATCCATACCTGACTTTGACATCCCTGGATGCTATTTTCCGGGCAGCGTAAGTCGTCGTTTAATTCCGGCAAACGCTGACCCAGTTCAATAATGTACAGGTATTTCTCTTCCCAATTAGCGCAACGCAGAAAATTACGCAACAACTTTTCTTTATCCGGTAGCGCAGCCATAACGCCTCCCTGTTAGCCCAGTAAATGATGAATACGCTTGAGGCCCGTTACCAGGCGATCCACTTCTTCATGGGTGTTGTACATTGCAATCGACGCCCGACACATAGCAGGAACGTTATAGTAGGCCATCAGCGGCATAGCGCAGTGATGCCCCGTCCGCACGGCTATTCCATAGTTATCAAGAAAACTGCCGACGTCAAAGGCGTGATGTTTACCAAGGTTAAATGCAATCACACCCAGGCGGTTATCCGGTCCGTAGAGTGTCAAATCCGGCACATCCGCCAGCTGCTCCAACGCATAGCGCATCATGAACTGTTCATATTCGCTGATTTCAGTAAGCCCCAGTGCTGAAACATACTCAATAGCCGCGCCGAGTCCGATAATACCTCCGGTGTTTGGCGTTCCGGCTTCAAAACGCCAGGGGGCTTTAGCCCACGTTGTCCCCTGACTCAAACTCACCGTCGCAATCATTGAACCACCGCCTTCCCAGGGTGGCATCTCCTGCAACAGCGACTCTCTGGCATACAGAACGCCAATACCGGTTGGTCCATAAAGTTTATGCCCGGAGAAAACATAAAAATCGCAATCCAGTGCCTGGACATCCACCTGATGATGCATCACCGCCTGCGCGCCATCCACCAACACTTTTGCGCCGTATTGATGCGCCAGCTCAATCATTTCCGATAACGGGTTCTCGGTACCCAACACGTTAGAAACGTGGGTAATCGCCAGCAGTTGCGTACGATCGTCAAACAGCGTCGGCAGCGTCTCCAGCTGCAACGTACCATCGGCATTGAGCGGAATAACGCGCAGCTCTGCCCCTACGCGGGCACACAGCATCTGCCAGGGCACAATATTGGCGTGGTGCTCCATTTCGCTGATGATAATGTTATCGCCCGCTCGCACATTGCTGCTGCCCCAGCTGTTCGCCACCAGATTGATGCCTTCCGTCGTACCACGAACAAACACCAGCTCTTCCGCTGAGCGGGCGTTAATAAACAACGAGGCAAGCTTGCGCACATTTTCCATTTTTTCCGTGGCCTGGGCGCTCAGCGTATGAATACCGCGGTGGACCGCCGCATAGCCGTGACGATAAAACTCGGCCTCGGCATCAATCACCTGATTGGGTTTTTGCGCGCTGGCAGCGCTGTCCAGATACGCCAACGGTAAACCGTTCACTTCACGCGTCAGGACCGGAAAGTCAGCCCGTACTTTTTCAATGGGAAATGTCATGCTGCGCCTCCCGGCAAGCGTTGGGCGATCCGCGCCAGTACCTGTTGTTTCAGCGTTTCATCGCCCAGGGCTTCCGTCAGCTCAGCGGCAAACGCATAGAGAATCATGTGTTGAGCATCCTGCTGGCCGATCCCTCGCGAACGCAGATAGAACATCTGCTCGTCGTCGATCCGTCCTACCGTCGCCCCGTGGCTGCATTTCACATCGTCGGCGTAAATTTCGAGCTGTGGCTTGGTATCCACCTCCGCCAGCTTTCCGAGCAACAAATTATTGTTGGTCATCTGACCGTCGGTTTTGATGGCGTGCTGGGCGACGTTGATCAGACCATTGAAGACCGCTCGTCCCTTATCGCTGACAATCGTTTTATGCAGCTGGCGACTGTTGCAATACCCTTTGTTGTGCTCAAGCCAGGTCCGTGTATCACAGACTTCATTTTTCACCGGCATCGCCAGACTGTTCAGCCGAAGCGTGGTGTTTTCACCGTTAAGCTGCGTACTGGTGTTATGGCGCAATACCGCATCACCAAGCAAGAAGCTGTGGCTAACGGCAGTAGCATCCGCGCCCAATTGAATGTCATTATGCGCGAAATGGTGACTAAACGGATTTTCGAACGCCAGTTTGATATGGCGCAAATGGGCGTTTGCCGCGACGTTCATCGTTAAGCGTGCGCCGGTGAAATGGCGACGCTCGCTGAGGCTGGCATAGTGTTCAATAACGGTGGCTTCTGCGCCTTCCGCTAGCTCCAGATGGTGGCGATAGTGCGCCGTATTCACCTCATCGCCCGCCAGCCCCTGGGTTATGTGCAGCAGCAGCAGCGGTTTCGCGGGGCGCTGGTTACGCTTCACCTGAATGTGCGTTACGCTACGGGACAGGCTTTCGGTAAGGTGCAAAAACACTTCCGGTTGGATAGCCGCTGGCAGCGCCTGGCGCGCATCGTCAATGGTAATGTCAAAACCGCTACCGTCTGTACTGTCGCTGAGCGTCGGAGAGAATTGCCCGTCAACAAACACCAGTCGTACAGCATCAATTGTCGGCGACAACGCTGCACATTGGGCTGACGTTATCTCAGCGACATGACTGACAAACTGGCTGTTGGTTAATCCCTCCAGCGGCGTGTATTTCCAGTCCTCATGCTTCCGCGTTGGCAGCCCCAGACGCAGCATCTGTTGCAAGTGCTGCTGCGCATGGTGTGAGCGTGTCTCCCCTTGCGTCTCAAACAGATGGTGCCACTGTTGCAGCACGTTACTGCTGTTCGCTAAGCCAGCCATAACCTTGCTCCTCCAGTTGTTTGACCAGCGTAAAATCGCCGGACTTCACAATTCGCCCCTGGTAGAGAACGTGAACAAAATCGGGTTTGATATAGTCCAGGATGCGCTGATAGTGAGTGACGATAATGAATGAGCGTTTCCCGTCACGCAGCGAGTTCACGCCATCCGCAACGATTTTCAGCGCATCAATATCCAGCCCGGAGTCTGACTCATCAAGAATGCACAACTGAGGCTCCAGCACGGCCATTTGCAGAATGTCATTACGTTTTTTCTCACCGCCGGAGAAACCGACGTTTACCGAGCGCGTGAGCAAATCTTCCGGCATCTTCAGCAGCGCTATTTTCTCTTCCATCAGATCCTGGAAGTCGAATCGATCCAGCGACTCTTCGCCACGGTAACTTCGCACCGCATTCAGCGCCGTTTGCAGGAAAAACTGGTTACTGACGCCAGGGATTTC
This sequence comes from Citrobacter sp. Cpo071, assembly GCF_030332765.1. Lineage (NCBI taxonomy): Bacteria > Pseudomonadati > Pseudomonadota > Gammaproteobacteria > Enterobacterales > Enterobacteriaceae > Citrobacter > Citrobacter sp. Cpo071. The sequence continues at coordinate 399,018 of NZ_JAOWHE010000085.1, read as the reverse complement.
CACCGGATACTGGAATGCCATGAAGATCCCTTCACCGGCCCGGTCTTCCGGCGACAGTTCCAGTAAATCTTTGCCGTTGAACTCTACCGTCCCGCCAGTGACGTCGTAGTCTTCCCGCCCAGCAAGAGTTGCAGAAAGCGTACTTTTCCCCGAACCGTTTGGTCCCATAATGGCGTGAACTTCTCCGGGGCGAACCTCAAGGCTCAACCCACGCAGGATCGCCTTATCTTCCACACTGACCTGTAAATCTTTGATGCTTAACATGTGCTTTCCTTAAAATTTAACCGACGCTGTGCTCAAGACTTATGGCGAGAAGTTTTTGCGCTTCCACGGCAAACTCCAGCGGCAGTTCAGAGAACACGTCTTTACAGAAACCATTCACGATCATCGAAATGGCATCCTCTTCACTGATGCCGCGCTGCAGACAGTAAAACAACTGGTCTTCACCAATACGCGACGTGGTGGCTTCATGTTCAAGCTGGGCGCTATTGTTACGACACTCCACATACGGGAAGGTGTGTGCCCCACAATCCGCACCGATCAACATCGAGTCGCATTGGGTATAGTTGCGGGCATTAGTAGCGGTCGGCATGATTTTCACTAAGCCGCGATAACTGTTCTGACTGTGTCCGGCGGAGATCCCTTTCGAGATAATGGTCGATTTGGTGTTTTTGCCAATGTGGATCATTTTGGTGCCGGTATCGGCCTGCTGATGTCCACTGGTCAGCGCGACGGAGTAGAATTCGCCGATCGAGTTGTCGCCACGCAAAATGCAGCTTGGGTATTTCCAGGTAATGGCCGAGCCGGTTTCCGACTGCGTCCACGACATTTTGCTGTTTTCGCCTTCGCAGAGTGCGCGCTTGGTGACGAAATTCAAAATACCGCCCGTATTGCCATCGCCGGGAAACCAGTTTTGCACCGTGGAGTATTTCACTTCGGCATCTTTGTGGATAATGACTTCCACCACCGCCGCGTGTAGTTGGTAACTGTCGCGCACCGGGGCTGAACAGCCTTCGATATAGCTGACGTAGCTGCCCTCATCCGCAACCAGAATGGTGCGTTCAAACTGCCCGGTTTTTTCCGCATTGATACGGAAATAGGTCGACAGCTCCATTGGGCAACGTACGCCTTTCGGTACATAAATAAACGTGCCGTCAGATGCCACCGCCGCATTCAGCGCGGCAAAGAAATTGTCATTGCCGGGGACAACCGTGCCCAGGTACTGTTTTACCAGCTCAGGATGATCGTGAATGGCCTCACCGAACGAACAGAAAATAATGCCCTGTTCCGCCAGTTTGTCGCGATAGGTGGTCGCTACCGATACCGAGTCGAAAATGGCATCAACCGCAACTTCTTTGCCTTCACGTACCGGCACGCCAAGCTGTTCAAATGCGTCCTCAACCTCTTTGCTTAAAAATGCATTCGCGCCCGTTTGCTGTACCGCTCCCGGTTCAGACGCACAGGTTTCATCGCAGTTACCGCAGGAAGGTGCGGAGTAATAGCTGTACTCCTGATAATTCAGTTTGTCGTAATGCGCTTTAAGCCAGTGTGGTTCTTCCATGGTCAGCCACGCTTTAAAGGCATTCAGGCGAAATTCCAGCATCCAGTCGGGTTCATTTCGTTTTGCCGAAATCGCGCGCACGACATCTTCATTGATCCCTTTTGCCAGCTCATCGGTTTGCAGTTGGGTGAAGAAGCCCTCTTTGTAATTAAGGTGCCCGCCAGCCCAGGTGTTGACATCGTCAGTTGCTTCAGTATTACGAGACATAGTACCGCCTATACCCCAAAACTTTCGCCACAGCCGCATTCGTTCTGGGCTTTCGGGTTATGAAATTTAAATAACTGGTTTAATCCTTCGCGAACGAAATCGACTTCTGTGCCGTCAATGAACGGCATCGCCTGCAACGGCACATAAAGTCTGGCGCCCTCCGTTTCAAACAGCAGATCGTCTTTTTCGGGTTGGCGGACGGTATCCAGCACGTAACCGAATCCCGCGCACCCTGTTTGCTTCACACCTAAACGCACACCCAACATGTCAGGTTGCTTTGCCACCAGTTCACGGATATGCGCCGCAGCCGCTGGCGTTAACGTCAGTCCACGCCAGGCAAAATCTTCCGGGTTAAATGTTCCTGAATGCAATTCCATAGAGTTACCTCGAGTCACTAGCTTTTAAGCTATAACACCATGTTAGTGATAATGATTATCACTTCAACCCCTCAACAGCAGGGGCATTCGGGTTAATCGCCCTTTCTGACTACTTTTACTAAGCATAGACCCTGCAGCGAGGGTTTACAGGGATGGATTATTTTGTTCAATGCATTGATTAATAATGGATTATGAAAATCCAATCGTTCAGTCAGGTCAAATGACAAAAGATGTATAGAAAATGTCTATTTAAAGGATAGGTGGGGATGAAGGTAGGGAAAAACAATTCAAATAATAAACAAACAACGAAAAACCCTTAAGTCTGCTTGCTGGCAGGCTTAAGGGTTCCGGCCCCATCCGGCGCTTATCTCCGGCACTCATATTGGCTTAGCTCTTGAAGGGGCGATAAGAAGAATCTCATACACCGATTAGTTTTTTTTAACACTAATTGCGGTTTGACTATTTTATAAACGCGTTCAATCACATATTTAACGCTGTGCCTCACTGAGCGTGTCCAGCAGCAGGCGTAGCCCTGCGGGTTGATGTTCACGTGAAAGGTATAAACCATAAATCGGCAGGCATTTAGGTTGAAGTTCTGGCAGTAATCGAATTAGCTTTCCCTGCTCCAGCCCTTCCTGCGCCTCCAGCTCTGGCACCAACGCGATCCCCATTCCGGCCACCGCCGACTCGCAGAGCAGCGAAGAGATCCCTGCACTCAAATTCCCTTTGATTGCAACGGAGACAGGCTGCCCCTGAGGATCCAAAAAGTGCCAGGATTGTCCGGCAAAACCGCTGTAGTACAGGCAATTGTGCCGTGTGAGATCGTCGATTGTCTCAGGCGTGCCATGTTGATGCAGATAATCTGCAGACGCGCAAAGCACCGATTTACAGTCGCCCAACCGACGGGCAATAGTCCCTGGCTCTGGATTATCCGTTATGCGGATCGCCACATCGATGCGTTCCCCCACAAGGCTTACCGGTTGATTATTGATCTCCACCTCAATACGTAATTGCGGATATTGCGCCATAAACGTCGGCAGAACCGGAGCAAGAATATGCATCGCGGTAAAATGGGCGCAGGCTACACGTAGCGTGCCGGAGGGAATTTGCGCGGCACTGGCGGCACCAATATCCAGCGAAAGTTGCGCCAGAGAACGTGTTTTCACTAATGCATCTTCACCCGCTGGCGTGATCGTCAAGCGACGCGATGAGCGATGGATAAGCCTTGCGCCTGCCCATTTTTCCATCTCGTCGAGATAACGACTGACCATCGGACGGGAAAGCCCCAACGCACGCGCGGCTGCGCTCAGGCTACCCAAATCACAGATATGGTTGAATACCGTTGCCGCCATCACTCTGTCCATTGTTCCCATCCGATCGTTTTATGAAACTCAGCATGTCCTAATGAGGGAATTCTAACAGATCCGAATATCCTTAAAATACGGGAACTATCAAAAGACAATTTCCTGCACAAGGTTACCTGGTATGAAAGTTAAAACTCTGGCCCTGCTGTTACCTCTGTTTGCGTCTTCAGCTTTCGCCGCTCCGCTACAGCTGGACGTCTATAATCCACAGGATAAGGCTATTTTCCCGGTTTCTTCGACGCTGGTGTCTGGCCCAAAAGAGGCGATTTTGTTTGACGCCCAGTTCAGTACCAAAGATGGCGAACAACTGGTGCAAATGATTCGAGCCAGCGGTAAAACGCTGAAGGCTATTGTGATCACCTCCGGCGATCCGGATTTCTATTTTGGTTTGCAGCCCATCGTTGAGGCCTTCCCACAGGTAAAAGTCCTGGCAACGCCGCAGGTGGTAGACCATATCCGCGCCACCAAAGAGGCCAAGCTGCAGTTCTGGGGCCCGCAAATGAAGGACGGCGCACCAACATCGCTCACCGTTCCGCAGGCGACTACGCAAACGCAGTTCACGGTTGATGACGAAACGCTGGAACTGCGTCACGCCAACGATTATGCAGCGTATATCTGGATCCCGGCGAATCGAGCCATTATTGGCGGCACAGGCGTGGCTTCAGGTATTCACGTCTGGACGGCGGACACACAGTCTGAACAACAACGTAGTGCATGGCGTAGCGTACTGAGCGAAATGCAGAGCTTACAGCCCACTCAGGTGGTACCGGGTCATTACATTGGCGACCGCCCAACCGGTGATAAAGCTATTCGCTTCACCCAGGACTATTTGCAGTCGTTTGAGCAGGCGCTAGGGGCGAAAAAAGGATCGGGTTATGTGATTAAAACCATGACGGCAGCATGGCCAGGCCTTGCAGACGTAAGCTCGCTGGAACTAAGTGCAAAAGTTAACAGCGGCGAGATGAAGTGGTAATGAAGATTTAAGGCAAAAATAACCCCGAACGCGTGTCGGGGTTTCGTTACGATAAGCATACCGGAATCAATGAACGCCCATGCGCCAGGCAAAATAGATCTCTTCTTTCAGTTCAGTGGAAGAGAGCGCTAACAGATCTGCAAACTCCAGCTCAAGCTGTTTCAGCCTTTTCAGGTACTGAGCCGGTGAAAGATCGGTTTTATCACGACGTAAAAATTCTATTGCCAGTTGGGCAGGGTCTAATTGGGTAGACATATCATCTTCGCTTGTGTTCAAAACCTGCACAGTATAACACCATTCCCTGTGCAGATAATGACCAAAAGCAATATGCATCACAAAATTGCGGTCGTCAGACGCGACGTGCAGCACAATCGACCCTGCTCATCGAAGATTTCTATTTGCCACACCTGGTGACGAGAACCTGTATGTAACGCGCGACATACGCCCCTGACGAGCCCTTCCCGTGCAGAACGGATATGGTTGGCGTTGATCTCCAGGCCCACCACTTTCTGCTCACCCTGAGTACACAAGTAGCCAGCTACCGAACCAATGCTTTCCGCCAGCACCACGGATGCGCCGCCGTGTAACAACCCAAAGGGTTGTTTGGTGCGATGGTCCACCGGCATCGTAGCTTCCAGCGTATCGTCGCCAATGTGCACAAAACGAATATCGAGCAACCCAACCATATTTCCTTCACCCATGGCATTGAGCGCCTCGAGTGTGACTTCACGTTTCCAGATCATCCTATAATCTCCAGCAGTGCCTGTAATGGGTGGCGAACGCCCGTACCTTCAACGCGTTTAACCTGGCTGCGACAGGAGTACCCTGTAGCCAGACAACGGTTACGTGGCAATCGTTGCATTGCCTGGTGCCATGATAACTCATAGATACCCAATGAGTTTTGGTGATTCTTCACTTCGTGACCGTAAGTGCCAGCCATACCACAGCACCCCACGCTGACGTTCTCCAGCTTTGCGCCAAAGCGAGCAAAAATAGCCGCCCATTGTGCAGGCGCGCCCGGTAAAGCCGTCACTTCGGTACAGTGGCCAAAGAAGTACCACGGTTCACCGCCAACAGCGACTGACTGCTGTGTTTCCACAGTTTTTGATAACCATTCGTTGGCCAGCAGCACATGGAAATCACCCCGCTGTTCTCCCAGCACCAGCTTATATTCATCGCGATAACAAAGCACCAGCGCCGGATCAACACCCACCATCGGAATATTCAGCTTCGCTACCCGGTTAAGAAACTCGGATGTCTTTTTCGCCGTTTTGGCAAAACGGTTTAAAAAGCCTTTAATGTGCTGCGCCTTGCCGTTTGGCGAAAACGGCAGCAGTACCGGCTGCATACCCAGTTTTTCTACCAGACGTATAAAATCAGCCACCACCTGCGCATCGTAATAGCTGGTGAACGGATCCTGTACCACCAGCACCGTGCGGGCTTTTTGCTCGAGGCTGAGTAATTCGAGCTGTTCCAGCGTCATATTGGCAGAACGATGCCCCACCAGTTGGCGTTGCAGCGACGGCGCAGACAACAGCGGTAAATCAACCATTCCAATGTGCTTTTTAGCCAGATTTCGCACCAGCGGCTGATTGATGAAGAAGTTAAACGTTTTAGGCGCCCGCGCCATTAGCGGTGCATAGCTCTCAACGGTCGCCACCATATGATCGCGCAACGGGCGCAGATAACGCGTGTGGTACAGTTGCAGGAAGCGTGAGCGGAACTCCGGCACATCAATTTTAATCGGACACTGTGTGGAACAGGCTTTACACGCCAGGCAACCTGACATCGCCTCTTTTACTTCGTGCGAGAAATCGTATTCGCCCTTGCGTGCATGCCAGCTGTTGCGGGTACGGGTAATCAGCGTGCGTAAACTGGCGCGTTTCTCCGGTAGCTCTTTTTCCAGTTGCACAGGATCGATCCCGCGATCGGCCAACAGACGCAGCCATTCACGTACCAGCGTAGCTCGCCCTTTCGGAGAATGGATACGGTTAAGGCTGATTTTCATCGACGGACACATGGGGCTTTTCGCATCGAAGTTAAAGCATAACCCGTTGCCATTACACTCCATTGCCCCACGCCACTCCTGGCGTACGGCCAGCGGGATTTGACGGTCATACGTTCCGCGTTTCACCGCGTCCACTTTCATCATCGGCGCATCAACGTCCTCCGGTGGACAGATTTTGCCGGGGTTGAGCCGGTTTTGCGGATCAAACACCGATTTCACTTTGCGCAGTTCACGATACAGTTCATCACCGAAAAACGCCGGACTGTATTCCGCACGAAAACCTTTCCCGTGCTCACCCCACAACAAACCGCCATATTTTGCCGTCAGCGCGACGACATCATCAGAAATGCGTTTCATCAGCACTTCCTGCTGCGGGTCGCACATATCTAAAGCCGGCCTGACGTGCAGCACGCCAGCATCCACGTGGCCGAACATACCGTAACTCAGACCATGGCTGTCGAGCAGCGCGCGAAACTCGGCAATATAGTCAGCCAGATGCTCCGGAGGAACGCAGGTATCCTCGGCGAACGGAATGGGCTTCGCGGAACCTTTTGCATTGCCCAGCAGACCGACAGCCTTTTTGCGCATGGCGTAAATTCGTTCGACGCCCGCCAGTTCGGTACATAGCTGCCAGCCAATAACGCCCGCTTCCTGGCGAGCGATTAACCCATCCAGGCGTTCGCAGAGTGCGCTGACTTGCGAATTAATCAAGGTTTCGTCGTCACCGGCAAACTCGACAATATTCAGGCCCAGCATCTCTTTATCCGCGACATCGGTAATCAGTTCGCTTACCGAGTGCCAGACGATGTCTTCACGCGCCAGATTGAGTACTTTGGAGTCGACGGTTTCTACCGACAATGCGCGCGCTTCCACCATCACCGGCGCGTTACGCAACGCCGAATCAAACGAATCGTACTTAACGTTAACCAACTGTCTGACTTTGGGCAGTGGCGTGATATCAAGGCGGGCTTCGGTGATAAACGCCAGCGTACCTTCAGAGCCGGTAAGAATGCGGGTTAAATCAAATTCGGTCATCTCATCGTTAAAGACGTGCCGCAGATCGTAACCCGTCAGGAAGCGATTAAGTTTCGGGAATTTATCCATGATCAGCTGTCGGTTATCACGACAACGCTCATAAACGGTCTTATAGATACGGCCAATGGTGGTATTGCTGTTACCCAACGTTTGGGCAAGCTCGACCGGCATGGGCTGGGTATCCAGAATATCACCGCCCATCAGCACTGCACGGATACCCAACACATGGTCGGAAGTTTTACCGTAAACCAACGATCCTTGCCCGGACGCATCGGTGTTGATCATCCCGCCGAGCGTTGCCCGGTTACTGGTGGATAATTCCGGGGCAAAGAAATAGCCATATGGCTTCAGAAACTGGTTGAGCTGGTCTTTTATCACGCCGGCTTCTACCCGCACCCAACCTTCTTGCGGGTTGATTTCAATAATGCGGCTCATATAGCGGGACATATCAACAATAATGCCCTGGTTCAGCGCCTGACCGTTAGTCCCGGTGCCGCCGCCGCGCGGGGTAAAAATCAACGACGAGAATAGCGGTTCTGCCGCCAGACGGGCGATTAGCGCCACATCTGCGGTTGAACGAGGGAAAACGACAGCATCAGGAAGCAGCTGATAAATACTGTTATCCGTCGACATTGTCAGACGATCGGCATAGCTCGTTGCCGTATCACCCGTGAATCCTTGCTGCTCCAGCGCCTGCAAAAAATTGAGCACCAGCTGAACGACACCTGGCGCCTGAGAAATTTGTGGAATCATTATAGTGACCCTTTCCTGCGGTCTGTGTTGTGAATTTAATCGTTTGCGTGTTGCTTTGTTTGTTGTATCACATTTTTTTCTAATACGCTCAGCAGATTTACAGGCAGAATCCGCCTGTTCAAAACCGCTGAAATTGCTCATCATTATAGAGTGTGATTAACGTGTTCACGTCGCGTCAACGTTCTGGCGCAAAGACAAAGGTGAAAAGTATTTATGGTAAATTTCCGTCAGCCCAGGGATATTGCACAAGTGCTGCTATCGGTGCTGTTTTTAGCCATCCTGATTGTGGCCTGTCTCTGGATTGTTCAGCCCTTTATCCTCGGTTTTGCCTGGGCAGGCACGATTGTCATTGCGACCTGGCCTATCCTGCTACGCTTACAAAAATTGCTCTGGGGACGTCGTTCACTTGCCGTACTGGTGATGACACTGTTGTTAGTGCTGTTGTTCATCATCCCTATCGCGCTGCTGGTTAACAGTATCGTCGATGGCAGCGGGCCGCTGATCCATGCCGTAACCGCAGGTGATATGACGCTACCGGATCTGGCTTGGTTGAACAGCATTCCACTGGTGGGTGCCAAAATGTATGGCGCATGGCACAGTTTACTGGATATGGGCGGTTCGGCCATTATGGCCAAGGTTCGTCCTTATATCGGTACCACCACCACCTGGTTTGTCGGTCAGGCCGCGCATATCGGCCGCTTTATGATGCACTGTGGTCTGATGCTGCTGTTCAGCGCCCTGTTGTACTGGCGCGGTGAACAGGTCGCATTAGGTATTCGTCACTTCGCTTGCCGTCTTGCCTCAAAACGTGGCGATGCTGCCATTCTGCTGGCCGCGCAAGCCATTCGCGCCGTCGCATTGGGCGTTGTGGTCACCGCTCTGGTGCAGGCAGTGCTCGGGGGTATTGGTCTGGCGGTAACCGGCGTGCCTTACGCCACGCTGCTGGCGGTATTGATGATCCTGTCTTGTCTGGTGCAACTGGGGCCGTTGCCAGTGCTGATTCCGGCCATTATCTGGCTATACTGGACGGGGGATTCCACCTGGGGCACAGTGCTGCTGGTGTGGAGCGGCGTGGTCGGAACACTGGATAACGTAATTCGACCAATGCTGATTCGTATGGGGGCTGATTTGCCACTGATCCTGATTCTCTCCGGGGTCATCGGCGGACTGATTGCCTTCGGCATGATTGGTCTGTTTATCGGTCCAGTAGTGCTGGCCGTTTCCTGGCGTCTGTTCTCCGCCTGGGTAAACGAAGCCCCTGCGCCAGGTACCAATCCAGATGAAATCCTCGAAGAAATTGCTGAAATCGAACGCAATAAGTAATCCAACATCAGGCGGCAGCGCCGCCTGATTGTTTAACAATACTAATCAATCCTCCCTCTTGCGGGATTAGACCCAACCTCGTCCTTCTTAAAATAATCATTTGTGTCGCAAATTCTTTACAGTTTTTAAACTATTGAGATGAATCTGATCGACGTAAAAAATCACTATGCCTACTATTAGCCCATGGCTTTAGATCAACACATTGATTTATAAGCATGGAAATCCCCTGAGTGAAACAACGAATTGCTGTGTGTAGTCTTTGCCCATCTCCCACGATGGGCTTTTTTTTGTCCTGATTTTGGCACCAGAACCAGCAATGGCGGCGTTTAAGGGATGTAGCACGTTGAGGGTATGCGATTACCTGTGTGCCGTTTGTGTACCATTTGTGTGCTACCAGCGTAAATCAGGTGAGTGTTACAGTAATTTTCCAAAGCACTCACATGTTCATTTTTTAACCAAAAACAAAACTAACTTTAATCATAAATCACTTCACGGGGTGATCTTCTCCCTGAAAACAGTGCCAGGCTAAACTGAAGTCTTCGGTCTTTCTTCCATCTCACTGAGAGGCGCATTGCCATGAAAAAGACCCGTTATACCGAAGAACAGATTGCGTTTGCACTGAAACAGGCCGAAACCGGCACCCGCGTCGGGGAAGTCTGCAGAAAGATGGGTATTTCTGAGGCCACTTTTTTATAACTGGAAGAAAAAATTTGCCGGTCTGGGCGTGACCGAGCTGCGGCGTCTGCGGCAGTTGGAGGATGAAAATCAGCGGCTGAAGAAACTGGTGGCTGATCTGAGTCTGGACAAGGAGATGCTGCAGGAGGTACTGAAGCAAAAGTTCTGAGGCCGGCTCAGAAGCGCCAGGCGGTACATTTCCTGCGAGAGGCATACCGTATCAGCGTCCGTCGGGGATGCGGATTGCTGATGCAGAGCAGAACTGTCTACCACTGGCAGAGTCGGCGTGACGATCGGGCAATAACGCTGCGCATCAAGGAAATTGCGGAAACACGAATACGCTACGGTTGTCCGCGCATTCACGTTCTGCTGCAACGAGAAGGTTGGCTAATTAACTATAAGAAAACACACCGGATTTATTGTCTGGAAGGCCTGAATTTGCGCAGGAAACGTCCCCGCAGGCATAATCAGTGTGGCACACCGTCAGCAGCGTCCGTCCCTGACGTACATCGATCAGTGCTGGAGTATGGATTTCGTGTCGGATAGTCTGTTTAATGGACGGCGCTTCCGGGCGCTGACTGTAGTGGATAATTTTAGTCGGGAATGCCTGGCGATCCATGCAGGAAAATCATTGAAGGGTGAAGATGTGGTCCGGGTAATGGAAGCACTGCGGGTGCTGGATAATCGCCTGCCGGTACGTATTCAAACAGATAACGGTAGCGAGTTTATCTCGAAAAGTCTGGATAAATGGGCGTATGAACACGGTGTGACGATGGACTTCTCCCGCCCCGGAAAACCGACAGATAACCCGTTTATTGAATCGTTTAACGGAAGCCTGCGGGATGAATGCCTGAATATTCACTGGTTCCTGTCGCTGGAAGATGCGCAGGATAAACTCGAGAAGTGGCGCAGAGAATATAATCATGAGAGGACACATTCATCATTAAATGACATGACTCCGGCTGAATTTATCCGGAGCCTGCAAAAAGACGAAGATCTCTGATTTAGCACTGCATTGATTTTGGGCCAGGGTCAGCCGTTCATGTTAATCAACGTTTAGTAGCTTTCAATTGTTCTAACCAAAAGTTAGCCTTATATGCTACATCCATATAAACCCCCTGTCTCTTAGCTTCAGGATAGTGCTTGCTCCACTTATCAGAGATAGTAGCATCTAACCCTAATGATTGTGCTGTCTCCCTGCATTCCTCTAATAGAATCATTGCATCCTTTTCAGCACCTATGAATTTAGGCGTCATAGACTGACTTTTTAATACAGGTTCAGGTGGTAAAGCAGCTAGCCTTTCCTCTTCAAATAGGAGAGATAGTAACCGGCGTTCTTTTGCTAGCTCGTGTTCTATTACCTTTATCCTGTCTCTACATCTTTCTATTCTTTGTTCAACGGGTAAACGCCGTGGCTGATATTTTATTTCAGGATTAAACATTTAATAGTTCCCATTATCATAAGAACACCAACCCCCTCTATGGTGGCTACCGTAACCGCCGTGGGGGTGTTCACCTTTAGGACAAGCAAAAGCTGAACCTGACAGACATACTAATAACACTGCTAATAGAATTTTCAATTTAAATTACTTTGGTGAAATAGTTGATATGTTGCATTGAGCTACTACTTGCGTTACGCCATTTGAAGTAGTCTGAATAACACCTTTATCTACCGCATTATCCGGCTCGTTATAGAGAAATTCATAAACAAGAGCATAAGATGCATTATTTGCATTATTTGCATTATTTGCATTATTTGCATTATTTGCATTATTCATCATTATTTGCATTATTTGCATTATTTGCATTATTTGCATTATTTGCATTATTTGCATTATTCATCATTATTACTTCTTGAAGATGTTTAACACCATCCAATTCAGTTACAGAAGAAGAAATATCAAATCCTTCTTTATGGACTATTGCCTTATTGTTATGAATTATCACTATCTTCTCTTGTTCATTAGCTATATTCTCAGAGTAGATAGCGGAATAGCCATTATCACAATCTGCTTTAGTTATATATGTCAGGTCAGCAGCATTAGCACCAAAAGCAGACAACAGTAAAACACCTAATATCAACTTCTTCACATTGCCCCCCATCAGGTAGTCACTAGCAGCGTTTTAATCACAATCACTAGCTAGCAGAGGGTGAACAGCTTCACAGGCTCTACGGGCATCTTCTATTTGTTCCCGTTCCCCTGCTTTACGTTCCTCATTCGCTGTAGCGGCTTGTGCGGCTTCCTGCTGCATCTTCTCTCGTTCCTCTGGTGTTAAGTGTTAAGTTGGCGTGTGCCTGTTCGCTTGCCACGAGGCTCTGTACTTGCTCTGGTGTAGCTGCTGCTATTCCACTGGTGCAGCCTGAGAGCAGAGCACAGGCGATAGCCGCTATTAATACCTTTTTCATTTGCTCACCTGTTCACAGTCCATCTGATATAAAGTGCTATTAGCTGAATTACTGATATCAGTGCTCTGCACCATTGCAGTTATATTACCACCCTTATCAAAAGTCAGATTGTAATCTAGCGAAACAGAATCAACCATTTTTTCATATTGCAAATACACATTCTGTCTATCAGGTGAATTTATTAAATCATCACGAGCGTTAGCCCAATCTAAAGAAAGATGCACCCCGTTATTATCCAGAGCATGAGCACCACTATCATAGATGGTTAATACTCGCTTCTGAGTTATATCAGATTCTTTTTTAGCGCCTTTAGTCCAGCAGACATAGACACCTGTAAAATCTTTTTTATTCTCTGAGTGACAGCCAGCCAATATAGAGCAAGCCATAACAGCTAATAAAATCTTTTTCATTATTAATCACTTTTCTCTAACAGATTGCATCAATAACTTTTCATGTCTCTTTAAAACATATAAAGTTTGGTTATAGTTCTTTAATGCCTTTCCAGCCATCACATATGAACCTTCAGCTTGCCTGAGGTCAAATAACAAATCTTTATATATCTTATTAAGGCTTTTAATGTTCTTTTGGTTAGCGCCTCTGATAGCTTGCTTAACAGCCCTCAACTTTGCATAGTAAGCAAAGTAATACACTTTCTTAGCCATTGTCACAATATAAGCATCATCCCTCTTCATCTGGATGAGGTTAATAGATTCCTTACTGTAGTATTGAATTTTAGCACTAGGCATACAATCACCTTAAAAGAAAGCCTCTATCAAAGAGGCTCTATATTATTATCGTACTGGTTCAAGTTCTTTTGCTACAGCATGATGGTTATGAATAGCAACGAACAAACCACCTAATGGCATTAACACCCACCAAGGGGCGTAATCTCGGACGTTAGCATCATGTGATTCCATATCGTTATGTTTAGTCACAGCCACATTATCTAACGTCAGCATGTTTTCAAAGTGTGATAGACACTTATTATCTACAGTGCCTACTAAGTCTGCTGATACTACTTTATTACTTGTGTTATCAATGGCTGCTGAGTATGCACAAACGTGAGTTGTAACATCACCTGTACTATCACCTACAGTGTAACTACTACCAATAGCAGCGGAATCAACCTCACCACCATAGTTATATTGAGACTCACCATAAGCACCACCAATAGAGTTACTCTGAGAGTGGCCTACAGATGAGCTACCTTGATTACTGTCCCACTGATAGGTGGTGATATGTTCATCTACTTTCATTGTTCTGCTAGGGATACCAAGCTTTGCTACCAACTCTGCTTTAGTCATATTGGAACCATTAACAGTAGAGTGGTCATACTTACTAGGAATGTCATTAACACAACCAGCTAGTAAACCCGCAATAATAGCCGTGAGTAAAAAACGCTTCATTCTGAATGCCTTTATTATCTATATAACACAAACACCACTACAAAATAGTGATGGGAAACAGGCCAAATCTAAAGCCTATGAAATGGGCTGCAATTAAACTCCTAATGTATATTCATGTAAACCAACAGGCACAGATTCAGCACAAATACATTAAGAATTTATTAAGTTACTAATCCCTTCACACCTTCTAATCAGAGTCCATTTCTTAATTCACCGTATACAATTACACGGAAGTTATAACGGATATAACATGTGTGAAATATGTTTATTAATGTTTCTTTTTACCAGGTAGTTATTACCACTTACGCGATAGAGAAGCAGCCTGTAGACGTGTGTTAGCTCTGCTAACTAGCTGAAAGATAACAGACAAGGCATACGGTAGATATGTGGGCATCGCGTAGTTATTTACAGACAAATCACACACTTATAGCCTTATTTCTGCCTTTGGCAGGCACTGAAAAGAGAAAAGATGGTGTTACAGACTAAGCCAATCCTTATAAACCATCCATTAATTGCAGCCGGGAAAGCCCTATAAATTCCCTCATAAGTCTTATAAATCTCCTTATTACTCTTACAAGCCTCCCTATAAGTTCTAAGCCCCCTCGTAGCTTCAGGCCGCCTGTAAGGCCAACACGGAAACAATAGAACAGAAAGAATACAAAGCTGATGGTGGTAGCACACAGCAAGCACACAAGATGAGCCCAAGACCTTGATACATAAGGGATATAGAAATTCTACCAGAATTATCATATAGCACAGGCAATGGTGAGGCCTGAACAGGCTTAACATACAACAGTAATACAATCTCAAGACGGAGAGAAGGCTAACACATTGATATGTATAGATGATTGTAGATTACCATAAACTACACATCCGAACCGACAAGCCCTGTTCTTGCTATGATTTTCTGTAAGAGATTCTAAGGAGTATAAAAACAAAGGGTAGAATTGGGTGGGTTATTGATAGACACGCTTAGGGTGCAGTTGAAGGAAGCGGATTGTTAACATTGCACAACGTGCTGTTGCCTTCTCAGGCTCTGTCGTTTGAAAGGCAATCTCTATCGTGTTTTTGCCGTGCCGCTGACGCCACAAGTATCCTTTCTTTACGGAGTGCTGCAAGTGTGCAATTTTTGTGTTCATAGCTAAGCTTCATGATCTCTAGATTTTCACTGTAAGCCTCGTTATCTCTGGTTACCCATCTCCCACGATGGGCTTTTTTTGTCCTTCACACAGCCAATCCTCCAGCCTTTCCGGGCAACATGCCTCCTCTTCCTTCGGCGTACAACAAATAATATTGCACAAAATACTGTGACTCTCTTCAAGCAGAAATATCCACAGCAATGTTATTACTATTCCACCGTCTTTTATGAAGTGACCAAATAATGAACGCATTAGAACTACAGGCGATCCGCCATATTTTTGCTATGACGGTGGAAGAAAGCGCCAGGTATATCGCGCGCGATAACAATGTTGCCGCCTGGCAGCAATGGGAAAAGGGTGAAAGAGAAATTCCAGAAGACATCATCCGCATTTGTTCAGAAATGAAAGCAAGGAGGAAGTTAAGAATTAATGCAATTATCGACAAAATAAATAATCGTATCGGTAATAACACCATGCGTTTTTTCCCCGATCTGAACGCTTTTCAGGCGGTTTATCACCACGATGGTTTTCTCGACTGGAAAATCTATCAGTCGGCTGCTGTTGAACTCTATGCTCACGATCTCGAGCGTATGTGTTAAGAGATTGCAACGCCATACCTATTTAGCCTCTTCGCTGAGTAACACATTATGAAAAACACCTATTTCTCCACTGCGATAGGGCTGTACCTAAATTACCTTGTGCACGGTATGGGGGTCATTCTGATGAGCCTCAATATGTCTTCGCTGGAACAACAGTGGCAAACCAATGCTGCGGGCGTCTCGATTGTTATTTCCTCACTCGGTATCGGCCGCTTAAGCGTTTTATTAGTGGCAGGGATGCTTTCCGATCGCTACGGTCGCAGACCATTCATTATCCTTGGTATGACCTGCTACCTGATTTTCTTTATTGGCATCATCAATACTCACAGTATTTTTCTTGCCTATGCCTTTGGCTTTTTAGCAGGGATGGCAAACAGTTTTCTCGATGCCGGAACCTATCCCAGCCTGATGGAGGCATTCCCCCGCTCCCCCAGCACGGCCAATATTTTGATAAAAGCCTTCGTCTCCAGCGGTCAGTTCCTGCTGCCAATGATCATCAGCCTGCTGGTGTGGAGCGAACTTTGGTTTGGCTGGTCCTTCCTGCTGGCGGCTGCCGTTATGATACTCAACGGCGTGTTTTTGTTTCGCTGTCGGTTTCCGCCACACCCCGGGCCTCATACCGTCATCCGGGCACAACCTGCTGAACGAGAAACCGCACAACCTGAACATCGTTGCTCCCTGCTCGACCTTGCCAGTTACACCCTGTACGGCTACATCGCAATGGCAACATTTTACCTGGTAAGCCAGTGGCTGGCGCAATACGGACAGTTTGTCGCAGGAATGTCCTATACGTTATCTATCAAACTGTTAAGCATTTATACCTGCGGCTCTCTACTGTGCGTGCTGATCACCGCCCCGCTGGCGCGAAAAGCAGAACGCGCGACATCGATGCTGATGCTGTATACGTTTATCTCATTTGTCGCATTGCTGATGGTTTGTCTGCATCCGACACCCTACGTGGTCATTATCTTTGCGTTTGTCATCGGTTTTTCTTCCGCTGGGGGCGTTGTGCAAATCGGTTTAACGCTCATGGCCGCACGCTTTCCGCATGCGAAGGGTAAAGCGACCGGGATTTACTATAGCGCGGGCAGCATTGCGACCTTCACCATTCCATTGATAACAGCAAAACTCTCAGAAACCAGTATTGCTCACATCATGTGGTTTGATACTGGCATAGCTGCTGTTGGGTTCCTGTTGGCGTTATTTATTGGTTATCGCAGCCACATCGCGTCAAAGCATCAGCTAAAAATGATACAAGCCGTAGAATAGCGTGGATGCAATATTGTTCCCCCCTTCTGCAAAATAATTGGCATATGTTTTAAAACATCAACAAAACACCGGCTGGCAGAGTTCAATTTCACAGTGTGTTATGCAATATACCTGGTAACTTAAACGCCATGCTATGTAGGTTCTGTGGCTGCCGCCCGGTATATTAATTACAAGGTCGCCGCAATTTAAACAATATCGACGAGCACAGAACAATTTTAAAATCCGCAAGGAGTTGTGAAAATGTCTCAAAGCAAGACCTTTAATACGCCATTTCTTTTGGCGATAACCTGTATTTATTTAAGTTATTTCCTACACGGCATTAGCGTCATTACACTGGCGCAAAATATGACCTCTCTTGCAGAAAAGTTTTCCACCGACAATGCAGGAATTGCCTATTTAATTTCAGGCATTGGTCTGGGACGACTGGTGAGCATCTTATTCTTTGGCGTGCTCTCAGATAAATTTGGTCGTCGGGCTATCATTCTGTTAGGGGCTATTCTTTATATACTGTTCTTCTTCGGTATTCCCGCCAGCCCTAATCTGATGATTGCCTTTATTCTGGCCGTTTGCGTTGGCGTGGCAAACTCGGCACTGGATACCGGTGGGTACCCGGCGTTAATGGAATGCTTCCCTAAAGCCTCTGGCTCAGCCGTTATCCTGGTGAAAGCTATGGTCTCGTTTGGGCAGATGATCTACCCCATCGTCGTCAGCACCATGCTGCTCAACCATATCTGGTACGGTTATGCGGTCATTATCCCAGGTGCGTTGTTTGTAGTCATTACCCTGATGCTGCTAAAAAGTCGTTTCCCCAGCCAGATGGTGGATGCCGGCATCGCAAAAGATCTGCCACAGATGAACAGTAAACCGTTGGTCTGGCTGGAAGGTGTGGCATCCGTCATGTTTGGTGTTGCTGCCTTTTCGACTTTTTACGTTATCGTGGTCTGGATGCCGAAATATGCGATGGCCTTTGCCGGTATGGCAGAATCCGACGCACTGAAAACAATCTCTTACTACAGTATGGGGTCGTTGGTCTGCGTATTTATCTTTGCCGCATTGTTGAAAAAATGGGTACGACCTATTTGGGCAAACGTATTTAACGCCGGACTGGCAACCATCACCGCAGCCGTGATCTATTTATACCCATCTCCGCTGGTATGTAACGCCGGTTCATTTCTCATTGGATTCTCTGCCGCTGGCGGTATTTTACAGCTCGGTGTATCGGTGATGTCAGAGTTCTTTCCCAAGAGCAAGGCCAAAGTCACCAGTATTTATATGATGATGGGTGGCGTAGCCAACTTTATTATCCCATTAATCACCGGATACCTCTCTAACATTGGTCTGCAATACATTATTTTGCTGGACCTTGCATTTGCTCTGTTGGCTTTTGTCACCGCCATCATCGTCTTTATTCGTTACTACCGCGTATTTGATATCCCCAAAAATGATGTGCGGTTGGGCGAGCGTTATTTTCAATAAATTGTTTAGAAGGAGTATCAAATGGACGTAACTGCTAAATATGAACTGATTGGTTTGATGGCTTACCCTATCAGACACAGTCTGTCGCCTGAAATGCAAAATAAGGCATTAGAAAAAGCGGGATTGCCATTCACTTATATGGCATTTGAAGTTGATAACTCAACGTTTGCTAATGCAATTGCCGGGCTGAAGGCCTTAAAGATGCGGGGTACCGGGGTCTCAATGCCCAACAAGCAGCTGGCATGTGAGTATGTTGATGAATTAACACCCGCAGCCAAGCTGGTCGGCGCAATTAACACTATCGTCAATGATGATGGTTACCTGCGCGGTTACAATACCGATGGCACGGGCCATATTCGTGCAATTAAGGAAAGTGGTTTCGATATCAAAGGTAAAACCATGGTACTGTTGGGCGCAGGCGGTGCGTCGACGGCTATTGGTGCACAGGCAGCGATTGAAGGCATCAAAGAAATTAAACTCTTTAACCGCCAGGATGAGTTTTTTGCCAAAGCGCAGGAGTTTGCCAAACGCGTCAATGAAAACACCGACTGCGTGGTCACCGTTATCGATCTCGCCGATCGCCAGGCTTTTGCTGACGCACTTGCCAGCGCAGATATTTTGACCAACGGCACTAAAGTCGGCATGAAGCCGCTGGAAAATGAGTCTCTCGTGACCGACGCGTCCCTGCTGCGTCCGGAACTGCTGGTAACCGAATGCGTCTACAACCCGCATATGACCAAATTATTGCAGCAGGCACAAAGTGCTGGTTGCAAAACAATCGATGGTTACGGCATGTTGTTGTGGCAAGGGGCTGAACAGTTCAAGCTCTGGACCGGGAAAGATTTCCCACTGGAGTATGTGAAACAGGTTATGGGTTTTGCCGCCTGACGGGCAAGCATTTGTACAATAGTTAAAGGGTAATCAATGAAAACCGTAACCGTAAAAAACCTCGTTATTGGCGAGGGTGCGCCGAAGATCATTGTCTCGCTGATGGGTAAAGACATCGCAACGGTAAAAAGCGAAGCGCTGGCCTATCGCGAAGCGGATTTCGACATTCTGGAATGGCGCGTAGACCATTTCGCCGATGTCTCTTCCATTGAGGCAGTGCTGGAAGCTGCGCGCACCATCCGCGATGTGATGGCTGACAAACCACTGCTTTTCACCTTCCGTAGCGCCAAAGAAGGCGGTGAACAGGCTCTGTCTGTCGAGCACTATATTGCACTTAACCGCGCGGCGGTAGACAGCAATCTGGTGGATATGATCGATCTGGAACTGTTTACCGGTGACGAACTGGTCAAAGCGACCGTCGAGCATGCGCATGCGAAAAATGTCTTTGTGATTATGTCCAATCACGATTTTCATAAGACACCAGCCGCGGAAGAGATTGTCCAGCGCCTGCGTAAAATGCAGGAGCTGGGCGCAGATATTCCGAAGATTGCCTTGATGCCGCAAAATAAAACGGATGTTCTGACGCTGCTTAGTGCCACGCTGGAAATGCAAGAACGCTATGCCGATCGCCCGATAATCACCATGTCGATGGCTAAAACAGGGGTGATTTCACGTCTGTCTGGTGAGGTTTTTGGTTCAGCGGCAACCTTTGGGGCAGTAAAAAAAGCCTCCGCACCAGGACAAATTTCGGTCACCGACCTGCGTACTGTATTGACAATATTGCATCAGGCTTAATTACAGATATATCCATATAAATATCAGTAATGCCCCACCCCAGATATTCGTCTAACCACGGATATCTGGCCGGTAATCAAGCGTCATTAAATAACTCACAATATTATTGTCGAATATAGCGACAGGTAGTCGCACGCATATAATCTGGAGTTCACATGAAATTTTCAAGGCCAAATCGTATAGATGGTCGGGTACCCGTATTATCCGCTGCAGATGCAGTCAATTATATTCCTGATGAAGCAACGCTTTGTGTATTAGGTGCTGGAGGGGGTATTCTCGAAGCAACAACATTAATTAATGCACTGGCTGAAAAATATAAAAACTCTCAGTCACCGCGAAATTTAGCATTGATTAGTCCTACAGGTTTGGGTGACCGTGCCGACCGGGGAATTAGCCCACTGGCACAGGAAGGTTTAGTCAAATGGGCATTATGCGGACACTGGGGACAATCACCGCGAATCTCCGATCTGGCTGAACAAAGTAAAATTGCCGCCTATAACTATCCTCAGGGCGTATTAACCCAAACCCTGCGTGCATCGGCGGCTCATCAGCCGGGGATCCTTAGTGATATCGGCATTGGTACATTTGTTGACCCTCGCCAACAGGGCGGTAAGCTGAATGAAGTGACCACCGAAGATCTGATCAAATTGGTGGAAATTGATAACAAAGAGTATCTGTATTACAAGGCCATTGCGCCAAACATCGCCTTTATTCGCGCCACCACTTGCGACAGTGAAGGCTACGCCACCTTTGAAGATGAAGTGATGTATCTTGATGCGCTGGTGATTGCCCAGGCCGTACACAATAACGGTGGCATCGTTATGATGCAGGTGCAAAAGATGGTGAAGAAAGCCACGTTGCATCCGAAATCGGTGCGTATTCCCGGCTATCTGGTCGATATTGTGGTCATCGACCCCGACCAAACGCAACTGTATGGTGGCGCGCCGGTTAACCGCTTTATCTCTGGCGATTTTGTTCTCGATGACAGCCAACAGACTGCCCTGCCGCTCAATCAGCGTAAACTGGTGGCCAGACGCGCCCTGTTTGAAATGCGCAAAGGTGCGGTCGGCAACGTTGGCGTAGGCATTGCCGATGGCATTGGCCTCGTCGCGCGCGAAGAAGGCTGTGCTGACGATTTTATTCTGACAGTCGAAACGGGTCCGATTGGCGGCATCACCTCTCAAGGTATTGCTTTCGGCGCCAACGTCAACACCCGCGCCATTCTGGATATGACCTCCCAGTTTGACTTCTATCACGGTGGTGGACTGGACGTGTGCTATTTAAGTTTTGCCGAAGTCGATCGCCACGGCAACGTCGGCGTACACAAATTCAATGGCAAAATCATGGGTACCGGCGGTTTTATCGATATTAGCGCCACCTCCAAAAAAATTATTTTCTGCGGCACGTTAACTGCCGGAAGTCTGAAAACGGAAGTTGCCGATGGCAAGTTAAATATTGTGCAGGAAGGTCGGGTGAAAAAATTCGTCAACGAATTACCTGAAGTGACTTTCAGCGGAAAAATTGCTCTCGAACGTGGACTTGATGTGCGTTACATCACTGAACGCGCTGTATTTACGTTAAAAGCAGATGGTCTTCATTTAATCGAAATTGCACCGGGAGTCTCTTTACAGGAAGACATCCTGGACAAGATGGATTTCACGCCAATTATTTCGCCAAATCTGAAGCTGATGGACGAAAGATTATTTATCGATGCCTCGATGGGGTTTGTATTACCCGACGCCGCCAATTAAAAGGAGTACCCTGATGGACTTTTCTTTAACTGAAGAACAAGAACTGCTGCTTGCCAGTATTCGAGAACTGATTACCAGCAATTTCCCGGAAGAATATTTCCGTACCTGCGATCAGACGGCGACCTACCCGAAAGAGTTTATGCGTGCCCTGGCGGACAACGGTATTTCGATGCTGGGCGTTCCGGAAGAGTTTGGTGGCATCCCGGCGGATTACGTCACACAGATGCTGGCGCTGATGGAAGTTTCAAAATGCGGCGCACCCGCTTTTTTGATCACTAACGGTCAGTGCATTCACAGTATGCGTCGTTTTGGATCCGCTGAACAGTTGCGTAAGACCGCAGAAAGCACCATGGAAACGGGCGATCCAGCGTATGCGCTGGCATTAACCGAACCGGGAGCTGGCTCCGACAACAACAGCGCGACCACCAGCTACACTCGCAAAAACGGTAAGGTCTATCTCAACGGGCAGAAAACCTTTATCACCGGCGCGAAAGAGTATCCATATATGCTGGTACTGGCCCGCGATCCGGAGCCAAAAGATCCGAAAAAAGCTTTTACGCTATGGTGGGTCGATTCGAAGAAACCCGGCATTAAGGTTAATCCGCTGCACAAAATCGGCTGGCATATGCTCAGCACCTGCGAAGTTTATCTTGATGACGTTGAAGTGGATGAAAGCGATATGGTCGGAGAGGAAGGCATGGGTTTCCTCAACGTCATGTACAACTTCGAAATGGAACGTTTGATCAACGCTGCACGCAGTACCGGTTTTGCTGAATGCGCCTTCGAAGATGCCGCCCGTTACGCCAACCAGCGCATCGCATTCGGTAAGCCAATTGGTCACAATCAGATGATCCAGGAAAAACTGGCGCTGATGGCGATTAAAATCGATAACATGCGCAATATGGTGTTAAAAGTCGCCTGGCAGGCCAATCAGGAACAGTCTCTGCGCACCAGTGCAGCGCTGGCAAAACTGTATTGTGCACGTACTGCAATGGAAGTGATTGATGACGCCATTCAGATTATGGGTGGACTGGGTTACACCGACGAAGCACGCGTTTCCCGCTTCTGGCGTGATGTCCGCTGTGAACGCATTGGCGGTGGTACAGATGAAATCATGATTTACGTCGCGGGTCGCCAAATCCTGAAAGATTATCAGAATAAGTAAACAGTAATGCTTGCCGGATAGCGCAAATGCGTTATCCGGCACATGCCAGGTTAATCATATTTCTGGCATCAAACATTCCTGTTCTACAAGGTTATTTTTAAACTGCTTACGATAATCGCTGGGGGTACAACCCACATGCCGCTGAAAGAGTTTGGCAAAGTGATCGACATTTTCATACCCTACCCGCCAGGAAATTTCTGCCAACGAGGACTCCGTATTCGTCAGGGCAAATTTTGCCTCTGTCATTCGCCGCTGAATCACATAATTAATCGGCGAAATACGATACTCCTTAGTAAACTCATGACAGATATAGCTCACGCTGGCACGAAATTTCTTAGACAACTGTTCCAGCGTAATTTTCTCTCGAAAGTTGTTATTTAAATAAACCAACACATCTTTAATTAAGATATCTTTTTTAATATATCCCTGCTCAGAACGATAAGCATTTTTAAAGTTTTCGTAATATAAAACAGTTAATGCATAAGCGAAGGCGTCATAAGCGGAAGACGTCAGGTTATTCTTGCTCTGCGGGATCATAACACTCAGTTCATTAAAGATACTTTTAATAACCTCTTTGCCCTGGCTGACGCTAATAACCGGACACGAGTGCATCTGCAAGAGTTGGTTCTCCTGCCAGTCGTTGAAACGAAAGCCGTAGAGCGCACAGGTGTAAGTGGTTGCAGGTGCACTGCTATCGGAAGCAACCGCATGTAACCGCCCTTGTTCTATCACCACGATGTCACCTGCATGTGCGACATACAGCGAAGAGTCGATAATTAGTCTTGCGACACCCTTTTTTACATAGATAAGCTCTGTTTCATTGTCATGAACATGATGACCCGACTCCCAGTTAGGATCATCACTGATGACAAATCGCGAAAATCTCGGGGTTTTTCCCTGTTCAAAAAGGGTCTCCATGGCATTATCAAAACAGCGTTGATACATGACAACCTCCACCGAAAGGCAGTAATTTTGCGGATAATTAATATCGAAAAGTAAAAACGATGAAGACGTTATACAACGTTATTCTGTCCAGGCGAAACAAAATTATTTGCGTCGTCTGCAAGATGACACCTCCAACTTCAGCACGCTGCTCGCACAAATTGTTTTTATTTTAAAATAACAGGAAAGTGTAAATGTTATTAAGTCAGCAATAATAATTTACACACCAGAAACAAAGTGCATGCAGAAACGGATAAAAATATGATCCATTTCTCAAAAAAACGTCTCGATTTTATTTCCATATTTATCACTTTAACACCCGACGTCGTCTTTACGTTCATAAACTCAGCATTCCTAAAGTCCTTTTTTTTGCAAGATTGTTGGGAATGAAAACAGATTGCCCCGTCGAAAACAGTCTCCCTCTGCCGCACACTATTTTCAGTCAATTTTCCCTACTGTTGATGATGGCACTCCCCGTCATCATCAACACGAGAATCACTGGAGATGCCATGAAACTAATAACCTGCTTTAAGTTGGTGCCTGAAGAACAGGACATTGTTGTTACCCCAGAACGTTCGCTTAACTTTGACCGGGCCGATGCCAAAATCAGTCAGTTTGATTTGAATGCAATAGAGGCCGCGACGCAACTTAGTGCGGAAGGTGATGAAATTGTCGCCTTAACGGTTGGCGGCTCGCTACTGCAAAACTCCAAAGTGCGTAAAGACGTACTGTCCCGCGGGCCGGACAGTTTGTTTATGGTGCAGGATCCCCAACTGGAGCATTCATTACCGCGAGACACGGCTCAGGCGCTGGCCTGCGCGGCCAAAAACATTGAATTCGACCTGATGCTGTTCGGCGAAGGGTCTGGAGACATCTACGCCCAGCAGGTTGGCTTACTGGTTGGCGAACTCTTACAACTTCCGGTGATTAACGCCGTCAGCAACATCCAACGTAACGGCGATCGCATTGTGGTTGAACGTACGCTGGAAGACGAAGTTGAAGTGATTGAACTGTCGCTCCCCGCCGTGCTGTGCGTAACCTCGGATATCAATACGCCGCGTATTCCCTCGATGAAAGCCATTCTGGGCGCAGGTAAAAAACCAGTCACACCGTGGCAAGCCAGCGATATTGGCTGGACACCTGCCTCACCGTTAGCAGAACTGGTGAGCCTCACCGTTCCGCCACAAACAGAACGTAAGCACATCATTCTGGAAAATGACTCAGCAGAAGCCATCGCCGAGCTGGCTGAGCATCTGAAAAAAGCCCTGAACTAAGCCCAACGGAGAGAAATTATCATGAGTAAATTAGCTAACGTATGGGTGTTCAGCGATAACGTAGAACGCTATGCAGAATTAATGGCCGGCGCACGCCTGTGGGGTGAACAGGTACACCTTATTGTACAAGGCAACGAACAGGCCAATCAGGTTAAACCTCTGGGTGCCGATGAGATTGTCGTGCTTGAAACAACGTCTGGTTTACAGCGTGTTGAAAATTTTGCCGAGACCATCGCCGCCCTGATACAAGAACATACCGGGCTATTGCTGATGCCAGCTACAAAACGCGCTAAATCCCTTGGTGCGCGGTTAAGTATTCAGCTCAATGCAGCGATGGTAAATGACGCCACGTCGGTAACGCTTGATGATGGCTCACTGTTCGCAGAACACCGTATGTACGGTGGCCTGGCATTCGGCAAAGAAAAAATCAAAACAACTCAGGCAATTATCACCCTTGCCCCAGGCGTACTTGAACCGGTAGAGGCTAATGCTTCACATACCTGCCCTGTTGTCTCTGCACCTTACATCGCACCACACCATGAAATTATGTGCCAGGAACGTCGCGCCAAATCCGTGAGCAGCGTGGATCTCAGCAAAGCCAAACGTGTGGTGGGTGTGGGCCGCGGCCTGGTTGCGCAAAACGATCTGGAGATGGTGCGCCAGTTGGCATCTGTACTGGGTGCAGAAGTGGGTTGTTCACGACCGATTGCCGAAGGCGAAAACTGGATGGAACGCGAACGCTACATCGGCGTTTCTGGCGTGTTACTGAAATCGGACCTTTACCTCACCCTCGGCATTTCAGGACAAATTCAGCATATGGTTGGCGGTAACGGCGCGAAAGTCATTGTTGCCATCAACAAAGATAAGAAAGCCCCTATTTTCAATTACGCCGATTACGGACTGGTCGGCGACATCTACAAAGTCGTTCCGGCTCTTATCGAGCATCTCAGCCGCTAACCCCCACATTTAACGCACATATCCCGCTGCCCTCGCAGCGGGAAGGGAGCATAAAGCATGTCAGATGAAAAATTTGATGCCATTGTGGTCGGTGCTGGCGTGGCGGGTACGGTTGCAGGCTACGTGATGGCTCAGGCCGGACTGGACGTACTGGTCATCGAGCGCGGTAACAGTGCTGGTAGTAAAAATATGACCGGCGGAAGACTCTATGCACATAGTCTTGAGCGCATCATGCCGGGGTTCGCGCAGGAAGCGCCGCTCGAGCGTAAAGTCACCCGCGAAAAAATCTCCTTTCTGACCGAAGAAAGCGCCGTCACTCTCGATTTCCATCGTGAAAAAGCTGACGCACCAACGCAGGATTCGTATACCGTTTTGCGCAACAGACTTGACCCATGGCTAATGGATAAGGCGGAACAAGCTGGCGTGCAGTTCATCCCCGGCGTGCGCGTCGATGCCCTGATCCGCGAAGGTAATAAGGTTACCGGAGTTCAGGCCGGTGACGATATCCTGGAAGCCAATATTGTCATCCTTGCCGATGGCGTCAACTCTATGCTGGGGCGTTCTCTGGGGATGGTTCCGCCCTCTTCTGCACATCACTATGCCGTTGGCGTAAAAGAGCTGATCGGCTTACCTCCAGCGGTCATTGCAGATCGCTTCAATCTTTCAGGTAATGAAGGCGCGGCCTGGCTGTTTGCAGGCTCACCGTCTGATGGGTTGATGGGAGGCGGATTTTTGTATACCAACCAGGACTCCATCTCTCTGGGTCTGGTGTGTGGTCTGGGGGATATTGCCCATGCCACAAAAAGCATTCCACAAATGCTGGAAGACTTTAAGCAACATCCAACTATTCGGCCATTGATTGCCGGTGGAGAACTACTGGAATATTCCGCGCATATGGTGCCGGAAGGCGGCCTGGCAATGGTTCCAAAGCTGGTCGATGACGGTGTGATGATCGTGGGAGATGCCGCCGGTTTCTGTTTGAACCTGGGTTTCACGGTGCGAGGTATGGATTTGGCCATCGCTTCCGCAGAAGCCGCTGCCCAAACAGCTATTGCAGCAAAAGAACGCCAGGATTTCTCTGCCAGCAGCCTGATGGACTACAAGCGCGCGCTCGAACAGGGCTGTGTGATGCGTGATTTACAGCATTTTCGCAAGATCCCGGCGTTAATGGAAAACCCACGGCTGTTCACCCAGTATCCGCGTATGGTGGCCGACATCATGAGCGATATGTTCACCGTTGACGGACGTCCAAATCAACCGGTTCGCAAGATGATTATGTCCCACGCAAAACAAATCGGGCTGATGAACTTACTGAAAGACGGTATCAAGGGGGCAACTGCACTATGAATCAGGACAATACCGTTAACGTTGACGTCAAACTGGGCGTCAATAAATTCAATGTCGATGAAGGCCACCCGCACATTATCCTGGCCGAACATCCAGACCTTAATGAATTTCGCAAGCTGCTGAAAGCCTGCCCCGCCGGGCTGTATAAGCAGGATGAGAGTGGAAACATTCATTTTGATTCTGCTGGTTGCCTGGAGTGCGGAACGTGTCGAGTACTGTGCGGCGACACGATCCTCGACCAATGGGAATATCCGGTCGGAACATTTGGCGTTGATTTTCGCTACGGCTAATGGATTTTGCCTGTAGTACACCGGATCGGCCACGCCGGCCATCCGGTCAGATGTATGCCGAAATCATCCTGGGAATAACTTCATGAGTATCACACTAACGTTTAACGCCGAACGCCGCGAAGTCTGGCGGCAACAGGGTTTATGGGGAGATGCTTCGCTTGGCGATTACTGGAACCAAACTGCCAGAGCCATGCCAGATAAAATCGCCGTGGTTGATAACCATGGCGCTTCATACACCTATGCTGCACTCGACAGCGCGGCCAGCAGTCTGGCAACCTGGTTTTTAGCCTGCGGTATTCAACCCGGCGATCGCATTGCCTTCCAGTTACCGGGCTGGTGCGAGTTTACGATTATCTACCTGGCCTGCCTGAAAACCGGGGCCGTTTCCGTACCTCTGCTGCCAGCGTGGCGTGAAGCAGAGCTGATATGGGTGCTAAATAAGTGTAAAGCGAAGATTTTTTTCGCACCTACGCTGTTTAAACAGACCCGACCGGTCGATCTGATCCTCCCCTTACAAAACCAGTTGCCGCATCTGCAACAGATCGTTGCCGTGGATAAACTAGCTCCGGCAACGACCTCGCTGGCGCTCAGTCAACTGCTTTTAGCTCCGCCTTTAACCCAGACGATTAATGTTCACGCCGATGAACTGGCGGCAGTGTTGTTTACCTCCGGTACCGAGGGAATGCCAAAAGGCGTAATGCTGACCCACAACAACATCCTTGCCAGCGAGCGCGCCTACTGTGCCCGCCTCAATCTCACCTGGCAGGATGTGTTTTTGATGCCCGCACCACTGGGACACGCTACCGGTTTTCTGCATGGCGTTACTGCACCGTTTTTAATCGGCGCACGCAGCGTATTGTTAGATATTTTCACCCCAACCGCCTGTCTTGAACTGCTGGAGCAACAACGCTGTACCTGTGTGCTCGGCGCAACGCCCTTCGTCTACGACATGTTGTGTAGCATGGAAAAACGACCACGCGATCTCTCATCGCTACGCTTTTTCTTATGTGGGGGCACAACCATTCCACAGAAGATTGCCCGTGACTGCCAGCAGCTCGGCATAAAATTATTAAGCATTTATGGCTCGACAGAGAGTTCACCGCATGCGCTGGTCAATCTCGATGATTCGCTTTCTCGCATGATGAATACCGACGGATATGCTGCTGCAGGCGTCGAAATTAAAGTGGTCGACGAAGCACGCAATACGTTGCCCGCGGGGGTAGAAGGTGAAGAAGCTTCGCGTGGTCCCAATGTGTTTATGGGCTACCTCGATGAACCCGAACTCACCGCCCGCGCGCTGGATCAAGACGGCTGGTATTACAGTGGCGACTTATGCCGAATGGACGATGCGGGGTACATCAAAATCACCGGACGGAAAAAAGATATCATTGTCCGCGGTGGAGAAAACATCAGCAGCCGCGAAGTTGAGGATATTTTATTGCAGCATCCTCGCATTCACGATGCCTGTGTTGTCGCGATGCCGGACGAACGGTTAGGTGAAAGGTCGTGTGCTTACGTGGTTCTAAAACCTCCGCATCATTCGCTGTCGCTGGAATCAGTGGTGGCATTTTTTAGCCGCAAGCGGGTGGCAAAGTACAAATACCCTGAGCACATTGTGATCGTGGAGAAATTACCGCGCACGGCGTCAGGTAAAGTACAAAAATACCAGCTTCGTCAGGATATTATTCAGCGTTTGAGCGTGGAGAGTATTACAGGATAAAGCGCCGGATGGCGATGCTCACGCATCTTATCCGGCCTACGTTGAATAGGCCGGATAAGGCATGATATTACTTGTTCAGTTCAGCCAGACTCAGCCAGGTTTGTACGACGGTGTCCGGGTTCAGCGACAGGCTGTCGATCCCCTCTTCCATCAGCCAGGCTGCGAAGTCTTCGTGGTCAGAAGGTCCCTGGCCGCAAATACCCACGTATTTACCCTGTTTCTTGGCTGCACGAATCGCCATCGACAGCAGTGCTTTCACCGCGTCGTTACGTTCATCAAACAGTTCAGAAACCACACCAGAGTCACGATCCAGACCCAGCGCCAGCTGCGTCATGTCGTTTGAGCCGATGGAGAAGCCGTCGAAGTATTCGAGGAACTGCTCGGCCAGCAAGGCGTTAGACGGGATCTCACACATCATGATGATCTTCAGTCCGTTCTCGCCGCGTTTCAGCCCCTGGCGTGCCAGCTCTTCCACCACCGCTTTCGCCTGGGCAACGGTACGTACAAACGGTACCATCACTTCAACGTTAGTCAGGCCCATGTCGTTACGGACACGTTTTACCGCGTCGCATTCCAGCGCGAAGCAGTCGCGGAAGCTGTCGGCAACATAACGGCCCGCCCCACGGAAGCCCAGCATCGGATTCTCTTCATGCGGTTCATAACGCTCACCGCCGACCAGGTTGGCATATTCGTTGGACTTAAAGTCCGACATACGCACGATGACGCGTTTTGGATAAAACGCCGCACCCAGCGTTGCGATCCCTTCCGTCAGACGACCGACATAGAATTCACGCGGAGAATCGAAACCTTTCATCATGGCGCGGATTTCATTTTGCAGTTCAGGCGTCTGGTCATCGAACTCCAGCAGCGCACGCGGGTGTACGCCAATCATGCGGTTGATGATAAATTCCAGACGCGCCAGGCCGACGCCTTCGTTTGGCAGACAGGCAAAGTCGAAAGCCCGGTCCGGGTTACCGACGTTCATCATCACCTTCAACGGCAGATCCGGCATGGTCTCTACGCTGGAACTCTTCACGCTAAAGTCGAGCATGTCAGCGTAAACATAACCGGTATCGCCTTCGGCACAGGAGACGGTTACCTTCTCACCATCTTTCATGCGCTCGGTCGCATCGCCACAGCCCACCACGGCCGGGATCCCCAGTTCACGGGCAATGATTGCCGCGTGACAGGTACGACCGCCACGGTTAGTGACAATTGCTGCCGCTTTCTTCATGATCGGTTCCCAGTCCGGGTCGGTCATGTCGGTAACCAGTACGTCGCCTGGTTCGATGCGGTTCATTTCGCTGATGTCATGAATGACTTTGACCGGACCCGCGCCAATGCGGTGGCCGATGGCGCGACCTTCAGCAATAATTTTACCCTGAGCATGCAGCGTATAACGCTCCATCACCTGACCGCGAGAGCGCACGGTTTCTGGACGAGCCTGAACAATGAACAGCTTGCCGGTATGGCCGTCTTTCGCCCATTCGATGTCCATTGGACGACCGTAGTGCTTCTCGATCTGCACCGCTTGCTTGGCCAGTTCCTGCACTTCTTCGTTAGTCAGGGAGAAAATGTCGCGTTGTTCCTGCGGGACATCTTCAATGGTCACCTGCTTACCGTGTTCCTGGGTCGGCGCGTAAATCATGCGGATTTTTTTCGATCCCATTGTGCGACGGACGATCGCCGGACGGTTAGCCGCCAGGGTCGGTTTGTGCACGTAGAATTCATCCGGGTTAACGGCGCCCTGCACGACCATTTCGCCCAAGCCCCAGGCGGACGTGATAAAGACAACCTGGTCGAAACCGGATTCGGTATCGATGGAGAACATTACGCCTGAGGACGCGAGGTCAGAACGCACCATCCGCTGAACGCCAGCAGAAAGTGCGACGCCACGGTGGTCATAGCCCTGGTGAACACGATAAGAGATCGCGCGGTCGTTAAACAGCGAGGCAAATACGTGTTTGATGGCAACCAGTACGGCATCAAATCCCTGGACGTTGAGGAAGGTTTCCTGCTGACCGGCAAATGACGCATCTGGCATATCTTCTGCGGTAGCGGAAGAACGCACGGCAAAAGAGGCATTGGCATCGTCCGCTGACAGCTGCGCGTAGGCATCGCGGACGGCATTTTCCAGTTCGGGCTGGAAAGGAGTGTCGATAATCCACTGGCGGATCTGTGCCCCGGCTTTCGCAAGCTCAGTGACATCGTCGATATCCGTTTTATCCAGCAGCTCATAAATGCGCTGGTTTACACCGCTCTGGTCCAGAAACTGGTTAAACGCATCGGCGGTCGTTGCAAAACCATTCGGTACGGAAACACCCATACCTGAAAGGTTAGTAATCATTTCACCCAGGGAGGCATTTTTGCCTCCAACTCTGTCTACATCATTCATGCCGAGTTGGTTATACCAAAGCACCAGCGGTGACGAGCCATTGTTGGACATCGAACAATCCTTATATATGAACGAGGTTAGGAAACTCAATTTTGCGTAATTATCTTGGCATATTTACTCCGGCGAAAAAAACGGTGAATCGTTCAAGCAACTTTATTTTTTATTTTTTCAGATTGTTTCCGCATTTGCGCAAACCCGCGAGCCACACGGGATCACCACAAAAATGACCGGTATAAACATTTGTTCCGAAAAATGAAATGTACTTTTCATTAAATATAAAAATACCGTTTCATTTTATAAAATAGATGCCGCAATATTCGCTTCTGGCGAATTTTAATTTATGCTTTCAGAGAATTATATCTGCCCCAGGATGAGCAAAATGGATAATGCTGTTGATCGTCACGTATTTTATATTTCTGATGGTACGGCCATCACCGCCGAGGTATTGGGTCACGCGGTGATGTCGCAATTTCCGGTCACGATCAGCAGTATTACGCTGCCGTTTGTGGAAAATGAGAGTCGTGCGCGCGCGGTTAAAGACCAGATTGACGCTATCTACCAACAAACTGGCGTGCGCCCTTTAGTGTTTTACTCCATCGTCCTGCCGGAAATTCGCTCGATCATTCTGCAAAGCGAAGGGTTTTGTCAGGATATCGTGCAGGCGTTGGTTGCCCCACTGCAGCACGAGATGAAACTCGACCCTACGCCTATCGCCCACCGCACGCACGGTCTGAATCCCGGTAACCTCAACAAGTACGACGCGCGCATCGCTGCCATTGACTACACCCTCGCCCACGACGACGGTATTTCGTTGCGCAACCTCGATCAGGCGCAGGTGATCCTGCTCGGCGTTTCCCGTTGCGGCAAAACCCCGACCAGTTTGTATCTGGCCATGCAGTTTGGTATCCGCGCGGCCAACTACCCCTTTATTGCCGATGATATGGATAATCTGGTGCTGCCCACTTCCCTGAAGCCGTTGCAGCATAAGCTGTTCGGTCTGACTATCGACCCTGAGCGCCTGGCGGCCATCCGCGAAGAACGCCGTGAGAACAGCCGTTACGCCTCGCTGCGTCAGTGCCGTATGGAAGTTGCTGAGGTGGAAGCGCTTTATCGGAAAAACCAGATCCCCTGGCTGAACAGTACCAATTATTCGGTAGAAGAGATTGCTACCAAGATCCTCGATATCATGGGATTGAATCGCCGCATGTACTAGAATGCTAGTGCATTGGTTCGATTTTTTGTTATTATGCTCGCCACCAGGCAGGATGAGTGTGATATTGTGATGTACATCACTTCCCGGTAGTCCTGCCGTTGAAGCAACAAATTTCTGAGACAAGTAATGAACAGAACCGATGAACTCCGTACTGCGCGTATTGACAACCTGGTCACTCCAGCAGAGCTTGCGCAACGGCATCCTGTTTCGTCCTCCGTCGCCCGTCATGTTACGGACTCCCGACGTCGGATAGAAAAAATTTTAAATGGTGAAGACCCCCGTTTACTGGTGATCGTAGGTCCCTGCTCGATTCACGATCTTGATGCCGCGATGGAATACGCGACACGGTTACAGGCGCTGCGCGCTAAGCACCAGGCGCGTCTGGAAATCGTGATGCGTACCTATTTTGAAAAACCACGCACCGTCGTAGGCTGGAAAGGCCTGATTTCCGACCCGGATTTGAATGGCAGTTATCGTGTGAACCACGGTATTGAACTGGCGCGAAAACTGCTGTTGCAGGTCAACGAACTGGGCGTCCCCACGGCGACTGAATTCCTCGACATGGTGACCGGCCAGTTTATTGCTGATTTAATCAGTTGGGGAGCTATTGGCGCGCGCACCACCGAAAGTCAGATCCATCGTGAAATGGCCTCCGCGCTCTCCTGCCCGGTCGGCTTTAAGAACGGAACGGATGGCAACACGCGCATCGCCGTCGATGCGATTCGCGCCTCCCGCGCCAGTCACATGTTCCTCTCGCCGGATAAAACCGGTCAGATGACCATTTACCAGACCAGCGGTAACCCTTACGGGCATATCATCATGCGTGGCGGTAAAAAGCCGAATTATTATGCTGAAGATATTGCTGCCGCCTGCGATACCCTGCACGAATTTTCCCTGCCTGAGCATCTGGTGGTCGATTTTAGCCACGGCAATTGCCAGAAGCAGCATCGCCGTCAGTTGGACGTTTGTGATGATGTATGCCAGCAAATTCGCAATGGTTCGACGGCGATTTCCGGGATTATGGCGGAGAGTTTCTTGCGTGAAGGTACGCAAAAAATCGTTAGCGGCCAGCCGCTGGTTTACGGTCAGTCCATTACCGACCCGTGCCTGAACTGGGAAGATACTGAACTGTTGGTTGAAAAACTCGCCTCTGCGGTTGATAGCCGTTTTTAATGCTGTTCGCCGGGCAATATCACCTTGCCCGGCGCTAATCCCTTGTTTTCCCCTTGCTTATTGCGCAAAAAACGTTCTCGTCACAATTATTTCACAAAAACGCTTGCCGCAAATTTGTAGTTTGATGATAATGATTATCATTGTTACATTGATTGTTATTTTTAAACACTATGTCACGTATGGATAACACAACGGCAACGCCTGCAAAAGACAAAACACCGCCTTCCGTCGCGCCAAACGAGCGACGAATTGACAGTAAAACCCTGCTTGGTAACGAAGGACGCGTGATCATAGAACATGATGGTCAGCACTACCTGCTGCGCCAGACACAAGCCGGAAAACTCATTCTGACTAAATAAACAACACATTTCGCCAGCCACCCAGGTCATACCCAGGCAGCCAGCGCTTTTCGATTTCCTAATGGAGAGTTGCTATGCCTTACCTGCACACCGCTTCCCTGCGCCCATCGCTGTTGGCGCTGGCGATTATCAGTAACCTGCCCGCCGTCGCCTGGGCGGCGGTCGAGGATATGACCGTTACCGCCACCGGCAATGCCCGTAGCGCCTTTGAAGCGCCAATGATGGTTAGCGTCATTGACGCCACCGCCCCAGAAAACCAAACCGCCAGCTCAGCTGCCGACCTGTTACGTAAGGTTCCAGGCCTGACCCTTGACGGTACGGGCCGTACCAACGGCCAGGACGTGAATCTGCGCGGCTACGATCGACGCGGCGTTCTGGTACTGGTTGACGGTGTTCGTCAGGGAACCGACACCGGACACCTGAACAGTACCTTCCTCGACCCGGCGCTTATCAAACGCATCGAAGTCGTGCGTGGCCCTTCCGCACTACTGTACGGTAGCGGCGCGCTAGGCGGCGTGATCGCCTATGACACTGCAGATGCCAAAGATCTACTGGACGTCGGGCAAAACAGCGGTTATCGCGTGTTCGGTACCGCGGCGACCGGCGATCACAGTCTCGGCATGGGTGCCAGCACGTATGGCCGTACCGATACGCTGGACGGACTGCTTGCCTGGTCCAGCCGCGATCGCGGTGATTTACGCCAGAGTGACGGTACTACTGCGCCGAATGACGAAGCAATTAACAATATGCTGGCGAAAGGTAGCTGGAAAATTGACAGCGCCCAGACGCTGGCCGGTTCGCTGCGTTACTACAATAATGACGCCCGGGAACCTAAAAACCCGCAGACCAGCGCGGCGGATGCCAGCAACCCGATGACCAACCGTTCAACGATCCAGCGTGATGCGCAACTGACCTACTCGCTCGCTCCGGCGGACAATGACTGGCTGAACGCTGACGCCCGTATCTACTGGTCCGAAGCGCGCATTAATGCTCAGAACGCAGATAACACTGGCGAATTTCGCAAGCAAACCACCAAAGGCGGGAAGATCGACAACCGCAGCCGCCTGTTTACCGACTCTTTTGCATCTCACCTGTTGACCTACGGCGGTGAATACTATCGTCAGGAACAACAACCGGGAGGAGCAACAACTGGCTTCCCGGAGGCTAAGATCGATTTCAGCTCCGGCTGGCTACAGGATGAAATCACCCTGCGCGACCTGCCGGTTACGCTGCTGGGCGGTACCCGTTATGACTCTTATCGCGGCAGCAGCGACGGTTATGAAGATGTCGATGCCGATAAATGGTCGTCCCGCGCCGGATTAACGGTTGCGCCAACTGACTGGCTGATGCTGTTCGGTTCATACGCTCAGGCTTTCCGTGCCCCGACTATGGGCGAGATGTATAACGATGCGAAACACTTCTCGATTGGTCGTTTTTACACCAACTACTGGGTGCCGAACCCTAACCTGCGCCCGGAAACCAACGAAACACAGGAATACGGATTTGGCCTGCGCTTTGACGATCTTCTGATGGCGAGCGACGCGCTCGAATTTAAAGCCAGCTATTTCGACACCAAAGCGAAAGATTACATCTCCACCAGCGTCGATTTCGCCGCTGCAACAACCATGTCCTATAACGTACCCAACGCCAAAATCTGGGGCTGGGATGTGATGGCGAAATATTCCACCGATCTGTTCAGCCTCGACATGGCCTATAACCGCACACGCGGAAAAGATACTGACACCGGCGAATACATTTCAAGCATTAACCCGGACACCGTCACCAGCAAACTGAATGTGCCAGTTGCGCACAGCGGTTTCTCTGTCGGCTGGATAGGGACATTTGCTGACCGTTCAACGCATATCAGCAGCACCTACGCTAAACAGCCCGGCTATGCGGTAAACGATTTCTACGTCAGCTATCAGGGCCAACAAGCGCTGAAAGGCATGACCACCACGCTGGTACTAGGCAACGCCTTCGACAAAGAGTACTGGTCGCCGCAAGGCATTCCGCAGGATGGTCGTAATGGCAAAATTTTCGTGAGTTATCAGTGGTAATCACTTTTCCCCGGTTCGCCGGGGACGCAATCTGGAAGGAAGAGACAATGAATCATTACACACGCTGGCTGGAACTGAAGAAAGAAAATCCTGGCAAATACGCACGTGATATTGCGGGGTTGATGAATATTAGCGAAGCCGAACTGACCTTTGCACGCGTCGGTCACGATGCCTGGCGCTTACGTGGCGAAGTGCGTGAAATTCTCAGCGCACTGGAAGCAGTTGGCGAAACCAAATGTATTTGCCGCAATGAATACGCAGTACATGAGCAGGTGGGTGCTTTTACCAATCAGCACCTCAACGGTCATGCCGGACTGGTTCTCAATCCGCGCGCCCTCGATCTGCGTCTTTTCCTGAATCAGTGGGCCAGCACCTTTCATATCAGCGAAACAACCGCCCATGGTGAGCGTCAGAGCATTCAGTTCTTCGACCATCAGGGAGATGCGCTGCTGAAGGTCTATACCACGCAAAATACCCTCGTTGAGGAATGGGCAGCGTTGCTGACCCGTTTCATCTTTGCAGAAAACCCGCCGCTGGCACTGCAACCCGCCAACAATTCTGCGCCTGCCGCCGTCACGGTCGATGCGCAGACCGTCGATCAAGAGTGGCGAGCGATGACCGATGTCCACCAGTTCTTCGGTCTGCTGAAACGCCATGAACTCACCCGCCAACAGGCATTTAATCTGGTGGGCGACGATCTGGCCTGTAAGGTTTCTAATAGTGCACTGGCGCAGTTACTCGACACCGCGCGTCAGGATGGCAACGAAATTATGGTTTTTGTGGGTAATCGCGGCTGTGTACAGATTTTTACCGGCGTGATTGAAAAACTGGTACCGATGAAAGGCTGGCTAAACATCTTCAACCCAACCTTTACCCTGCATCTGCTGGAAGAGAGCGTGGCCGAAACGTGGGTGACGCGCAAACTGACCGCCGATGGTCACGTCACCAGTCTGGAACTGTTTGCTGCCGACGGTACGCAAATCGCACAACTGTATGGTCAACGTACGGAAGGCGAGCCGGAGCAGACGCAATGGCGCGCACAGATTGACGCACTGACGCCGAAAGGACTGGCCGCATGAAAAAACTGCTGGCCCTGATCGCGCTGCTGCCCTTCGCCACACTGGCTGCGCCCGAGGAACGAGTTGTTGCCCTCGGTGGCGATGTCACCGAGATCGTATACGCACTGGGAGCACAACCCTCCCTTGTGGCGAGAGACAGCACCAGCCAATGGCCTGCTGCGGCAACCGCGTTACCTGATGTTGGTTATTTGCGCCAGCTCAACGCCGAAGGGATCCTTGCCACACGCCCTACGCTGGTCCTTGCCAGCGCGCAGGCGCAGCCTTCTCTGGTGTTAAAACAGCTCGAGCAGAGCAACGTCAGGGTTGTCACGATCCCAGCAAGCAACGATCTTAACGCGATTGATGAAAAAGTTCGGGTTATCGCCGAGGCTACTCATCGGGAGGCCGACGGCGAAACGCTGCGCGCAACGTTACGTCAGGAACTGGCGACACTCCCGTCATCTGAACTTAATAAACGTGTGCTGTTTATTCTCAATCATGGCGGGATGACCGCGATGGCGGCGGGCCAGCAAACCGGAGCCGATGCGGCGATTCGTGCCGCAGGTCTACGCAACGCGATGCAGGGCGTTAATCGCTATCAGCCGCTGTCACAAGAAGGCGTCATTGCCAGCCAGCCCGATCTGGTAGTGATTTCACAAGAAGGTGTTAAGGCGATGGGTGGCGAGGCAAACCTGTGGGCGCTACCGGGACTTGCGCAAACACCTGCCGGAAGGAATAAACAGGTATTGCAGGTTGACGATATGGCGCTGTTGGGCTTCAGCGTTCGGACGCCACAGGCTATTTTGCAGCTTCGTGCTAAAGCGGAGCAATTGCCCTGATGTCCCGGCGGATCACCTGTTCGTTGTGGATGTTGGCATTGATGCTGGTTGTAATGACGGTTCTGGCTACCGGTTTTGGCGCGTTGCGCCTGCCGGTAAGTCTGCTCTGGCGTGATGGCGATGAGGCACTGCGTCAAATCTGGCTCACGATTCGTCTGCCCCGCGTCCTGCTGGCGCTAGTGATTGGCGGCTCTCTGGCGCTCGCGGGCTGCGTGATGCAGGGGCTGTTTCGCAATCCACTTGCAGACCCTGGATTACTGGGAATAAGCAGCGGCGCCGCCTGCGCTGTGGCCCTGTGGGTGGTGCTGCCTGTCTCCTTGCCCGCGCTGCTGATGTTGTATGCTCCAATGCTGGCCGCTTTTTTCGGCGCGCTGGCGGCAACCGTAGTGATTTTTATCCTTAGCCAACAGCGCGACGGTTCACTCTCACGCCTGCTGCTGGTCGGCATTGCCATTAACGCGCTCTGTGGGGCGGCGGTTGGCGTTTTGTCGTGGGTCAGTAATGATGCGCAACTGCGCCAGCTGTCGCTATGGGGAATGGGAAGTCTGGGGGCCGCGCAGTGGTCCACACTGTTGGCTGTCACTTCACTGACAATCCCGACAGTGCTGATCATCTGGCGACTTGCTCCGGCGCTGAATCTTCTGCAACTGGGTGAGGAAGAGGCGCATTATCTCGGCGTTGATGTGCGTACAATCCAGCGTATTTTGCTGCTTTGTAGCGCACTACTGGTTGCCTCAGCCGTGGCGGTAAGCGGCGTGATTGGCTTTATCGGGTTGGTCATCCCACATTTAATACGTATGTGGCTCGGCTCAGACCATCGGGCCGTTATTCCGGGTTCCGTGCTGGCGGGCGCATTTTTATTGCTGATTGCCGACACACTGGCCCGTACGGCGGTTGCGCCTGCGGAGATGCCGGTCGGTCTGTTAACCAGTCTTCTCGGCGCACCGTGGTTTTTATGGCTTATTTTTCGTCAGCGAGGACCGCATGGCTGAACATTTCATCGCCGAAAGGCTTCACTATCACGTAGCTGGCAGAGCGGTGATCGACGACGTATCGCTCGCCCTTACAAAAGGTGAACTGGTGGCGCTCATCGGCCCAAACGGTGCGGGGAAATCCACTCTGCTACGCTTGCTGACCGGTTTTCTGAAACCGGCTACCGGGCGCTGCGTGCTGGCGGGCAAACCGCTGGAGGAGTGGCCTACCCAAATGCTGTCGCGACACCGGGCGGTAATGCGTCAGCAAACGCAACTGGGATTTGACTGGCAGGTAGAGGCCGTCATCGCGATGGGTCGCGCGCCCTGGACCCAACGACCGGAACCTGGGCTTATTGCACAGGTAATGGAGATGACCGGATGTACGCCTCTGGCAGGCCGGCAATACGCCGCGCTTTCCGGCGGCGAGCAACAGCGAGTGCAGTTAGCCCGTGCGTTGGCACAACTCTGGTGCGACGGTGCGCCTCGCGGTTGGTTATTCCTTGATGAACCGACCTCCGCGCTGGATCTTTACCACCAGCAGCATCTGTTGCGCATGCTAAAAACGCTAACCGCTTCGGGTGAGCTGCATGTGTGCATTGTGCTTCACGATCTGAACCTCGCCGCACTGTGGGCAGACAGAATAGTGCTGCTGCACAACGGCAGGCTGGTGTCGCAGGGAACACCGGAAACTGTGTTACAGGCCGATGATCTGAAGCGCTGGTACGGTGCTCAGGTACACGTTGGCCAGCATCCGGCCAACGCTTCCCCGCAGGTATTTCTGGCCCCTTAGCTTGAACAACTCACTTCCAGCCGTTTGCCCCAGTCAGGTGGACGGCTGGCATAGTCGTCATCGCGATCGGCAAACGGGGTACGCAACGCCTGGTGCAACCGATGCAGTTCGGCGTAATCCCCCTGC
This sequence comes from Citrobacter sp. Cpo071, assembly GCF_030332765.1. Lineage (NCBI taxonomy): Bacteria > Pseudomonadati > Pseudomonadota > Gammaproteobacteria > Enterobacterales > Enterobacteriaceae > Citrobacter > Citrobacter sp. Cpo071. The sequence goes on along the minus strand of NZ_JAOWHE010000085.1, from coordinate 358,333 downwards.
TCTGCCTGACTAATCGCCCGTTGCGCCAGCCAGTTACGTAATACCATCGCCGGATTTGCCGCCTTCATCTGTGTTTGTCTGACTGCATCGGCAATATTGTCCTGCTGAAGGCGCGAGCGATACCGCGTGAACCAGTCGTCAAATGCTGCGCGGTCGATAAACTCATCGCGCAACGGAGATTGCGCACTGTGCTGCTCCGTTTCGCTGAGCATGCGAAACGTTCGCGTATAGTCGCTTCTTTCTCGCGCCATCAGGCTAAACAGTTCGCTAAGCAGTTCGTTATCGTCTTTCTGCTCGCTAAAGAAGCCGAGCTTTTGCCGCATCCGCTGACCATAGCGAGTTAACAGCGCCAGCTGGTAACTGTCCAGCGCATCATTTAGCGCCTCGACCTGGATAAACGGCGACAGGGTTTGCGCCAGACGTTGCAGGTTCCACAACGCAGCAGCCGGTTGGTTATCGAAACTGTATCGCCCCTGGTTGTCAGAGTGGTTGCAGATATAATCAGGCACGTAATCATCAAGAAAACCGAATGGACCGTAATCCATCGTCAGACCCAGAATCGACATGTTGTCCGTGTTCATAACACCATGTGCAAATCCTACCGCCTGCCAGTCAGCGATTAACGTCGCAGTACGCGTGACAACATCGTTAAACCACAGCTGATACTTATCGGCTTCTTCCTGCCATTGCGGCCAGTAATGGCGAATCGCAAAGTCAGCCAACTCGCGCACTTTTTCCGGCTCTCGGCGATAGTAAAAATGCTCAAAATGGCCAAACCGCATATGGCTTTGCGCCACGCGAATGAGCATCGCCCCTGCTTCGACCGTTTCGCGATAAACCGGCGAGTCACTGGTGACAATCGACAATGCCCGCGTGGTCGGTATTCCCAGGTAGTACATCGCTTCACTGGCCAGGCTTTCACGAATGGTCGAGCGCAGCACGGCACGCCCATCACCCATGCGGGAATACGGCGTGAGTCCGGCGCCTTTCAGGTGCCAGTCAAACGTTGAACCATCCACGAGCTGTTGTTCGCCCAGCAGGATCCCACGTCCATCGCCAAGCTGACCAGCCCAGACGCCGAACTGATGCCCACTATAAACCTGGGCTAAAGGCGACATCCCGGGAAGCAACGATTCGCCGCCCCAAACGCCTGCACCAGTCGGAATATCAAATAGCGCCGCAGGAATTGCTAATTGCTCCGCCAGCGCATCGTTATGCCAGATAAGGCGCGCGTTTTTCAGAGGGGTGGGTGAAAGCGCGGTATAGGTTGCTGGTAGTTCATCACGCCAGCGAGTGGTAAAAGACAGGGTCATAGGGCCTCCTGCCTCTAGTGTAGACTGTTAATAGGCTGTTAAACACCAGCAAATAAAAGGGTTATATCTTAGCGAGCGAAATTATCTGCGCAGGAGGCACCGCAGGCCACAACCCTCCCTGCATGGCACTAAATCCCACAGGCAAGACGCGCTCCAGCATCTCTTGTGTATCAATTCCGCTAATGATTATTGACTCACAGCTGGGCGATAGTTGCGCCAGAATAGCCCGCATAAACGGTTCAAACGAAATATGTGCAATCCTTTGTTGAACAAAGTTTTTATCCAGCACGACGCGTTTGAACAGGCCGTCAAAAATTGCCCGGGTTGATATACCGCCAGAACCATAGTTTGTCAGGACTAATGGAAATCGCGCAGCAAGTGCGGCCAATATTGGATTATCTTTACCTTTGTTTAACTCCGGATAGCTTTCATTAATAGTCAGCTCCAGAAATGAAAATCGTTCAACTTGTGAAGCAAGTTCAGTATCTGATAATAAAGTATTAGCAACTGCTGGCGTTAAATTAATCCAGGCGGATACTTTTCGCTGAATAAAAAAATGTTGGCACGTTTCGATTAATTCTAGTTTTTCTACAAATAAACGACATTGTTCGTCGTCTGACATCCGAGGTAGGACCAGCTCGGTGGGTATACACACATCCCCATGCGCACTGGCGAAACTGGTGATGATATCGACGAATTCAAGATCGCCTTTTTCGCTTCTCGCAGGAAGAAAAGAGAACTCAGAATGGTAAAGATTATCCAGTGAAACAATCATCGTGCCAGCCCCGCTGCATGGGTGTTATCCGGCATCCTGTAGCAAAGGATGGAGAAATACGTTACTGCTGATGCAAGTAGAGGCCCTTTCATTTTTCCCTTTTTAGCCGGTAAATCGAATCCTTTTTTTTAGCTTATCCTGATTATAAGCGAATATCCAGCTTTGCACTTTTTAATATCTCGGAATAAATCATATTTTTAGCAAGATACGCTCTTAATGTTCAGGGGGATTGTCTAACCAAAAGCAGAAATAAAAGTTAACTTTCAAATGGTGATGTTGAGGCTGCGCACTCGATGGCAGCCTCGGGGTTGCGGGGGATTAAATACGTCGTGCCTGCCAAAAGTTTTTACGCCAGTAAACGTTATCCAGAGACGAGCGCATCACGCCACGACTGGTTGAAGCATGAATAAATTGATTATTGGTATCGTAAATACCAACATGCAGACCGCTTTCCCCAGACCCGGTTTTAAAGAAAACCAGATCGCCGGGCAGCAAATCGTCTTTATCAATTTCGGTACCAATCTTTGATTGCGTACGCGTATCGCGCGGGAGTTGCAGGTCGAATTTATCGCGCATCGTCATCAAAACAAATCCAGAACAATCCACCCCACTACGGCTCATGCCGCCATAACGATAGGGTGTGCCATGCCAGGTTTGTAGCTGATCATTAAGACCGGCGATAACGGCAATAGAATCCGACAAGCGGGCATTTGGCGCAGGTGCACGATGGCTGCTGCAACCCGCCAAAAACAATGCTGTGATGAAAAGGAGCCAAAAGCGCATTCAGTACGAATCCTCTGAATTTTATTTTTATGCCAATTTAGCGTGGAAATTATATGATTTTCAAGAACCCATTTCACTTAAGTGGTTGATATGAGCATTCTGTGCCCTTCAATATCCAAACGTCGGAAGTTGACGCCATAGGCCGCAGACAGATTGGCCGGCGTCAGTACCGCATCTCGTGAACCACTGGCAAGCAGTTTCCCGCGTTTGAGTAGCCAGGCTTTATGCGCATGGCGTAAGGTGTGATTAAGGTCGTGGCTACTCATCACAATCGCTATGCCCTGCAAACACAGCTGACTCAACAAGCGGTCCAGTGCGTTTTGTTGCGCGACATCCAGACTGTTCATCGGCTCATCCAGCAGTAAAAGCTGACCTAATGGATTCGCTTGTGGGCAAATCTGCAGGATAACCGCAGCCAGGCGCACACGCTGCCACTCACCGCCGGAAAGTTGGTTCACGCCGCGCCCCAGTTTATCTCCCAGGCCGAGCGCATCGGCGATCTCCTGTAACAGATCGGTGCGTGCTTTGTCGGGTTGATGCAGCGTCAGAAAATGCCAGACCGGCATGGCAAACGGCGGATTTTGCTGTTGCGCAAGATAGGCTCGATATTGCGCCAGCCTGGCGGCCGGCCATTCCTCCAACGGCATATCACCAAAAGTGATACTGCCCTCTCCGTTTGTCAGACCCGCCATACGCGCCAACAGCGTACTTTTTCCGGCACCGTTTGGTCCCACTAAATGCAAGATCTCTCCTGCTTTTATCTCACCAGAAAGCGGACCGAGACGGGTCGATTCCGCGACGCCCTGTAGCTGCATCAATCGAGACATTAGTTTGCCAGCGCCTGCTTGATGGTTTGCACCAGGATGGGATCCTCAGGCGTCATATCCGGTGAGAATCGTTGCAGCACTTTTCCATCGCGACCCACTAAAAACTTCTCGAAATTCCACAGGATATCGTCCGGGTAGAGCGGCGCACGACCTTTGCTCGCCATTCGCTCGTAGAACCCACTGTCCGCAGGCGCAACGGCCCTTGGTGCGGCATCAATCAGCTTCTGATACAGCGGATGGCGTCCCTCGCCGTTGACGTCAATTTTGCTGAACATCGGGAAAGTTACGCCCCATGTGGTGCTGCAGTACGTTTTTATTTCCTCTTCGCTGCCCGGCTCCTGGCCCAGAAACTGATTGCAAGGGAAACCAAGAACGCTGAAGCCCTGTTGGTGCCAGGCTTTCTGCAGATTTTCCAGTTGCTCGTACTGCGGCGTCAGTCCACATTTTGAAGCAACGTTGACGATTAACAGCACATTCCCGGAATACGGCTGCAGTGAGGTAACCTCGCCGTCGATGGTCGTCACTTCTGTATCGAGGATAGTGTTTTGCATAGCATCTCCAGAACAACAGGTGGATTTTCAGTTTTTAATCATAGACCGAACCAACGCGTTCTAGCGCGCGGCTTTTAACAATAGCCAGATAAATACCGGTGCACCCATGGTGGCCGTTACCACGCCGATAGGTAACTCAGCCGAGGCCAGCACCAAACGCGCGACAACATCAGCAAACAATAATGCTATTGCGCCAGCCAACGCACAACCTGGCAGTAAAACACGGTGATCGGTGAGGCCGCACAGTCGCAAAATATGCGGGATCACAAGCCCAATAAAACCAATCGCCCCTGCCAGAGCCACGCTCACGCCAACCATCCAGCCTGTGGCAACCACCAGCAGGTTGCGCCAGAACCATAATGGCAGTCCTAGCTGACGCGCAGAAGTCTCTCCTAACGCCAGCATATTCATCGGCTGCGACTGACAGCAGATCCACACCAGCACCGGAATCAATGCCACCATGAGCCAGGCCTGATGCCAGTCTACGCCACCGAAGCCCCCCATCATCCAGTACATCAGCTGACGTAAATCAAACGAGGTAGAGAAGTAGATAGCCCATGTCATCAGCGCGCTGCAGATAATCCCCAGCGCCACTCCCGCCAGCAGCAGGCGGCTGGTAGACAGATGTCGACGGGCGAAACGTAGCAGAATAAGCGTGATAATCAGCGCCCCGGCAATGGCGCAAAGGCCCAACGCCCAGCCGGGGAGTTGCCCCTGCCCCAGCAGCACCGCCGCGATAAGCCCGACTCCCGCGCCGTTAGATACGCCCAGTAATCCAGGCTCTGCGAGCGGGTTTTCAAACAGAGCTTGCATCACTGCGCCAGATAAGGCCAATGCAGCGCCTACCAGCAAAACGGCAAGGGTACGGGGAAGTCGAATTTGCCAGACGAACAGATCGCCGCGGGCGCTGAACCAGTCGCCGGGAGCGATCCATTGTTCTCCTGCGCACAAGCTTAGAATCGTTGCCAGTAGCATCAGTACTGACAGTGACAGTATCCAGCGCACATTTCGGCGCTGTTGTTGATGGGCGAAAGTCAGCATGTTTTCCATTCTGCTGAAAAGAGATGGAGGTGATTCTACGGTGCTGATTCGGTAGTGAAAAGGAAAAAGGCCGCATAGCGGCCTTTTTAGTTATACGCGTCATACTCTGCGTATCGTTAAATCACTCTTCTTTGGGCGTTGCGTTTTCAACCCGGCTTTTTAACTTCTGTCCGGGTCTGAAGGTCACCACGCGCCGTGCTGTAATGGGAATATCTTCGCCCGTTTTCGGGTTACGGCCCGGACGTTGATTCTTATCACGCAGATCGAAGTTACCAAAACCAGAGAGTTTTACCTGCTCACCATTTTCCAGAGCACGACGGATCTCTTCGAAAAACAGCTCGACCAGTTCTTTGGCATCCCGCTTGCTAAGCCCAAGCTTATCAAACAGATATTCTGACATTTCAGCTTTTGTAAGCGCCATAGGTTCAATCCCTCAATGATGCCTGGAATCGCTCTTTTAATGCCTCTACACATTTGGCGACGGTAGCGGCAATCTCCTCTTCTTCAAGTGTACGGCTGGTATCCTGAAGGATCAGGCTGATAGCGAGGCTCTTATAGCCCTCCGCAACACCCTTACCGCGGTACACGTCAAATAAGTTTACGCCAACTACCTGATTTACGCCAACTTTCTTACACTCGGATAAAATATCCGCAGCGGGAACGTTTTCTGCGACAACGACTGCGATATCGCGACGGTTCGCTGGGAAGCGAGAAACTTCACGCGCCTGAGGCACCACGCGGTCTGCGAGCTTATTCCACTCCAGTTCAAACACCAGAGTGCGACCGTTCAGATCCAGTTTACGTTCCAGTTCAGGATGAACAACCCCAATGAAACCAATACGTTCACCTTTCAGATAAATCGCCGCAGACTGACCCGGATGCAGTGCTGGATTCGCTTCAGCTTTGAACTGAATGTCTGCCAGTTTGCCTGTCAGGTCGAGAACCGCTTCCAGATCGCCTTTCAGATCATAGAAATCAACGGTCTCTTTTGCCAGATTCCAGTGTTCATCATGACGGTTACCGCAGATCACGCCAGCCAGCATCAGATCCTGACGGATCCCGAGGTTGGCCTGCGTATCTGGCACGAAACGTAAACCCGTTTCGAAAATACGTACGCGGTTCTGCTGACGATTCTGGTTATACACTACCGTAGACAGCAAGCCGGTCCACAGGGACAAACGCATTGCCGACATATCAATAGAGATTGGGCTTGGCAGCAGCAACGCTTCTTCACCCGGGTGCAGCAGTGACTGGACTTTCGGGTCGACGAAGCTATAGGTAATGACTTCCTGGTAGCCTTTGTCATTCAGCATGGTTTTTACACGTTTCAGCGACAAATCCGCTTCACGATGCGTACCCATGATAAGACCCGCCTGAATCGGCGTGTTCGGGATATTGTCATAACCGTATACGCGGGCGACTTCTTCGACCAGGTCTTCTTCGATTTCCATATCGAAACGCCAGCTCGGCGCGACCGCTTTCCACTCATCCTGCCCTTCCGTCACGTCACAACCCAGACGACGCAGAATGTCGCTCACCTGCTCATCGGCAATATGGTGTCCGATCAGACGATCCAGTTTGCTACGACGAAGCGTAATGGTTGCGCGTTTTGGCAGCGTGGCTTCGTTCGTCACATCAATGACTGGGCCCGCTTCACCGCCGCAGATATCAATCAGCAGGCGCGTTGCACGTTCCATGGCCTTATGTTGCAGCGCAGGATCGACACCACGTTCATAGCGGTGAGATGCATCGGTGTGCAGACCGTGACGGCGCGCGCGACCGGTAATAGACAGCGGGCTGAAGAATGCACATTCCAGCAGGACGTTTTGTGTTTCATCGTTCACGCCGGAATGTTCGCCACCAAAGATGCCGCCCATCGCCAGCGCTTTGTTGTGGTCCGCAATCACCAGCGTATCTGCATTCAGCTTCGCTTCGCTGCCGTCCAGCAATACCAGGGTCTCACCCTCTTTTGCCATACGGACAACAATTCCGCCTTCAATGCGGTCTTTGTCGAATGCGTGCATCGGCTGGCCCAGTTCGAGCAGCACATAGTTAGTCACGTCAACCACGGCATCGATAGAACGAATACCGCAACGACGCAGTTTTTCTTTCATCCACAGCGGGGTCGGCGCTTTAACATTGATGCCTTTCACCACGCGGCCCAGATAGCGTGGGCAGGCTTCCACGGCTTCGACCTGAATCGGCAGGACGTCGCTAATGGTCGCGGCTACTGGCGCGATTTCCGGCTCAACCAGCGGGGCTTTGTTCAGTACAGCAACATCACGCGCCACACCGATGATGCCTAAGCAGTCGGCGCGGTTCGGCGTGACGCTGATTTCGATGGTGTTGTCGTCAAGCTTCAGGTATTCACGGATATCGGTGCCAATTGGCGCATCGGCAGGCAGTTCGATAATCCCGTTATGATCGTCGGAAATACCCAGCTCGGAGAACGAGCACAGCATGCCTTCAGATGGTTCACCGCGCAGTTTCGCGGCTTTAATTTTGAAATCGCCCGGCAGAACGGCACCAACGGTTGCCACAGCCACTTTCAACCCCTGACGGCAGTTTGGCGCGCCGCAGACGATATCCAGCAGGCGGTCGCCGCCTACATTCACTTTGGTGACGCGCAGTTTGTCAGCGTTAGGGTGTTGGCCGCATTCAACCACTTCACCTACCACAACGCCATTGAACGCGCCGGAAACAGGTTCCACACCGTCAACTTCAAGACCCGCCATCGTGATTTGGTTTGACAGCGCATCGCTATCAATCGCCGGATTTACCCATTCGCGTAACCACAGTTCACTGAATTTCATTGTTTTATCCTGCCTTTATTTAAACTGTTTGAGGAAACGCAGATCGTTTTCGAAGAAAGAACGCAGATCGGTAACGCCGTAACGCAACATAGTAAGACGCTCCATACCCATACCGAATGCAAAGCCGGAATAGATTTCCGGATCGATGCCAACATTACGCAACACGTTCGGGTGAACCATCCCGCAGCCCAGCACTTCCAGCCATTTGCCGTTTTTGCCCATCACGTCAACTTCCGCAGATGGTTCAGTGAACGGGAAGTAGGAAGGACGAAAACGAACCTGCAGGTCTTCTTCAAAGAAGTTGCGCAGGAAATCGTGCAGCGTGCCTTTCAGGTTGGTGAAGTTGATGTTGGTATCAACAATCAGCCCTTCCATCTGGTGGAACATTGGGGTGTGAGTCTGATCGTAATCGTTACGATATACGCGGCCCGGGGCGATAATACGGATCGGCGGCTGTTTTTCTTTCATGGTGCGGATCTGCACGCCGGAAGTCTGTGTGCGCAGCAGACGCGTCGCGTCAAACCAGAAAGTGTCGTGGTCAGCGCGCGCCGGGTGATGGCCAGGAATGTTGAGCGCATCGAAGTTATGATAGTCATCTTCGATTTCCGGACCGGTCGCCACGGTAAAGCCCAGCTCACCGAAGAAACTTTCAATCCTGTCGATTGTACGCGTTACCGGGTGCAGACCGCCGTTTTCGATACGACGCCCAGGAAGGGAAATATCGATCGTTTCTTCAGCCAGACGAGCATTCAGCGCAGCACTTTCTAATTCGGCCTTACGCGCGTTCAGCGCTTGCTGTACCTGCTCTTTGGCTTCGTTAATCACCGCACCTGCTGCCGGGCGCTCTTCTGGCGGCAGTTCGCGCAGGGTTGTCATCTGAAGGGTCAGGTGCCCTTTCTTGCCCAAATATTCGACGCGGACATTGTCTAACGCGGCAACATCTGAAGCCTGGTTAATGGCGGCCGTTGCACTAGCAACCAGCTCTGCGAGATGTGACATGGTTTTCCTCGTTATGTTGCGATATTCACTAGTCGCTCGTATATACGCAAAATCATTCAAGTTGTATCAACGCGGCCAAAGAGCGAATGCAGCCAATACAGAGACAACTTGAAGGATGACGCGTATAAAAAAAGCCTCCACCAGGGAGGCTTTTAGGCGCTGTTTTCCGTTTCTTCTTTCACGCGCAAGCCTCCTGAGTTCAGGTGCTAAAGTAAAAGAAGAAGCGGAAAATAGCAGCATTCATGCTTGCGTTACCTTGTGTGGTAAAAACCGGACAACCTTTATTGAAAAGGCTTACGGATAAATTGTCAACTAATTGATTGCACTACAAATAAAAGAGAGGGAGCCAGGCTCCCTCTTTTCACCGGCTTATGCCAGAGCTGCTTTCGCTTTTTCGACCAGAGCGGTGAACGCTACTTTGTCGAATACTGCGATGTCAGCCAGGATCTTACGGTCGATTTCAACAGAGGCTTTTTTCAGGCCGTTGATGAATTTGCTGTAAGAAATACCGTTCTGACGTGCTGCTGCGTTGATACGCGCAATCCACAGTTGACGGAACTGACGCTTTTTCTGACGACGGTCACGATAAGCGTACTGACCAGCTTTGATAACAGCCTGGAAGGCAACGCGGTATACGCGAGAACGCGCACCGTAGTAGCCTTTAGCTTGTTTCAAAATTTTCTTGTGACGTGCACGGGCAACTACACCACGTTTTACGCGAGCCATATGTGCTCTCCTGTATCTATATTCTTAGTAAAAAAATGAATTAAACGTTAACGGCTTATGCGTACGGCAGGCACGCGATAACCAGACCCAGATCGCCTTTAGACACGAGGCCTTTTGGACGCAGGTGACGTTTACGCTTAGTAGATTTTTTGGTCAGAATATGACGCAGGTTTGCGTGCTTACGCTTAAATCCACCACCACCGGTTTTTTTGAAACGCTTAGCAGCACCGCGTACGGTCTTAATTTTTGGCATTTTAATAACTTCCACTTCGCATTGTTAATAAACGAAACGTAGGCGAACAACGGCTGTGGAACCCGTAGGCTCCACAGACATTGCTACTTGAAGGCCTTACTGTTTCTTCTTAGGAGCGAGCACCATGATCATCTGGCGGCCTTCGATCTTCGTAGGGAAGGATTCGACTACTGCCAGTTCACTCAGATCGTCACGGACGCGGTTGAGCACTTCCATACCGATCTGTTGGTGGGCCATCTCACGACCGCGAAAACGCAGCGTGATCTTAGCCTTATCGCCATCTTCCAGAAAGCGTACCAGGCTGCGGAGTTTTACCTGGTAATCGCCATCGTCGGTGCCAGGACGGAATTTAATTTCCTTAACCTGGATAACTTTTTGCTTTTTCTTCTGTTCCTTAGAAGACTTACTCTTTTCATAAAGGAACTTGCCGTAGTCCATAATACGACAAACTGGCGGTTCGGCGTTAGGGCTGATTTCAACTAAATCTACTCCAGCTTCTTCAGCTTTTTCGATCGCTTCTCTCAGACTCACAATACCCAAAGCTTCGCCTTCCAGACCTGTTAAGCGAACTTCCAGGGCGCGAATCTCGCCATTGATACGATTCGGACGTGCCGTTTGAACTCGTTTTCCGCCTTTAATACCTTATTCCTCCAGTTGTTGAAGACTGCGGCTGCGAATCTCTTGTTGCAGCTTCTCAATCACTTCATTTACGTCCAGGCAGCCCAAGTCTTTGCCACGACGGGTGCGCACGGCAACTTTGCCTGCTTCTACCTCTTTGTCGCCACAGACCAACATGTAAGGGACACGACGTAAAGTGTGCTCGCGGATTTTAAAGCCAATCTTCTCATTTCTCAAGTCTGCTTTTACACGAATACCCGCATTTTGTAGTTTCTGCGTTAATTCGTTAACGTATTCAGACTGAGAATCGGTGATGTTCATGACCACAACCTGAACTGGTGCGAGCCAGGTCGGGAAGAAGCCAGCGAACTCTTCGGTCAGGATACCGATGAAACGTTCCATCGACCCAAGAATTGCACGGTGAATCATAACCGGAACCTGACGCTCGTTGTTTTCGCCAACGTAAGAGGCGCTTAAACGGGACGGCAGGGAGAAGTCCAGCTGTACAGTACCGCACTGCCATGCACGATCGAGGCAGTCATACAGGGTAAATTCAATTTTCGGACCGTAGAACGCGCCCTCACCCAGTTGGAACTCAAACGGGATGTTGTTTTCTTCCAGCGCAACGGCCAGGTCAGCTTCAGCACGGTCCCACATTTCATCGCTACCGATACGTTTTTCGGGGCGAGTGGACAGTTTGACGACGATTTTCTCGAAGCCAAAGGTGCTGTACATATCGTAGACCATACGAATGCACGCGTTAACTTCATCACGAATCTGCTCTTCAGTACAGAAGATATGTGCATCATCTTGAGTGAAGCCACGAACACGCATCAGGCCATGCAGCGCACCTGACGGTTCATTACGGTGGCAGCTACCAAACTCAGCCATACGCAGCGGCAGATCGCGATAGGATTTCAGACCCTGATTAAAGATCTGCACGTGGCCTGGGCAGTTCATTGGCTTAATGCAGTATTCACGGTTCTCAGAAGAGGTGGTGAACATCGCATCTTTGTAGTTATCCCAGTGACCTGTTTTTTCCCAAAGCACGCGGTCCATCATGAACGGGCCTTTCACTTCCTGATACTGGTATTCTTTCAGTTTTGAACGAACGAATACTTCCAGTTCACGGAAGATAGTCCAGCCATCGTTGTGCCAGAACACCATACCCGGTGCTTCTTCCTGCATATGATACAGGTCAAGCTGTTTACCGATTTTACGGTGATCGCGTTTGGCCGCTTCTTCCAGACGTTGCAGGTAGGCATTCAGGGCTTTTTTATCTGCCCATGCAGTACCATAAATACGCTGCAGCATCTTGTTATTGCTGTCGCCACGCCAGTATGCCCCTGCGGTCTTCATCAGTTTGAAGTGATGGCAGAAACGCATGTTCGGCACGTGCGGGCCACGGCACATATCGACATATTCTTCATGATGGTACAAGCCAGGCTTGTCATCATGGGCAATGTTTTCATCAAGAATGGAGACTTTATAGGTCTCGCCACGCTTCACGAAGGTTTCACGCGCTTCGTACCAGCTGACTTTCTTCTTAATGACATCGTAGTTTTTCTCAGCGAGCTCGTGCATCCGCTTCTCGAGCGCGTCGACGTCTTCCTGGGTTAACGTACGGTCAAGATCGATATCGTAGTAAAAACCGTTATCAACAACCGGTCCGATCGCCATTTTGGTGTGCGGCCAGAGTTGTTTGATCGCGTGCCCTAACAGGTGCGCACAGGAGTGACGAATGATCTCCAGACCTTCTTCATCCTTCGCGGTGATGATGGAGAGCTTCGCATCATGCTCAATCAGATCGGAAGCATCTACCAGCTCACCGTCAACACGGCCAGCAATAGTGGCTTTCGCCAGACCTGGACCGATGTCCAGCGCAACATCCATGGGGCTTACAGCGTGGTCGTAATGGCGTTGGCTGCCATCAGGAAGAGTAATAACAGGCATGTTATATCCTTATTTGCAGTGGTGCCCCACACGTAAGAGCACATACAAAGATTCAATATTTAAAATTATCAAAAAGGTCTGGGCTGATTCCCGCTTCACTCTGCGAAATATGTCACTGGTCGCCTTAGAGACCACACTGGACCTACACCCGCTTTTTGATAACACCGTTTGACAGTGTACACGGCATTACGGGTCGATCAAAGCAACAATCAACGCGCGCTCTATGATGTAAATCAATTCACTGGCACCCAACCGTCTTTGTTACACTTGCACAAAGTCATCTAACCTGAGCAGGAAAAAAACAATGCCCACAAATCGCTTTGCGAAGAAACACTGGAAGATGGTTGTGATTCTGCTCGTTATTTGTGCGGCCATGTTGATGCTGCGCTGGGCTGCGATGATCTGGGGCTAAATGACGCTCACCCACTGTTCCGCTTTCGTTTATTTATCGATTAATCGAATTTGTCTGAAAATAGCGCGTTATGACCAGATAAAAAAATAAAACGCAAATTAAATAAACTTAACTTTAACTTAGAAAAGCCAGGTCATTTATTTGACCCGGCTTGTCATTACATCCGATAGCCGAGGGAAACTGTCGTACGGCGATCGGTATGCTCCGGCGCTGTTGCCGGCGGTTCAGAGTTCCAGGTCACGTTGTAAGCCACCTTTAACCCAAAGTGCTCGTTGATGGCAACGTTCAGGGCAGTTTCAGAGTTGAGCGTGGTATCGTCAGCGCCGAATACCGACACACCCTGAGTAAACTTGGTATTGTCCGTCATCTGCCATGCATAAGCCCCGGACGCATAGCCCAACGGCTGCGTTTCGGTGGTGCCATCCGTGTGCTCGTCATAGCGCACGCCAGGACCGAATTCGAAACGGAAGCTGTGCACAGGTCCGTTGAGGAACTGACGACCGTAACCTGCGGTCAGTACGTCACGCTCGCGATAACCGTTGTAACGGTCGGTCAACCAGCTTGCCTGCCCAAAGAGATAGTCATAGTCGGTCATGTTATAACGACTACGGCCACCTACGGCATATTTCTCCGATGAACGCTCATCATTTGAGGAGGTATTGCTGGCATTTCCCCACAGAGACCATGCGGTCGTTTGGCCGTACCAGGTCATGGTGGTATCTGCGGTTAAAGAAGAACTTTTTGTGTTGCCTGACTGGGCGAGATATCCCGCGTTCAGGTTACCTTCAAAGGGTTTTTTCGCGCTGGAAGGGTCATCCATGACAGTAAAAACGGAATCATCGGCTACAGCATGCATTGACGCAAGCAGGCCTCCCGTCAGCAGTAATGCTGCGGGCACTGTCTTCAAAAGCTTCATTTATTAAGAGTCCGTACAACAAAAAAAGAGACCATTACGGTCTCGGAAACTTTCATATGGATCAATGACAAAAGACCCTTGAAAGGTAACAAATTATAAAAAGACTCGAATAACATAGCAATAAATTCTTATTTCATTTTTTGAATAAGAGCGTTCCTAAACCTTTATTTTATTTATATATCTTTATGGCGATAATTTTAAATAAAGATATGAAAAATCATGTTGTTAATTACTTCACTTTCGAGAGGTTAAGTGCCAGACTGAGTTCAGCCTAACAGGAGTTAAAGATGGTACGTATCTATACGTTAACACTTGCGCCCTCTCTCGATAGCGCAACAATCACCCCGCAAATTTACCCGGAAGGTAAGCTTCGTTGTACCTCGCCGGTTTTTGAACCCGGCGGCGGCGGTATCAACGTCGCTCGCGCAATTGCCCATCTTGGCGGAACCGCAACGGCGATTTTCCCCGCGGGGGGAGCAACCGGAGAGCATCTTGTTGCATTGCTCGCCGACGAAAATGTTCCCGTATTTACCGTCGAAGCCAAAGACTGGACCCGACAAAATCTTCATGTCCACGTGGAGTCCAGCGGCGAACAGTATCGTTTTGTCATGCCGGGCGCTGCGCTGACCGATGACGAGTTCTACCAACTTCAGGATCAGGTGCTGGAAATTGAGTCTGGTGCGCTGCTGGTCATCAGCGGCAGTTTGCCGCCCGGCGTACAGCTTGAGAAGTTGACCCGACTCATTACCACCGCACAAAAACAGGGGATCCGCTGTATTGTCGACAGTTCAGGCGAAGCACTGACGGCGGCGTTAGCCATCGGCAATATCGAACTGGTCAAACCCAACCTCAAAGAACTGAGTGCGCTGGTAAACCGCGAACTCACTCAACCCGATGATGTGCGCAAGGCCGCGCAGGAAATCGTGCAAAGCGGAAAAGCGCACCGCGTTGTGGTATCGCTTGGGCCGCAAGGGGCGCTGGGTGTAGATCGCGATACCTGCGTTCAGGTGGTTCCGCCACCGGTGAAAAGTCAAAGTACCGTAGGTGCAGGCGACAGTATGGTCGGGGCCATGACGCTTAAACTGGCAGAGAACGCGCCTTTTGAGGATATTGTCCGTTACGGTGTCGCCGCGGGCAGCGCAGCAACGCTGAATCAGGGTACTCGCCTGTGCTCTTTGGACGACACGCAAAAAATATATTCGTATCTCGCTCAGTAACGACACCGTCCCTCTTTTGAAGAAAAAGGGGGATTCTCACGTAAAACTGTCAGCATGGGTGTTATGCGACTATGATAAAAAATCACGTGATTACAAAGAAGTGAATCATGTGCAGTCAGACGTCTCCACAGCGGTACGGGGTGAAGAAGAACGACAAACATTAAGTGCCTTTCCAGCGATGACGCGTCCGTGGTGTGCGTCAGTTCGTGTTTTTTAACCGCATTCTTGCGCTAACCTTATGATCTGGCAGACAACATGGGGAGAGACATCATGTGGCAGGCTATCAGTCGTCTTTTAAGCGAGCAATTAGGTGAAGGCGAAATCGAACTGCGTAATGAACTGCCCGGCGGAGAGATCCACGCCGCATGGCATTTACGCTATGCGGGGCGAGATTTTTTCGTCAAATGCGATGAAAGAGAGCTGTTAACCGGCTTTACGGCAGAAGCCGATCAGCTGGAGCTACTTTCCCGCAGTCAAACTGTATCTGTACCGAAAGTCTGGGCAGTAGGCGCAGACAGAGATTACAGCTTTCTGGTGATGGATTTCCTCCCTCCCCGTCCGCTTGATGCGCATAACGCGTTTATCCTCGGCCAACAGCTTGCGCATTTGCACGAATGGAGCGACCAGCCTCAGTTTGGTCTCGACTTCGATAACGCGCTCTCTACCACGCCGCAGCCAAATACCTGGCAACGTCGCTGGTCAACCTTTTTCGCCGAGCAGCGTATAGGCTGGCAGCTGGAACTCGCCGCTGAAAAAGGCATAGCGTTTGGCAATATTGACGCCATCGTCGAACACGTTCAGCAACGTCTCTCTTCTCATCAGCCGCAGCCGTCTCTCCTGCACGGTGATTTGTGGTCCGGGAACTGCGCCCTCGGTCCTAACGGTCCGTATATCTTTGACCCTGCCTGCTACTGGGGGGACAGAGAGTGTGACCTGGCAATGCTGCCGTTACATACCGATCAGCCGCCGCAAATTTATGACGGTTACCAGTCTGTCTCGCCACTGCCGCTGGACTTTCTCGACAGGCAGCCAATCTACCAGCTCTATACGCTGCTGAATCGGGCAATTCTGTTCGGGGGACAGCATTTGGTTGTGGCGCAGAAAGCGCTGGATAGATTACTGGCGGCCTAACGACGTACCGTGTTGCTTATCAGGCCTGCCGTTTCGCAACGTGGCAGGCCCGATAGAGTGGCACTTACAAAAAGCCCAGCAATGAGAAGAAAAAGTAGCCGATCACGATAACGATCACCGGCAGAATATAAAGCGGGAAAATTTGTAAGAAGATCGTATGGTGCGGTACCACAATTCGCGACTCAAGTTGCTCGCGGGATAATCCTTCACTGCCCTTTGCCTGTTCCAGAATTAGCTGATCCTCAACGCCTTCGCGTAAGAAACGCGCCTGGCGGCTCATTCTGGCGCCTGAGTCCTGCAACGCCAGGCCGATAAAAATCAGGATGAATATCAGCCAAAAAACGAGATTCAGTCCACTTTGAAAATCGGGCGTTGGCGAGTTATACCAGAACACGTTAAGAAAAGGTGTGTTCACCCGCATCATGTCGATCATCACATGGGCAAAATCGAGCATGACCGCGTTAATCCCTTCCTGCTTTTCGCTGTGCGCGTACATAAACTTCAGTACTGAAACCAGCGTTGAAATCAGCGCGGGAATGAAAACCACCCATCCCACCAGCCTTTTCAAGATGGCAATGCGTCCAGCTTGTTGATACGTCATGAGTTCCCCTTGATTAAGACGTGTCATTTTGGCCTAAGTTTACCCGTTGATTACCGTTTTCGCCTGATCTTTAAAGGCGGTATACTTCTGAATTAGCCATAATGAACGCTCAGAGTCCGTCCAGGCTGGCTCTAATCCCTTTTATCACCGTAAAGGAGAGGTTGTAATGTCAACCCCGCGTCAAATTCTTGCTGCAATTTTCGATATGGATGGGTTACTGGTCGATTCTGAACCGCTTTGGGATCAGGCTGAACTGGATGTGATAGCAAGTTTAGGCGTTGATATCTCCCGCCGCCATGAACTTCCCGATACCCTTGGCTTACGCATCGACATGGTGGTTGATTTGTGGTTTGCGCAGCAACCCTGGAACGGCCCCTCACGTCAGGAAGTCACCGAGCGCATCATTACCCGGGCCATTGCGTTGGTTGAAGAGACAAAACCGCTGCTGCCAGGCGTTCGTGAAGCTGTGGCACTGTGCAAATCTCAGGGAATCAAAGTAGGACTGGCATCCGCCTCGCCGCTACATATGCTGGAAAAAGTGCTGACCATGTTTGATCTGCGCGATGACTTCGACGCGCTGGCTTCTGCAGAAAAACTGCCTTACAGCAAACCGCACCCACAAGTTTACCTCGATTGTGCGGCGAAACTGGGCATTGCCCCGTTAAACTGCGTAGCACTGGAAGACTCAGTGAACGGCATGATTGCCTCGAAAGCTGCCCGTATGCGTTCCATCGTCGTACCAGCGCATGAGAATCAGGACGATCCTCGCTTCGTTCTTGCCGACGTCAAACTAACCTCGCTCACCGAACTCACAGCCGCTCATCTGCGCGGCTAATCCTGTAACGGGCAATGATCGTATTGCCCGCTTTTTCATTTTTCATCTTTGAATTTTTAAAACACCGTTTCATTTTAAATTGTATTTCTGTTTAACCTCTCCTATCCTTGCCCTATAGCGCAAGCGTTAATGACATAAATAGTTGAGGTAAACATGATTCAGGAAGCTTTTCGTCTCGAGGGTAAAGTCGCCATCGTCACTGGATGTGACACCGGCCTCGGGCAGGGTATGGCAGTGGCGCTGGCTGAAGCGGGCTGCGATGTAGTCGGCGTGAATCGTAAAATACCGCATGAAACCGCAGAGAAAATTAACGCCCTCGGTCGACGCTTTATGGCCATTCAGGCCGACCTCAGTCAACAAGATGCTCTCACCAGCATCGTGACACAAACGGTGTCGTCGTTTGGCCGGGTCGATATTCTGGTCAACAATGCAGGAACTATACGCCGTCAGGATGCGCTGGACTTCAGTGAAAAAGATTGGGATGACGTGATGAATCTGAATCTCAAATCCGTTTTCTTTCTGTCGCAGGCCGTGGCGCGCCAGTTTGTGGCGCAGGGCAATGGTGGAAAAATCATTAACATTGCCTCGATGCTCTCTTTTCAGGGGGGTATCCGTGTACCTTCCTATACCGCATCAAAAAGCGGCGTTCTGGGCATCACTCGCCTGCTCGCCAATGAATGGGCGGCCAAAGGAATTAATGTCAACGCCATCGCGCCCGGCTATATGGCGACCAACAACACTCAGCAACTGCGCGCAGACAGCGAGCGCAATCAGGAGATTATCGATCGTATTCCCGCAGGGCGCTGGGGAACGCCGGATGATCTAAAAGGCCCGGTTGTTTTCCTTGCAAGTCCCGCCTCTGACTATATTCATGGTTATACGCTGGCGGTGGATGGCGGTTGGCTGGCGCGGTAAAGGCGCACTTGTGACATAGGGTTACAACGTCACCTCTTCCGCCTACTGTATAAAACCCCTATACTGTATGAATCGACAGTTTATTGGGTTTTATCATGACGGCGGAAGGCCACCTTCTTTTTTCTATTGCCTGTGCGGTATTTGCCAAGAATGCCGAGCTAACGCCCGTTCTTGCGCAGGGTGACTGGTGGCATATTGTTCCTTCAGCCATTTTAACGTGCCTGCTGCCGGATATTGATCATCCCAAGTCTCTGCTGGGGCAGCGTCTGAAGTGGATATCAAAACCCATTGCCCGGGCATTTGGTCATCGCGGGTTTACACATAGCCTGCTGGCGGTTTTTGCCCTGCTGGCCACGTTCTACCTGAAAGTCCCGGATACCTGGATAATACCTGCCGATGCCTTACAAGGTATGGTACTCGGCTATCTTAGTCACATTCTGGCCGACATGCTGACCCCAGCAGGCGTTCCCCTGCTTTGGCCCTGCCGCTGGCGTTTTCGTCTGCCCATCCTCGTGCCGCAAAAAGGCAATCAACTGGAGCGGTTTCTGTGCATGGCACTGTTCGCGTGGGCAATCTGGATGCCGCAAACCGTACAAGAGAACAGCGCGGTACGCTGGTCTTCGCAGATGATTAATACGCTACAAATGCAGTTCAATCGTTTCATAACGCATCAGATTGACTAATAAATCAGCCAAAAAATCATTTTAGGTATAAACAATTCCATTTGAATATAAGAGGCAAGTCACAGTTCTGCTAATCTTGCGCCAACAGAATCACCTTTAAACGGTGATACGCATAATAAGATCAGGAGAACGGGGATGAACTTTCCATTAATCGCGAACATTATCGTGTTCGTAGTGCTGCTGTTCGTGCTGGCGCAAGCCCGTCACAAACAGTGGAGTCTGGCCAAAAAAGTACTGGTCGGTCTGGTCATGGGTGTCGTGTTCGGCCTTGCCCTGCACACCATTTATGGCTCCGACAGCCAGGTTCTTAAGGACTCAGTACAGTGGTTCAACATTGTCGGCAACGGCTATGTCCAACTACTGCAGATGATTGTTATGCCGCTGGTATTTGCGTCTATTCTCAGCGCCGTTGCACGTCTGCATAACGCCTCTCAGTTAGGTAAAATCAGCTTCCTGACCATCGGAACGCTGCTGTTTACCACGCTGATTGCCGCGCTGGTAGGGGTTCTGGTGACCAACCTGTTCGGCCTGACCGCCGAAGGTCTGGTGCAAGGTGGTGCCGAAACCGCGCGTCTGAACGCGATTGAAACCAACTATGTTGGCAAAGTGGCTGACCTCAGCGTTCCGCAACTGGTGCTGTCGTTTATTCCGAAAAACCCGTTTGCCGATCTGACTGGCGCGAACCCGACGTCGATTATCAGCGTGGTTATCTTCGCGGCATTCCTGGGTGTAGCCGCACTGAAACTGCTGAAAGATGATGCACCAAAAGGCGAGCGCGTTCTGGTCGCTATCGATACCCTGCAAAGCTGGGTGATGAAACTGGTTCGTCTGGTGATGCAGTTGACGCCGTACGGTGTTCTGGCGCTGATGACCAAAGTGGTTGCGGGTTCCAACCTGCAGGACATCATCAAGCTGGGTAGCTTCGTCGTGGCCTCTTATCTCGGTCTGGGCATTATGTTCGTGGTACACGGGATCCTGCTGGGTGTGAACGGCGTTAGCCCGTTAAAATACTTCCGCAAGGTATGGCCAGTGCTGACGTTCGCATTCACCAGCCGTTCCAGCGCAGCCTCAATTCCGCTGAACGTTGAAGCGCAGACCCGTCGTCTGGGCGTGCCTGAATCCATCGCCTCATTTGCCGCCTCGTTTGGTGCCACGATTGGTCAGAACGGTTGTGCGGGCCTGTACCCGGCAATGCTGGCAGTAATGGTTGCACCGACCGTCGGTATCAACCCACTGGACCCAATGTGGATTGCCACGCTGGTTGGTATCGTGACCGTGAGCTCCGCAGGGGTTGCGGGTGTGGGTGGCGGTGCAACATTTGCCGCGCTGATCGTCCTGCCCGCTATGGGTCTGCCGGTCACGCTGGTTGCGCTGCTGATCTCCGTTGAGCCGCTGATCGATATGGGTCGTACCGCGCTGAACGTAAGCGGTTCCATGACTGCCGGTACGCTGACCAGCCAATGGCTCAAGCAGACTGATAAAACGATTCTGGACAGCGACGATAACGCCGAACTGGCGCATCGCTAAGTCTGTCAGCTAAAAAACAAAAAACCGCCGGAGTGTCATGCTCCTGCGGTTTTTTTATATCCATTAATCGCTTAGTTCATTTTCCTGGCGAATCTGATTAGCCCAGCGCTGTGCTGATTCCGGGACCGTAAATGCAGGCGAACGTTGAAACGCCTCCCCCATTAAGACAAAAGCGACATATTTTCCGCGTAGTATCCATACGTCACGAAACGCATCCATTTTAATCGCATGCTCTGGTGGCGCGGGCTCCACGCGAGGAACATAGCTGATAACCGGACGATTTTGTTGGCGAAGAGGTTTCATAATCAGTTGCTTCACTAAAGACAAATTCTAAAAATCAGAAAACCGCTATCTTAGCCGATTTTGCCGCCTTGCGTCCTGCCTTGCGTGCGCTGTTTGCCTGGTTCATCGCGCTTTACGTCATCGACCTGTACCTGCGCCACTGAGTGAGTGGTCTATAGTTAAAGCTTTTGACAGCAACAACGACCCTTTCAGCAATGAAACCAGGAGACGAGTTTAATGTCACAGAATGATAAGCATCCACTCCATCACTCAGCGCCGGTTCATGATGCCAGCGAATCCCAGCCAGGACTTGACTCACTGGCACCCACAGACGGTTCACATCGGTCAACACCTGAACCCACGCCGCCAGGTATGCAGCCCACTACGTCCGGCAGTTTAAAAGCGCCGGATATCAAAAGTGACAAACTCAATGCACTGGACAGTTTTCGTAAAGGAAGCGAAGATTTTGCTCTGACAACTAATCAGGGCGTGCGCATCGCGGACGATCAAAACTCTCTGCGCGCGGGTAATCGCGGGCCAACCCTACTGGAAGACTTTATCCTGCGGGAAAAGATTACCCATTTTGATCATGAACGCATCCCGGAGCGGATTGTACATGCCCGAGGTTCTGCCGCTCATGGTTACTTTCAGTCCTATGTCAACCTGAGTGCGACGACGAAAGCGGACTTTCTAAGTGATGAAAATAAAATCACCCCGGTTTTTGTCCGATTCTCTACCGTTCAGGGCGGCGCAGGCTCTGCGGATACGGTCAGAGATATACGGGGATTTGCGACCAAGTTTTACACTGAAGAGGGCATTTTCGACTTGGTGGGAAACAATACTCCCATCTTCTTTATTCAGGATGCCCATAAATTCCCGGATTTCGTCCATGCGGTTAAACCGGAGCCGCATTGGGCTATCCCGCAGGGCCAAAGCGCCCATGACACCTTCTGGGATTATGTCTCATTACAGCCTGAAACGTTGCACAACGTCATATGGGCAATGTCCGATCGGGGTATTCCGCGCAGCTATCGCACGATGGAAGGCTTCGGTATTCACACATTTCGGTTGATTAATGCGCAAGGGAAAGCCACCTTTGTCCGTTTCCACTGGAAACCGCTGGCAGGCAAAGCCTCGCTGGTATGGGATGAAGCGCAAAAACTTACCGGTCGGGATCCCGACTTTCATCGCCGCGATCTGTGGGAAGCTATCGAAGCGGGCGATTATCCGGAATATGAACTGGGACTACAGCTGATTCCCGAAGAAGATGAATTTAAGTTCGATTTTGACCTGCTCGACCCGACCAAGCTGATCCCGGAAGAGCTGGTTCCGGTGCAACGCGTCGGTAAAATGGTGCTGAACCGCAATCCTGATAATTTCTTCGCCGAAAATGAACAAGTCGCTTTTCATCCCGGACATATCGTCCCTGGCATCGATTTTACTAACGATCCCCTGCTGCAGGGTCGCTTGTTCTCCTATACCGATACCCAAATCAGTCGCCTGGGCGGGCCCAATTTCCATGAAATCCCGATTAATCGCCCGACCTGTCCGTACCATAATTTCCAGCGTGACGGCATGCATCGTATGGACATCGATACCAATCCAGCCAACTATGAACCGAATTCCATCAATGATAACTGGCCGCGTGAAACGCCGCCGGGGCCAAAACGCGGTGGATTTGAGTCGTATCAGGAACGGATTGAAGGAAACAAAATCCGCGAACGTAGCCCCTCTTTTGGCGAATACTATGCGCACCCTCGCCTGTTCTGGCTAAGTCAGACGCCAATTGAACAGCAGCATATCATCGGCGGATTCAGTTTCGAACTTAGTAAGGTTACGCGCCCCTATATTCGGGAAAGAGTGGTCGAACAGTTAGCTCATGTTGATACTGCCCTCGCCGAGGCGGTTGCCGATAATCTCGGTTTTGAGCTAACCAAGGAACAGGCCAGCATTGCGCCACCGCCCAACGTCAACGGTTTGAAAAATGCACCGTCACTCAGTTTATATGCAGGTGCGCAAGGTGAGATTAAGGGCCGCGTGGTCGCCATCCTACTTAATGACCAGGTGAAATCGAGCGACCTGCTCGCCATCATGCAAGCCCTACAGGCCAAAGGCGTTCATGCCAAATTGCTCTATTCCCGAATGGGTAAGGTAGTTGCCGATGATGGATCTGCTCTGACGATCGCCGGTACTTTTGCGGGTTCGCCATCCCTGACGGTCGATGCGGTTATCGTTCCATGCGGTAATCTCGCGGACATCGTTAAGAACGGTGATGCCCGATATTATTTACTCGAAGCGTATAAGCACTTAAAACCTATCGCCCTGGCCGGTGATGCTCGTCAGTTTAAAGCAACGTTGAATATCAAAAATGAAGGAGAAGAAGGCGTGGTGGAAGCGGACTATGCAGACGCACAGTTTATGGATACCCTGTTGACGCTGATGACCGCGCACCGCGTCTGGTCACGTGCCGGAAAAATAGAAACGATTCCCGCCTAAAAAAAATGCGGCGCACGATTGCGCCGCAAACTCAGGAATTACACGTTCAGAAAACTGCCAAGACGATAACCGCGCTCCGCAATTGCATATTTCAGTGACGAAGACGTCAGCACGTCGAGCTCAGTTAAGCGGGGGTAACAGTAGGCACTTTGACGAATAATGTCATCGATAAAGGCCGGATGACACATCACTTCCAGCGAAGACTCTCCCCGGTCGGCTGACGCATCCAGCGTCTGTAAAAACAGAGCCTCGGAAATCGCTTCGCCGTAAAACTCGCTGCTGAATCCCTGGGAGGTACGTAACGTTTCCGGAAAATCAGACGCCTGAAACACGGTCTGACGATCGATACGCAATGCAATCCCCTTCTCGGCAGCAAACCCGGCTACGATAGGGAAAATTTGCGGGAACATATGCACATGGTGATGGCTATCCAGATGCGTCGGCTCCCGCCCGAACAGGTCAATAAAACGCTGATACTGCGCGGCCAGCTCCTGAGAAATTTCATCCAGCGGCAAAGTGTCCTCCTCTGCCATCTGCCAGATCCATTTCCCCAGTAATCCGTCACGGGTAAGGCCCGGCATTGCCGTCAACGGCCTACCCAGCGTCAGAACAAAATGCATCCCGACGGCAAGTGCAGGTATGTCGCGACTCAGCTGTACCGCATGGTCAATCGCCGCACCGTTAACCAGTGCCGTTGTCGAGGTGACAACGCCATTACGACAGGCTTCAACAATGCCGTAGTTTTGTCCTTTACTCAGGCCAAAATCATCCGCATTCACTATCAGTACGCGTTCCATAGCCGACCTCAGTTAGTGTTGTTCGCTTTTGAGTTTCTCAATGCACCCGGCGAAGTTTGGCAACCATTTTTCATGCGCCAGGATTAGCTCACGCGCCAGAATCTCGGCATCGCTGTCAGAATGCACCAGCGGACTCAGGTTTAACGCCAGCAGCACATCATTCAGCTCGCCGCTCAATGCCGCATTGCTCGCCGCAACCTCAAAGCCTTTGATGGTGTAGATAAGGCCGAGCACTTTCTCATCAAAATGGGTAATACGTGGGTGCGGCGTAGCACCGTTACGTCCGAGCGTGCAGGTCATCTCAACCGCCCAGTCCGCAGGGATGTTATCAACATGTCCATGATGTGGAATGTTGACGTAGTGCTCGGTCTGTTTGTCGTTGTAGATGGCGTTGATCACTTCACAGGCCGCATCGGAGTAATACGCGCCACCGCGCTGCTCCAGCTCTTTCGGCTTAACGTTTAGCTCAGGATTTTTGTAGAGATCAAACAGTTGTTTTTCTACTTTTTGTACTACCTGGGCACGTGCGCCGCCCTTATAGTACTCGCCCATTTCGATCGCCAGCATCTCTTTTGGCTTGAAGTAGTACAGCAAATACGAGCACGGCAGCAGCTTCAGCGAACGAATCAACCCTTCGCTGAACGGCAGGTCGAAAATGTTCTTCACGGTGGAAGCTTTCAGTTGTCCAGAAGCCACGCCGTCCAGCAGTTCATCAAAGCGCGATGTACCGTTCACCAGCACGTCTTTAATAAAGACCATGTGGTTCAGACCGAACAGATCGATGGATAAATCATCGCTCTCTTTCAGCGCCAGCACATCGCTAATAAACATTTTCATGCCGACAGGAATATTACACACGCCGATGAATTTCTTAAAATTCGTGTGGCGATAGACCGCTTCAGTCACCATCCCTGCCGGGTTAGTAAAGTTAATCACCCAGGCATTCGGGCACAGTTCTTCCACATCTTTAATAATATCAAAGATAACCGGAATGGTACGCAGACCTTTGAACAGCCCACCCGCACCGTTGGTTTCCTGTCCCAGATAACCGTGGCTCAGCGGAATGCGTTCATCCTTTTCACGGGCTTTCAGTTGCCCTACGCGCAGTTGGGTGGTAACGAAATCAGCATCTTTCAGTGCTTCACGGCGGTCCAGTGTTTTAAACAACTTCATCGGCACACCCGCTTTGTCGATCATGCGCTGGCAAAGGTCAAAAATAATGTCCAGCTTCTCTTTTCCACCGTCGACATCAACCAGCCACAACTCAGAAACCGGTAATTCATGATAGCGCTTAATAAAGCCTTCAAGTAATTCAGGGGTGTAGCTGCTCCCGCCACCGATAGTGACGACTTTTAATTTCTGGCTCATACTTTCTCCCTTCAGTGTCAAAACACTGACGTGTATTATGCTCAACCCGTTTGTCAGGTATAGCGTGGCTGTCCCGACACTATTTTGGGCAAGCTATAAAAAATGGGTTATTGGCAAATAATATCTACTGATTAAATTCAGTTAATTTCTTACGGTAGCTATTCGGTGTAAACGACGTCAGCTTTTTAAACGTTTTAATAAACAGGCTTGGACTACTGTAGCCAGACTCGTAAGCAATATCCGTTACAGAATAGTTCGTCATTTCCAGCTGTTTTTTAGCAAAGTTAATGCGGATTTCATTAATAATCTGCATCGGCGTTTTGCTGTAATAACGCTGGGTAGCGCGGGTCAGATACTCCTGGGATTTCGCGGACAGGTGTACCATATTTTCCAGCGCATTCTCGCTAAACTGCCGTTTGTCGTGCATGGTCTCGACGGTGGTTTTAAGCCACTGCGGAATATCATCCAGCACCTGCTCTTCGCGATGATGGCGTAACCGATTTATAATATAGAAGGTGACCACTTCTACAAATTCATCTAGCCCGCTCTCACGAAAGTTCAGTGATGCAATAACCGTTTCAATGTAGGTAAGAAACGAGTTATTCGCCCGGTAGACCTGCGATGCAACGAAACAAAATGGCAGCAGCGGGTGATAGTGCTGTTCAAAAAAACGTTTACTGATGCCGACGTTAAGGATCCTTGTCGCACCAAAATCATAAAAACTCTGGTGGTGCGAGCCCAACGGGATAAAGACAAAATCTCCACGTTCTAGCAGTACGCGTTTACCGTTGATTTCCTGATAATAGCGCCCGGTTAAAACCAGGGTAAACTCATAGTAGTCATGCTGATGCAGCCCGCTGATGCTCTCAGTTTTGTTATAGATGAACACATGGAAATTTTTGCCATTAAACAGCTGCTGTTCATAAACGGTTTTGATTTCCGGTGCGTTAATCTGTAGCTGCATTATGCACTCCTCGCTATTTCAGCTTTTCGTGAAGCTCAATCAGTTCAGTCACCAGCTCACGTGCCAGCATTGATGTCATCAGGTGGTCCTGCGCGTGGACCAGCACCAGGCTAACTTTCATTTTACCTTCGCCCTGATCGCCTTCAATCAATTTCGTTTGCACGAGGTGCGCTTCGTTCAGCGCCAGACGAGACTGGTCCATCATGGTCTTAGCTGACTCGAAATCACCCTGCTTGGCCATTTTGAGTGCGCCGTACGCCAGGCTACGCGCCTGACCGGAGTTGATGATGAGGCCCATCACCACTTCTTCAAGTTCTTCTGCTTCTGACTGCGTGTCGACGATGTTCTCGATATCCAACATACTTTTTTCCTCTGGTTCAGTCCGGCATGACCGTAAAGCCATGCCGGATTAAATTTAGAATTTTAATGCGTTAGCGATATCTTCTTCGCTTTCTTCTTGGTCAATAACGTTCTGCGCTTTGTTGGCTACCACCACGAACGGCAGGTAAACCAGCGTTGCGATACCGAGGTTGAACAGCGCGACCAGCAGAGCAGCGACGCTACCGTTGGTGTTAAAGAACGCGCCCAAACCGGTTGGCATAGTCCACGGTGCAATGTTGGTAATCGGTGGAATAATGCCTGAGTAGTAAGCTGCCAGCGTAATCGCCGCCAGAATCGGTTGCACCAGAATGAACGGGATAAACATCACCGGGTTCATGATGATCGGCAGACCGAACAGGATAGGTTCGTTAATCTGGAACAGACCTGACGGCAGTGCCAGCTTAGCAACCTGACGATAGTCAGGACGACGCGATGCCAGGAAGATAGCGATAATCAGACCCAGCGTTGCCCCGCTACCCCCAAGGAAAATATAGGAGTCGAGCATCGGTTTCGCCCAGACGTGGAACGTCTTACCGGCTTCCAGCGCGGCATCTACGGAACCAAACTGTTGGTAGATAGAGATGTTTTCCAGCGCCCATGGCGTCATGATACCGCTGTCCAGCGCAGTCAGCGCCAGTGAACCGTGAATACCGAAGAACCACAGCAGCGGAACAAAAATCACGTAGGCCCAGCCCACCACGCTGCCCAACGACGCCAGCGGAGTTGAAATGGAATCCATAATGATTTGGTGGAAGTTCGTACCCCAGGTGTTCAGTGCCCAGGCGATGATCCCCATAATGGAGAGGATAAGGAAGCCAGGAATCAGCGCAGAGAAAGAGCGCGATACGGATGTCGGTACGCTATCAGGTAATTTAATGACCCAATTGCGACGAACCACAAAGGTGAACATTTCCGCGACCGCAAGGCCGATAATAATACCGGAAATAATATTGGCACCGCCGAGCCAGTTCGCGCCAACGGCATAGGCTTCACCCACGCTATAAGGCGTTACGGTCATAAACGCGGCGACGGATAACAGCCCGGCAGCCAGTGAGTCGACTTTACGTTCTTCTGCCAGCGCCATGCCGATAAAGAACGGTGCCATCAATGACATGATACCCAGCGTACCGTTATAGACGTTTCCACCAATGCCTTTCAAGCTATTCAAAGTTTCAATAGTTGAAGCATCAAGTCGAATGCCCATTGAATAAAAAAACGACCCCTCCCCAAAGCTCAGGAAAACGTTATTGATTAATACAAACATGGCCCCTGCGAGGGTTAACGGCATTAAACGAATAAAGCCGTTCTTGATTGCATTAACGTGTGGCTGCTTTCCAATTTTTACAGCAAAAGGAAGGAGTACCTTTTCAAGTGAAGCAATAGCGTTACTCATAGAAAAATACCCTTAAATACCGCAATTAATAATTGCGGTGAATGTTAATGAAATAACTCTTTGACGGGAAAAATTAAAATAAAATAATTAATTTGCTGCGGCTTTTTTAATTGCTGCAACAGCAGCCTTAAGCACGCCTAAACCATCGACTTTGCCATACAGCAGCGAGTCAATCACTTCCACAGGCTTGTTGGGTAACAAACGCTGAATTTCGGGCAACATATAAGCAATTTGTGGACCTAATAACACGACATCGGCGACAGGACCTTTTTCTCCGGCCAGCGTTTCAGGAAATGCTTCAATAATAACCGGTACTTCGTATTTTTCGGCCTGAGCACGCATCTTCGAAACCAACAATGAAGTCGACATGCCCGCAGAACAAAACAGATAAATGTGTTTCTTTTCCATTAAAACGATCCTCATGTGCGATTATCTGTCAACCAGACACTCCGCAAGCCATAACCTGCATCCATGCTCTGGGTAACTTGCGTCAGCTAAATTACTTTTTTAGGTGGCTGAAATGAGTATACGGGATTGCACCGGCGGATGGTATTTCCTTGACCAACTAAATTGTCTCTCCTTGACCTGTCGTTATGACCCCCCTCACATTTCAGGCAAATAATTCGCGGCAATAAATAAGATCGTTCGGCACAAAAAAACCGGCGCGAAGGCCGGTTCTTCTGAATGCTCAGGCAATAAGCAGTTGTTACTTCTTCGCCGCCTGCGGGTCAGTGTCGTACTCGGCGCAGGTCTGGTAACCGGAGTTAATCACATGTCCGGTGTCGTCTAAAGCAACAAAATAGGTTTCAGCTTTACCATCTCGTTGACCCAGGATGTAGGTCTGGCATGTCCCGCGCGCATGAATCATACTGACTTCAGAAGAAGGTTTACCGGCAATCTGCGCCACCTGCGCCCTGCTCATCCCTTTCTTCACATCTTTCACCACGGGCTGAACAAATTGGTCTTTGGTGCGATCGTAGGCCGTACATCCTGCCAGCATAGTCAAAACAGCCGCTGCGCTTAGAATTCCTGTTAGGTTCTTGTTCATATTCCGTCCTCTTGTATTTCAGCGTGTTATATAAGCCTGGAGCACAACAACACATTTTTCAAGCAATCAGATGATACTTAGGTCGTTTCGGAAAATTCTATTAAAACAAAATGATGTTAGATCAGGCCTGCATCCCTTGTCGTTTGGGTCCCAACGCGTTAGCTTTAACACATCATTTTTTTGATCATTTCATTTTTCGGAGGGGGTTAAATGACTCTGCAGCAAGAGATAATCCAGGCGCTTGGCGCAAAACCGCAAATTAATGCAGAAGAGGAAATTCGCCGCAGCGTGGATTTCTTGAAATCCTACCTGCAAACGTACCCTTTTCTGAAATCACTGGTATTAGGGATAAGCGGCGGACAGGACTCAACGCTCGCGGGAAAACTTTGCCAGATGGCTATTTCCGAGCTTCGCGAAGAAACGGGGAATGACGCGCTGCAGTTTATTGCCGTACGTCTGCCGTATGGCGTTCAGGCTGATGAACAGGACTGTCAGGATGCCATCGCCTTTATCCAACCGGACCGCGTGCTCACAGTAAATATTAAGGGTGCGGTACTGGCCAGTGAACAGGCCCTGCGTGAAGCGGGTATTGAACTGAGCGATTTTGTCCGTGGCAATGAAAAAGCCCGTGAACGTATGAAGGCCCAGTACAGTATCGCCGGAATGACCAGCGGTGTTGTCGTGGGTACCGATCATGCAGCAGAAGCCATCACCGGATTTTTCACCAAATACGGCGATGGCGGTACTGACATTAACCCTATTTTCCGCCTGAACAAGCGTCAGGGTAAGCAGCTGCTTGCCGCGCTGGGTTGCCCTGAACATTTATATAAGAAAGCGCCAACCGCCGACCTCGAAGACGATCGACCTTCTCTGCCGGATGAAGCCGCATTAGGCGTCACCTATGACAACATCGACGATTATCTGGAAGGAAAAACGCTGGCTGCCGACATCGCGAAAAAAATTGAAGGCTGGTATCTGAAGACCGAGCACAAACGTCGCACACCGATCACGGTGTTTGATGACTTCTGGAAAAAAGCGTAATTTTTTTAATCACATATCGCCGGATAGCACTGGGATCACCGCTGTCCGGCCCCTCTTCCTGGTCTGATGCCGCTTTTTTAATCGGTTTCAAACTGCTACACTGGATGAATAACCAGCATCCGGAGTGAGAAGTGGTACGGCGTCAATCAGCCCCACGCCTGACATTTGAGGCAGCGGCAATCTATGAATATCCTGAGCACCTGCGTCCATTTTTGAGTGCGCTTCCCGCCGCGCCAGGTGTCTATCTGTTTCACAGTGAAAGCGACACTATGCCGCTCTATATTGGTAAAAGCGTCAATATTCGCAGCCGCGTGCTGGCGCACCTGCGTACCGCAGACGAAGCGGCAATGCTGCGTCAGGCCAAACGCATTAGCTGGATTTGTACGGCGGGAGAAATTGGTGCCCTGTTGCTGGAAGCGCGGTTGATCAAAGAACAACAGCCGTTGTTTAATAAACGACTGCGGCGCAATCGTCAGCTTTGCGCCTTG
This sequence comes from Citrobacter sp. Cpo071, assembly GCF_030332765.1. NCBI lineage: Bacteria > Pseudomonadati > Pseudomonadota > Gammaproteobacteria > Enterobacterales > Enterobacteriaceae > Citrobacter > Citrobacter sp. Cpo071. Next base: position 327,186 of record NZ_JAOWHE010000085.1, on the reverse strand, counting down.
CAGCTCACAGACCGAACTGTTCAGGTTGTCTACGCACGAGATATTGATTTCTCCCATGCACCCAATCTGTTTGGCCTGTTTGCCCATCGTCGCGCAGCGCTACAAGCGTTGCAAAACCTCGCGGATGAACAGCAGCTGTGCTACGGCCTGTTGGGGCTGGAACCCCTGAGTCGCGGGCGTGCCTGTTTTCGCTCCGCGCTTAAACGCTGCGCCGGGGCGTGCTGCGGGAAAGAGAGTCATGAAGCGCATCACTCGCGCCTGCTAGAGGCGCTGGAAAGAGTGAGAGTGATTTGCTGGCCATGGAGCAATGCCATTGCCTTGCAAGAAACCGGTGCCGAAATGACACAGTACCATATCATCAACAACTGGCTGTGGCTGGGAGCCGTTTCAACGCTGGATGAAGCGACTACCCTGGCGCGTATGCCAGCAGGCTTTGACCATGATGGCTACAAAATTCTCTGCCGGCCTGTTCTGTCTGGTCAATATGACATTATTGAACTGCATCCGGAGAATGCCCCGGCATCCAGTTAATCTCGCTGAACAGCAATTTTCCCTCACGCTCCAGCAGTCGTAATGTGTGTTTGCCGTCATGCCAGCTCGCACCCTGGTCGGCCGTCAGCAGTTTATCACCCAGTTGCCATGCACCACTGATAACAAACACCACGCCGCCGCGTGAACCAAAGGTCGTAAAGGTGCGATCGGCCACTCTGACTTTTGCCTGGCAAACATCTCGTCGGGTCATGATATTAAAATCCATCGACATCTGCCCTTCCGTCAGCTTTGCTTTTACCACCTTGTCACCGGCAAAGGTAAAAGGTTGATGCTGTTTCAGGGTATGCGTAAAGATGTTCGCTTCTTCCAGAGTGACTTCCCCTCCCTCCAGCAGCGTAATCACGCGCTCTACACCCGGGAAAAGTGAAAATTCACCGTTTGCTGCAATGGAGGCGATACTCGCCCGCCAGTGAAAATCTCGTGTTGCTGGCGGAAAACAGCAAATCTCACGCGTTTCTCCCGCACCATTCCGCCAGAGATTAACCGGCATTTTGCGGATATCAAAGTATTCCATCATCCCTCCAGAAAGGAGCAGCATGGCAGCCTGCCGTAAACAGACAGCCATAAATCATCATTATTATGTTCACCCTGCAGATTATTGTTATCGGCAGCAGAGTTGATTTGCCTTAGCGATGAACCCGGCATTTTGCAAAAAAGAATAACGCGCTGATCCAGGTAGAATTTTCGCGGGCTTCAGGAGAATAGCGTGTCGTGCGTCCGGTGCAATAGGCAGAAATGAAAAAACCGCCGATCCTGCCCACATCGTTATACGTGTTGTGGACAAGAGCGGCGGTCTTGAGTTTGGTTTCACACTGTGCGGCAATCAGCGCGACACAGTGTGAATGATTTAGTGTAGACGCTGATCGATTACTCGGCAGCTTCTGGCATTTTACCTTTCTGCGCTGCACGTTCTGTCAGACGCTTCTCAAAATTGGCATTAAACTGCTTTTTCTGTTCCGGGGTAAGAATGTTGTAAATTTTGTTCTGGGTTTCCATATGCGCCAGCATGTTGGCTTTGCGCTGTTCTTCCATCTTCGCAATCTGCGCTTCGGCTTTCGCTTTATCGAAGCTATCGCTGGCGATGATATCGTGCATTGCACGGCGTTCTTCCAGCGGCGGACGTTTCATCTGATCGCGCTGGCCTTTCATGATTTCGCGAATCTGCTGTTTCTGCGCGTCGGTCAGGTTCAGGTCTTTGAACATCATGTCGTGATGCGGGGCGAACTTGCCGTTGTGGTGCATCATCGGTTTGGCATCCACTGGTGCAGCTGTTGTAGTGTCAGCAGCATGAGCCAGGTTCGCAGCACCCAGCGCCAGAGTAGAGGCAACAAACAGAGCAGTCAGTTTACGCATAATTTCTATCCTTTCTTTCAGTTATTTTTACGACACTCATGCGACTCTTATGCAATGTGATGTCGTGTTGACGAGATTAACTTTACCGGCTTAAGCGTCAATTAATCAGAGCAACGGTAAAACAGTGAAAGTGTAAAAAACAAACTTTCATCAATTATGAAGAAAAAAAGAATAAATTGCGCAGAGTTGCAATAAAAAATTACAACAGGATGATTTTGAAAGGATTATGGAGAACTATACCTGAACCCTGTTTATTAAGAAAGCAACTCACCAGGAATAATCCGTAATAAATAAAAACAGCACGCAAAAATAAGCCCTAAAGGATAATCCTGCAGGGCGAATATATTGATCACAACTTTTCGAGCATCAATCCGGCACGTAAACCGCAGGCCACGTTAGGGTTGGGAAAAAGAACGTATTCAACATCATGGGTGACGATAAAACGTTCATCTCCGTCCTGCGCCAGCAAGGTGCCTTCTTTAAAGGGGGTAAAGTTTAGCGTCTGGTTATCCATGTGGAGAATGAAATCGTCGCTACGACGCGTGATTTGCGACACCACGCGATAACGCAGCGGGGATATTTCTCTCGTCGACACCCGCTCGCCCTGCAGCAATTTCTCCAGTGCGTCTGCCGTTTGTGCAAACTGGGTAAGATCGTTTTGCCCGAACGGCAGCGCTTTACCCAGTTCCAACGTACAGGCCAACGCACCAAAATGTTCCCCGCTAAAATGGGTGAACGTGCCGCCAGGCGTCTGATGGAAAACCAGCGCTTCCAGTCCCGCATCTCCCAGCCATTCAAGAAAATCCTCGTCCCAGGCAACGTTGCGTTGTGGCAATACGCCAAAGCGCAGATGCTGTGAACCGCGGATCGCGGTGTGCAGATCCAAATGCCAGCGCACAGGCTCCTTTGCGCGCGAATAAAAATCTTCAAGACACAGCTCAAGCTCGTGGGCTCGGTGCGTTTCTTCACTCGCGGTAAAAATCTGCCACCGGCCGCCAAACATACGATTCAGGTCGCTATGACAATATCGTTTTCCCGCTGCCAGCGCCTGCGGGTTTCCCAGAATCACCAGCAGCCGCCATGTCAGTGTCAGCTCGCCGCTAAACAGACTGGAAAGCAATGAATCGAGTATCTCTACCGGCGCGGTTTCATTGCCATGGATCCCCGCAGACAGCACCAGTGAATGTTCAACGGGTGCAAGCGGCGTCAGTTCCAGAATTCCGTGACCGATCCACTGCCAGTCAAAACCATGAGTGGTTCCTTGCGTTTTCTCTGGAGTGGCGCCTGCGAGCGTGATCGCCAGAAAGTTATCCATGGCGCATCCCCTCCTGCTGGAAAGGATACACTGAGCCGAGGTTGAGCAATTGCGTCAGCGTATCCAGCGCTTCACGCCCCTCGCGCAACAGCTGTGGGTCGGCAAGGTCGGCAGCGGTAAGACGATCGCGATAGTAACGGTCAACCCAGTTATTCAACGTGTTAAACAGCGTGTCGTTCATGATAACCGCCGGATTCACCGCCTGCTGTTCCTGCGGGGTGAGCACCACTCTCAGGCGCAAGCATGCCGGACCACCGCCGTTGGACATACTTTCACGCAGATCGAATACCCGCAGGTCATCGATCGGATTGTCTTCCTCGAGAAGCCAGTTCAAATACCGCCACACGCCAGCATGCTCCCGACACTCCTGCGGCAGGACCAGCATCATCGAACCGTCACTACGACTCAGTAACTGACTGTTAAACAGATAAGTGGTCACGGCATCCTGCACCGACACTTCCGCTGTCGGGACTTCCAGCGGGGTAAAACCTGCCACCTGACTGCGCAAATGCTCTAACAATGCCTGCTGTCTGACAAACGCCTGCTGATGACAAAACAGCACCTGGCGATTCGATACCGCAATCACATCGTTATGGAACACGCCAAGATCGATAACGTCCGGGTTTTGCTGGGCAAAAATGCGCTGAAGTGGGTTGACCTGATTCAGTCGCGCGACCGCTTCGCTGGCCTCACGGGATTGCCTTGCCGGATAGCGCTTCGGTTGGGATGCATTGCCTTCTTCACGACCGTAAACAAACAGCTGTACGCCGGGGTCACCGTAATCGCCACCCAGGCGGTTATGGTTTGCCGCCCCTTCATCGCCAAATAGCGCAACCTGGGGTAACGCACCGTGGACCGCAAAGCTATTCTCATCACGGAAAATCGCCCGTAACAATGCTTCGGTAGTAGGCGCTTCCAGTGAACGGTGGAACTTATTATTCAGATTCGCCACCGTCAGATGCACTTTCCCGTCCAGCGAGTCTGCCGAAGGGCAAACCGTTGCCGCATTCGCTACCCACATAGGCGATGCGGAGCTGGCACTGGAGAGCCAGTGAGGCGCCTGACGCGACACTTTATCCAGCACCTGTTCGTCACTGCCGCTAAAACCCAACTGACGCAGAACCGGAATATAAGGCCGCTCGTGGGGCGGGATCACCGCCTGAGGAAATCCTGCATCCGCCAGTGCTTTCATCTTTAGCAGACCTTGCTTTGCCGCCAGACGCGGGTTCGACACCTGAAATCGATGTTTGGTTGAGGCCTCATTACCAAATGACAATCCAGCATAGTGGTGAGTTAGCCCCACCAGACCATCAAAATTTACCTCACGGGCTTTCATAGCTTATCCTCGCGAGAAAAATCCAGTCCGGGGCTAAGCGCCGTTGGCAGCGTTAGGGCCGGGGATTCCAGACTTGCCATCGGCCAGGCGCAATAATCTGCGGCATACCACGCGCTGGCGCGATGGTTCCCGGAAGCGCCTACACCGCCAAACGGTGCGGTACTCGCAGCGCCGGTTAACGGCTTATTCCAGTTGACGATCCCTGCCCGCGCCTCCAACAGTAGCTGTTCAAACTGGCCGCGATCGGGCGAAACTAACCCACACGACAATCCAAAGCGGGTGTTGTTCGCCATACGAATCGCATCATCAAAGCTGTCATAACGCCAGACGCCGAGCAGCGGACCGAAAACCTCTTCATCAGGTACGTTCCCCGCCCCGGTCAGTTCGATGATTCCAGGGGTCAACAGTGACGTTCCGGCATTTAACAGACGTGGCGCTAACAGCGTACGGCCGCCCAACGACGCCAGACGCTGCCAGGCATCATAGACGTGTTGCGCTGCCTGTTCGGAAATTAGTCCACCCATAAATGGCTGCGGTTGTGCATCCCAGTTGCCGGGCATTAAACGCTGACTAACCTCCACCAGACGCTTCAGGAACGCATCACCCTGCGCGCCTTTTTTTACGAGCAGGCGGCGGGCACAGGTACAGCGCTGTCCGGCGGTGACAAATGCGGACTGAATGGTCAGATGCACTGCGGCATCAATATCTTCCGGATTCTCAATAATCAGCGGGTTGTTGCCCCCCATCTCCAGGGCAAGGATTTTTTCCGGCTGGCCGGATAACTGCTTATGCAGCTGATAACCGGTATTCGCACTGCCGGTAAACAGCAGGCCATCAAGGTCTTCCAGCGCACTCAGCGCCTGTCCCGTTTCACGTCCGCCCTGCACCAGATTCAGCACGCCCGGCGGCAACCCCGCCTGCTCCCACAGTTTTGTTACTGCTTCACCGGTCCACGGCGTCAACTCGCTGGGTTTGAAAATCAACGTATTGCCTGCCAGCAATGCCGGAACAATATGACCATTGGGTAAATGACCGGGGAAGTTATACGGACCAAAAACCGCCAGCACGCCGTGTGGGCGATGGCGCAACGTTGCCGCACCATCCGGTAGTTCGCTGTGCTGCTCACCGGTACGGGCATGATAAGCTTTGACGGAGATGGCGATTTTATTGATCATCGCCGTCAGTTCAGTCGCGGCTTCCCAATGAGGTTTTCCGGTTTCCTTGGCGATAATCTGAGTTAGCTCGGCTTTATTGCTTTCCAGTAATAAAGCAAACTTTTCAACAATAGTCTGGCGTGCGCTGAAAGGCTGTTTAGCCCAACCGGCAAAGGCTGCGCGTGCGGCCTGGCACGCTTGCGTCACCTGCATTGCATCTGCATCATTACCGTGCCACAGCACATCACCGCTTACCGGGTTGGTTTTCACCCGACGCTCGCCCAGCCCCGTCACCCAGTCACCGTTTATCCATAGTGTCATGCTGTTTTCTCCTCTGCACAAAGACGTACAAAACGTACATGGTCGCCCGCGTGGCATTTCAGGGCATCCAGTTGCGCCGCCGTCAGTACCAGACGTTGGGTATCCGGGTCTGCGCGAACCAGCATGACGCGGAAGTTTTGATAGTTTTCATTGGCAACCAGACAGGCCGGATAATCACCGGTTGCTGGCTGACCTTCCGCCACTTCCACCAGTCGGCTTTTACGGATAGCCCGCACCCGGTCAATATCACATTCCAGGGTCGGCCCGCCGTCGAAAATATCGACATAGTTACGGTAGCGAAACCCTTCTTTCTCCAGCACTGCCCGAGCAGGAGCCGTTTGCGGATGTACCTGACCAATCACGCTTTGCGCTTCATCAGACAAGAAATGGGTATAAATCGGATGCTTAGGCATCAGTTCAGCAATAAAGGCTTTCTGTCCTGTCCCGCAGAGAAAATCCGCCCGGCTGAACTCCATTGAGAAAAAGCGTTTACCAAGGCTTTGCCAAAACGGCGAGTAACCGTGCTTATCAATCACGCCGCGCATTTCGGCCACGACTTTCTCATTAAATCGGTCGCGAAAGGCCGCCATAAACATAAAGCGCGATTTTGACAGCAAATAGCCGTTGCCTTCTTTTCGCCAGTCCGGATCGAGAAACAGCGTGCAAAGCTCGCTGCTACCTGTGTGATCGTTACTCAGAAACAGCGTCGGCAGTGCGTTATAGACATTCAGTTCTTTCGAGGCGTGGACCAGGGTACCAACCCGGTAGTTGTACCAGGGATCGTTAAGCCCTACCGCTACCTCAATGGCGCAAATCCCGGCCACGGTTCCGCTGGTACTGTCTTCAAGCACAAACACATATCCCTGCTCACTTTTTGGCAACTCACCGCGCCAGGTTTGGAGTGAACGTTCGATACGCGCCATCAGCGTAGCTTCATTCGCCGGTAGCGAGGTCAACCCGCCGCCGGTCTTACTGGCAAGCTGCATCAACGCGGTGATATCCGCGCGTTCAATGGGACGAATCACCATCATGATGAACCTCCTGCTTTAATGCGTTCGCAGGCCAGCGCAAAGCGATCCAGTCCGGTGGCGACTTCTTCTTCGCTGACGTTGAGCGCTGGCGCAAAACGCACCACGTTAGCGCCAGCGATCAGTACCATCACCCCGGCAACAGCCGCTTCTTGCGAGATGAGTTTCGCTTTCCCGGCAAATTCCGCGTTCAGCACGCAGCCGATCAGCAGTCCGAGTCCACGAATTTCACTAAACAGTCCAAAACGTTCGTTAATGGCGTTTATACGCTCCACAAACCAGTCGTGGCGCTGTTTTACTCCGTTGAGCACTTCCGGTGTATTCACAATTTCCAGCAATTTACCTGCCACCGCCGTCGCCAGCGGGTTTCCGCCGTACGTTGTACCGTGTGTACCAACCGTCATCACACTGGCGCAACGCTCTGTCGCCAACAGTGCGCCGATGGGGAAACCACCGCCCAGCGCTTTTGCTGTCGTCAGCAGATCCGGCGTCACGCCGTAGTGCATATAGGCATACAGTTCCCCGGTACGGCCAACGCCGGTCTGAACTTCATCAAAAATCAGCAGCGCATTATGGCGATCGCATAACTCACGTAGCCCCTGCAAAAAGGCTTTTGTTGCCGGTACCACACCGCCTTCACCCTGCACAGGCTCCACGATAACCGCACAGGTGGTGTCATCAATCAGTTGGCTGGCAGAATCGAGATCGTTGTATACGGCATGACGGATATCCGGCGGCAGCGGCGCGAAATCCTGTGAGTAGGCAGGCTGTCCTCCGGCGCTGACGGTAAACAGCGTGCGTCCATGGAAAGCATTTTTAAACGCTACAATCCCGCTCTTCTGACTGCCAAAACGATCGTGGGCATATTTACGCGCCAGTTTTAGTGCCGCTTCGTTGGCTTCCGCACCGGAGTTACAGAAGAAAATGCGCTCGGCGAAGGTGGCGTCAATCAGCTTTTTCGCCAGACGCAGTACCGGCTCGTTGGTGTAGCCATTTCCCGTATGCCAGAATTTGCTCGCCTGGTCGTTTAATGCCTCGCGCAATGCCGGGTGGGCGTGACCCAGCGCGTTAACCGCAATGCCTCCCGCGAAATCGATATACTCTTTACCCTGCTGATCCCACAGGCGTGAACCTTCACCCCGCACCGGAATAAAAGGGGCCGGAGCATATACGGGCATCATCCATTCATCAAAATTTTCACGCGTAATTGACAGAGACATAGCGACCTCAACGGTAAATAAAAGGTTATTTATATGTTAATAAATATAGTGTTTGCGGTGTAAATGTAGATTGCAGGGTTCGTGCCAGCCAGCGAAAAAAGTGCATAAACGGAGGTCGATGACGAAATATCAACAGGTTACAACGTGGCGATATTCACTACATGTGCATATAAAGTGAATATGTTTGCGCATCAGGCGACTAAACAGAGGAAAAAACGCAGTTTTATTCAGTCGCCAAATATAATTCTGGAATTGTGATCGTATACGAAATTTTTCGGAAATTATTGCTCCATTCCGACGCGCTTCGCGCCAAAACGGTGCAGTTTTTGCTCCATCGTTAACACCATTAGCAATCATTGTTGGAATCAGGTGACAAGAAGCAGTCAGCCTGCAGAAATTCTGCTACCATCCTTGCACTATTCATCTTGCAAAGTGGCAGCGACTATGAAATTTGTCTCTTTTAATATCAACGGCCTGCGTGCCCGTCCCCATCAACTGGCAGCCATTGTCGAAAAACACCAACCGGATGTTATTGGCTTACAGGAGACAAAAGTCCACGACGATATGTTCCCTCTCGAAGAGGTAGCAAAGCTCGGTTACAACGTCTTTTATCACGGCCAGAAAGGTCATTACGGCGTGGCGTTGTTAACGAAAGAAACGCCAATTGCGGTACGTCGTGGCTTCCCGGGCGATGACGAAGAAGCGCAGCGTCGGATCATCATGGCAGAAATTCCGTCCCCTCTGGGCAGCATCACGGTGATCAACGGCTACTTCCCGCAAGGAGAAAGCCGTGACCATGAAACCAAATTCCCGGCCAAAGCCGCGTTTTATCAGAACCTGCAAAACTATCTGGAGACTGAACTGAAGCGCGACAATCCGGTATTGATTATGGGCGATATGAATATCAGCCCAACCGATCTCGATATCGGCATTGGCGAAGAAAACCGTAAACGCTGGCTGCGTACCGGTAAATGTTCCTTCCTGCCGGAGGAGCGTGAGTGGATGGAACGCCTGCTGGGCTGGGGTCTGGTGGATACCTACCGTCACGCAAATCCTGAAAAGAATGATCAGTTCTCGTGGTTTGATTATCGCTCAAAAGGCTTTGACGATAACCGTGGTCTGCGTATCGACCTGCTGCTGGCGAGCAACCCATTGGCGGAACGCTGCGAAGAAACCGGCATCGACTATGAAATTCGCAGCATGGAAAAACCGTCCGACCATGCGCCTGTATGGGCTAAATTCCGCGTCTGACCTTCTGCGCCTTTTTACTCTCCGGGCCCGGCCTGGAGAGTCTGTTTATTCTGTGCAAAATCAATAAAGTGACGGTAATACATTGTTACGGCCGGGAATTTATTATATCTTCGCGCGCGCTTTTCGCTGACGAAAATGCTCCATTGCACTCGGTTTTACAGGAGAACCCCCATGAAAAAGAAGTTCGCATAAAGCAGAATACCGGCTGCTGATTGTCGCGGTCCTGTTCTGCGTTCTGGCGGGAGTTTTCCATCATTATGGTCTGACCGACCTGATAACCAATTTCCATCATTTACAAGACGTCATCCGCCAAAGCGGTATGTTCGGCTATACGCTTTATATCCTGCTGTTTATTGTTGCTGCGCTGTGTCTGATCCCAGGCAGCATCCTGGTGATCGTCGGCGGTGTGCTGTTTGGCCCCGTGGCTGGGACGCTTATCTCGTTAGTGGCAGCAACCGTGGCCTCGGCGCTGTCGTTTTTGCTGGCTCGCTGGCTTGGACGGGATCTACTACTGAAATACGTTGGGCACACGGCAACGTTTCAGGCTATCGAAAAAGGCATTGCCCATAGCGGAGTAGACTTTCTAATCCTGACCCGGCTCGTACCGCTGTTCCCCTATAATATTCAAAATTACGCCTATGGGCTGACGGCCATTCCGTTCTGGTCATTTACCGTAATATCGGCACTTACCACCTTACCCGGCATCTTTATCTATACGCTGATGTCGCATGAACTCGCCAGCGAAGGCATTACCCTGGTATTCATCGGTAAGCTCAGCGTGGCAGGGCTGGCGTTATTCGCCCTCGTTCAGGCAGCCAAAGCCTGGGCCCGATATAAGCATATCGATCCGTCAGCCAACCATGAGTGTACAGGTAAATGATAAAACGGAATAAAGCGCGGCTGGCTCGCTATTACCGGGTGGGTTTGATTGCTCTGCTACTGCTCGGGCTAATGGCATGGGCATGGATACCTGGCGTGAGTGATTTTCTCCACGGCAGCCTGGCAGCATTTACCACACTCGATCAGCATGCTCTTGAGAACTTTATTCGTTCTTATGGAACCCAGGCGGCGGTGGTGTCGTTCTTCCTGATGATCTTACAGGCCATCGTTGCACCGCTTCCTGCGTTTGTGATCACGTTTGCCAATGCCTCGCTGTTTGGCGCATTTTGGGGCGGCGTACTATCCTGGAGCAGCGCAATGGCAGGTGCGGCGCTGTGCTTTTTTATCGCCCGCACTTTAGGTCGCGGTGCGGTAGAAAAGCTGACCGGAAAAACGGTGCTGAACAATATGGACGCTTTTTTCGAGCGCTATGGTAAGCACACTATTCTGGTCTGCCGCCTGTTACCTTTTGTGCCGTTCGACCCGGTAAGCTACGCGGCTGGCCTGACCTCAATTCGTTTTCGCCATTTTTTCATCGCCACCGGCATCGGACAGTTACCCGCCACTATCGTCTACTCATGGGCGGGAAGCCTGTTAACCGGCGACACATTTTGGTTTGTGACGGGTCTGTTTGTCCTGTTTGCCCTAAGCGTGGTGATATCGGTGGCGAGAAGCCTTTATCTTGAGCGCCAACGGAAAAAAAGCTGAGACCTTCCCCCATTTTTAGCCATGGAGATATTATGCGTTACTGCTTATTGTGTCTGAGTTTGTTGCTCTGCCCGCTGGCGACGTTTGCCCAGGACGCCAGCTGGCAGCAAATCAAAAATGACGCCCGTGGTCAAACGGTGTGGTTCAACGCCTGGGGTGGTGACAATGCAGTTAACCAGTATCTCGACTGGGTTAGCGGCGAGATGAAAACGCACTACGACATTAACCTGAAAATCGTGCGCCTGGCAGACGCCGCCGATGCCGTAAAACGCATCCAGACGGAAGCGGCATCCGGGCGAAAAACCGGCGGCTCTGTCGATTTACTGTGGGTTAACGGCGAAAACTTCCGTACGCTAAAAGAAGCCGGGCTGCTGCAAACCCAGTGGGCACAATCGCTGCCTAACTGGCGCTATGTTGATACACAAAAACCGGTGACCGAAGATTTCTCCGTTCCAACAGAGGGGGCTGAATCACCGTGGGGCGGTGCCCAACTCACCTTTATTGCCCGGCGCGATCTCACCGCGCAGCCGCCGTTATCTCCGCAGGCACTTCTTGAATTTGCGCAGGCGCACCCTGGCACGGTGACCTATCCACGCCCGCCAGACTTTACCGGAACTGCTTTTCTTGAGCAGTTGCTAATTTCGCTCACCACCAAACCACAGGCATTGAAAGTTGCGCCAGATGCAGCGACATTCGCCGAAGTTACCGCGCCATTGTGGCAGTATCTTGATACCTTGCATCCTGTACTTTGGCGTGAAGGCAAAGATTTTCCGCCCACGCCAGCACGAATGGATTCACTTCTCAATAGCGGTACCCTGCGTTTATCATTGACCTTTAACCCTGCCCACGCGCAGCAAAAAGTAGCCAGCGGCGAGTTGCCTAAAAGCAGCTACAGTTTTGGTTTCTCACAGGGCATGCTCGGCAACGTGCACTTTGTTGCCATTCCGGCGAATACCCACGCCAGTGCCGGAGCAAAAGTCGTGGCAAACTTCCTGCTTTCTCCTGAAGCACAACTGCGCAAAGCTGACCCGGCTGTCTGGGGAGATCCTTCGGTGCTTGATCCACAAAAATTGCCTGACGAACAGCGTGATGCGCTGCTGGCGCGGATCCCACAGGGGCTCCCTGCCGTGTTGCCAGAACCGCATGCAGCCTGGGTAAACGCTCTGGAACAAGAATGGCTACGCCGCTACGGTACGCATTAATTCTGCTACTCTGGGCCATCATGGCGGCAGTTTATCTGCCGTTGGCGCCAGCGGCATGGTCTCTGATAACACCGGCGCTTAGTACCACACACTGGCTGGCGCTCTTTGCCGATCCTCAACTCCCGCAGGCGTTACTGGCAACGCTGGTTTCCGTCGGCCTCGCGGCTGGGGGCGCGCTGATTATCGCGCTGCTGGCGATCCTCGCCTTGTGGCCCGGCGCAGGCTGGGTACGTCTGTATACGCGTCTTCCGTGGCTGCTGGCAATTCCGCACGTTGCCTTCGCCACGAGCGTGCTGTTGGTTTTTGCTGAAGGCGGCCTGCTCTGGCAATGGCTCCCGTTCCTCAGCCCACAGCCGGACCGCTACGGCATTGGACTTGGCGTAACGCTGGCGGTGAAAGAGAGCGCTTTTTTGTTATGGATTCTCTCGGCCCTGCTGAGTGAAAAACAACTTTCTCAGCAGGTTATCGTATTGGATTCGCTGGGTTACAGCCGACTGCAATGCCTGAACTGGCTGGTTCTGCCCGCTATCGGCCCGGCATTAGGTAAAGCTATGCTGGCGATTGTTGCCTGGTCACTCTCCGTTGTTGATGTGGCAATCGTTCTTGGTCCCGGCAATCCGCCAACGCTTGCCGTATTGAGCTGGCAGTGGCTCAGTCAGGGCGACGTCGAACAGCAGGCGAAAGGCGCACTTGCCAGTCTGTTGCTGGTGCTGTTGCTCCTAGTTATCGCGCTGGTGGGTTATCTGCTCTGGCGTGCCTGGCGACATACTATTCCGGCAGTAAACGGTGAACGCCAGCATTTTTCATCTATGACAATCGTACGCCCGCTGGTACAGATTTTGCCCGTCAGCGGTGTGGTATGCGCGCTGGTACTGGCGCTTATCGCCAGCTATTCCTCGCTAAACAACGAGGCGCTCAGCAATAGCCTGCAACTGGGGCTCCTTTCCAGCGTGCTGGCGCTTCTGATACTTTTTGCCTGGCTGGAATGGGGTCCACAAACCGGACACCGCTGGGTCTGGCTACCGCTCATTTTGCCTGCGCTACCGCTGGTAACCGGACAATATCTGCTGGCGTTATATGCCGAACAAGATGGACTGATGACGACCATTATCTGGGGCCACCTGCTGTGGGTGATGCCCTGGATGCTATTTGTGCTTAAACCGGCGTGGCAGCGCATTGACCCACGATTAATTTTGATTGCGCAAACCCTGGGCTGGACGCGGGGGCGGATATTCTGGCTGGTGAAATGCCCGCAGCTGGCGCGCCCGGCATTGATTGCCTTCGCGGTTGGCTTCTCGGTTAGTATCGCCCAGTATATGCCAACGCTGTGGCTAGGTGCCGGACGCTATCCCACGTTAACCACCGAAGCGGTGGCATTAAGCAGCGGCGGTAGCAGTGCGATTCTGGCAACACAAGCGTTGTGGCAGCTGCTTTTACCACTGCTCGTTTTCGCACTTGCAGCCTTTCTCGCCGCGTGGATCGGCCGCTTTCGACAAGGACTCCGCTAATGCTTACCATACGAGGCGTTTCGTTGTACCAGGGCGCGAAAGCGCTGGTGAAAGACGTTAATTTTCAGGTTAACAAAAGTGACATTGTCACAATTATGGGACCTTCCGGCAGCGGGAAATCTTCGCTGTTTTCATGGATGATCGGGGCGTTATCTCCCCAGTTCCAGTCCTCAGGCGAACTTTGGCTTAATGAACGACGCATCGATACGTTACCTACCACGCAGCGCCAGATTGGCATTTTGTTCCAGGATGCGCTGCTGTTTGACCATTTCAGCGTTGGGCAGAATTTACTGCTAGCCTTACCCGCCAGACTGCAAGGTCCTGCCAGGCGTCATGAGGTAGAAAGCGCCCTCGCACGCGCGGACCTGGCAGGATTTTATTCACGCGATCCGGCTTCGCTCTCCGGTGGGCAGCGTTCGCGGGTCGCCCTGCTCCGCGCGCTGCTGGCGCAGCCCCAGGCGCTGTTACTTGATGAACCCTTTAGCAGGCTGGATGCGTCGCTACGCGATAACTTTCGCCAATGGGTCTTCACCGAGGTGTGTAAATTGGGGATCCCGGTGGTACAGGTGACACATGACGCGCAGGACGTACCGCCTGCAGGCCGCGTATTTCAGATGGAAAACTGGGCGTGAATGTGGCGATATGCTGCGTTAACGCAAGGTTTTTACGTAACTGGCGGCACAGAATGTCGTCTTCTTTTTTTCAACGTCGGGCTATTCGATGAAACGTGTTTCTCAAATGACCGCGCTGGCACTGGCTTTAGGGCTCGCTTGCGCTTCTTCCTGGGCTGCTGAAACAGCACAGACGCTCACCCTCAACCAGTTACAGCAAAAGCAAGGCGCGGCGATCGATACCCGTCAGAGCGCTTTTTACAACGGCTGGCCACAATCGCTCAATGGTCCTTCAGGACACGAACCTTCCGCACTGAACCTGTCTGCCGCCTGGCTCGACAAGATGAATGATGAACAACTCAGCGCCTGGGTTAAGTCACATCAACTTAAGACCGACGCTCCGGTGGCGCTGTATGGCAGTGATAACGACATGCAGGCCGTTAAATCCCGTCTGCAAAAAGTTGGCTTTAACCAGATTTCAACCCTCAGCGATGCGCTGACAGATCCTGCGCGTCTGCAACGTCTGCCGCACTTCGAACAGTTGGTCTACCCACAGTGGCTGCACAATCTTCAGCAGGGTAAAGACGTGACTGCCAAACCGGCGGGTGACTGGAAAGTGATTGAAGCCGCCTGGGGCGCGCCGAAGTTGTATCTGCTCAGCCACATCCCCGGCGCGGGCTACATTGATACCAATGAAGTTGAAAGCGAACCGCTGTGGAATAAAGTTTCCGATGAGCAGCTTAAAGCGATGCTGGCGAAACACGGTATCCGCCACGACACCACGGTAATTTTATACGGCCGCGATGTCTATGCCGCCGCACGCGTGGCACAAATTATGTTGTACGCAGGCGTGAAAGACGTTCGTCTGCTCGACGGCGGTTGGCAAACCTGGTCCGACTCAGGTTTACCGGTCGAACGCGGCACTCCGCCAACGGTGAAACCAGAACCTGATTTCGGCGTAAAAATCCCTGCCCAGCCGCAGCTGATGCTCGATACGGAACAGGCTCGCGGTCTGCTGCATCGCCAGGATGCGTCTTTGGTAAGCATTCGTTCATGGCCAGAATTTGTCGGTACTACCAGCGGCTACAGCTACATTAAGCCAAAAGGCGAGATCGCAGGCGCGCGTTGGGGCCACGCGGGCAGCGACTCTACCCATATGGAAGATTTCCATAACCCGGATGGCACCATGCGCAGCGCGGATGACATCGCCGCCATGTGGAAGCAATGGAATATCCTGCCGAATCAACAGGTCTCTTTCTATTGCGGTACCGGCTGGCGTGCTTCAGAAACGTTTATGTATGCCCGCGCGATGGGCTGGAAAAACGTCTCTGTTTACGATGGTGGCTGGTACGAGTGGAGCAGCAATCCGAAAAACCCGGTCGCCAGCGGTGAACGGGGTCCGGACGCCAGCAAGTAAGACAGGCATTATTGCCGGATGCGGCGAGAACGCTTTACCCAGCTACCTATATCATTGTTGTAGGCCGGATAAGCGAAGCGCATCCGGCAACGCATTACCTTACATCTGACGCTGAACGGTTTTCAGCGTCAGATATCCGCTCCAGATCCGGGTGAACGTTGTCATCCAGCACAACGCGCCAAAGATCCACGCCAGCACGGCAAAATAGTCCGGGAACAGACACCCCAACACAAACAGCAAAATTGTCTCAGTTCCTTCGGTCAGCCCGCCAAGATAATAAAACGATTTATGCGCGTAACCGGGGTTATCAATCTGATGTTTCGCTGCCAGTGCGGCGAAGGCCAGAAAGCTGCTACCGGTGCCAATAAACGCGAACAACAGCCAACTGCCTGCCAGCGCATTTTGCGCCGGAGCGGCAAGAATAAAGCCAAACGGCACAAGGGCGTAAAACAGAAAATCGAGCGATATATCGAGAAATCCGCCGGCGTCGGATAACCCTCTGCGCCGTGCCAGCGCCCCATCCAGTCCGTCAAACAACCGATTGAGCACAATGGCCACCAGCGCCGCCAGATACCAGCCTAACGCCAGAAATGGCAACGCCAGCACGCCAATGGCAAATCCGACCAGCGTAAGTCCGTCCGGGGTAATCGCCGGTTTATCGATAATACCTACGCACCGATGCAACAGCGGTTTTAATCGTGGATGAAGATGGCGGTCAAGCATGCGGGCGTCCTTTAAAACTGTCGCACAGTCCCTGCGAGGGAATATCGAGAGCGGCATTAAAACGCGCCGAGAGATTTTGAAACGCAATCAGCGCGGTCATTTCAGCAATCGCGGTATCGGTAAAATACTGCTTCATCTGCACTTTCAGCGCATCGTCAACCTGTGGAGGCGTTGCGGTAACCGCATCGGCATAGGCCAGCGCTACGCGCTCTTCTGCACTGAACAGCGTCGAATCTTGCCAGGTGGCAACCTGCATGACTTTATCCAGCGCGCCACAGCGTTCTGCCAGCCGTAAACTATTCGCATCAACACAGAAAGCACAGTGGCAGACCTGAGAAACGCGGGTCATCAACAACGCGCGCATCACCGGCGTTAAGCGCGCCTTTTTACGCTCCAGAAACCCGACAAACAGCGCCACCAGCCAGAACAGAAACGGCATCCGCCCCCACCAGCGCGTGGGATGCAGCACATCGCCATAATGTTTTTTCTGCGTGGCAACGAGCGGTTTTAAACTGGAAGGGATACGCGTTAACGGCTTTACCCACGACTGAGGTTCGTTCAACGGTGGCTCCTGAATACTTTAGATAAAACAAAGATAACGATAGTATGTCATTTTCTGCTGTTAGATCTTGATGAATATGATGAAAACCCTCGACGTGGTCGCCGCTATCATTGAACGTGATGGCAAAATTTTACTGGCTCAGCGTCCGCTACATGCGGATCAGTCAGGCATGTGGGAGTTTGCCGGGGGTAAGGTTGAGCCGGGAGAAAGTCAGCCCGAGGCGCTGATCCGCGAACTGCGTGAAGAGTTGGGCATTGAGGCGGTCGTGGGGCGCTACATTGCCAGTCATCAACGCGAGGTTTCAGGCCGATTGATTCACCTACACGCCTGGCATGTACCGTCTTTTCAGGGGGAATTGAGAGCGTTTGAACATCAGGATATCGTCTGGTGCTCACCCGAAGAGGCGCTGCGTTATCCACTGGCACCCGCCGATATCCCGCTGTTAGAGGCGTTTATCCTTTTACGCGCCGCCAGACCAGCGGATTCGTGCTGATCGTTTTATCATCGCGCTGGCACTGCAACAGAACGCCATCGGCTTTAATCACCGCCCCTTCTGAGTAGTTTTGATCCTGATAAATACAGCACTGGCTACAGGGCTGTGCCCGCTGACCGCTGGAACTGAACACTTCCGGCGGTACATTCACCTGCACGTCCGGGCGATAAAGCTGATTTGCCAGCGTCGCGCAGGACACCAGTACCAACGCTCCTGCCATGATTAAACGGCGCATTGTCTTTCCTTTTTAACTGACATTTATGCTCAGTATAACGGTATAAATCGGCAGAAACTTTAGTCCCTTCCATCATCGCTTTTGGTTATGACCCACGGCGCAATATTAATTTACTTAGCGGGGTTAATTTTTTCTTGCGTCCCGTCACACTGCTGATGGTATAGTCAAAAACTGCACAACACATAACATAATTATCAAAAATATAACCATATCAATACATAAGAGGTTCTTATATCTATGGATCAGACATGTTCTCTGGAGTCATTTCTCAACCATGTGCAAAAGCGCGACCCGAATCAAACCGAGTTCGCGCAAGCCGTTCGTGAGGTAATGACGACGCTGTGGCCCTTTCTTGAGCAGAACCCGCGTTATCGTCAGATGTCGTTGCTGGAACGTCTGGTTGAACCGGAGCGCGTGATCCAGTTCCGCGTAGTTTGGCTGGACGATCGCAATCAGGTGCAGGTCAACCGCGCGTGGCGCGTACAGTTTAGCTCTGCCATTGGCCCGTACAAAGGCGGTATGCGTTTCCACCCTTCCGTGAACCTGTCGATCCTGAAATTCCTGGGTTTCGAGCAGACCTTTAAGAACGCCCTCACCACGCTGCCAATGGGCGGTGGTAAAGGCGGGAGCGATTTCGATCCGAAAGGTAAAAGCGAAGGCGAAATCATGCGTTTCTGCCAGGCACTGATGACCGAACTGTTCCGCCATTTAGGTCCTGATACCGACGTCCCGGCGGGCGATATCGGCGTGGGTGGTCGTGAAGTCGGCTTTATGGCCGGGATGATGAAAAAACTGTCCAACAACAGCGCCTGCGTCTTTACCGGTAAAGGTCTCTCTTTTGGCGGCAGCCTGATCCGCCCGGAAGCCACCGGCTACGGTCTGGTGTACTTCACCGAAGCAATGCTCAAACGCCATGGTCTGGGCTTTGAAGGCATGCGCGTGGCGGTTTCTGGCTCCGGCAACGTAGCGCAATTCGCCATAGAGAAAGCCATGGAGTTTGGCGCGCGAGTAGTTACCGCCTCCGATTCCAGCGGTACCGTAGTTGACGAAAGCGGATTTACCAAAGAAAAACTGGCGCGTCTGTGCGCGATCAAAGACAGCCGTGACGGTCGCGTGGCGGATTACGCCCGTGAGTTTGGCCTGACCTATCTGGAAGGCAAACAGCCGTGGTCGGTTCCGGTCGATATCGCCCTGCCGTGCGCCACTCAGAATGAACTGGATGTCGATGCAGCGCGCGTACTGATCGCCAACGGCGTGAAAGCTGTCGCCGAAGGGGCAAACATGCCGACCACTATCGAGGCCACCGATCTGTTCCTCGAAGCGGGCGTACTGTTCGCACCGGGTAAAGCCGCCAACGCCGGTGGCGTAGCGACATCCGGTCTGGAAATGGCGCAAAACGCCGCTCGTCTGGGCTGGAAAGCGGAGAAAGTGGATGCGCGCCTGCACCACATCATGCTGGATATTCACCATGCCTGCGTTGAATACGGCGGCGAAAGCAAGCAGACCAACTACGTACGTGGCGCCAACATCGCGGGCTTCGTGAAGGTTGCCGACGCGATGCTGGGTCAGGGCGTGATTTAATATTGTCTCTGCAGGCCAGTAGGCCGGATTAGGCACGGGTGCCGCATCCGGCTAAGCCTGATGCGCTATGCTTATCAGGCCTGCAAACTTACAGACCCGCCTCTTCAGATGGCGGGCTTTTTTTCGCCGGACGTTTACGCGGCGCGCTTTTTTTCTTATCGCTACCACTACCGCCAGGTGCAGCAATTCCACGAAAGCGTCGTACCGGTGTGCTGCGCGCCTGATCGATAAGCTGATACAGCGTTCCCACCAGCGGCTGCATGAAATCCTGATAGCGACACTGCTTTTCGCTGATTTGGGTCAGGATAGATTCCCAGTGCGCCGTCATGTCCGGGCGCGTCGCCATTTCTGGCAGCGAGTGGAACAGCGCTTTTCCCGCGTCAGTCGAATGGATATAACGTCCTTTTTTCACCAGGAACCCGCGCTTAAACAGCAGCTCGATAATTCCGGCGCGCGTCGCTTCCGTACCTAAACCATCCGTTGCGCGCAGGATCTTTTTCAGATCTTTATCCTGCACGAATCGCGCAATCCCGGTCATCGCTGACAGCAGAGTTGCATCAGTAAAGTGCCGCGGGGGCTGGGTCTGACGTTCAACTACTTCGCCTTTTTCGCACAGCAGTTCGTCATCTTTTGCCACCACCGGCAGCGGCGTCCCGTCATTATCTTCGTCGCGCTCTTTGTTGCCGAGCAGCGTGCGCCATCCGGCTTCCGCCAGAAAACGGGCTTTAGCGACAAACTTGCCTTTGGCGATGTCCAGCTCAATAACGCACTTCCTGAATACCGCATCTGCGCAAAATTGCATCAGATACTGACGGGCAATCAGGTTGTAAATTTTCGCTTCGTTGTCATTCAGGTTGATGGACGAACTGCGCGCGGTAGGAATGATGGCGTGGTGCGCATCCACTTTTTTGTCGTCCCAACAGCGATTTCGCGTATCGGGATTGACCGCCGGCTGCGGGAGCAGATCCGGCGCATGGACGCTAATCGCGTTCAGTACCGCGTGACGTCCGGCAAAGTGTTCTTCCGGCAGATAACGGCTATCCGAACGCGGATAGGTAATCAACTTATGGGTTTCATACAGCTTCTGGCAGATATCCAGAACGTTTTGCGCACTTAAACCGAAGCGCTTCGCCGCTTCAATCTGCAACGCCGACAGCGAGAACGGCAACGGCGCGGATTCTGATTCCCGTTTATCGTTATAGCTGGTGACTATCGCCGGTTGACCGTTAATGCGGTTCACCACGTGTTCAGCCAGCGTGCGGTTCAGCAAGCGCCCTTCTTCATCCTGATACGGCTCACACGCTTCGCTCGGCTGCCAGATAGCGGTAAACCGCTCATCGGCGGGCGTTACGATATGCGCTTTCACTTCGAAGAAGTCTTTGGCGACGAAGTTCTCTATCTCTTCATCGCGACGCACAACCAGCCCAAGCACCGGCGTTTGTACGCGCCCGACCGAAAGTACGCCCTGATAGCCCGCGTTACGTCCAAGAATGGTGTAAGCGCGCGTCATATTGATACCGTACAACCAGTCCGCACGCGCTCGCGCCAGTGCCGACACGCACAGCGGGATAAACTCACTGTTGGCGCGCAACCGCTCAATAGCCCGCTCAACGGCCTGCGGGTTGAGGTCGTTAATCAGGCAACGCTGCACCTTCTGGCGCTTTTCAGGTGCCAGTTGCAGGTAATCCAGCACTTCATCCACCAGCAGTTGCCCTTCACGATCGGGGTCACCGGCGTGAATAACTTCGCTGGCTTCATGCAAAAAGCGCTTAATGACGTTGAGCTGTTTGGTCACCGAGGGGCGCGGTTGCAGTTGCCACTTTTCAGGGACAATCGGCAGATCGACCAGACTCCAGCGAGCATAACGACTGTCGTAGGCATCCGGCTGCGCCTGTTCAAGCAGGTGACCAATACACCAGGTCACCACTTGTCCATTTCCGCATTCGATAAAACCATCGCCTTTGCGATGCGGCTTCGGCAGCACATCGGCGATAGCACGCGCCAGACTTGGTTTTTCGGCAATAAACAACCGCATCGAGTTAACGAATCTCAACCATGGCGCGACCGCCACGAGCTTCCACTAACTCACCAATGGCGGTGAGATCGATACCGAACTGCGCCGCTGCCGCTTTCACTTCGGCTTCAGCTTCCGGCGTTACCGCCAGCAGTAGACCACCTGAAGTTTGCGGATCGCACAGCAGATCGCGTACCGATTGCGGCATTTCACCCATCAGGTGTCCGTAGCTGGCAAAGTTACGTTGGGTACCACCCGGCACCGCGCCCTGCGCGATGTATTCTTCAACGCCAGGCAGCTTAGGAATATCCTGGTAGACGATCTGTGCCTGAACGCCTGCGCCCTGGCACATCTCACTCAGATGCCCCAGCAGACCAAAACCGGTAACATCGGTCATGGCTTTCACGCCGTCAATATCGGCGAATGCCGCACCGGCAATGTTCATCCGGCACATCACTTCTGTCGCCAGTCCTTTGTGTTCTTCCTTCAGCAGTGATTTTTTCTCTGCAGTTGTCAGAACGCCAATACCCAGAGGCTTGGTCAGGAACAACTTACCCCCTGCCTCAGCGGTGCTGTTTTTCTTCACGCGTTCGGTCGGCACAACGCCGGTTACCGCAAGGCCGAAGATAGGCTCTGGGGCATCGATAGAGTGGCCGCCCGCCAACGCAATACCCGCCTGACGGCAGGCAAAGCGTCCGCCTTCGGTGACTTCGCGGGCGATTTCCGGCGCCAGCTTATCCAGCGGCCAGCCCAGAATAGCAATTGCCATAATCGGTTTGCCGCCCATGGCGAAAATATCGCTGATGGCGTTAGTCGCGGCGATGCGTCCAAAATCAAACGGATTATCGACAATCGGCATAAAGAAATCGGTGGTGCTGATAACGCTGGTGCCGTTTCCCAGATCGTATACGGCCGCGTCGTCGCGGGTTTCATTACCCACCAGTAAGTTCGGATCAACAAACTTCGCCTGCTCGCTGTGCAGGATGGTTTCCAGCACTTTTGGGGAAATTTTACAACCGCAACCGGCTCCGTGGCTGTATTGCGTTAAACGAATAGCTTGCTCGCTCATGGACATCTCCTGTCATTGCAATCCGGATATGGTAGCGCTCATTCCATGATGTGGTAAGAGTGACTGTCTGAATTCGGGTGTCTTTGCTCAGAATCCAGACAGTTTTGCCGTTGATATCAGAAATAACGGACGAATGCGCTCGGTTCGGCAAGGTTAATCGTCGTGGATGCTTTTAGCTGCGGTGTGCCCAGATAGAGAAAACCGACGATTTTATCTTGCGGGCGACAGTCGAATGCTTCGCGAACGACCGCACTTTCGGTTAATGCACCACTGCGCCAGATACCGCCAAAGCCCTGGGCAATTGCGGCCATCTGCATAGCCATCACCGCACAACCGGCAGACATTTCTTGTTCCCACAGAGGAACCTTGTCGTTTTCTTCACATTTCGCCACCACGGTAATAATCAACGGCGCGCGAAACGGTGCGCTGCGCGCTTTTTCCTGGGCTTTCTCGTCACTGCCTGCGGCAATCGCCCCTTTTTCAAGCACCGCGCTAAAACGCTCACGCCCTTCGCCCTCAATGACAAAGAATTGCCACGGTTGCAGCGTTTTGTGGTCTGGCGCGCGCATTCCCGCACGCAGAATGTTTTGCAGCTGCTCTCCTGTCGGGGCTGGCTCGACGAGACGAGAGGCGCTACGACGGGTAATCAGTAATTCGAGTGCATCCATTTGCTTAACTCCAACAATGAGATTTGTTCACAAAATTAACACGTGAGCGGATTTTGTTACAGCACAGGCGGTGATTCCTGCTGACAAGTGCCTGTCGGGTCATTACGATAGCCTCATCTTATCGCCTTTCTCCGGAATTTCGGGATGGCGTGTTGTTAATCGGTAGGGAGAATACATGCGAACCCTGTGGCGATTTATTGCCGGATTTTTTAAATGGACATGGCGATTACTGAATTTCGTCCGTGAATTTGTGCTTAACCTGTTCTTCATCTTCTTGGTGCTGGTGGGCGTGGGCATCTGGATGCAGGTCAGCAGCAGCAATACCAGTGAACACGCTGAGCGAGGCGCACTGCTGCTGGATATCTCGGGGGTGATTGTCGATAAGCCTTCGAGCACCAGTCGCTTAAGCGTTATTGGTCGTCAGCTGTTTGGCGCCAGTTCCGATCGTCTGCAGGAAAACTCCCTGTTCGATATCGTGAATACTATTCGCCAGGCAAAAGATGATCGCAACATCACCGGCATTGTGATGGATCTGAAAAATTTTGCCGGGGCCGACCAGCCTTCCATGCAGTATATCGGTAAAGCGCTGCGGGAATTCCGCGACAGCGGCAAACCGGTCTTTGCCGTGGGCGATAACTTCAGCCAGGGGCAGTACTACCTCGCCAGTTTCGCCAATAAAATTTATCTCTCTCCGCAGGGTTCCGTTGATCTGCACGGCTTTGCCACCAACGGTTTGTACTACAAGTCCCTGCTCGACAAGCTGAAAGTTTCCACGCACGTGTTCCGTGTCGGGACTTATAAGTCTGCCGTAGAACCGTTCATTCGTGATGATATGTCTCCTGCCGCGCGCGAGGCCGACAGCCGCTGGATCGGCGAGCTGTGGCAGAACTATCTCGACACGGTCGCTGCCAACCGCCAGATCCCTGCTCAGCAGGTGTTCCCGGGCGCACAGGCCATGCTGGACGGTTTGACAAAAGTCGATGGTGATACCGCGAAATATGCGCTCGACAACAAACTGGTGGATGCACTGGCCTCCAGCGCCGAAGTCGAAAAAATGCTGACCAAACAGTTTGGCTGGAGCAAAGCGGATAAAAATTATCGCGCCGTCAGCTATTACGATTACTCGCTGAAAACGCCAGCGGATACTGGGGACAGCATTGGCGTCGTCTTCGCGAATGGCGCAATTATGGACGGTGAAGAAACCCCTGGGAATGTGGGCGGTGACACGACTGCCGCGCAGATCCGCGAAGCGCGTCTTGATCCGAAAGTGAAAGCAATTGTGCTGCGCGTGAACAGCCCTGGCGGCAGCGTCAGCGCTTCCGAAGTCATTCGCGCTGAGCTGGCTGCGGCAAAAGCGGCAGGCAAGCCGGTTGTCGTGTCCATGGGGGGCATGGCGGCATCCGGCGGGTACTGGATCTCCACCCCAGCAAGCTACATTGTGGCGAACCCCAGCACGCTGACCGGTTCAATCGGGATCTTTGGCGTGATCAACACTGTGGAAAACAGTCTGGATTCCATTGGTGTACACACCGACGGCGTGGCGACATCCCCACTGGCGGATATCTCCATCACCAAAGCGTTACCACCTGAAGTGCAGCAAATGATGCAACTGAGCATCGAGAACGGCTATAAGCGCTTTATCACGCTGGTCGCAGATGCGCGTAAGACAACGCCTGAGCAGATTGACAAAATCGCGCAGGGCCACGTCTGGACCGGCCAGGATGCGAAAGCCAACGGTCTGGTAGACAGTCTGGGTGATTTTGATGACGCTGTGGCGAAAGCGGCTGAGCTGGCCAAACTGAAGCAATGGCACATTGAGTATTATCAGGACGAACCGACATTCGTTGATATGGTGATGGACAGCATGTCCGGTTCCGTTCGTGCCATGCTGCCTGAAGCGATCCAGGCGATGCTCCCGGCGCCGCTCGCTTCTGCGGCGAGTACGGTTAAAGCGGAGAGCGATAAGCTGGCCGCGTTTAACGATCCGCAAAACCGCTATGCGTTTTGCCTGACCTGCGCCAACGTTCGCTAATCAGCCAATGCTGCCCCAAGTCGGGGCAGCATTTTTTTACACATTCTGATGTCGCGTACTGCGACAATCTCCAGGCGTACAGCCAAACTCCCGACTAAACAAACGAATAAAGTGCGCACAGTCGCTAAATCCCAGACGCAGCGCAATCTCCGTGACACTCTCTCCAGAATTCATCAGCAGCCAGTGGGCATAACGCAAACGCGCTCGTCGGATAAACTCTCCTGGCGACTGGGCGAACTCGGCGTTAAACAACCGGGTAAGTTGTCGAGGGCTCAGGTTGACTTCTGCGGCCAGCCAGCGGGTCGATATGGGCTTTACCAGCCCTTGCTCAATTAAAAAGACCGCTTTGCGTAACCGACTGTCGCTCACGTGGGTAAAACCTATCGCTCTGGAGACCGCCACTGACGTGCTGTCTATGCGGTTGGGGACGGACATCTGGAAGATGGCTTTTGTCGCCCTGTCGGGACCACAGTGGCGGCGAATAAGCTCTGTTGCCAGCCCTATCGTCGAAATGCCCCCCGGACATGTCAGAATCCCTTTTTCCTCAACAAAATCGACCCCGCTACGGGCAGCCAGCTGAGGAAATTGCGTTTTAAAATCATTCAGATGCCAGGGATGAATCGCCGCCATCAGCCCATTGAGGAAACCTTCTTGCGCCAGAACAAAGCTGCCCGTGCAGATACCTACCAGCGGAATGTTGAGCTGATGCGCAAGATGCAGGTAACGTCGCGCGGCCCGATCGGCTTTCGCCATACTGCGCAGCAAGCCGCCAATCACCACCACATAATCAAATTGTTCCGGTGCAACGAATGCGCTATCCGGCATCATCGCCATTCCTGAACTGCTTAGAACTGGTCGGTCTGGTGTAGCGCTCATCAGACGCCAGGAGCAGCGAATTTTCTGGCTATCATCCCCCATATCCGCCGCATGACGTAACGCATCGGTTAACCCCGCCAGCGCCAGCAGAGGAAATTCCGGCCACAGAAGAATGCCGACATTCAACTGTGGTCTGCGCGGTGTCTCTGTCTGACTCGCATCGATAGCCGTAATGATGTCTCCATCCGCCCACTCGCCTGGCTGATAAATTCTCAGGTCTTTCTTCACTTCAGGCTCCATGCGTATTGTCATTACGACGAAACATGATAACGGCAATCGCTATATCCAAAAAGCAAGGCTGCTACTGTAGGGCCGAGGGAGCAAAACCACACTGAACAAACGGGACAAGGCACTGAACATAAATGACATATTGATCGGATGGCAGGTATGCGTCATTTGCACTGTATTTTTTCGGGGGGAACTTTATACTGCGCCTGTTTATGCACAACTTAACCTGTGACGCCCATGCAAAAGAAATCGATTTACGTTGCCTATACCGGCGGTACCATTGGTATGCAGCGCTCAGAACAGGGTTATATTCCTGTTTCCGGTCATCTCCAGCGTCAGTTGGCACTGATGCCTGAATTCCACCGCCCGGAGATGCCAGACTTCACCATCCACGAATACGTCCCGCTGATGGATTCCTCCGATATGACGCCAGAAGACTGGCAGCATATTGCTGAAGACATTAAGACGCACTACGACGATTACGATGGTTTTGTCATTCTGCACGGCACTGACACCATGGCGTTTACGGCTTCGGCGCTCTCATTTATGCTGGAGAATCTGGGCAAGCCAGTCATTGTGACAGGGTCACAAATCCCATTAGCAGAGCTACGTTCTGACGGACAAATCAATTTGCTGAATGCGTTGTACGTTGCAGCAAATTATCCGATCAATGAAGTGACCCTGTTTTTCAACAACCGACTGTTTCGCGGTAACCGGACCACTAAAGCGCATGCTGATGGTTTTGACGCGTTTGCCTCACCCAACCTTGCACCACTGCTGGAAGCCGGGATCCACATTCGTCGGCTGGGAACACCGCCCGCACCTCACGGCACAGGTGAGTTGATTGTCCATCCTATCACTCCACAACCGATTGGCGTGGTCACTATTTATCCTGGGATCTCCGCTGATGTAGTACGCAACTTCCTGCGCCAGCCGGTAAAAGCATTAATTTTGCGCTCCTACGGCGTGGGCAATGCGCCGCAGAATAAAGAGTTCCTGAAAGAACTTGAAGATGCGAGCTCGCGTGGCATTGTGGTGGTGAACCTTACGCAGTGTATGTCCGGCAAGGTGAACATGGGGGGCTACGCGACAGGGAATGCGCTGGCGCATGCTGGCGTGATTGGCGGCGCGGATATGACCGTCGAAGCCACACTCACCAAACTGCACTATTTGCTGAGTCAGGGACTGGATACGCAGACAATTCGTGAAGCAATGACGCAAAATCTGCGTGGTGAGCTCACGCCTGACGATTAAAGGAGTCTATGCCCATGGCCCGAGCCTTACTGTTGGTCGATTTACAAAATGACTTTTGTGCCGGTGGTGCCCTCGCGGTCCCACAAGGTGACAGCACAATCGATATCGCCAACCGCCTGATTGACTGGTGTGCCATACGCGGCGACACGGTCGTTGCCAGTCTGGACTGGCACCCGGCTAATCACGGTAGTTTTGCCAGCCAGCATCAGGTCGAGCCCTACAGCCAGGGACAACTCGATGGCCTGGCGCAGACGTTCTGGCCCGATCATTGCGTACAAAACAGCGAAGGTGCTGCCCTGCATCCGCTGCTGAACCAGCGTGCGATAACCCAAACGTTCACTAAAGGTGAGAACCCGCTGGTCGACAGCTACAGTGCTTTTTTTGATAACGGTCGTCGTCAGGCAACCGCGCTAAATGCATGGCTACTCGAACACCGCATTGCCGAGCTCATCATCATGGGTCTGGCTACCGACTATTGCGTCAAATTCACCGTACTGGATGCGCTCGATCTTGGCTACACCGTCAGCGTTATAACCGACGGCTGCCGTGGCGTTAATATTCATCCCCAGGACAGTGCAAACGCCTTTATGGAAATGGCAGCTGCGGGCGCAACGCTGTATACGTTGGACGACTGGCTGGAAACCCAGCCGTAAGCGATGCCGACCGGGTCACTCCTGTCGGCGCGTTATCTCAGGCCAGCGCTGAAATCTCTTCCAGCGATACTTTGCGTGTTTCGATGCCAAAACAAAAAAGAATCAAAGCGCATAGCACCAACATTGCTCCTAGCACGATAAAGACCGTAACCGAGCCATAGCGGGTCAACAAAATAGCGACGCCATAAGGCGTAAACACAGCGACAATCCTCCCCACCGCATTCACAAAACCCGATCCTCTCAATCTAAGATGCGTGGGCCATAGTTCCGGGACATAAACTGCAGAGGCAAAGCAGACATACATATACAGAAAAAAAATCATCACCAGTCCGTAGCTCAGAATTGCCCACTCTTCAGTTTGAAGCGAATAGAAATACCCAAGCAAGGCGATAATAATCAACAAGAATGAGCCAAACAATCGCCGAGGAAAGCGATCGATAATTAACGCGGCAATAAATATCCCGACCGGCGCGCCAATCATAATTATCGCGGTCATAAATATGGATTTCGTTACATCGATTCCCGAATTAACAAATATCGTCGGAATCCATACCGTAATGGTATAGAGCGAAATATTCATTGCAATAAGCACCGTGATCGCCACCAGTGTACAGCGCAACATTGGCCCCTTAAACAAGAGCCAAAATGAACCACTTATCGTGCTTAAATCCGCCGACGAGCATTCGTTCCGGCAGGATGGTAAAGTGATGTTTTTTTCTTTCTCAATTTGCGATTCCACCTGCATAAGATGTTTTTCAGCTTCGCTTCTCTGCCCTTTGCCAGCCAGCCAACGCGGGGATTCAATATAGTATTTTCCCGACAGATACCAGGCCAACAGCATTGCCATGCCGCCGAGCAGAAACATCACCCGCCAGCTTAAAAGTGCAATAATCACGACGCCAATTGCCGCAGATAGCATTGGTGCCCAGTTGCCGACAAATGACAGACGGGCAGACCATTTCCCACGAACCGCGGGTGGAATGAATTCTGTAAATGAGGCATAGCCCACCATAATTAGCGCCCCCATTCCTATCCCCATCAGACAGCGGAAGAAAATAAGCCAGTACATGTTGGGCACAAACGTTGCAGCGCAGGCTGAGACCCCGACGATTAACAAATTGACGCGGAACGCTTTGCGTCGACCGAGATAATCACCAATAAAACCACCGACTAGCGAACCGATAAAGTAACCGAACATCAGCGCTGAGGTAAACGCGGCATTGAGATAATTGTTTGACCAGCCTGTGCTGACTAGTTTTGCTAATACCACATTCCCGGAATAGCTGAGAAAACCAGTTATTAACAAACTAACACTAATAATTCCAAAAATACGAAAATGAAATCGAGATAAAGGTAAGCGATCTAATCTTGCGCCTATAGGGTCACATTGTTCCATCTGGATGCCTCAAATTCAGCTAAATAGAAAGTATGGCGATCGCGGCAGAAAAATTTTGCCGCGCCATCCATCATCATTAGATTCTTATGGCATTTACCAAGTGCAAACTTAAAATAATATCGACACAACCCTCATTATAGCTAATAAACGAGTTGAATATTATTCTCTTTGCAAAATGCAATCCACTCTGCACCCGGTGCCTTATTGGTTATTAGGTAATTAATATGGCTAAAGTCCACGAGCTGAACGAAAGCTTTACGGTCAAACTTTGAGTGATCAACTAACAGGGCCACCTCAGTCGCCTGGCGGATCATGGTTTTTTTGATTTCCGCTTCCGCTTCATTAGAATCAAGCGCCCCACTCTGCATATCCAAACCTTTGCAGCTCATCACCATGATATCAACATGATAACGGCTGATAATCTCCTTGGTGATTCTTCCCTGCAGCGACAGCGTATTCTTATTCAACTCACCGCCGGTAGAAACCACGTTAATTTCTGACTGCGCCAACTCATGAAATGCTTCAGCCGAATTGGTTAGCAACGTCAGATCGTTTCTTTCCTTCAACAGCTTTAATAATTCCATCGCGGTACTGCTGGAGTCGGCAGCCATTGTGGTCTTATTTTTAATAAACGGTAATGCATTACGGGCAATAATCTGCTTTTCTTCGAAGAAAGATTTTGCACGCTTATAAAAATGAATATTGTCGGACAACGCGGTGGTATTGAGCACTGCACCGCCATATGTTCGGGTCAAAAAACCTTCATCTTCCAGTTTTTCAAGATCGCGGCGAATCGTTTCCTCAGTCACCTGAAAGATTGAACTTAAATTAGATACCGCCACTTTCTTATCGTTAGCCACCATTTGCTTAATGGCTTGAATCCTGTCTTTTGCCGCCACGATGACACCTCTGTTTCCTGCAAAGTAATAATAAGACCCTAGTATCTCACAGGCTATGTTTATTTTCAAAAGAACATGTCTGAATCACAGATTTCAATACTTTTTTACGCAGAAACAGAGGTCAATTCTATCCGACTTAATTTATATCCAACGCTTCCGCCATTCGCCTCATCAATGATGAATCATCATCTGTCAGGGGAATGGTTAACGCCTCGACGTTCTCGCGAACCTGTTCAGGTGCGGTTGCACCACTCAGTAAGGTGATCAAATCGCTTTGCTTTAAAATCCACGCCAGAGCTAATGCGGGGATTGTGCAGCGGTATTTTTCACACAGTGGCTGCCACTGCTCTAGCATATCAATCACCCGCAGCATATTTTCCCGCTGAAACCAAACCTTGTTAGCCCGTGCGCCGCCAGGAACATAATCTCGGGCGATAGTACCAGTCAATAACCCCTGCTCAAGCGGTGAATATACCTGCACGATGATGCCATTCTGCTGGCATAGCGGCAGCAGATCAGCTTCCAGCGCCCGGTCAAGAATGCTGTACTTGGCCTGGATGATATCCAGCTCACCGTGTTTGAGATACTCCCTTATATGCCCGGCATCGACGTTCGCCGCACCAATCGAACGGATTTTTCCCTCTTTTTTCAGTGTGTTCAGCGTGTCTACGGTTTCAGCAATCGGCGTAAAACAGGGTTCAACCGACTGCCAGTGGGTCATATAAATATCAATACTGTCGATACCCAATCTTTGCAGGCTGGCATCAACCTCCTCACGAATCGACTCAGGCGTGAGGTTTTTATACAGCTGGCGATCGCCCACTTTGTTAAACAGGCTGCCTGTTCGCTCCCAGACGATGCCGCATTTGGTTTCAA
Source organism: Citrobacter sp. Cpo071 (assembly GCF_030332765.1). Classification (NCBI taxonomy): domain Bacteria; kingdom Pseudomonadati; phylum Pseudomonadota; class Gammaproteobacteria; order Enterobacterales; family Enterobacteriaceae; genus Citrobacter; species Citrobacter sp. Cpo071. The sequence continues at coordinate 295,772 of NZ_JAOWHE010000085.1, read as the reverse complement.
CCACTACCTCGCTGCGCGGCAGCTTTTTCAGCGCCTGACCGACTATCACTTCACTGTTGCCAAAGTTGTATCCTGGCGCGGTATCAATCAGATTAATACCGCAGCGATGCGCCTCAACAATGGTATCAATACAAATCTGCAAATCGAGATCGCCATTCCATGCCGGACCGCCGCCAATGGCCCATGTACCTAATCCCATGCGGGAAAGCGTAATATCCGTACTGCCTAAAGGAATCATTTTCATCTGCCGCTATTACCCTTCGTATTCGTCAAGAAGTTGTTCAACCAGCTTTCTGTTCTTCACACCCGTTGTCGCACCCACGCTCAGTACCGATATTGCCGCCGTTGCATTAGCAAACAGCGCGCAGTCGCGAAGCGGCTTACCTTCAAGCAGCGCGGAGATAAATCCTGAAGCAAAGTTATCCCCCGCGCCGATGGTGTCGATGGCGGTAATCCCCGACACGGCCGGGACTACCATTTTCATATCGACACGTTTGATAAAGCAGCCTCTTTTACCGGTCTTAATCACGACGGTTTTCACACCACAGTTCAGGAAACTGTCAGCAATCTCATCCAGCGTATCTTTCCCGGTGAGCAGTTTTGCCTCTTCAAAATTGGGAAACAGATAATCCACGTAGCTCAGCGCTTCACGGATGTCGTCCAGCGTTTCGTTAAGCCGTGGCTTAATCATGTCGGCGCAGATAATTAATCCATGCACTTTGGCCTGAGTGAAAATATCCGTTAACGCCTGGCCATCAAGCAGCGGACTATTAAAAATACTCGCCAGCGACAGCAGCTTTGCCTGCGAGAATCGGTCAAAATCAACATCGTTTATATTCAGTTTCCATAAACTGCCGTTACGGTTAGTCACAAAGGTGCGTTCACCATCAGCGGTGACTAAACCCACGTTAATGGAAGTATCAATATCAACATCCTGCTTCAGGCTTTTAATATCAATATTCTCCCGATGGCAGTGGTCGACAATAAAATAACCGGCTGCATCATTACCTATCCGACTCATTAACGCCGTGCGATGGCCAAGGCGAGAAATAATCGTCGCCTCATTAATAGCGTCACCTCCCGTGGTCATTGCTATTCGTTCTAATGGATAAGAGTCAACATCAAAGATATTTTTACTCACTGGTTGCAAGGGAATATCAACAATTGCCGCCCCTATACAAATAACCTCGATATTATCCATATTGTCATTCCGCTTTACCGTCAGAGCCAAACAGTTTGATTTTCTCCAGCGCGCGCTCTTTTACCGCTTTGCGAACTTCACGCTCAACGTGCAGGAACGGCTGGTTCTGGTTCTCCTGCATCGCCGCCATTGCCGCCTGGCACAGTTCGGTATGAATATTGATTTTCGAAATACCTAATGAAATGGCTTTTTTGATATCCGCATCGCTAATGCCGGACGCGCCGTGCAGCACCAGCGGAACGGATACCGCCTCGCGCACCCGTTTGACCACATCGAAATTCAGTTTCGGCTCAGAGGTATAAACGCCGTGCTGGTTACCAATCGCCACCGCCAGAGAATCGCAGCCGGTACGCTCGACAAATTCCGCCGCCTGGCTCGGGTCAGTATAGTGATAGCCCGCCAGCGCTTCTTCATAAACCGTTTCATTCCCCACGTGGCCCAGCTCCGCCTCAACCGGAATACCCAACGGATGGAAGAAGTCCACCGCCTCTTTAGTCAGGCGAATATTCTCTTCGAAATCAAAAGCGGAGGCATCGCGCATCAGTGAATTCATGCCGTGAGTCCAGGCGTTATGGATAATTTCCATACTGCGCCCGTGGTCCCAATGGGTAATAACCGGCACTAAGGCTTTTTTCGCCATCGAAACCATCATATGCGAAAAATCTTCAAAAGATGTATTACCCACAAAGCCGGTGCCGAATGAAATAATTACCGGCGATTTAGACTCTTCCGCCGCATCCATCACCCCCATTAACATTTCCGCATTCCACACGTTAAAGTGGGCAATCGCATAATGTTTATTCTGGGCATCATTTTCCCAATATTTAATATCTGCCAGCATAGTTGTTTCTCCCTTTTCAATAAATTAATGGTTAACTTTAATAACGCCTTTGATAATTTCGCGTTTGTTGTTGACTGACTCATCAAACGCGCGCTGAACATCTTCATAATCATAAATATGCGTCACCATCGACTTGACATCGAAACGCCCGGAGGAAATGGCTTCAATAGTGACCGGATAGCGGTTGGCGTAGCGGAAAACAGTCTGAATGGAGACTTCGCGGTTAATTTTGAGGAAATTAATCGCCGAATCACCGGGAACTGTCCCAACGATCATGATTTTCCCGCCGCGCATCACCAGGTACGGAGCCTGCTTAACGGTGATCGCCGAGCCGGCAGTTTCAAAAACAATGTCAGCCCCCATATCGCCGGAGAACTGCTGACAGCGGGCAACGGTGTCCTCTTTCGCCCCGTTGATCACAGTCGTCGCGCCAAGCTGCTCGGCCATGGCCAGACGCTTTTCCAGGACATCAACAACGGCGATGTCGGTAGCACCCAAACATTTACAGGCTTGCAGGGTCATTAAACCAATACAGCCCGCCCCCAAAATGACGATTTTCTTGCCCGGTTTAACGTCCGCCAGCATTGCGGCATGCATCCCTACCGCCGCAGGCTCTACCAGCGCGCCTTCCATGGTGTCCATATTATCGGGCAACTTGTAAGTGAAGCTCTCCGGATGGCACAGATAGTGGGTTAGCGCGCCGCGATAATTAGGCTGCGTGGCCATAAAGTCGACATCAGGACAGATGTTGTATTTGCCCTCCAGACAGTAGCGGCAGTGACCGCACGGCACGCCGGGTTCAATGTTCACCCGGTCGCCCGGTTTAAATTTACTGACGCGATTTCCTACCGCCACCACCGTACCGGCACATTCATGTCCGAGGCCAATTTCCTGGTTCGGGTCTTTTGGCGGAATAAAGGGACCTGATTCGAAACCGTGAACATCTGAACCGCAAATACCTACGTATTCAATTTTGATCAGTACTTCATGCTCTTTGGGTACCGGGATATCGGCGGCAATAATTTTCATCGTGCCCGGCGTTTTTAATATCGCTTTTGAATTTTTCATTTTATTTCCCATCAATATTATTTGCTGGTAACTGCATCAATACCGAGGCTTTCGACAGAGACGCCTTTGGTTTCAATTCCAATGGTAGCAATGGCGACAGCGACAATAATGGAGACCGCACCCAGCAGTACAAATACACCCGTCACTCCATAACCGTTAAGCAATACCGCGACTGCATAAGGCGCGGCGATACCGCTGATACGCCCTACCGCATTCGCCAGACCAGAACCGCGAAGTTTCGCTTCGGTCGGCCATATTTCCGGAACATAGACTGCCGAGGCGTAGCAAACGTACATATAGACAAAAGTAATCAGGAAGAAACCAATTAGCGTAATCAGTAGCATGCTGGTTTGCAGTGAATAGATATATCCCAGCACGGCAATTAACACTAATAATCCCACACCCATTGTCTTTCTGGGAATTTTATCCATTACCAGCATGGCTATAAAAATTCCAAACGGCGCGCCGAACATACTCATGGTATTTAAGACAATGGAGTCTTTCAGATTAATGCCCTGAGTCATAAATATTGTCGGTAGCCAATTAATTAAGGTGTACTGGACGACGTTCATGGCAATCAGGACAAAGGAACCTAAAATAACGCGCTTCAGTAACACACCCGTTAATAAGGCCGAGTAAGGAACCGTGCGCGGGGCTTTGCCGTCATCTTCAAATACCACAGGCGGCAGTGGCTTGCCGGTCTGCTGAACAACCCCTTCTTCAATGGCCCGCATCACCTTTTCAGCTTCGGCGTAGCGTCCGCGGGATTCCAGCCAACGAGGCGACTCCGGGAAACTACGCCAGGCAATAACGGTCGCCACCAGCGACAGTACGGCCGGGATCATCAACTGCACGCGCCAGTTCCATTCGGCGCTGATCAACGGCGTCAATCCCATCGCGATCAGCGAACAGAGCGGATAAGACCAGTTACCGATAAACGAGACCCGGCTTGACCAGGTGCCGCGATTCCTGCCTGGCATATATTCGGTGAACCCGGCAAACAGAGTCACCAACAGCGCGCCTAATCCAACTCCCATTACAAAACGGCAGGCGATCAGGAAAGTCATATTTGGTGAAAACGCGCCAACGATCATAGAAATAATATGAATCGCTTCATATAAAATAAATGCGTTTTTACGTCCGGTTTTATCGCCGATAATTCCCCCACCGAGCGCGCCGAGAAACATTCCCGCTGTCGTAATGGCTGAAAACGTGGCGGTGGTGGAATTATCGGTCCAACCAAGCTCTTTTAACTGCGCGAGAATTAATCCGCCAACGGCATTACTCCAACAAACCAGTAATCCAAAAGCAACCATCGCAAACATCGATGTGTGCCAACGGCAGTCAGGTAGCCTGTCCAGCCTGGCGCCGCAGTGCGGTTTTGCTATTTGTTCCATGCGATAACGTCCTTTTAATAGACATGTTATTCATCAAAGTCGTAAGTCATGATGACTTTAATCGCGGTTTTATCGACCATGGCGTCAAACCCTTCGCGCCATTGCGACAGGCCGATACGGTGAGTGATCATCGGTTTAACGTTGATTGCGCCGCTGGCCAGCAGGCGTATGGCGTTGCGCCAGGATGTGGAATCGTAGGCCATATGGCCAATGATGCTTTTATTCCACGCGGTGATGTCGTTGATGGAGAAATCGAGAGGTTTAAAGCCCATACCGACGCGAACGACTTCACCATTCGGGCGCAGCATTTCGATTGATTGTTTAAGGGCGATATTCGCACCAGAGCATTCGATGACCAGCCCCAAATTGTCTTTACCGCAGATTTCCTGGCAGCGTGCAACCACATCTTCGGTCGAACCGTTAACGACAGCTGTCGCGCCCAGCTCTTTGGCGATCGGGAAGCGTACGGCAACATCCTCTTCCAGCCCGACCATCACAATATTAACGGCCCCCATAATGCGCGCCATTTGAACAGAAAAGAGTCCTAACGGACCGGTACCAAAGACCACCACATCCTGGCCTGGAAGAAATTTGGATTGCTGAGCGATAGATTTGTAGGCATTGCAGATAGGATCCAGTACAGCCGCCTCTTCATAATCTACCCCTGCCGGGATTTCCCACAGAGCATGGCGGTGAATTTTGAGGATTTCCCCAGGGACCAGACAATATTTAGAAAACCCACCGCCCCAGGTATTGTTGTCCAGACCTAAATTCACCTTTTCTGTACAACAAAGAAAATCGCCCTGTTCACAGGCCGGACAAACGCCGCAAACGTGCCCGCTGTTGTCAGACACAACTCGCTGTCCCACCTTCCAGTCCTTAACCTTGTCGCCAACCTGCACAATTTGACCCGCAAATTCATGACCACGAATCGAATTAAACTGCTCGGATCCACTGTCGACATTGTAGTGTTTCATGTCAGCGCCGCAGATAGCAGCAGCCTTAATTTCAATCACAACGTCATCCGGACCACATACCGGTTCCGGAACATCAATCATCTTGTAGCCGCCAAAGGCCTTGCCAAATCTCGCCAGTGCTTTCATGGAATTTTCCTTTGTGTTTAGTTTTGCATCAGTGACCATCATACTTATCCATATAATTTTTGAGGTCAACACTAAATCTTTAAAACACAGATTTTGATCTGTATTTCACAACCAAGATCACAAATAAATGCAAAGATGAACTGAAACCCAAGTGAACGTGGCTGCCGCTTCGCTAAAATGGCGTGAACCCCTTCGCATTTTTCCTGTTATGAAACTGTTAACCTGCGGGTGCTGTTTTTTTCGCCACGCCATTTCCGTGGCGTGTTTGCTTGTTTAAATGTCAAAGAGGAACACCGATGAAACTATTGCCTTTGTTGGCAGCATTACCCCTGCTCTGCGCCAGCGTTGTTTCCGCCAGTTCACTGATGTCAGTTGGCTACTTTAATGGTGGCGGCGACGTCACTGCCGGTCCCGGTGGCGACATCAATAAACTGGATGTTCGCCAGATAACCCATCTCAACTATTCGTTTGGCCTTGTCTACAACAACGAAAAAGACGAGACCAATGACGCCTTAAAAGACGCCAGCAAACTGCATCAGATTTGGCTTTCACAGAAAGTGCAGGATGATTTGCTGAAAATTCCACAGCTGCGTAAACAAAATCCAAACCTGAAAGTTTTGCTTTCCGTCGGCGGCTGGGGAGCGCGTGGATTCTCTGGCGCGGCAGCAACGAAGGAAACACGCGCAGTGTTTATTCAGTCTGCACAGGAGATAATTGCGAAATATGGTCTGGATGGCATCGACCTCGACTGGGAATATCCAGTTAACGGCGCCTGGGGACTGGTCGAAAGCCAACCGGCTGACCGCGCTAACTTCACCGCGCTGTTAACAGAGCTGCGTGCCGCATTGGGGCATAAAAAACTGCTGACCATCGCCGTGGGCGCGAATGCGGAAAGTCCGAAAAGCTGGGTGGATGTAAAAGCCATTGCACCATCGCTCGACTACATCAACCTGATGACCTATGACATGGCTTACGGCACCCAGTATTTCAACTCGAACCTGTATGATTCGACGCAATGGCCGACGGTCGCCGCGGCGGATAAGTACAGCGCCGATTTTGTGGTCAATAACTATCTCGCCGCCGGTCTGAAACCGAGTCAAATGAATCTGGGCATTGGCTTTTATGGACGCGTACCAAAACGCGCCGTTGAGCCAGGTATTGACTGGAGCAAACCTGACGCGCAGAAAAACCCGGCTACCCAGCCCTATTTCGAGTCAGCTCAAATTGAGTTGTTCAAATCACTGGGCGTCGACCTGAGCAAAGACACCTACGTGAAGTACAACGATATCGTGGCGAAGTTGATCAACGATCCGCAAAAACGCTTTAGTCAACATTGGGATGATGAAGCGAAAGTGCCGTGGCTGTCGGTACAGTCTGCGGATGGAAAAAAACTCTTTGCCCTCTCCTATGAAAACCCGCGTTCGGTGGCGATCAAAGCCGACTACATCAAAAGCAAAGGGTTGGCAGGCGCCATGTTCTGGGAGTACGGCGCAGATGACAATAATCAGTTGGCGAAGCAGTTGGCCGATTCGTTAGGCATCAAACACTGATCCCAACGCCTGACACAATAGGTTATGATTAGCGCATTCTGCTGCGCCAGCTTTTGGCGCAGCTCTTCATTTTCTACTGGAGGCATGAGCTTTATGGCTTTTATCCCTAAAAATTACGCCCGTCTGGAAGTCGGTTACCGGGAAAAGGCGCTTAAACTCTTCCCCTGGGTCTGCGGACGCTGTTCCCGTGAGTTCGTGTATTCAAATTTGCGCGAGTTGACGGTACACCATATCGATCACGATCACTCGAATAACCCGGAAGATGGTAGCAACTGGGAAATGTTGTGCCTGTACTGCCACGATCACGAGCATTCCAAATATACGGAAGCGGACCAGTATGGTTCAACGGTGGTTGCAGGAGAAGATGCGCAAAAGGCCGTGGGCGAAGCGAAATACAACCCGTTCGCCGATCTGAAGGCGATGATGAACAAGAAATAACATCAACTGCAGGCCCGACACAGATGTTTGCCGGGCCTGGGTAATCAGGATTTAAACGTCGCAATAGGTTCTGGCGTAATACCAAACTCCACCTTCAACTGCTGCTTGCTCTTCATCACCATCTCACCGTTGGTATCAATCGTCATATGCTGCGCGTCAATATTGTTTCGCGCCTGCCATAACATCACCAGCTGTAAGCTATTCTCTTTTTGTTCTGCCGTTAGCGCTACGCCATCCGGCCATTTTCCGAGTTCAACGGCAGTCGATAAGCGCTGATAAACTTCCGGCGTCATGCTGTTGATCATCTCATCAAGATTCATGTTAAATCCACTCTCCGTAGAATAATTTGCTGAATCGTTTCTTCAACCCTTGGTTTGCTCACCGTTATCACCATCGGTGAAGTTCAAAGACGCTGAGTTAACGCAGTACCGTTCACCGGTAGGTTTCGGACCATCCGGGAAGACGTGTCCCAGGTGCGCATCACAGTTTCCGCAGCGGATTTCAATGCGCTGCATGCCGTGTGACGTATCTTTTATGTAACGGATAGCCTCATCGCTGACAGGCTCGTAAAAGCTGGGCCAACCGCAGCCAGAGTCATATTTTGTCTCGGAACGAAATAGCGGATTGTCGCAGATCAAACAGTGGTAGATGCCGTCACGTTTGTTATGTAGCAAACGTCCGGTAAATGGCGGTTCTGTCCCGTGATTCTGCGTCACATAGAACTGCATTTCGGTTAAATTTTTTTTCAGTTCTTCTGGAGAAGGTTGATTAGCCATTTGCTCACATCTCGCTTTATCTAAACTCACATCGCGAGACAGATTCTAACAAAACATTAACACCGGAGTGCGAACTTTTGTTCTAAACTTGATCCTTGCGAAATGGCAGCCTGCAATTCGTGATCAGAATCACGTTTTTATCTTGATTGCCCTTTAAAATTCGGGCCGCCGACCCCATGTGGTTTCAAGCCCAAAGGAAGAGTGAGGCGAGTCAGTTGCGCAAAGCTTAGGCAGCAGATTGATTTGTCGCAATGATTGACACGATTCCGCTTGACGCTGCGTAAGGTTTTTGTAATTTTACAGGCAACCTTTTATTCACTAACAAATAGCTGGTGGAATATATGACTATCAAAGTAGGTATCAACGGTTTTGGCCGTATCGGTCGCATTGTTTTCCGTGCTGCTCAAGAACGCTCTGACATCGAGATCGTTGCAATCAACGACCTGTTAGACGCTGACTACATGGCTTACATGCTGAAATATGACTCCACTCACGGCCGTTTCAACGGTACCGTTGAAGTGAAAGACGGTCATCTGATCGTAAACGGTAAAAAAATCCGTGTTACCGCTGAACGTGATCCGGCTAACCTGAAATGGGACGAAGTTGGTGTTGACGTAGTAGCTGAAGCTACTGGCCTGTTCCTGACAGATGAAACCGCTCGTAAGCACATCACTGCTGGCGCGAAAAAAGTGGTTCTGACTGGTCCGTCCAAAGATAACACTCCGATGTTTGTTAAAGGCGCTAACTTTGACAAATACGAAGGTCAGGACATCGTTTCTAACGCTTCCTGCACCACTAACTGCCTGGCTCCGCTGGCTAAAGTTATCAACGACAACTTCGGCATCATCGAAGGTCTGATGACTACTGTTCACGCGACCACCGCTACTCAGAAAACCGTTGATGGCCCGTCTCACAAAGACTGGCGCGGCGGCCGCGGCGCATCCCAGAACATCATCCCGTCCTCTACCGGTGCAGCTAAAGCTGTAGGTAAAGTACTGCCAGAACTGAACGGCAAACTGACTGGTATGGCGTTCCGCGTTCCTACCCCGAACGTATCCGTTGTTGACCTGACCGTTCGTCTGGAAAAAGCTGCTTCTTACGAAGAAATTAAGAAAGCAATCAAAGCTGCTTCCGAAGGCCCGATGAAAGGCGTTCTGGGTTACACCGAAGACGACGTAGTATCTACCGATTTCAACGGTGAAGTTTGCACTTCCGTGTTCGATGCTAAAGCAGGTATCGCACTGAACGACAACTTCGTGAAACTGGTATCCTGGTACGACAACGAAACCGGCTACTCCAACAAAGTTCTGGACCTGATTGCTCACATCTCCAAATAAGTTGAGATGAAACAGTAATCTGTAAGAGCGACTCAGGTCGCTCTTTTTTTTGCCTGAAGAAAGGATTGCGTAATGATTAATAAAATTTTTGCACTTCCGGTAATCGAACAAATTACCCCTGTCCTCTCCCGCCGTCAGCTTGATGAGCTTGAGGTTCTTGTTGTCGATCACCCACAGGTTAAAGCTTCTTTCGCACTGCAGGGCGCACATCTTCTTTCCTGGAAACCAAATGGTGAAGAGGAAGTCCTGTGGTTAAGTAATAATACCCCGTTTAAAACCGGCGTAGCGCTGCGTGGCGGCGTACCAATTTGCTGGCCGTGGTTTGGTCCGGCGGCTCAGCAGGGCCTGCCTTCGCATGGTTTTGCCCGCAACCTGCCATGGACGCTGAAAGCGCATAACGAAGACGAGAATGGTGTAGTTCTGACGTTCGAACTGCAAAGTAGCACTGAAACGCGTCAGCTTTGGCCGCACGAGTTCTGTCTGCTGGCCCGGTTCAAAGTGGGCGCCACCTGCGAGATGGAGCTGGAAGCGCACGGTGAGTTTGAAACCACCTCCGCGCTGCATACCTATTTCAACGTTGGTGATATTGCGGCAGTGAAAGTCAGCGGTCTTGGCGATCGTCTGATCGATAAAGTGAATGATGCCAAAGAAGACGTACTGGCTGATGGTATCCAGACCTTCCCGGACCGTACCGATCGTGTCTATCTGAATCCGGAAGCATGCAGCGTGATTCATGATGATGCGTTGAATCGCAATATAGATGTTGTCCACCACCACCATCTGAATGTCGTGGGCTGGAACCCTGGCCCGGCGCTGTCCGTCAGCATGGGCGACATGCCGGATGATGGCTACAAAACGTTTGTTTGTGTAGAAACGGCTTACGCGACCGCTCCGCAGAAAACCACCGAAGAAAAACCATCTCGCCTCGCGCAGACTATTCGTGTAGCTAAACGCTAACACAGCTCTGCGCACCATGCCGGATGCGGCTAACGCCTTATCCGGCCTACAAACTACACGCAGCCGCAGGCCTGATAAGCACAGCGCCATCAGGCAGTTACACGTCCCCATGCCGAATGCGGCTAATGCCTTATCCGGCCTACAAACTACATACAGCCGCAGGTCTGATAAGTGCAGCGCCATCAGGCAGTTCCGCGCATCATGCCGGATGCGGCTGACGCCTTATCCGGCCTACAAACTACACGCAGCCGCAGGTCTGATAAGCACAGCGCCCTCAGGCAGTTCCACGCACCATGCCGGATGCGGCTAACGCCTTATCCGGCCGACAAACTACATACAGCCGTAGGCCTGATAAGTGCAGCGCCATCAGACCGCTCTGCGCAACGTGCCGGATGCGGCTAACGCGTTATCCGGCCTACAAACTACATACAGCCGTAGGCCTCATAAGCTGTGGGAACATCGGCATTTGGCAAATCAGGCCATATCCAGCGCGGTTTTACCGTTTGGCGCCGGATACGCCTTATCTAACTGCTTCAACTCATCTACAGAGAGCGTTATCCCCAGCGCGGCGGCATTTTGTTCGACATGCGCTACGCTTGCGGCTTTCGGGATGGCTATTACACCCGACTGACGAATCACCCATGCCAGCAAAATCTGCGCAGCGCTAACATTGTGCGCACGCGCGATGTCATTCACCACAGAGTTAGAAAGCAAATCGCCACGCAGTCGTCCCGCCTGAGCCAGCGGACTGTATGCCATGACCGGCATCTGCTGCTGCTGGCACCACGGCAGTAAATCATATTCAATACCGCGCGAGGCTAAATGATAAAGCACCTGGTTAGTTGCACACTCTCGTCCACCGGGTACCTGCCATAACGCCTGCATATCATCATAATCGAGATTTGAGACGCCCCAACGGCGGATTTTCCCCTGCGCAATCAGTGTTTCCATGGCATCGATGGTCTCTGCAAATGAAAAATCGCCCATCCAGTGCAGCAAATAGAGATCCAGATAATCAGTTTTCAGTCGACGCAGACTCGCTTCGCAGGCGGCAATGGCTTTCTGTCCACCGGCATTCCATGGGTAAACTTTCGAGACTAAAAAAGCGCTATCACGCCGTCCCGTTAATGCTTCACCCACCACCTCTTCCGCTGCACCATCAGCGTACATTTCTGCGGTATCAATCAATCGCAGGCCGAGATCCAGTCCGGCCTGCAGCGCAGACACTTCATCCCGGCGTCGGCTTGGATCCTCGCCCATGTACCATGTTCCCTGCCCAATAGCAGGAAGCGATACCTGGTTTGTAAACGTCACCTGTTTCGCTGTCATCGCACCCTCCTGTGTTAATGCACCACAGTAAAGCAAAACAACGTGCATGTGTCCTGTTAGGGTGCACAAATTGCACCATCATGGATTGGAAACCGATTGTTAAGGCGAGCGCAATAAAAAGCCCGGGAACAGCAGATGTTCCCGGGCCGAAAAAATACAAAATCTTATCTACGAAGTGGTTATTTCAACCGACCTAAATATTTCCCCTCTTTCATAGCGTTGATTTTTCCGTTTTTATAGACGATAACGGAAATCAAACCTGCGCTATAAGACTGAGCTTCAGCACTATTCTCATCATTTGCCGCAGGTTTGCCATTAATATAAGCAATGCCATCAGCACCACGTTTAAAGTCCACTCCAAGTTTATTCACATGCACGGGCGTGATTTTACTGGCGTGTACCGGGGCATTCGTGTCACTGACCATGGTTTTATGTTCATGCTGTAACTGTTGACGATAAGCCTCACTGATGGCATACGCAGGCGCAGCAGAGGAAGCCACCAGAGCAGCGATAATAATTAATTTCTTCATTAGTTAAACCTTAATATTTATCGTGTTTGTGGTGGTGACTGGAATTTGTATCATTTGTGCCATACAAGTTTTGCGCATTTTCCATAGCCTGTTTTTCAGCGGCAGCATTGATTGTCGCCTGACGGTTTTGCTCCGCAACATAACAGGCATCACGGCTCACACCCTTGCTTTCGCAAGCATTCATGCGTGAAGCCTCGGAGGAACAACCAACCAGAATCCCGCCCATCACAGCTATCATGATTAACTTTTTCATTATATATACCAGGTTTATTCTCAAAAAATCCACATGGCGAATTATATTTAATGCCATGAATAGTTGCTGTCGATACTTTAAAGTTTAATTAATATCTGCAATGGGATATTTAATGTCAATTTTATTTTTTTCAGATAAATACCTAAAGATGTAAAATTAAAATCAATCGATTAATTTTTGTTTTTTTCACATGAAAGTTAACTTTCGCCATGAGATAAACATGCTAAAAGAGTTATCAATAATTTTCATTGTGCTTAACAATAAGAAAATAACGCTTACCTCGATCATAAACCCTAGTATTATCAACGCATTGTATAGCTACAAACCATTACCTCATGACAATGACTTGCTAAACCTTCACGACTATATTTCATTCAAAAATGAATAGATAACAGGCTAATAAAATAGCAGGTTTATTTTTAGTAACAGCGACAGGAATAATACGTTAAAAATTCGTTGTCGCCTGACAGAATGCCAAAACAGCACAAAAAATCAAATCTCATGTTTTAGATCAATATTCATCTCCGTCACGCACAAAAAAGCCCGCACTGATGCGGGCTAGTGCTTGACGCGCAGTAGCATCAGAACTTGTAAGTTACACCCACCGAGAAGATGCCAGACCAGGACTTATCGACCATCGGACTGTCCTTCACTTCATCACTCAAGCGCACATAACGGCCAGTTCCGTATACGTTCCAGTTTCCAATGAAGTTATAGCTCGCGGTCAACTCCAGGTACGGATCCCATCCATCGTCAGCGTTGTAGCTTTTCAGACCACTGCGGCGAGACTCGTGATTGGACACGCCATAATAATAGTCGTTGTAGTTTTCGCTGCTGTACTGCACACCGATACCCGGCGTCAGAGTCAGCCCACCATTAGTGTAACGGTAGAGCCAGGCCAGATCCCAGATAAAGCCGTTGCTGTTATCCAGAGTATCACCCGCCAGTGCAGTACGCAGGAAACCATACTGGGTGTTATGTACATACGAAAGGCCAGCCATCATGCTGCTTTTACGCTTGTCGAGTTGGCGCAAAGCATGGCTATCGCTATCACCTGGCTTGAAATGCGTCGGATCATAGTACGCCATGATGGAAAGCTTATCTGTCGTATCATTCCACAAATAGTAACCGCCACCCAAGCCGTGGAACCAGACATTATCGCCTTCATAGGTGACAACCGGAACAGGGTAAACATCGCGGTCATACTGTTTGTACGGGCTGTTAATCACGCCGACACCCGCGCCAACAGTCCACTGACTTTCCGCCTGTGCGGTGCTAACTGCGGTTGCGGCAAGGACGCCAAGTGCCAGAAGTTTGAGTTTGGTCACAATCCATAATTCCTTATTCAAATGTGTAGCGGTCAAAGTGTAACCGCCAATACGCTTCAGCCCAACTATTTTACGTATTCGCCCCAGAATGTAACCCCCTAATTTCTCAGCGAGTGATGACATTTTGCTTGCAGGACGGTGAACACCGCATGAATCCCGCTCCAATTCTTTACATAAGATGTGCTTTTTTTGCTGATGAGTTATTGATATGCCATTGAAATTCATTTGCGCACACAGGCAAGTTTTGCAAATGCCATCTACGCTTAATTTTAGAAGGTGTATCACCGAATACGTTGATCTCCTGACCACTAAAATGGCATGAGAGTTGCTTATTTCTTCAGCAACGACGTCGTTCAGTTTACCTCTTCAGGGGCCTCTACTATTCATATGAACGGCTCTTAACATGTGCTAAAAAACGAAAGGACGGCATACCATGAATATATTCGATCACTATCGCCAGCGTTATGAAGCTGCCAAGGACGAAGAGTTCACGCTGCAGGAGTTTCTTACCACTTGTCGGCAAGATCGCAGTGCTTATGCCAACGCGGCAGAGCGGCTATTAATGGCTATTGGTGAGCCTGTCATGGTCGACACTGCCCACGAACCTCGACTTTCTCGACTCTTTTCGAATCGGGTAATTGCACGCTATCCCGCCTTTGAAGAGTTTTACGGCATGGAAGACGCCATTGAGCAAATTGTTTCTTATTTGAAACATGCGGCTCAGGGTCTGGAAGAGAAGAAGCAGATTCTGTATCTGCTGGGGCCTGTGGGAGGGGGGAAATCATCTCTTGCTGAGCGACTGAAGTCGCTGATGCAGAGAGTACCGATTTATGTCCTGAGTGCCAATGGCGAACGTAGCCCGGTCAACGATCATCCGTTATGCCTGTTTAATCCGCAGGAAGACGCGCAGATCCTGGAAAAAGAGTATGGGATCCCGCGTCGCTATCTCGGTACGATCATGTCGCCCTGGGCTGCGAAACGTCTGCACGATTTCGGCGGGGACATCACAAAATTCCGCGTCGTCAAAGTCTGGCCGTCTATTCTGGAGCAGATCGCAATCGCCAAAACGGAGCCTGGTGATGAAAACAACCAGGATATTTCTGCGCTGGTCGGGAAAGTGGATATTCGTAAACTCGAACACCACGCCCAGAACGATCCTGATGCCTACGGTTATTCGGGTGCACTGTGTCGTTCAAACCAGGGGATTATGGAATTCGTTGAGATGTTTAAAGCACCGATTAAAGTGCTGCATCCTCTGCTGACCGCAACCCAGGAAGGAAACTACAACGGGACAGAAGGTATCTCCGCCCTGCCGTTTAACGGGATTATTCTTGCCCACTCGAACGAATCCGAATGGGTAACGTTCCGTAATAACAAAAACAATGAGGCGTTCCTTGACCGTGTTTACATCGTCAAAGTGCCTTATTGCCTGCGTATCTCTGAAGAGATCAAAATTTACGAAAAACTGCTTAACCACAGTGAGCTGACCCATGCGCCTTGCGCACCGGGCACACTGGAAACGCTCTCTCGCTTTACCATTCTTTCTCGCCTGAAAGAACCTGAGAACTCGAGCATTTACTCGAAGATGCGCGTTTACGATGGCGAAAGCCTGAAAGATACAGATCCGAAAGCGAAATCCTATCAGGAGTATCGGGATTACGCCGGGGTTGATGAGGGAATGAACGGTCTTTCCACGCGTTTCGCGTTTAAGATCCTCTCTCGCGTCTTTAACTTTGACCATGCCGAAGTGGCAGCTAACCCGGTACATCTGTTTTACGTACTGGAGCAGCAAATCGAACGTGAACAGTTCCCGCAGGAGCAAGCTGAGCGTTATCTTGAGTTCCTGAAAGGCTATTTGATCCCGAAATATGCTGAATTCATCGGCAAAGAGATCCAGACGGCTTATCTCGAATCCTATTCCGAGTACGGACAGAACATTTTCGACCGTTATGTCACTTATGCGGATTTCTGGATTCAGGATCAGGAGTATCGCGACCCGGATACCGGTCAGCTGTTTGACCGCGAGTCACTGAACTCAGAACTGGAGAAAATTGAGAAGCCGGCGGGTATCAGTAACCCGAAAGATTTTCGTAACGAGATCGTCAACTTTGTTCTGCGTGCCAGAGCGAATAACAGCGGTCGCAATCCAAACTGGACCAGTTACGAAAAACTGCGCACGGTTATTGAGAAGAAAATGTTCTCCAATACCGAGGAGCTGCTGCCGGTCATTTCGTTCAATGCTAAAACCTCGACTGACGAGCAGAAAAAACACGACGATTTTGTCGACCGTATGATGGAAAAAGGCTACACGCGTAAACAGGTGCGTTTACTGTGCGAATGGTATTTGCGCGTACGTAAATCGTCTTAACATAAGTGCCCGGTGGCGCATGCGCTTACCGGGCTTGCAAAACAATGTTCCGTAGGCCGGATAGCGCCAGCGCCATCCGGCACTTACAGGCATGGCGAACAGTTGGCAGTACGGGGGGCTTATGACCTGGTTTATTGACCGGCGTCTTAACGGCAAAAACAAGAGCACGGTAAACCGCCAGCGCTTCTTACGCCGTTATAAATCGCAAATTAAACAGTCGATCTCCGAGGCCATTAACAAGCGTTCGGTGACTGATGTGGATAGCGGCGAATCTGTCTCTATTCCGACTGATGATATTAGCGAACCAATGTTTCATCAGGGACGTGGTGGCCTGCGCCATCGCGTGCATCCGGGTAACGACCATTTTGTGCAGAATGACCGCATTGAACGCCCACAGGGCGGCGGTGGCGGTTCAGGAAGCGGACAAGGCCAGGCCAGCCAGGATGGTGAGGGTCAGGATGAGTTCGTCTTTCAGATCTCTAAAGATGAATATCTCGATCTGTTGTTCGAAGATTTAGCACTTCCTAACCTGAAGCAGAATCAGCAGCGTCAGCTAACGGAGTACAAAACGCACCGGGCAGGTTTTACCTCTAACGGTGTGCCTGCCAACATCAGCGTGGTGCGATCCCTGCAAAACTCACTGGCGCGCCGCACGGCGATGACAGCGGGTAAGCGTCGCGAACTGCATGCTCTCGAAGCGGATCTGGAAACCATCGCGAAAAGCGAACCAGCACAGTTGCTGGAAGAGGAACGGTTACGCAAAGAGATTGCCGAACTACGGGCAAAAATCGAACGCGTGCCATTTATCGACACCTTTGATTTACGCTACAAGAATTATGAAAAACGCCCCGACCCTTCCAGCCAGGCGGTGATGTTCTGCCTGATGGACGTTTCTGGTTCAATGGATCAGTCGACCAAAGATATGGCTAAACGTTTTTATATCCTGCTGTATCTGTTCTTAAGCCGGACCTATAAGAACGTGGAGGTGGTTTATATTCGCCACCATACCCAAGCGAAAGAAGTGGATGAGCATGAGTTCTTCTACTCTCAGGAAACCGGGGGAACCATTGTCTCCAGTGCGCTGAAGTTAATGGATGAAGTGGTGAAAGATCGCTACAACCCTGCCCAGTGGAACATCTATGCTGCACAGGCATCGGACGGTGATAACTGGGCGGATGACTCACCACTGTGTCATGAGATTTTGGCGAAAAAGCTGCTGCCAGTGGTCCGCTATTACAGCTATATCGAAATCACTCGCCGCGCTCACCAAACCTTATGGCGTGAATACGAACATCTGCAATCAACCTTTGATAACTTTGCGATGCAGCATATCCGCGACCAGGATGATATTTACCCGGTATTCCGCGAACTGTTTCATAAACAAAGTACGACCAGCAATAGTTAACCACCTAAACAAATCAGCCAGAGGTTATCTTCTCTGGCTGATTTTTTACGGGTGCTGTTTTTTCATCTTATCAATATTCATCCGTTTATCCTTTTTATTTTCCCTTTACAGAGCAGCAGGCAATGTAATTGAGTTGATGACGTTGCGAACGGAAGAAGCGAAACATTTTCAGGAAACGACGACGATTTTCGCTCGTGCGTAAGCCGTTAAACACAATTTTTACCGCCCCCGTAAGCCCTTCATCACGAACTAATCCGCGCGGCGACATCAGCGACATGTTGCCATTCTGCTGCAGGACCTGTTCGAACCCGCAGTTAAGAAACAAATCACGCCAGCCTTGTCTGGTCATTGGGCTAACGTTTGATTTCACCACATCGACAAGCTGGCCCTGATCGCCCGCGCCCAGTTTCTGGGCGGTGAACATAATGTCGTGGGTGAGCAGACGCCCACCGGGCTTCAACACGCGATAATATTCGGCAATTAACTTCGCCTTCGCTTTATCGGCATACATTGTCAGCATGGCTTCGTTAATCACAACATCGAAACTGTTATCCGCAAAAGGAAGAGTGTTGGCGTTAGCAGCCATCACATGAATATGATTTTCCAGACCATTTGCCGCTACGTTATTCCTTGCATTTGACAGTGCGGTTTTATCCATATCAATGGCGTATACGGTACAGCCATAGCGTTGAACTAACTCTATCGCCGTCGTGGCCATGTTGCACGCCACTTCAAGTACCTGGCTGCCGGGCGTCAGCTGTGACTGGCTAAACAACCATTCTGTTGCTTCAACGCCGCCCGGACGCAGACGGGTTTTGCCCAGGCTGGCTAAAAATGTATGACCCGCTTTTTCAGTCGCGCTCATTGGCCTGTCTCCTTTCTATAAGTTGCATTATAAATACAACATTAAGAGTTAAAGGTGAAGTACGCGAATGATTTTTATTTCAAAATGTCCTTTCCCGTAGCGTTAGAGCGGATGTATGCCGTGTGATAGACTGAAGTATCAGACTTACAGGGCTGTAAATCATTATGAAATTGCATCATAAAGCGCTCAGGATCTTTATCTCCGTCAGCGTAATTGTTTTGACATCTTCTTTTTTGGTTTATGAGCTCATTGCTAGTGATAAAGCAATGAATGCGTACATGCGCTATATCAATGAGAAAGCCGACTCCTCGTTTCTCTATGATAAGTACACAAATCAGAGCATCGCAGCCCATCTGATGCGCACATTTTCATCCCCTCAGGGACCTGCTTCTCTCGAACAGCAAAAAGTACTTTGCAACGCTTTCGACAGCGTTAACGGCACTCATGGGCTCAATCTCACTAAGCGCAACTATCTGCCATTACACGGTACGTTGCAGACCACCTCAACAAAATGTAGCGAACAGCTTGATGACATTTTTCTGCTGCCCTCTTTTGATCGGGCGGTCAATGTTAATCGCCAGCAGAAAGATTACGGTCAGGGATTAGGGACGCTGGAGTATAAATTTCGATATTACGTCGATCTCAAAAATAACTACGTTTATTTCTATGATGTGATCGACTCGCGGAAATTTGCGATACACAACTGGTCGTTTTTGCAAAAAGGTACGTTGGGAATCGACCAGAATGATATTGACGGTATTTTTACTGGCCGCACGGTGATCTCCAGTATTTATGAAGATAACCTGACCGAGAAAAAGGTGATGAGCTTTTTAACACCGGTCTACTATGCCAGTAAGCTAAAAGGCGTGGTGATGGTGGATATTAATAAAGAGAATTTACAGAATATTTTCTATACCAGCGACCGCCCTCTCGTCTGGCGTTATCTTAACGTAACGGTCTCTGACACCAGTTCAGGTAAAGAGATCCTCGTTCATAAAAGTGAAACCGATCTGTTCCGCTATGTTCACTATGAGAAGGACATACCTGGCGGTATACGTATCACCCTCTCACTTGATGTTATGTACTTTATTGTCTCGTCCTGGAAGATATTCGCCTTCTATCTACTGGCAACGATATTGCTGTTGAATATGGTCAGAACGCATTTTCGTTTGTATCATAACGTCACACGGGAAAATGTCAGTGATGCGATGACAGGGCTCTACAACCGTAAAATTTTAACGCCAGCGCTTGAGCAGCGTTTGCAACAGTTGGTGAACACGGGAACGCTCGTGACCTTTATCGCCATTGATTGCGACAAACTAAAAGTTATTAATGATACGTTGGGGCATAAGGAAGGCGATCGCATTATCACCATTTTGGCCAAAGCTATTCAAACGTCCATTCGCAAAAGCGACTATGCCATCCGCCTCGGCGGCGATGAGTTTTGCATTATCCTCATCGATCACCCCAGTGAATTAACGCCCCGCCTGCTGGAGAGGATTCGTTATAACTTACAAATTATTGCGCAAGATAGATCAATCAGCTTCTCTGTCGGGATTTATAATATGCAGCCAAACGACACCATTGATGATGCCTACAAAGCATCTGATGCACAGCTCTACCTGAACAAACAGAAAAAACGCACCGATGCGTAATTATTTTTCTGACAGGATTTTCATTGTTGTACCAGGAGTAAGTCATGACGGAAGTAAACAAAGGTAACGCAACGCACCAGCGTTTAATCTCCCTGTTGTCAGAACACGGTGCGACCTACCGCGTAGTCAGCCATGAAGCCGTAGGCAAATGTGAAGCTGTCTCTGAAATTCGCGGTACCGCACTGGGTCAGGGTGCAAAAGCGCTGGTCTGCAAAGTAAAAGGCAACGGCGTCAATCAGCATGTTCTGGCGATCCTCTCTGCCGATCAGCAGGCCGACCTGAGCCTGTTGGCCAGCCATATTGGCGGGTTGAGAGCGTCACTTGCCAGCCCGGCGGAGGTAGATGAACTGACTGGCTGCGTATTTGGCGCTATCCCACCGTTCAGTTTTCATCCGAACCTCAAGCTGGTCGCCGACCCGCTGTTGTTTGAGCGTTTTAATGAAATTGCGTTCAATGCCGGAATGCTGGAAAAATCTGTGATCATGGATACCGCAGATTACCTGCGCATCGCGCAACCGGAATTAATCCCGTTCCGCAGAGAACAATAACTGCACAAGTTAGCAGTAAAAAACATCGCTTCGTGCGTTAGCCCAAAAAAAATCATAATCATTAAAAAAAGCCTGTTCCGTCACGCATTTACGCGTACAGTAAGCAGGCTTATTTTTTCTTTTGGCAAGGAAACTACGATGTTTGATGTCACTCTGCTGATCCTGCTCGGACTGGCAGCTCTGGGCTTTGTCAGCCACAACACCACTGTCGCTGTTTCAATTCTGGTGCTGATAATAGTCCGTGTTACCCCACTGAATACCTTCTTTCCCTGGATTGAAAAACAGGGCCTGACCGTCGGGATTATAATTCTGACCATTGGCGTCATGGCGCCGATCGCCAGCGGAACGCTACCGCCCTCCACGCTCATCCACTCCTTTGTGAACTGGAAATCACTGGTTGCTATTGCCGTTGGGGTATTTGTCTCCTGGCTTGGCGGACGCGGCGTTACGCTAATGGGCAGCCAGCCTCAGCTTGTTGCTGGTTTACTGGTGGGCACGGTACTGGGCGTGGCGCTGTTTCGCGGTGTGCCAGTGGGGCCGCTTATTGCGGCAGGTCTGGTCTCATTGATTGTTGGGAAGCAGTAGCCAGCCCGTTCAGGTAACGGCCTGGTGTCTGTCCCAGGCCTTTTTTGAACATAGTGATAAATGCCGTGGTCGAATCGTACCCGAGCATTTGCGCGACCTGTTGTACATTGCGACCATCAATTAACGCCTGCAGCGCCAGAATCAGCTGGAGCTGGTGACGCCAGCGGCGAAAACTTAACCCCGTTTCTTTGACGACCAGGCGAGCAAGGTTACGTTCACTCATCGCAAATACGCTGGCCCATTGCCCCAACGTCTGCCATTGTGCAGGCTCTCTCGCCATCGTTGCGACCATTCTGCGAATTTTCGGGTGATCGGAAACCGGCAACTGCATTTGCTCCTGGGGTTGCTGCGGCAGTTCATCAAACAACACTTGCGTCAGCCGCTGGGTTGCCGGCTCCAGCCGTTGGGCATCCGTTTTGGATGCCAGCGCCAGAATAAGCTCCCGGCACAACGGAGCAATTTTCAGCGTGCAGCAACGATCGGGCATCACGACGGCCTGCGGCTCAATAAACAAAAAGCACAATTGTGCGCCAACGGTAACGTGGTTGCTGTGTGGAATTTCACCGGGGATCCACACCGCATATTGCGGGGGCACCATCCACATAGCATTCTCAACCTCACAGGTGATCGCGCCATGCAACGCCAGAATCAACTGGCCTTTACGGTGCTGATGCAGCGGACTGAAAAGTTCATCTTCCCGGGCCTGAATACAAAACGCCACCGCCGCATCGTGGTGAAGATCGGGTTCGTATCCATCCAGCCTCAGTCCTAACATAAAAATGTCCGATTTAAGCGATAAACTGTCATTTTAGCTTGATTCATCCATTGAGTAAAAACGCTAAGGTATCGCCTCGCCTGACGATATGAGAAAAAAATGACAAATACTCCTTCCTCCCGTGGCAAGAACGCAGCATTGCTGATCGCGGGGATCCTGATGATTGCCACCACATTGCGCGTCACCTTTACCGGTGCAGCCCCGTTGCTGGATGCAATTCGCGCCGACTACGGTCTGAGCACCGCCCAGACGGGGCTTCTTACCACCCTGCCACTGCTGGCTTTCGCACTGGTTTCACCTCTGGCTGCCGCCGTTGCGCGCCGTTGGGGTATCGAACGCAGCCTGTTTGTCGCTATGCTACTCATTTGCGCGGGTATTGCGATACGTTCTCTGCCCTCACCAGGGTTCCTGTTTAGCGGCACCGCTATCATTGGTTGCGGAATCGCATTGGGAAATGTGCTTTTACCCGGACTGATTAAGCGTGATTTTGCTCAGCATGTGGCGAAACTCACTGGCGCATACTCGCTGACTATGGGCGCAGCAGCGGCACTGGGTTCCGCCATTGTGGTACCGCTGGCGTTGAACGGGTTTGGCTGGCGCGGTGCGCTGATGGTACTGATGGCCTTTCCGCTACTGGCACTGATTATCTGGTTACCCCAATGCCGCCAGATGGCCAATGCCAGCTTGAGCAGCTCGCGCGCTCTGCATTCCCGCGCGATCTGGCGCTCCAGCCTCGCCTGGCAGGTGACGCTGTTTCTGGGGATCAATTCGCTTATCTACTACGTCATCATCGGCTGGCTGCCCGCTATTTTGATCAGCCATGGCTACAGCGAGGCGCAGGCCGGTTCGCTGCATGGTTTACTGCAGCTGGCGACCGCCGCGCCGGGATTATTGATTCCTCTCGTCCTGAACAGATTTAAGGATCAGCGCGCCATCGCCGCACTGGTTTCATTAATGTGCGCCGTCGGCGCGGCGGGATTCGCCATAATGCCCGACCAGGCATTGCTATGGACCATCCTGTTTGGCTTTGGCTCAGGCGCGACGATGATTCTCGGCTTGACCTTTATTGGCCTGCGCGCAAGCTCAGCGCATCAGGCTGCTGCCCTGTCCGGCATGGCACAGTCTGTCGGATATTTACTGGCGGCCTGCGGACCACCACTGATGGGGAAAATTCACGACCTCAACGATAGCTGGCTGATTCCTCTTGGCGGGGTCGCCGTGTTAGCGATGCTGATGGCGGTATTTGGTTTGTGCGCGGGGCGCAATCGGGAGATCGCGAGCGCATAATGCACAGGGCAGGTTCGTGAACAACCTGCCCGTTTTTTTATCCGCGCGCGGCGCGCAGCATCGCCTGAACTAACGGCACGGGTTTTCCCGCCAGCGCTCCGCGTTCATGCTGAAAGAGCGTGCCAACATAAAATGGATGCGTCACCAGCTCAATGGCACGAATATCACCAGCCTCATCCCAACCGGTCACCCGAAGATCGCCGCTTTCAAGCTCGGCGGCAAAATCCTCCGATACGCCATAGTTGCAGTGATATCCCTCGGTGATAACATCCCGCCCGTAGGCTTTGGCAATCAGCGTATTGGCCCGCAGCTCAATATCATCCGTTTTTTCTACCAGCGAGCAGGTCAATGGTGCTATCACCATCCGACCCGTGGTGTCAGTCTCGGCGTGGGCGGCATCGCTCCAGCCCAGCACGTTGCGGGCGTACTCCAGAATTGCATGTTGAAAGCCGCCGCAGGTCCCCAGGAATGGGATGCTGTTTTCACGCGCGTAGCGTATCGCTATCAGCGCCCCTTCAAGATGGCGATATGGACTGCCTGGAACGACCCAGATGGCATCATAACCAATCAAGTCCTCACTGCTGTTGATATCAGATGTAGTTAGCCAGTCATAATCAGCCACCAATTCCAGGACGGCGGCAGCATCATCGATAGCAAGGGGAATAGCCTGGTGCGCCACAATATCGGGGCTGTAATCGCCCACCAGCGCAATGCGAAGCGTATCTTTAATTGGGGAAATTTCCATTAAGCTTTCCTTGTGTCCTGACAATAAGGGACAGCATAAGGAGCCTCAGCCTACCGACTTTTTAGTGGTATCACAATCCCTTAAATTGGGAGTCAGGGCGGGCAAAATGCTATAATGGTCACGTTTTACGATCTTATTTAACCGTAATAAAGTTGATGATAAATACCTGAGCGGTAGCTGAAAGGAGCGGATGAAGAGATGAAGATTCAGTGTAAACGCGTGTATGACCCGGCAGAAAAAAGCGATGGTTATCGCGTGTTGGTCGACCGGTTGTGGCCACGCGGGATAAAAAAGACTGACCTTGCTTTCAACGAATGGAATAAAACGCTGACGCCATCCTCTGAATTGCGCAAAGCATTCCACGCAGAACTGATCGATTTTTCACACTTTTCCGAGCAATATCGCGCAGAGCTGGCCCAACAGCAGCAGGAAGGAAAGCGCCTCGCAGAGATTGCCCGACAGCAAACCTTAACGCTACTGTATGCGGCGAAGAATACCCAGCAAAACCACGCGCTGGTGCTCGCTGAATGGCTACGTCAATGCTGACCGCGTATTACTTGGCCGTTGCCGGATGATCTCTACGCCAGAGTGACCATTCATCAATTACTTCCCTGTTGGGTAGTTTGCAGTCAGACTTAACACCTTGCGGAGTCTGCACCGCAATCAGCGAGCCGCCCTTTTGTTCGCAATACACCGATGCTGGATTCGCCATGCCAACTTTCGGTGGCACAGGCGCTTCCGGTTCCGTGGTACACCCCGCCAGCACCAGCAAGCCGGGCAAAACAATAAATGCCAGTTTCATATTTACTCCTGTTAAAAACCTTATCCTGGCAGGTTACCCCGACTTTCCATCTATCTCCATGTTTTCCTGCCAGCTATCCATTTTATGTTTACATTCTGAGCTGGATGGCGTGTTTCATCTTTCACCTCGATGTTCTATCATGCGGGCAACGTCAGCCCAGTCATTACTCAGGAGCATTTACATCTCATGTCGGACATGATCCTTGCCAGAGTCTCACAGTCCTTAGCTACGGAGCAGTCAGTTGAGAGTCTGGTTCGCCAACTTCTGGAGATGCTGGAGATGGTGACTGAGATGGAATCAACCTACCTGACCAAGGTCGATCTGGATGCCCGTCTGCAGCATATTCTGTATGCACGTAATAGCCGCCAAATGCAGATCCCCGAAGGGCTATCCATGCCGTGGGATGAAACGCTGTGCAAACGCGCTATTGAGGAAAACTGTCTGTACAGTGACAACGTGCCCGCACGCTGGCCGGAATGTACCGCCGCTCGCGCACTGGACATCACCACCTTTCTGAGCACTCCCGTTCATCTTCCGGACGGAACGTTTTACGGTACACTTTGCGCTACCAGCCGCCGCCAGCAGGCATTGAGCCAACGTGGAGAACAAGTATTACATCTGTTTGCCGGTCTGATCGCCCAGTCGATTCAAAAAGAGTCGCTGGTTGCTCAGTTACGTGAAGCGAACGCCGCGCTGATTGCTCACTCCTACACCGATGCCCTGACCGGTTTACCGAATCGGCGCGCAATATTTGAAAATGTGGAAACCCTTTTTTCGCTTGCCCGCCATCTCAGGCAGAAGATAGTTGTCGCCTATATCGATTTGGATGATTTCAAACTGATTAATGACCGCTTTGGCCACGAGGTTGGTGACCAGTTCCTGATACAGATTGGGCAGCGCCTGCTCCGTAAATGTAATGATAATGACATTCTCGGTCGACTAGGCGGTGACGAATTTTTAGTCGTTCGCCTGTCAGCGGAAGATGAACTGGATCAACTTATGCGTCTGCAGCAGGTGAAAAATCAGCTACAACAGCAGATTTGCGGTGACTACCAGCTGGGTGACATTCATCTGTTTTATCCTGGTGCCAGTCTGGGTGTGGTGGAAATTGATCCGCTGGAGACTGATGTAAACTGTGCGCTTCATCTTGCAGACAGCGCAATGTATCAGGATAAAAAGCGTCAGGATAAAACCCCTTTTGTCGTACATTAAGCCCTGCTATGCTGGCTCGTCTTTAAATAACTCTGGTAGATAATCGTATGCGACTCGGTATTATTTTCCCTGTCATTATTTTCATTTCCGCTGTCGTTTTCTTATCCTGGTTTTTTATTGGCGGCTACGCTGCGCCGGGAGCATAACGATGAAAAAAACAACGATTATTATGATTGGCGTGGCTATCATCGTGGTTCTGGGCACGGAACTGGGGTGGTGGTAACCAAAATAAAGGCCACTTATCAGTGGCCTCTATTATCTGCATGTTTAGTTAGCTTTTGATTTTTCTGTAGATAAACAACACCACAATCGCACCGATAACCGCTACCACGAAACTGCCGAAGTTGAAACCATCAACTTTACCAAAACCAAAGAAGGTACTGATCCAGCCACCCACTACCGCACCGACAACCCCTAAGATAATGGTCATAAAGAACCCGCCGCCATCTTTACCCGGCATAATCCATTTTGCCAAAATCCCAGCGATAAGACCGAAAACCACCCATGAAATAATGCCCATAATTTTCCTCGCTTATGTTTTTAAATTAACGATTCACTCGTTGTATAAAAGCATAGCATAGCGCTGAAAAATTAAAATTTGTGATCGTCATCACTTCATATTTTCATCTTTTTCCGATATTTCATAAGGTTATGACTGCTGACCGGCAGGCAAAATTTTTGCCGCTCCTCGTCATTAATGTCGAATCGTCAGTCATTATACTTAACTCTTTTGCCCTCAGCCCCGTTATTGCTGGGTTTTCACTTCTGGCACACTTTATGCTTAAACAACTTGTCGCTACGACAAATCGTAGTCCGCGGTGCTTATCGCGTGGCTGCGTCTACAATTCGCGCTATTTCAGCATTTAACAGGTCTGTTATTGATGAAAAAAATCACCAGTGTTTGCCCATACTGTGGGGCCGGGTGCAAGCTCAAGCTTGTTGTCGAAAATAACAAAATCATCCGCGCCGAAGCCGCAGAGGGTGTAACGAACCAAAATCAGTTATGCCTGAAAGGCTATTATGGTTGGGACTTTCTTAACGACACTCGCCTTCTGACTCCCCGTCTGACTCGCCCGATGATCCGTTATGAAAAAGGTGGCAAATTCACGCCCGTTAGCTGGGATGAAGCCATTCGTTACACCGCAAAACGCCTGTCTGAAATCAAAAATACCTATGGCCCTCGCGCCATCATGACTACCGGCTCTTCCCGGGGAACCGGAAATGAAACTAACTACGTGATGCAAAAATTCGCACGTGGCGTACTTCATACCAATAATGTCGATTGTTGTGCCCGCGTCTGTCACGGTCCTTCCGTTGCCGGGTTACAAGAAACGTTAGGCAATGGCGCCATGAGCAATTCCATCAGCGACATTGAAAACTCAAAATGCCTGCTGATCTTTGGTTATAACTGCGCCGACTCGCACCCAATCGTAGCCCGCCGGGTAATTAAAGCTCGCCAGAACGGCGCAAAAATCATTGTCTGCGACCCACGTCGTATTGAAACCGCCCGTATTGCTGACCAACATTTGCAGTTGAAAAACGGTTGCAACATGGCGCTGGTTAATGCCTTCGGTCATGTTCTTATCGAAGAGCAACTCTACGATCTCGAGTATGTGCAAAAGCATGCGGAAGGGCTGGAAACATACTGGGAAACCGTTAAGGACTATGCGCCTGAAGCCGTTGAACATTTAACCGGCGTTCCCGCACAGCAGGTTCGTCAGGCAATGCGTACATTTGCCGCAGCACCATCGGCAACCGTAATGTGGGGGATGGGCGTCACCCAGTTTGGTCAGGCCGTTGATGTGGTTCGCGGTTTGTCGAGCCTGGCGTTGTTGACCGGGAATCTGGGTCGCCCTAACGTCGGCGTTGGTCCGGTGCGCGGGCAAAATAACGTGCAGGGTGCGTGCGATATGGGGGTACTACCTAACCAGTTCCCGGGGTATCAGGATGTGACCGATTCCGCCGTCAGGGAAAAATTCGCCAGCGCATGGGGCGTTGACGTTAATCAGATGGATGACAAGGTTGGAACGCGCATCACTGAAGTTCCACATCTGGCTCTCGAAGGCAAAATAAAAGCCTACTACATCATGGGAGAGGATCCGCTGCAAACTGAAGCCGATCTGGGCCTGGTCCGCGAAGGGTTTAACGCGCTCGATTTTATCGTCGTGCAAGACATCTTCATGACTAAGACAGCGGAAATGGCCGACGTTCTCCTGCCTGCCACCTCATGGGGCGAACATGGCGGCGTCTTTACCTGCGCCGATCGCGGCTTCCAGCGTTTTGAGAAAGCGATTGAGCCCACCGCTGACGTAAAGCGTGACTGGGAGATTATCAGCCTTTTGGCCAGCGAAATGGGCTATCCAATGCGGTATCAAAATAACCAGCAAATCTGGGATGAGATGCGCGAGCTGTGCCCGCTGTTCTACGGCGTGACCTATGAGAAAATGGGGGAAATGGGGCATGTTCAGTGGCCATGCCCGGATCTCGATAGTCCTGGTACGCCGTACCTTTACGCGCACAGCCAGTTTGATACCGCCAACGGCAAAGGCAAACTGTTTGCCGCACCGTGGCGAGCGCCCGCAGAAGTTCCGGATGACAATTATCCGCTGGTACTGTGTACCGTGCGTGAGGTTGGGCATTACTCCTGTCGCTCGATGACCGGTAACTGCGCAGCGTTACAAGCGTTGGCTGATGAACCAGGATATGTGCAAATCAATACCCATGATGCCGAAAAACTCGGTATCCGTCATCGTGATCTGGTGTGGGTCAGCTCGCGTCGGGGTAAGGTCATCAGCCGTGCGGATGTATCCGAGCGTATCAATTCCGGAACGGTGTATATGACCTATCAATGGTGGATTGGTGCATGCAACGAGTTGACCCAGGATAACCTCGATCCAATCTCGAAAACGCCGGAAACCAAATATTGTGCCGTAAATATCGAGCACATTAGCGATCAGAGATGGGCTGAAAAGTATGCCGCTCAATCGTATAGCGACATGAAATCACGCTTATGTGAGGCCATTGCGTAATTCCCCACCATCGCGACCTGAGTCTGGTTACCCAGACTCAGGTCTTATCTCATTACTTTACCAGGTGAGGTTCGCTGAAGCGGATGGAGGCAGTTTCCTCCTGCTTATCCCGCTGCATAAAGCCAAGGTTCATCAGGAACAATCCCGCCATAAACGGTAGTTCATACAGTTCTTCAATCAGATCGCCATAATGGGCATTGTGCAGGAAGATGGGAGCCAGCAGACGATGATGCTCTACCGTATCAGAGATTAAAAATGCACAGGTGGTGATCGCCAACAGCCAGAGCGGTAACGGTTCATTACGCACACGGCGGGCAATATCCTGGCGTAAGCGCTTCGACAGCAGCACCGGCAGAATAAGCATGGCAATTAATACAACTGAGATAGCTCTGAACAGAAGTTTAGGATGCTCAGGGAAGTAATCGCGTCCCCAACTGGTGCTTCGGCCCAGCAAGACCACCCACCACGCTGCCGCCCAAAGCCAAAATTGCTTCTCTCCTTCAGGGCGTGATAAAGGCCGGATATAGCCAAGGGTAAATACCGCACCAAACAGTAGCCATAGCGCCTGCCCATTTTCGATCCATCTGACGACAGTGCCGTTAAGCAGCGGAAGATTCCAGTTCGCGGTGAACGGAATCGCCACAATGACCAGTCCTAGAATAAGTGTGGGGAATGTAATTTGGGTATTCAGTTTCATAAGCGCGATGTTCTGTATTGTTACTTTTTTGCGATCATAACGCCTGTGAATGATCGACAATTAGCATTCAATGCGGATTTCTTAAGGTATTCTTAAGGAATCTTTTTCGGACATCACTACGTTCAACACAAATAAAAAAACCGCACGGCGCCGTCAAAACGCTGTGCGGTTAGTACATTAAAATTCTGTGTATTCAATCAGTAAGAGTATTTAATACCTACCATCCGCAGACTTCGTGCTCATTCTCGGTATCGTACGAACGGACGGTATTGACCAAGTCTTTGACCACTTCTGCTGCCACATCCGGCACCAGTAATGTCATAGGTGCTTCTGTTTCATAATCCACAGAAACACCGTTGCTGTTATTGGTCACTGTTACGGTATAGGTTGCTTTCCCCATGATTTACTCCTTGCCGGTGCGCACGACTTTTCGTTGATTTGCGCTCTCCATCAGAACTTCCGGGGCAACGAAAAAATCGATATTAAAGTAAGTGTCGTCGGTCATCACTTCGATGTTATGCCATTTTTCCGGTGGAAAAACGCCAAACTGACCGGCTTCAATAACCATCACCTCTACTGGCTCCGGACTGTGTTCATCGGCGTATCCGAGATATTTGACCGCCCCCTGCATAACAGAAAGTCGTGGATAAACCCCGGCACGAGTTCCTTTATCAAGGTGGCGTTCGAAAATTCCGGCAGGCGCGGTTTCTTTGTTCCAGAATGGTGTAGAGCGTGTATGGATATGATTCTGTGGAATTTGAAGCATTTTTCTTCCCTTTTCCAGTCGACAACCAGCGAGTCTTATTGAATCGCTGCTGTACACAGGGTACGCCTCAAAATATACATTTAAAATACCATTTATTGGTTATAACCCTACAATTACAAATGAAAAGCAAAGCGTCATATTGAAGACCCGCCGCAACCAGCGGGCCGATAGCATCACGACTGAAGCGTGGCCAGACGAGCGGCAAAACCAACGAAAATCAGGCCGATTAGGGAATTACCCACTTTGGCCAGTTTTTTCTTCGTACGAATATACTGCGTCACGAACGCGCCGGAGAAAATAAGGAAGCTCAGATAGAAAAAACTCACTACTTCAAGCGTAATGGCCAAAATAAAGAATGACAGCCCTGAGTGCGGTGCATTGACATCAATAAACTGCACGAAGAACGAAACATAAAACAAAATAGCTTTGGGATTCGTCAGGCTTAGAATTAATGCTCGCTTAAAAATAGCGCCAAACGGGACTTCCTCAGGTGCGGCGTCGCTTGCTTTCGATTTCAGTGTCGCATACAGGATCTTCGCACCGAGATACAGCAGATAAAAAGCGCCGAGATAACGAACGATGTTGAACAAAACGGGCGTTGTTTTGATCAATGCGGCAACACCGGCATAGGCCAAAAACATCAACACGGCATCACCGATAAACACACCGCTTGCGGCGAGATAACCACCCTTCACTCCCCGACCGACGCTGTTCTTCAACACAAATATCGTATTTGGCCCCGGTACCAACACGATAAAAATGGCTCCCACCAGATACGTCCAGTAATTCAGAACTCCATACTCTGCGAACACGTTAACCTCTTCCTGAAAAAACACATGCACTTGCTGCGATACAATATGCTAACGAATGCATCGGGTGATGGAAAGAGAAGGTTATGAATTAAAAAACCCGCCACTGGTGACGGGTGTGTACAGATAAGGTTAGTCCGGATTAATGGTGCAGCATCTCATCCACAACCTCTTCTCCCTTCAACTGATAAGGGTAGTAGGTAGGCCAGTTTTCCATCTCTTCAAGCAAGGCTGCCTGCGAGGTATTTCCCATAAAGATATGGAAGTGGCTCGATTTACGCGGCGCGATAATATGATCGCTAAATTGCACATATTTAGGCGCTTTGCTGTCAGCAGCTTTACACTCAAACAGATACCGTACACCTTTCTTGCCTG
Source organism: Citrobacter sp. Cpo071 (assembly GCF_030332765.1). Classification (NCBI taxonomy): domain Bacteria; kingdom Pseudomonadati; phylum Pseudomonadota; class Gammaproteobacteria; order Enterobacterales; family Enterobacteriaceae; genus Citrobacter; species Citrobacter sp. Cpo071. The sequence continues at coordinate 263,741 of NZ_JAOWHE010000085.1, read as the reverse complement.
ATTTATAATTCAGGATCTTATATCCGGCGTAGTTGTATTTACATGATGCAACCTGATTCCCGGTATGAAACTCCATCACGCCATTTTCAATACCGATAGTGTCTACGTTGGTTGCATAGCCTGTACGGTAATACGCTTTGATTTGTTCTGCCGTTTTGCTTTTATCTTTCTCCGCTTTCTTTTTGAATACTGGGTCAAGTTCGCCGCTGACCAGATACGGATAAACAGATTGCCACATGCCATCCCAGTCGGTCAGCGCCCTGTTCTGCACCTGGTTGTCATCAAATACCCCTTCCGACGCCTTTTGTTCTGCTTCACTCATTGGCGCACCATGGGAATGATGACCATGCGCCAGAACCGAACTACTGACTAAAAGCATCCCCAGAGCGATTGTCAGTTTCTTAAAACGAATAGCCAAAATTTCACCCTCAAATCATTTGTGAGTGAGTTGTTATAATATAACATCACATTTAAATCAACGGCGTTGTGAAGTATTTAACCGCTTCTGGTGCGCGATTTTCCAACGGCTGTCAAAATGGGCCTGATACTGCGCAACAACGGCAGGTTCGTCACGAATAACTAACACATTTTCAGAGTTGGCAAATTCTGCGGATTTGGCAAAGTTGAATGAACCGGTTTCCAGCGTGTCGCCATCAATAATCATTACCTTGTCATGCTGGATGTGGTAGTGACCATCCAGTTGCACATCAACCCCATTCGCGGCAGCAAAAGCGATGGCCTTCTGGCTAACCTTGCCCTGGTTTCGTTTCTTATCGATAACAGCCCGAACCACTACGCCTCTCTTTTCAGCGTTTACCAGGGCCTGAACAATATCTGCAGACTGAAATGAATAAGCCATCATATCGATGCTGTGCTGCGCATGGTTAATTGAATCCAGCACTAAAGCCCGAGCCGACCCTTCCGGTGAAAAACCCACCTGAATGGAAGCATGTGCTGCAAAAGCACCCGCCCCGTACATTAGCGCAGCCACAGCGATAGTTTTTACGATCACGTTAGTTATTTGCCTGAAATGCGAAAGAGACCTAAGAGAGTAGCGCTCGCGTGCAGATCTGATCAAGCAGCGCCTGCTGATGACTGATAATGAGCATACCCAATGGTCGACGCTGAGATTCTTCAAGCAGCAGCGCCCAGATATCCCGTTGAATAGAAGGATCAAGCTGGGCTGTAATTTCATCGGCAATAAGAAAACGTGTCCGCGGGTCCAGCGCGCGAAGTAAAGCAATTCGCGCCAGTTCACCACCAGAAAGTTGTCCGGGACGGCGGGTTAACCACTCTGGATTGATGTGAAGACGGGTAAGCATTGCAGCATCCGGTCGCCATGCATCATGCACCGCATCACCGGTGCTGCGTCGGGGGTTAAAAGTTAATTCTGGATGCTGTGGCACCAGTTGCACCGGACAATACTGGTGCATCGGCAACGGTTGGTCATCAATCAGAATGTCACCGGAAGTTGGTTTCTGCCAGCCCGCCAGCACGCGTCCCAGCGTCGTTTTGCCAGTTCCACTGGGCGCACAAATCCCAATACGTTCTCCAGGGCGTAGAGAAAAGGTCAGATTTTGCCACAGAACCTTTTCCCCCTGACGGATTGTTACATCACGACAGCACAGCATCGCGCTCTCCAAAAAGTTGATTTCTTTCAGGCAGCGCCCGCCATTGTCGTTGTAGGTGTTCGCTAATCTCTCCGCGTAACAGCTGTTCCCGGCTGACGTTATCCGACACCCTTCCCTGATGCAGTGCGACAATACGATCCGCATGGCGGGCCGCCAGCGTGAGGTCATGCGTTACCCACAAAACACCAGCCCCTTGCTCACATTGCTCACGCAACTGTTCAAGCAGTTGATTAGCGAGAGGTGCATCAAGCCAGGCGGTAATTTCATCCGCCAGAATATAGCGAGCCTGACTCAGAGACGCATGACAAGCCAGAACACGTTTTGCCATACCGCCTGAAAGCTGACGCGGAAAAGCATCTAATACGCGACTTTCCAGTCGGCTACGCTGGAGCAATCGTTCAATTTTTCCGGCATTCCACTGCTGGCCAGAAAGCTGGCATGCCCTGCGCAGATGCTTTTCAATCGAGAGCAGCGGGTTAAGTGCCTGAATACCTTGTGGGACGTAGCTGAAGGTATTGCCACGACATTTGCGAATATCATCACTGCCCAGCGTTTTACCTTCCAGGGTAATAACGCCGTTGAAACGCAAATTGTCTGGTAAGAGATCGAGTAGACATTGCAGCAACAGGCTTTTACCTTCTCCACTTCCTCCAACTAGCGCCACCATCTGACCAGGCGCTACGTCGAAAGAGATATCCTGCAACAGCGAAGACCAGTTTTTCGCGCCGTACCAGCGATAACGCGCCACGTCCAGCGAGACCTGCCTTAAACTCAACATGCGTCACCTCGTAACCACAAACGATGCACCGCCCTTGCGAGCTGATCGAATAACATCACCAGACTGAACAGCATCAGTCCTGGAAACAGCACTAACCACCAGTCACCATGACTGATAAACCGCAGCGCATCCGCCAGCAGCAGGCCCAGTGACGGTTCATGCGGCGCCAGTCCAAAACCGAGGAAGCTTAACGCCGCGCTGTGCAACACCGCGTGGGGAAACATCAGCAATGTTCCCGTTAGCCACTGGGGTAATAACGCCGGTAGATAGTGATGCCGCCAGCAGTAAAAATGGCCGTGTCCCAGACGCCAGGTCAACGTCAGATAGTCACTGTGGGCCACGCGCTGCGCTTCAGCACGCAGGATCAGCGCCAGACGCGGCCAGTGCGTTAGTGCAACCGCCATGATTACCCCGTTTTTCCCACCACCCAGCGTAAAACAGATCAAAATAAGCAACAGCAGATGCGGCATCGATAGCATGGCATCAGTAATTAGACGCATAAGCACATCCAGACGCGGATGTATGCGCGAAACCGCCGCCATCATTAACGCAATGAAACCGCTGCACAACGCCGCACCAATACCAATTTGCAGACTGGTTAGTGCACCTTGAAAACAACGGATCCACAGATCGCGACCGAGGTTATCGGTGCCAAACCAGTACATCGCATCAGGTGGAAGATGACGGGCAAGCAGATTAACGCTCAACGGGTTATCCAGCATTGCGGCACCATACACTGCAATGAATAACAGGCAGCTAAAAGAGAACAAAAGACGAATTAGCGTCGGCGTCGGGTTATAGAGCATCAGGTCGCTCCAGAGCACGGTTCAACATACGGACAAGCCAGGTAGACAGCGAGTTGCCAATGAATACCAGTACGGTACTGAACAACACAATCCCCATCAGTAACGGCAGATCGCCGCGTAACCCGGCATCAATAGTGGCCTGCCCCAGTCCTGGGTAAGCAAAGACTTTTTCGGCCAATAGTGCACCTCCCAACAGTTCTCCCAGTGAGGCAAACTGCAAACACAGCGCAGGCGTAATTGCATGACGCAGAACCTGATGGCGTAACAGTGACCAGCCTTTATCTCCCTGGGAATGCGCAAAACGGACAAACTCGCTTTTCATTACGCTGGCGATGCTTTCCCGCGTATGAAGCGTAATTTGTCCCAGCCCCAGCAAACTGAGCGCGCAAACGGGAAGCACCAGATGACGCAGACGCTCGGTCAGCGTCGCCATATCGCCGCTGTTGCCCGGCTCCCACGCGCAGCAGACCGGAAATACCGGCCAGCGCACGGCAAATAACGCCAGCAGCAACATGCCAATCCAGAAGGTCGGCAGCGAAGAAAGCAGATAGCTGATGCGACAGATTGCTTTGTCCGGCCAGCGATTCAGGTAGCGACCCGCGACAAATCCCATTGCCGTTCCCAATATGCCGGAGAGTAGCCACGCGCCGCCAAGCAGCGCAAACGAGGTGGAAAAGCGTTCTTTGATCACGCTGGCAACCGGCGCATTAAACAACATGGAATAGCCGAGATCGCCCTGCAATACACGAACAAACCAGTGACCAAAACGCTCCCATAGCGGCTGGTCCAATCCCCAGCGAGCAGCAATGCGTGCATATTGCTCCGGCGGCACATGCAGGAGATCGTTGCCGATATAAGCACGAATCGGATCGACTGGAGAAAAGCTGAGCAGCACAAAAGTGCCAGCCGCAACCAGCACTAATAACACTATCAGCCGTAGAAAATGGCCCACAACAGACTTCATCAACGGCAGGTCCAGGTCCATTCGTCCAGATTATTGAGCAGTGACCAGCTACCGTGAATCTCCGGTGCGCCTTTGCCTAAATCAATACACGGATTTGCCAGGTAGGTATGCTGAATATTCAGCAGCCATGCCCAGGCAGCATCGCCCTGCACGCCAGCCCCTTGCTTACCATCCCACTCCACCTGTTGCCAGAAAGGCAACGCCTTTTGCCAGTCTGGGGCGTCGATAGCCTGTTTAAGGTGCTGTTCAACAACAGGATTGCTGTAATAGCCTGGGTTGTAATATTCCACGCCCGCGGCCTGATTACTGTAATGATGGAAAAGCTCCATCGGATCCAAGCTTCCCCAACCAAATAACGTCGGGTTCGCATGCATGTGACGTTCAACGGTTTCCCAGCTTCCTGATTGCAGCGAGATCTGAATACCCACCGGCTCCAGCATTGCGCGAACAGCTTCGGCTAAATCCCGGCGCGTACTGTCACCGCTGGCGTACCATAAAGTCAGTCGAGCCTCTTTGCCGTCTTTCACTCGCACGCCATCTTTACCTACCTTCCAGCCGGCTTCTTCCAGAATCGTACGTGCTTTTTCGCTATCACCATCTTTGAACGCAACGGATTGCCCCTGCCATGGCAGCCCCTGCACTGCGCTATACGCAGGAATCGCATGACCCTCCATGACCTGATCGGCAAGCTGCTTACGGTCGATGGCATAGTTTATGGCGCGCCTGATGGCAACATCGGCAGTGATATCGTTCCCAATCGGATAGCCATTGGCGTCTTTTTTACCTGCAGGAACCATCGGGAACACAATGCCCCGGTTTTCCACGCTATCGCGTACCCAAAGTTTCAAATTTGTCTGCTGAGGAGCGACCGCCATCGACGGCGCGATACGTACGAGTCCCAGTTGGCCACTGCGCGCTGCGGCATACGCGTTATCTTCATCAAGGAAGACAAACACCAGCTTACTGAAATCATTTTTCTTACCGGCATACCAGGGGTTAGCCTCCACGATCAACTGCTGTCCCGGCTGAAAACTCACCAGTCGATAAGGACCCGCGCCAATCGGATTTTTGGCAAATGTTTTTTCGTCATACCGTTTCGCCGGAACAATACCCAAAGAACCCAGCACATTCACAAAGGTGCTCTGTGGGCTATTTAGCGTAATTTCTACCGTGCGATTATCTTTCAGGCTGGCATGGGTGAAGTTTCCCATGTCGATTTTGCCGCCGCTTTTTGCTGCTTTGTTATAGGTGAACACAACATCTTCAGCGGTTAGCGGGGAACCATCAGAGAATTTAAGGTCAGGTTTTAACGTCAACGTCCAGGTTTTGCCGTCTGCGCTGGTCTCTACTTTTTCCGTCAGCAGGTTTCCCCAGCTCATATCTGCATTTTGTTTTAATAATGGTGCATGCAAAAGCAAATAGCTGCCATGACTCCAGCCCAGCATCGGGTCAAACCCTTCCGTTGGTTCTGGGCCAATTGCCAGTTTTAACGTCTGCCCTTCGTTCGCATTTTGCGCGGCAAGAAGTGGTGAAGTTAATGCGAGAGTCAATGCGCACGTAAGCAGTGCCAGCTTGCCTTTGATCATTATGTTATCCAGATTTACGTTATTTTTATGCCGCATAACGATTTACCGTCGTTAAGCAGTCTCCTGGGGAAGGGATTATGGCGGACAGAAATGATGAAAAAAATGATGCGGCGCAGAAAAGTATGACGATTTTCTAAAATTATCATACTTTTTTCTGATACTCCGTTATGAGTACGATGTGAATCTCAGAAAATAGATTAATCCCTCGCCATTTATTCACAGGAATATTAATCCCGAACTAATAATTGCCTGTGCGGACTATTGACCCTTCCTGCTAATTCCTTATCTAAAACTCATGACAATTTATGTATATTTATTCAAGAAAAACACCAGAAGTGACAAGTTATGTAAATTTGTAATGATAATTATTTGTATTATCATTTCCATCAATTATCTTACTGCCTTTGAATTTTAACAAAGGAAGTTTGACTATGCGTTTAAAACCTGTTGCCTCTGTCGTTCTGTCCTGTTTAGGATTTTCCAGCCCCCTGGTATTTGCTGAAGATGTCATGGTGGTAACCGCTTCCGGTTATGAAAAGAAAATCACCAATGCCGCCGCCAGCGTCTCTGTTATTTCTCAACAAGAGTTACAAACCAATAAATATAATGACTTAGGTGAAGCCCTGCGTTCTGTTGAAGGGGTAGATGTTGAAAGCAGCACCGGTAAAACCGGCGGTCTGGAGATCAGCATCCGTGGCATGCCTGCCAGCTATACCTTGATCCTGATTGACGGTATTCGTCAAAACGGCAGCAGCGACGTAACGCCAAACGGTTTCTCTGCCATGAATACCAGCTTTATGCCCCCGCTGGCGGCGATCGATCATATTGAGGTGATCCGCGGCCCGATGTCGACGCTTTATGGGTCCGACGCAATCGGTGGCGTGGTGAATATCATCACCAAAAAAAGCACCGATAAATGGAGCACTTCCATCAATACCGGCGTTAACCTGCAAGAGAGTAATAAATGGGGTAACAGTACGGTCGCCAACTTCTGGTCAAGCGGCCCGTTGATTGCGGGCGTACTGGATATGCAGGTTCGGGGGAGCACAACCCAACGTCAGGGTTCCAGCGTCACCTCCCTCAGCGATACCGCCTCCACCCGCGTACCTTATCCTACCGAATCGGAAAACTATAATATTGGCACGCGCCTCGACTGGAAAACCAATGAGAACAATACGCTGTGGTTAGATCTCGACTCCGCCAGACAGCGCTATGACAACGATGACGGGCAGTTGGGCAACCTGACAGGGGGGTATGATAAAACGCTACGCTATGAGCGTAACAAAGTGACCCTCGGCCACGATACAGCCTTAACGTTCGGCACCTGGAAATCCTCCCTCGGCTGGAATGAAACCGAAAACAAAGGCCGGCAATTGGTATCTTCCGCACTCACACCAGAGAACGCAGGCCGGGCCGGTGACGCGCGTGAACTGAAGAACACCAACGTCATTCTTGACTCAGTGCTGCTGACGCCATTAGGTGATTCACACCTCTTAACCCTTGGCGGAGAATACTGGGATGCACGGATGAAAGATGGTGTGGTACTGGCCAATACCGGCGAGACGTTCCATCAAAAAACGTGGGCAGCTTATGCGGAAGATGAATGGCATATTCTCGACTCGCTGGCCTTAACCGCAGGAACACGCTATGAGCATAACGATGTCTTTGGCGGTCATCTCAGCCCGCGTGCCTATATGGTCTGGGACGTTTCCGACGCCTGGACGCTCAAAGGCGGCGTAACGACAGGTTATAAAGCACCATCACTAAGCCAGTTGCATAACGGGATCAGCGGTGTAACCGCACAGGGAACGGTGAATACGGTCGGTAACCCGGACCTCAAACCTGAGGAAAGTATCAGCTACGAAACCGGGCTGTATTACGAGAACGACGCCGGGCTTAACGCCAACATTACCGGCTTCTATACCGAATACAAAAATAAAATTGTCTCATATTCTATCGATGATAATACCAACAGCTATACCAACAGCGGCAAGGCGAGGACCGATGGCGTTGAATTTGCCAGCACCTTCCCTCTATGGTCGGATGTGCTGACCCTATCTCTCAACTACACCTACACTCAGAGCAAGCAAAAAGATGGTGACAATAAAGGCGCGCCATTAAGTTACACCCCAAAACATATGGCTAACGCCCGTCTGAACTGGCAGGCAACGGAAGATATGAACGCCTGGCTCAGCGCACGTTATCGCGGCAAAGCCCCACGCTTTACCGAAAATTACGACAACCTTAGCGCGGTACAAAAGGCCGTCTATGACGATAAAGGCGCTGATTTAAAAGCCTGGACCGTTGTCGATATGGGGATGTCTTATAAGCTGACTAAAGATCTGACGCTTAATACGGCGGTTAATAACGTGCTGGATAAAGACTTTAGTGAGGTCAAATTGTACCAGGTGGGGCGTAATAGTACCTACGCAGGTGATTATTATCAGACTGCACAATCCACTACCGGATACGTAAACCCTGGTCGTAACTACTGGGTGTCTTTAAATTATCAGTTCTAATTTTATATGATCCTGTTGGTCGGGGCACACTAATACCCTGACCAGCAGAATATTATTGAGAGAAGACACAAGATATAATCATCATCTTATTTTAACATATAAGAATATTTAAACAATTAATACAGAAATACCCCTTCCTGCACCATTAGATATAATGCCAAAACAATAATCCCGACGATACCGCCTAAAAACAGGACTGCGGCAATCGCAAGCTGATTGCGATTTGTGTTCTTCGCTTTGCTTCGCACATCCAACTTATTTTTCGCCGCTTTGTGACTTGAATCACGCTCCATCGCGAATGTTATATCTGCCATACCATTATCCAGTTGCTGTATATGAAAACACAAATAACCACCACATCGATAAGGGTATAGATTTTAAATAACAGAATCCGAGATTTGCCTCACGATAAAGATAATCGTCGGATTTTTGCTACCGAAGCAGATTTCATGCTCACTTTTCATCAATTAGGTTATCTTTTATTTATTCGACAAAAACCTTCACTTTAGGCTTTGACAGCAGAATCATGACGAACTCAGTGAAGGTTACTGGTTTATAGAAATAGTACCCTTGCAGGAAAACAATGTTGTTTTTGTTGAGATAATCAAGCTGAGCCTTCGTTTCAACCCCTTCAGCAACGATGCTTAAAGACAGCTTGCGCGCCAAATCGAGAACACAATCCAAAATTCGGGTTGAATCGGGAAGCTCATTTACCCTTCCCACAAAGCTCTGATCGATTTTAATGTAATCAATGTGCAGGTCATGCAAATAAGAAAGCCCAGAATAGCCCGTACCAAAATCATCCAGCGCAATCACAAAGCCATTCTCATGCAGGATATTGAGCCTCTGCACAAGATCTTCATCCACATCTAACGGCTCGCGCTCAGTAACTTCGATTACCAGATTGAGGTCATCGCGGTTAAAGCTATCCCTGTAATGCAGGCACTCCTGCACGAATGTAGGGGATGTGATATGGGATGCGCTGAAGTTAATGCCGACATGGAAGCCGGATGGCAGTTTGCTGGCAATGGCGTTCATATTCGCAGCGACCTGCCTCATCAGACTTTGAGTTAGTGGCACTATCAGGCCTGATTTTTCCGCTACAGGTATAAAGGAAGCAGGAGAAATATACCCGGCTTTTGGATGTTTCCATCGGGCCAGCACTTCAACACCGCGTAACGTCCCCTCGCGACCATTTACGATAGGTTGATAAAAAGGCACGATCTCTCCTTTTACTATCGCCCTGCGCAACGTTTCTTCAGGGGTATCGTTCTTGTTCAGATACTTATCAATGGCATAAGCGGCTGCAAAAGACATTAACAGGATAAAAACCAGAATCCCTGAACCCTGTGTAACCAGTCTTTTTGCACTAAACAGTGGCGGTTTATTATAAATAATACTGAACGGATACTTTGCGGAATTAACTTGACCAGACGCACGTGCGCTTGTTGTAACGGTTTTTACATCGCCCAATAAACCGAGTGCTGCGTCACCCACAAGCAACGAGTACGTTACTCCCGCTAACGGGACATTCATTGCCCCTCGGATATGCACGCCACTTATGGTGACGATGATACGGCCTGTGTGAAAACGTGTTTGATACAGCAGAACAGGTATTTCATTCTCGGTATTGCTTGCGGGAGTCAGTTGTAAATTAGTATCAGCTATAACGGGAATATGCTTAAGTAATATCCGATTACCCGGCAAAGATGTACACCAAACCTTCCCCTGTCGAATAATGATCAGCGTTCGCAAATGGGGTCGGAGCGCAGCTTCGGTTCCAAGTTGGTATTGCCCCTCCAAATCGCATTTTTTTTCAGCGATGTTCATAGCGGTACGGGTTGCCTGGAAAGCTTCATCAAGTATGTTATCCATATTTTTCGCGGCATATCTGGCCCCCCCGAGGTTTTCCATCGAAGATGAATACCAAAGCTGCATATTAAGAATAAAAACACCGATTAAAAAAAGACACACCGCAGCAGTTACCGGTAAAAGTGCTTTGCGCATTCTCATATCCTGTGGTGAAAGCCGATCGGTCGTTGCGATGAGCATTGACGTGTTCTAATTTATATCTACAGAGCATGGTAGACAGAAACAAAAGCCGCCATGCGCCCAGTCACATTTCCTCAATAACAACGTAACTTACTAATTTATTGATAAAATCATTACTGAAATTTGCAGTACAAAACCGGCGTTGCACCTCATCCAATTTTGCTATCATAGGAATGCACTAATAAGAGGTAATCAAATGAAAATCTTTATCACTGACAATGACGGGCACCTGATTCCTGTTGACGGAAAAAGCGTTGTCATCGAATTGAATAGTGGCGGAACCATCGAGATCGCCGAGGAGTACAGCCGGGACGATGTTCCTGAAGGCATTAATCTGTGGGGCGGACGAGAACCCTCCCCTTCACTCTCTTTCGAGGAAATCAAAGCCAGAACAGAAGGCCTGGGCGTTTATCCCATCGCAGCCAACGCTCTGCATGTATTTCCGTACAAACTTTCATCAAAAGAATGATCGCACACAGCAGACGAAGCGTTTTTCTCAAACCAAAGTAAGGCCATGGTTATCATAAAAAACTCTGGCTTTGGGGGAAGTCAGTTCGCCGATATCTGTTACTTTCTGATTGCAGCCCATGCTGGCGCTGCATTATTTCATCACTATATACAGAAGGATAATACGCTTTTGAGAGTGATGCCTGAGCAAAACCATTTGAATAATTAATAGATGATTAAAATATTAAGAACATAAGCACTCAAGACCGTATCTGCGTGTTCTTAAATATTAATCGTCATCATGATGCTTATGTTTCTTGTGATCACTCATAGCCTCTTTGAAAGCATCCGCTTGTGTATTAGCGGCCTGCAGTCGACTCATATTAGCACTGTAATTATTCCAATATTCTTTTTCTTCGTGATAACAAACATCACGGCTAATTCCCTTCGCTTCGCACTTTGCTAAGCGTTGTTCTTCTGATACACAACCAGACATCAAGGAAACAGCAGAAAACGCACCCAATATTATCATTAATTTATTCATATAAATAACCTTAGAATTTCCAGCCGGCGCCGACTACAATACTATTAGCTTGTGCGCCAAAGACCTTAGAACCTTCATAGCCTGCATCAACAGTGAAACCTGCAATGGGGATAAACTGAATACCAGCGCCATAGGCAAAACCTGTAGAAGTGTCAGTTTCACCATTAGCTTTGATCGCACCTCTCCCAATACCCGCCATTACATAAGGTTTTACCACATCATTTACTTTATAACTTGCGCCGACTAATGCAGAACCATAACCACGATCTATATCATTATCGTCATTTGCTGAAATGGTTAAGGATGTCATAACACCAAAATCACTCTCATCTGGGGTATAACCATATTTAGCGTTAAAACCATTAAGGTTCTGCCCATCTGTCCGGGTATGTACATAACCGCCGGTGACTACGCTTTCTCCTGCATAAACCGTCATAGCAAAACATAATGTAACAGCCACTAAACCTGTTTTTAAACTTAGCTTTTTAATAACCATTTTCATCATCAACTAATAGTAAGTAACACACATAATAAGGAATCATGCTTTGAGTTTTATTTCTCAAGCATGTTGCCAACAGAAAAACAGAAAGGTAAAAAAACATCAATCGGAGAAAATGTTCTTTTTTGGACATTACTAATATTCAGAATAATCAACTGTCATAACACGCTGATAAAAATGGATTTAAAATTAGAGTAAAAAATCTTAAAACGCTTCTTCCTTTTACATATTTCCGATATTTTCCTTATTGTTAAAATGATTATTTCCCATCTGATAATCAATAAGATACAAACACCACTCAATTATAGTTAGTTCTCATACCCGAATAGAGTTAAATAAAGAAATATTGACAGCCATGGATATTTTTTATCAAAAAATAAAATTGTAATGGCAAAGATAAAAATTTGATCTTCAGTGCTATTTAAATGAGTTTAATAGTATGAGCGCCAGGAAAGCATTTTGCAGGTAAAAAAACGGGAACCACTCGGCTCCCGTTCTCATACAACCCAGTATCTTGATTACATGTTTTCGATGATCGCGTCACCAAACTCTGAACATTTCAGCAGTTTAGCGCCGTCCATCAGACGTTCGAAGTCATAGGTTACGGTTTTCGCGTTAATCGCGCCTTCCATACCTTTAACAATCAGGTCAGCCGCTTCTACCCAACCCATGTGGCGTAACATCATTTCAGCAGACAGAATGATGGAACCTGGGTTCACTTTATCCTGACCTGCATACTTCGGTGCAGTACCGTGGGTTGCTTCGAACAGAGCGCATTCGTCACCAATGTTTGCACCCGGCGCGATACCAATACCACCAACCTGTGCGGCCAGCGCATCGGAGATGTAGTCACCGTTCAGGTTCATACAGGCAATCACGTCATACTCAGCCGGGCGCAGCAGGATCTGTTGCAGGAACGCATCGGCGATAACGTCCTTAACCACGATCTCTTTACCGGTTTTCGGGTTCTTGATTTTCACCCATGGACCGCCGTCGATCAGTTCACCACCGAATTCTTCACGCGCTAACTGGTAACCCCAGTCTTTGAACGCGCCTTCGGTGAACTTCATGATGTTGCCTTTGTGTACCAGGGTAACTGAATCACGATCGTTGGCGATGGCGTATTCAATCGCTGCACGTACCAGACGTTTAGTCCCTTCTTCAGAACACGGTTTGATACCAATGCCGCAATGTTCCGGGAAGCGGATTTTCTTCACGCCCATCTCTTCGCGCAGGAATTTAATCACTTTCTCAGCATCGGCAGAGTCAGCTTTCCACTCGATACCCGCGTAGATGTCTTCGGAGTTTTCGCGGAAGATGACCATGTCGGTCAGTTCAGGGTGTTTAACCGGGCTTGGTGTGCCCTGATAATAACGCACCGGACGCAGGCAGACATACAGGTCAAGTTCCTGACGCAGAGCTACGTTCAGAGAGCGAATACCGCCGCCAACAGGAGTGGTCAGAGGGCCTTTAATGGCAACACGATATTCACGAATCAGATCTAAGGTTTCAGCAGGCAGCCAGACGTCCTGGCCATAAACCTGAGTGGATTTCTCGCCGGTGTAGATTTCCATCCAGGAGATTTTACGCTCGCCTTTATAGGCTTTCTCGACAGCAGCATCGACAACTTTGATCATCGGTGGGGTTACATCAACGCCGATACCGTCGCCTTCAATGAACGGGATAATCGGATTTTCAGGAACGTTGAGTTTGCCGTTTTGCAGGGTGATCTTCTTACCTTCCGCCGGAACAACTACTTTGCTTTCCATTCACCTCTCCTTCGAGCGCTTCTGGTTCTGCTCGTCTGTCATCACGCTGCATGTGCGTTTGCGTCCTGCTACACGGATGCGTTAGAGCAACTTTTTGTTAATGATTTGTAATGAGCGTGTCAATACTACCCTATTGTTCGCCGCCATGAAAGACACTCGTTCTTAGGCTATAATGCGGCAATTGATATAATCTGAAAATACCATGCAAAAAACTTCTTTTAGAAATCACCGGGTTGAGCGATTCAGCTCACGACAAGTCACTAAGCAGCGTAAAGAAAACCAGCCAAAACGCGTGGTTTTGTTCAATAAACCCTACGATGTTTTGCCACAATTTACTGACGAGGCTGGCAGAAGCACATTAAAAGATTTTATTCCCGTGCCGGGAATTTATGCGGCGGGCCGACTCGACCGGGACAGCGAAGGGCTTTTGGTGCTGACCAATGACGGCGCGCTGCAGGCGCGGTTAACACAACCCGGTAAGCGTACCGGGAAAATTTATTACGTCCAGGTTGAAGGCGAGCCGACAGCAGAAGCGCTGGACGCCCTGCGTAACGGAGTAACGCTCAATGATGGCCCCACGCTACCCGCAGGCATTGAAGTAGTAGAGGAACCCGTATGGCTGTGGCCGAGAAATCCGCCGATTCGGGAACGGAAAAACATTCCCACCAGCTGGTTGAAAGTTACCTTATATGAAGGTCGCAACCGTCAGGTACGTCGTATGACAGCGCATGTTGGATTTCCTACGCTGCGCCTCATCCGCTATGCCATGGGGGATTACACGCTGGAAAATCTTGCTAACGGCGAGTGGCGGGAACTGAAATCGTAACTGTACGGTTTAACGTGAGTGTTAACAGGGAAGAATGAAAAAAATGGATAAGCAGCTTTTTGCAGCATTCATCCTGCTCGGCGCGTCACCGTTTTGTTCAGCAAAACTGGACTGTGAGACGATTGCCGGAACAGCAGTAGGAGAGGCAAACTACCTTTATGAGTCTGCCAAGGTAAAAACCGACTCACGCCTGCATTTCTATTCTGCACCAGCAACAGAGTGTCAACTCCCCGCGTTCATGGTCAATGGCGACACCGTCGAGGTGCTCAGGAGTTCACAGCGCTACAAAAGCACGGGCATGCTTTCCAAAGATGAGCCTTATCGTTACGTACGTTATCGGGACGCTAAAGGAACCTTCGCCACCGGCTGGGTCTTGGTTAATGGATTAACGCCGTTATCCAGTCCGCTTGCAGTAAGCGCGTCTTGCCAGACATGGGCAAATAAAGCGATGTCGCAGCGCGGGTTCTTACCCTCCTCCTCCGCAAACCACTATCAGGTAACAGGAGACACCCGCGCATGGTTCTATGCGATGCCAACCGAACAGTGTCGCAGCCCGTCCGTATTTTTAGTGCCCGGCGACCTCATCTCTGTACAAGAACAATCCAACGATGATTTTATGGAAGCGGTCTATTACACCACCGATCGCCAAATCATACGCGGCTGGTTAAAAAAGTCGCAGTTACAAGCTATAAACAGCGGTGACCACTATCGCGACGACATCAACCCGCTGTCGACAGACAAAGCAACGAGAGTCGCCACCCTTGGGCTACGTCACGACCACCAATGTATTTTTTATGAAAGCTGGAATGCTAAAAAGGCCATTGAGATTATCGTGCGCGAGGATCATCAAACCGCATTGTGCCGTGGAGGGGCCGACCCGCAAACATCGCCTCCTGTGGCTTATATTAGTATCGACAAGGCCAGCGGCGAAATTAGCTGGCCAGATGTTGCCGAAGGATTTGCTGAGGAATAAGAGGAAAACATGTTCAAACCGCACGTCACGGTCGCCTGCATTGTGCATGCAGAAGATAAATTCTTAGTCGTTGAAGAAACGATCAATGGCAAAGCCTTGTGGAATCAGCCTGCAGGACACCTGGAAGCCGATGAAACGCTGGTGCAAGCCGCAGCACGCGAACTGTGGGAAGAAACGGGCATTAAAGCGCAGCCGCAGCATTTCATTCGTATGCATCAATGGATTGCGCCGGACAGAACGCCCTTTTTGCGTTTTCTTTTCTCTATCGAGCTTGCCAATATGTGCGCTACAGAACCCCATGACAGCGATATAGATTGCTGTCGTTGGGTCAGCGCAGAAGAGATTTTCTCTGCGCCAAACCTGCGTTCGCCGTTGGTTGCGGAGAGTATTCGCTGTTATCAGAGCGGACAGCGCTACCCACTGGCCATGATCGGCGAATTTAACTGGCCGTTTACAGAGGGTGTCAAGTAAAGGGCTGCGTGCTAGAATATGCCGCCTTGAAGTTCAATGTCGTGAGTATTCCTATGTCTGAAAGCCCAAAAAAAGTGATCGTCGGCATGTCCGGCGGTGTCGATTCCTCCGTTTCTGCCTGGCTGTTACAACAACAGGGCTATCAGGTAGAAGGCCTGTTCATGAAGAACTGGGAAGAGGACGATGGCGAGGAATACTGCACAGCGGCCGCCGACCTTGCGGATGCGCAGGCTGTCTGTGACAAACTCGGCATTGAACTGCATACCGTCAACTTTGCCGCAGAATACTGGGACAACGTCTTTGAACTGTTCCTTGAAGAGTACAAAGCGGGCCGTACGCCGAACCCGGATATTCTGTGCAATAAAGAAATTAAGTTTAAAGCCTTCCTTGAGTTTGCCGCCGAAGATTTAGGTGCCGATTACATCGCCACCGGTCACTACGTGCGTCGCGCGGATGTCGACGGCAAAAGCCGCCTGCTGCGTGGGCTCGATGGCAATAAAGACCAGAGTTATTTCCTCTATACGCTCGGCCATGAGCAAATCGCGCAAAGCCTGTTCCCGGTCGGTGAACTGGAAAAACCGCAGGTGCGTAAAATTGCCGAAGATCTTGGTCTGATTACGGCCAAGAAAAAAGACTCCACCGGCATCTGCTTCATTGGCGAACGTAAGTTCCGCGAGTTTCTTGGTCGTTACCTGCCGGCTCAGCCAGGCAAAATCATCACCGTTGACGGCGAAGAGATTGGCCAGCATCAGGGGCTGATGTACCACACTCTGGGTCAGCGTAAAGGTCTGGGTATTGGCGGAACGAAAGAAGGGACAGAAGATCCATGGTATGTGGTGGATAAAGACGTTGAGAACAACATTCTGGTTGTCGCTCAGGGTCATGAACATCCACGTCTGATGTCCGTTGGCCTGGTGGCGCAACAGCTGCATTGGGTCGATCGCGAACCGTTCACCGGCACCATGCGCTGCACGGTGAAAACCCGCTATCGTCAGACCGACATTCCGTGCACCGTTAAGGCACTGGATGCTGAGCGTATTGAAGTCATTTTCGACGAGCCAGTCGCGGCGGTCACGCCGGGTCAGTCGGCTGTCTTTTACAATGGCGAAGTGTGCCTCGGCGGCGGCATTATCGAACAACGATTGCCTCTGCCGGTATAATTACTTACACATTTGATACAAGGAAGCAGTGAACGTGGCAAAGAATTATTATGACATCACCCTCGCCCTGGCAGGCATTTGTCAGTCGGCACGCCTGGTGCAGGAACTGGCGCACCAGGGGCATTGTGATGCCGATGCATTACACGTTTCACTCAACAGTGTCATCGACATGAATCCCAGCTCTACGCTGGGCGTGTTTGGCGGCAGCGAAGCCAACCTGCGTCTTGGCCTAGAAACGCTGCTTGGCGTGCTGAACGCCAGCAGTCGTCAGGGACTGAACGCGGAACTCACCCGCTATACGCTAAGCCTGATGGTGCTGGAGCGTAAGCTGTCAGCGGCCAAGGGCGCTATGGACACGCTGGGAGACCGTATTAGCGGCTTGCAGCGCCAGCTGGACCATTTTGATTTGCAGTCAGAAACGTTGATGAGTGCGATGGCTGGCATTTATGTTGACGTCATCAGCCCACTCGGCCCGCGTATTCAGGTCACGGGTTCCCCGGCCATCCTTCAGAGCCCACAAGTACAGGCTAAAGTACGCGCTTCGCTGCTTGCTGGCATCCGTGCTGCCGTGCTCTGGCATCAGGTTGGTGGAGGCCGTCTGCAACTCATGTTTTCTCGTAATCGCCTGACGACTCAGGCAAAACAAATTCTTGCTCATTTAACCCCGGAGTTGTGATCTATGGAATTATCCTCACTGACCGCCGTTTCCCCTGTCGATGGACGCTACGGCGATAAAGTCAGCGCGCTGCGCGGGATTTTCAGCGAATACGGTTTGCTGAAATTCCGTGTACAGGTTGAAGTACGCTGGCTGCAAAAACTGGCCGCGCACGCAGCGATCAAGGAAGTTCCTGCTTTTGCTGCCGACGCAATCGGTTTCCTTGATGCGATCGTCGCTAACTTCAATGAAGAAGATGCTGCGCGCATCAAAACCATTGAGCGTACGACCAACCATGATGTGAAGGCAGTTGAGTATTTCCTGAAAGAGAAAGTGGCGGATATCCCGGAACTGCATGCTGTTTCCGAATTTATCCACTTTGCGTGTACCTCAGAAGACATCAACAACCTGTCTCACGCGCTGATGCTGAAAACCGCACGCGACGAAGTGGTTCTGCCGTACTGGCGTAAGCTTATCGACGCGGTGAAAGATCTGTCTGTACAGTATCGCGATATTCCTCTGCTCTCCCGTACCCACGGTCAGCCAGCCACCCCGTCTACGCTAGGCAAAGAAATGGCTAACGTGGCTTACCGTATGGAGCGTCAGTATCGTCAGCTCAACCAGGTTGAAATTCTTGGTAAGATCAATGGTGCAGTCGGTAACTATAATGCCCACATCGCTGCTTACCCGGAAGTTGACTGGCATCAGTTCAGCGAAGAGTTTGTCACCTCGCTGGGCATCCAGTGGAACCCGTACACCACGCAGATTGAGCCGCACGACTACATTGCCGAACTGTTTGACTGCATCGCCCGTTTCAACACTATCCTGATCGACTTTGACCGCGATGTCTGGGGTTACGTGGCGCTGAACCATTTCAAACAGAAAACCATCGCGGGTGAAATCGGCTCTTCCACCATGCCGCACAAAGTTAACCCCATTGATTTCGAAAACTCCGAGGGTAACCTGGGTCTGTCTAACGCGGTACTGCAGCATCTGGCGAGCAAACTGCCGGTCTCCCGCTGGCAGCGTGACCTGACTGACTCTACCGTTCTGCGTAACCTGGGCGTAGGTATTGGCTATGCGCTGATCGCGTATCAGTCCACGCTGAAGGGCGTGAGCAAACTGGAAGTGAACCGCGATCATCTGCTGGATGAACTGGATCATAACTGGGAAGTTCTGGCAGAGCCGATTCAGACCGTGATGCGTCGCTACGGTATTGAGAAGCCGTACGAGAAGCTGAAAGAACTGACCCGCGGTAAGCGCGTTGACGCCGAAGGTATGAAGCAGTTTATCGACAGTCTGGCGCTGCCGGAAGAAGAGAAAACTCGCCTGAAAGCAATGACGCCTGCCAATTATATTGGTCGCGCCATCACCATGGTTGATGAACTGAAGTAATCTATTTGATGCCGGAGCGCGCTTGCGCCTGTTCCGGCCTTCCGTTCATATCGTAGTAAGCCGGAAAGCATCAGCGCCTCCGGCTTTTTTATTGCCTGCGAGATTATCCCTTCCCCCCGGTTTATTAAATGTTTATCCCCACAGCCACATAATCAGCGTTAAACTATTCATACCATTATTTTAGGGAGAAACGATGATGCGCGTACTGGTTGTCGAGGATAATGCTTTATTACGCCACCACCTCAAGGTTCAGTTACAGGATTTAGGGCATCAGGTGGATGATGCAGAAGATGCGAAGGAAGCGGACTATTATCTGAATGAACATCTGCCGGATATCGCGATCGTTGATTTAGGACTCCCCGATGAAGATGGTTTGTCGCTGATCCGCCGCTGGCGCAGTAATGAGGTTTCGCTGCCGATTCTGGTATTAACCGCACGCGAAGGCTGGCAGGATAAAGTGGAAGTCCTCAGCGCCGGTGCTGACGATTACGTCACCAAACCGTTTCACATCGAAGAAGTGGCTGCGCGCATGCAGGCACTGATGCGCCGCAACAGCGGTCTGGCATCGCAAATTATCTCCCTTCCGCCTTTTCAGGTGGACCTCTCTCGACGCGAGTTATCCGTCAATGATGAAGTTATCAAGCTCACTGCGTTTGAATACACCATTATGGAAACGCTCATCCGTAATAATGGCAAAGTGGTCAGTAAAGATTCGCTCATGCTGCAGCTTTACCCGGATGCCGAGCTGCGCGAAAGTCACACCATTGATGTTCTAATGGGACGTCTGCGTAAGAAAATTCAGGCGCAATATCCGGACGACGTCATCACCACCGTGCGTGGTCAGGGATATCTTTTTGAACTGCGCTAATGAATAAACTATTGCGTCATTTTTTCCCGCTATCGCTACGGTTGCGCTTTTTACTGGCAACCGCAGGCGTTGTATTAGTGCTCTCGCTGGCCTACGGCATGGTTGCTCTGGTGGGCTACAGCGTCAGCTTTGATAAGACAACGTTTCGCCTGCTGCGGGGTGAAAGTAATCTGTTCTATACCCTGGCAAAGTGGGAAAACGGCAAGATAAACGTCGAGTTGCCTGAAAATCTCGATATGCAAAGCCCAACAATGTCGCTGATCTATAACGAAAGCGGTGAGTTGTTGTGGGCTCAGCGCAATGTTCCCTGGCTGACGAAAAGTATCCAACCGGACTGGCTAAAAACGAACGGTTTTCATGAAATTGAAGCCAATGTAGACGCCACCAGCACTTTACTGGGCGAAGATCACTCCGCTCAGCAGCAGTTAAAAGAAGTCAGAGAAGATGATGACGACGCCGAAATGACCCACTCCGTGGCGGTGAACGTCTACCCCGCCACAGCCAGAATGCCGCAACTGACCATTGTAGTTGTCGACACTATTCCTATAGAGCTAAAGCGCTCGTATATGGTCTGGAGCTGGTTTATTTATGTGCTGGTCGCCAATCTGTTGCTGGTCATTCCGCTGTTATGGGTGGCTGCGTGGTGGAGCCTGCGACCGATTGAATCACTGGCGCGTGAAGTCCGTGAGCTTGAGGAACATCATCGTGAGATGCTAAACCCCGCCACCACACGCGAATTGACCAGCCTGGTTCGTAATCTCAATCGACTTTTAAAAAGCGAACGTGAGCGCTACGATAAATACCGCACCACGTTAACCGATCTCACTCATAGCCTGAAAACGCCACTGGCGGTACTGCAAAGTACGTTGCGCTCAATGCGTAATGAAAAGATGAACGTCAGCGACGCAGAGCCTATCATGCTGGAACAAATCAGCCGTATTTCCCAACAGATAGGCTATTACCTGCATCGCGCCAGTATGCGTGGCAGCAGTGCCCTACTCAGCCGCGAGCTGCACCCGGTCGCGCCGTTGCTGGATAAGCTCACCTCGGCGCTGAATAAAGTGTATCAGCGTAAAGGGGTCAACATTAATCTCGATATCTCACCTGAGATCAGCTTTGTGGGCGAACAGAATGATTTTGTCGAGGTATTGGGCAACGTCTTGGATAACGCCTGTAAATATTGTCTGGAGTTTGTCGAGATTTCGGCGCAACTGTCTGAGGATCAGCTGCATATTCTGGTCGAAGACGATGGTCCTGGTATTCCGCAAAGCAAACGGGAAGTGGTGTTTGACCGCGGACAGCGCGTAGATACGCTACGTCCAGGACAAGGCGTCGGTCTGGCGGTGGCGCGAGAAATCACCGAACAGTATGACGGGCAGATTATTGCTGGTGATAGCCTGCTGGGTGGTGCGCGCATGGAAGTTATTTTTGGCCGCCAGCAGCCGGGCCAGAAAGACGAGTAATCATCGCATGTAATAAATATGTACTGACTTCACGCTTGAGGTTAAGTATCCGTTATAATCGGTTGCAGATACCAGCCTGCGGGATGCTCACTATGGAATACCAACTCACACTTAATTGGCCCGATTTTCTTGAACGCCACTGGCAGAAACGCCCGGTGGTCTTAAAACGCGGGTTTAATAACTTTATTGATCCTCTTTCTCCTGACGAACTGGCTGGACTGGCAATGGAAAGTGAAGTCGACAGCCGACTCGTCAGCCATCAGGATGGTAAATGGCAGGTTAGCCATGGTCCCTTCGAAAGCTACGACCATCTTGGCGAGAACAACTGGTCTTTGCTGGTGCAGGCGGTCAACCACTGGCACGAACCTACCGCCGCGCTGATGCACCCGTTCCGTGAATTACCGGACTGGCGTATCGACGATCTGATGATTTCTTTCTCTGTACCCGGTGGCGGCGTTGGCCCGCACCTGGATCAGTACGATGTATTTATCATTCAGGGAACCGGTCGTCGTCGCTGGCGCGTAGGCGAAAAGCTGCAGTTGAAGCAGCACTGCCCTCACCCGGATCTCCTTCAGGTCGACCCGTTTGAAGCTATCATCGATGAAGAGCTGGAACCCGGCGATATCCTGTACATTCCACCGGGATTCCCGCACGAAGGCTATGCGTTAGAAAACGCGATGAACTATTCGGTTGGCTTCCGTGCGCCAAACACTCGCGAGCTGATCAGCGGCTTCGCCGATTACGTTTTACAACGCGAACTGGGCAGCACCTATTACAGCGATCCTGATCTGCCACCGCGCGATCATCCGGCAGATGTTCTGCCGCAGGAAATGGACAAGCTGCGCGAAATGATGCTGGGCCTGATTAATCAGCCAGAACATTTCCAGCAGTGGTTTGGCGAGTTTATTTCTCAGTCTCGTCATGAGCTTGATATTGCCCCGCCGGAGCCACCGTATCAGCCAGACGAAATTTATGATGCCCTGAAACAAGGTGATGTGTTAGTGCGTCTGGGCGGGTTGCGCGTATTGCGCATTGGCGACGACGTCTACGCTAACGGTGAGAAAATTGACTCGCCACATCGTCCTGCGCTGGAAGCGCTGGCCAGTCATATTGTGCTGACGGCTGAGAACTTTGAGGATGCGCTGGAAGATCCTTCTTTCCTTGCCATGCTTGCCGCGCTGGTCAACAGCGGGTACTGGTTCTTCGAAGGGTAATGCGGACTGTGCCTGATGCGACGCCATGCGTCTTATCAGGCCTACTGGAGTGAAATATTGTAGGCCGGATAAGCAAAGCGCCATCCGGCAACTACACATATTTTATTTTTGTTTCGCGGCCAATTCAGCAATACGCACAATCACCTGCACCGCTTTTTCCATTCCTTCCAGGGTTACAAACTCATGCTTGCCATGATAGTTGTAGCCGCCGGTGAACAGATTCGGACACGGTAATCCCATAAATGACAGCTGTGCGCCATCAGTGCCGCCACGGATCGGTTTCAGCACCGGCTCAATATCGCAATCGCGCATCGCCTGCTGGGCGATATCCAGCACGTGCGGATGCTCAATCACTTTTTCGCGCATATTGTAGTAACTGTCTTCAATCACCAGTTCGATATAGCAGTCCGGGTGTAACCCTTTGCCGACCTTCTTGGCGATATCCATGATCTTGCGTTTACGCGCTTCAAACTGCTTACGGTCAAAATCACGAATAATGTAGTGCATATCCGCCCGATCGACCGTCCCTTTCATGCTCGCCAGATGATAAAAGCCTTCGTAGCCTTCCGTCTTCTCCGGGCTTTCATCTGCCGGGACCTCAGCGTGAATACGCGCCGCCAGCGACAGCGCATTCACCATCACCCCTTTTGCGGTGCCGGGATGCACATTGTTGCCAACAATTTTGATATTGACCGACGCGGCGTTGAAGTTTTCAAACTCCAGCTCACCTACGCCACCACCGTCAACGGTATAGGCCCACTGCGCATCGAATGCCGCAACATCAAAATGCTTCGCCCCTTTACCCACTTCTTCGTCCGGCGTAAAGGCTACGCGGATATCACCGTGCGGAATATCTTTTTGGATAAGCACAGCCAGCGCGGTCATGATTTCCGCCACGCCTGCTTTATCATCCGCGCCCAGCAACGTTTTACCGTCTGTGGTGATCAGCGTCTGACCCAGAAGTTGATGCAGCACCGGGAACATCACCGGCGATAAAACTTCATCACCAATGCCTAACGCAATATCGCCACCGCGATAGTTTTCAACGATTTGCGGATTGACATTTTTACCGCTGAAATCCGGTGAGGTATCCACATGGGAAATAAAGCCGATCGCAGGAATATTACCAGCAACGTTAGCGGGTAACGTTGCCATCAGCGTGCCTTTTTCGCTCAGTGAAATATTAACCAGCCCCATCTCTTCGAGCTGTTGTTTGAGCAGTTGCAATAATTTCCACTGTCCTTCGGTGCTGGGTATCTGCCGCACGCCCGATTTTGATTGGGTGTCCAGCGACACGTAGTGTAAAAAACGCTCAAGTAGTTTATCCATGCAGTCACCCTCACTTTTTGTGACAACATTATCAATAAGCAACAAAAGACAAATATTGCGTCAGGTCACTTTTATCCCCGCAAGTGAGAATATTTCGCCCTGACATCCCCTCTGACTATAGGGCTAAGTCAGTAATTCGCAACAAGGATTGGCGATTACAATGGTTTGCCGTAGAATAACGGCCCTCATTAAGAGTCATCAAGGTGGTTAACCACAAACCCCGCATCGGTCAGCCATCCGTTGCGTTTACATGGGACAGAGTAAAAAATTGAATAAACAACCGCGTTCGCTTTCTCCACTGGTGCAATTAGCGGGAATTCGCAAAAGTTTCGATGGCAAAGAGGTGATTTCCAGCCTGGATTTGACCATCAATAATGGCGAGTTTCTTACGCTGCTTGGCCCCTCTGGCTGCGGTAAAACAACCGTTCTTCGCCTGATTGCCGGTCTGGAAACGGTTGATTCCGGTCATATTTTGTTGGACAACGAGGACATCACTCACGTTCCAGCGGAAAATCGCTACGTGAATACCGTCTTCCAAAGCTATGCGCTATTCCCCCACATGACTGTGTTTGAAAATGTGGCCTTTGGTTTGCGCATGCAAAAAACGCCCGCAGCCGACATTTCTCCCCGCGTTACCGAAGCCCTGCGCATGGTGCAACTGGAAGAGTTCGCCCAGCGAAAACCGCATCAACTTTCCGGCGGACAGCAGCAGCGCGTAGCGATTGCCCGAGCAGTGGTCAACAAACCCCGCTTACTCTTGTTAGATGAATCCCTCTCTGCGCTGGACTACAAACTGCGTAAGCAGATGCAGAATGAACTGAAAGCACTGCAGCGTAAGCTTGGTATCACTTTTGTCTTTGTCACACACGATCAGGAAGAAGCGCTGACTATGTCTGACCGCATCGTGGTGATGCGCGATGGTAAGATTGAGCAGGACGGTACGCCGCGCGAAATCTACGAAGAGCCAAAGAATCTGTTTGTCGCCGGGTTTATCGGTGAGATCAATATGTTTAACGCCACGGTGATTGAACGTCTGGATGAACAGCGTGTTCGTGCTAACGTTGAAGGCCGCGAGTGCAATATTTATGTCAACTTCGCGGTAGTTCCTGGACAAAAGCTGCACGTCCTGTTACGCCCTGAAGATTTGCGCGTTGATGAAATCAATGATGATAATCATATCGAAGGCCTGATCGGCTACGTGCGCGAACGCAACTACAAAGGCATGACGCTGGAGTCGGTTGTAGAACTGGAAAATGGCAAGATGGTGATGGTCAGCGAATTCTTCAACGAAGACGATCCTGACTTTGACCACTCGCTCGACCAGAAAATGGCAATTAACTGGGTAGAAAGCTGGGAGGTCGTACTGGCTGATGAAGAGCACAAGTAAATTCCAGAGTGTGGTGATCTTCACCATTGTCGGTTGGCTTGTGTTATTTGTCTTTCTGCCCAACCTGATGATCATCGGCACCAGCTTTTTGACCCGTGACGACGCCAATTTCGTCAAAATGGTCTTTACGCTGGAGAACTATACGCGCCTGCTCGATCCGCTCTATTTTGAGGTACTGGTTCACTCCCTCAATATGGCGCTGATTGCCACGCTCGCCTGTCTGGTACTCGGCTACCCGTTTGCCTGGTTTTTGGTGAAACTGCCGGAAAAAGTACGCCCGCTGCTGCTGTTCCTGCTGATTGTTCCGTTCTGGACCAATTCTCTGATTCGCATCTACGGACTCAAAATTTTCCTCAGTACCAAAGGCTATCTCAACGAGTTTCTGTTATGGCTCGGCGTTATCGATACACCCATTCGCATTATGTTTACTCCCAGCGCGGTGATTATCGGGCTGGTATACATCCTGCTGCCGTTTATGGTGATGCCGCTCTATTCCAGCATTGAAAAGCTCGATAAACCGCTGCTGGAAGCCGCACGCGATTTAGGCGCCAGTAAGCTTCAGACCTTCACCCGTATCATTATTCCGTTAACGATGCCGGGGATTATCGCCGGATGCCTGCTGGTCATGCTGCCCGCAATGGGGCTGTTTTACGTTTCCGACTTAATGGGCGGCGCGAAAAACCTGCTGATTGGTAACGTAATTAAAGTTCAGTTCCTGAACATCCGCGACTGGCCGTTTGGTGCAGCCACCAGCATTACACTGACCATCGTGATGGGTCTGATGCTGCTGATCTACTGGCGCGCCTCCCGCTTACTGAACAAGAAGGTGGAACTCGAATGATCGGTCGACTGCTTCGCGGCGGTTTTATGACCGCTATCTACGCGTATCTGTATATTCCAATCATCATTCTGATTGTGAACTCCTTTAACAGTTCGCGCTTTGGCATCAACTGGCAGGGTTTTACTACTAAATGGTACGGCCTGCTGATGAATAACGACAGCCTGTTGCAGGCGGCGCAGCACTCGCTGACGATGGCGGTGCTATCCGCCACCTTTGCCACCTTGATCGGCTCACTCACTGCGGTTGCGCTGTACCGTTACCGTTTTCGCGGTAAACCGTTCGTCAGTGGCATGCTGTTCGTGGTGATGATGTCGCCGGATATTGTGATGGCAATATCTCTGCTGGTGCTGTTTATGCTGATCGGCATTCAACTGGGCTTCTGGTCGCTGCTGTTCTCGCATATCACTTTTTGTCTGCCTTTTGTGGTGGTGACGGTTTACTCTCGCCTGAAAGGTTTTGATGTCCGCATGCTTGAGGCGGCTAAAGATTTGGGTGCCAGCGAAGTAACTATTCTGCGCAAGATAATACTGCCACTGGCTATGCCTGCGGTGGCTGCGGGTTGGTTGCTGAGTTTTACGCTGTCGATGGATGATGTTGTTGTTTCATCTTTCGTCACCGGACCGGGTTATGAAATTTTGCCATTAAAAATCTACTCAATGGTTAAAGTCGGCGTATCACCAGAGGTGAACGCGCTGGCGACCATTTTGTTGGTTCTGTCGCTGGTTATGGTGATTGCCAGCCAGCTTATTGCACGTGATAAAACCAAGGGCCGCTAAGGCCCTTAATTCAGGGGACGTTAAATGATGAAAAAATGGTCACGCCACCTGCTCGCGGCGGGTGCTCTGGCACTGGGCATGAGCGCCGCTCACGCGAATGACAACAACACGCTCTATTTCTATAACTGGACCGAGTATGTCCCACCGGGGCTGCTGGAGCAGTTCACCAAAGAAACCGGCATTAAGGTTATCTATTCGACCTACGAGTCGAATGAAACCATGTACGCCAAGCTCAAAACCTATAAAGACGGCGCATACGATTTGGTGGTCCCGTCCACCTATTACGTCGATAAAATGCGTAAAGAAGGCATGATCCAGAAGATCGACAAGTCGACGTTGACCAACTTCCACAACCTCGATCCGGAAATGCTCAACAAGCCGTTTGACCCAAACAATGACTACTCCATCCCGTATATCTGGGGTGCAACGGCCATTGGCGTCAACAGCGATGCTATCGATCCGAAAACCGTCACCAGTTGGGCCGATCTGTGGAAGCCGGAGTACAAAGGCAGTCTGCTGTTAACGGATGATGCGCGAGAAGTGTTCCAGATGGCGCTGCGCAAGCTGGGATATTCCGGCAATACCACCAATCCTAAAGAGATTGAAGCCGCCTATAACGAGTTGAAGAAGCTGATGCCTAACGTTGCGGCATTTAACTCTGACAACCCGGCCAACCCGTATATGGAAGGCGAAGTTAATCTGGGGATGGTGTGGAACGGCTCCGCGTATGTTGCGCGTCAGGCGGGCACACCGTTGGAAGTAGTATGGCCGAAAGAAGGTGGCATTTTCTGGATGGACAGCCTGTCTATTCCGGCTAACGCGAAAAACAAAGAAGGTGCGCTGAAGCTGATTAACTTCCTGCTGCGCCCGGACGTCGCGAAAGAAGTCGCAGAAACTATCGGTTACCCGACGCCGAACCTGGCAGCACGCAAGCTGTTAAGTCCTGAGGTCGCGAACGACAAAACGCTCTACCCTGACGCGGAAACCATCAACAAAGGGGAATGGCAAAACGATGTCGGTTCCGCCAGCGCTATCTACGAAGAGTATTATCAGAAGCTAAAAGCAGGACGCTAATACTCGTGCAACCCGGCAGGCGTCGCTGCGCCGGGTTGCTACCTGCCAATCCCTACTTTTTACGCCTTTCGGCTGATTCCCGCTCCCCAGTTTCTGGCTATGCTTACAGTATTCCAGGCCGGCTTCTGAGGCTTCCAATGACAACGCTCTGGCTGCTACTTGAGTTGGCTAATCTGATCGTATTTACGCTGGTGATTCTCCCACGTAAGCAGCCGGTAAACGCTCGTCCTTTGCTGCCTGTCACCGCAACCCGCCTGCTACGGCTCACCTTTTTAATACCGATCCTGGTTTTTGGTTATAGCCTGTTTTTCAGTCATCAGATTGGTCCGGTGGAGTGGGGATGTCTGATTTTGGCGATCGTAGGTAACGCGCTGGTCATCAAAGGAAAATGGGATTTGGGGGAGAGCCACACATGGACAGGCTACTATTTACCTCGTGCAAAAAGGGTTACGCGCGGCATTTTTGCCTGGATTGCGCACCCCATGTATACCGGAATTATTCTGGTGATTATCTCGTGCAGCCTGGTTTACATTACCCGACTACCCATGTGGCTGAGCGCACTGGGGCTGATCTGTTGTTTTTACATCGTTGGATTTTTGATTATGGCGGCCCTGCGTGAGGACCGCCAGCTTGTACAGGCTTAAACAGTATTATCCGGATAGCCGTTACAGCCCTTTCAATAACTTCTCAACGAACTCAGGCACTACCTGGCTTGCCGGACCGTAATACTTCTCTTCAAACTCACTGCCTACCTGGCTCGGTTCGAGATTGAGTTCTACCGTATGTGCCCCATGCAGCCGCGCCTCATGCACAAAACCCGCTGCCGGATAAACATGTCCCGATGTGCCAATCGCAATGAACACATCTGCCATTGCCAGCGCCATATAAATTTCATCCATACCCAGCGGCATTTCACCAAACCACACTACGTGTGGTCGCAGCGGTGCCGGAAACTGGCAGCAATGACATTTATCTTCCGGTGTCACATCGCCCGTCCATTCCAGAATCTGCCCGCTTTGCGAACAGCGAACTTTGAGCAGCTCGCCGTGCATATGGATAACGTTCTGGCTGCCCGCACGCTCATGCAGGTTATCAATGTTCTGTGTCACCAGTAAAAAACGATCGCCCAGCTCGGCTTCGAGTTTTGCCAGTGCGATATGCGCCGCGTTGGGTTGGATTTCAGGCTGCTGCAACTGATGGCGACGGGCGTTATAAAACGACTGAACCAGTTCCGGGTTCCGACTAAATCCTTCCGGAGTCGCAACGTCTTCTACCCGATGTTCTTCCCAGAGACCATCCGCCGCGCGGAATGTTCGAATTCCTGACTCAGCGGAGATTCCCGCTCCAGTCAGTACCAGCACTCTTGGTTTTTCCATCAATTCAGGCACCACTCTGTCTCTGAAAAAGATTCGTTGACGCAGGCGATCGCGCAAATGGCGTTTATTTTTACGAAAGCGGCTTAACCGATGACCCCGACGCGACAGCATAACAACCTCTTTGTATTAATCGGTAAGATGTAGGAAAGCAGCCCCGCGCATCCCGCCGGCATCACCGTGCCGTGCCTGCTCAATACGCGGTACCCGGGCAACCGGCAGCAAATGACGTGGCAGTCGATCCGCCAGTTGCGTCGTAATAGCGGTAAAATTCGACAAGCCTCCGCCAATCACCACCAAATCAGGATCGACGATAGTCAGGATATTCCCAAGACACACTGCCAGCAAATCCAGATAGCGTTCAACGTGGGCACGCGCGTGTTCGTCACCCTGCTCCCACAGCGCGATGATTTCGCGGGCATCCAGCGGTTGATGGTAGTAATGCTGATACAACCACGCAAATCCACCGCCGGAAAGATAGCTTTCGATGCATCCCAGTTGACCGCATCCGCAGCGGCGCAGCGGGAAATCAAAGCCCATCAGCGTCAGCGCATCGACCGGCAAACGAATATGACCAAACTCACCGGTGATATAGCTGCGTCCGGTGATGGATTTCCCATTAAGCACCAGGCCGCCGCCGACGCCCGTACCGAGGATCAACCCCATCACCAGCGGATATTGGGTGAACTCGTCATCCCAGGCTTCGGAGAGAGCAAAACAGTTCGCATCGTTATCCAGACGCACATCGCGGTCAAGGCGAGCGCTGAGATCGGCGCGGAGCGGTTTGCCACTTGCGGCAGGAACATTGGCCGCGTACAGCGTGCCGTCTTCGGTTTCCGGCATGCCCGGAATGCCGATGCCTACCGAACCTTTGATGCCGAACCGCTGATCCGCTTCCGTCACCAGATTGCAGACCGCATCAAGGAAAGCGTCGTAGCTGTCGCGAGGCGTAGGAACGCGAGTTTCCCATTGCAGACGACGTTGCTTATCAAACACGCCCAGCGCAATTTTGGTCCCGCCGATGTCAAATCCGTAATACATCACCGCTCCTTGATACACGTCATCCTTCAAGATGCCTCTACGTTGGCTACGCCTTGATGCAGCATGAATGCTGTCGTGTATTATTGTTGTTATTGGCCGCTAAGTACTCTCGCAGGATCAATATTGCTGGCGCGACGCGCCGGATACCAACTTGCCAAAAGACTCAGCACGAGTGCTGTCACCAGCACGTAAATCACATCCAGCCAGTGTAATTCCGATGGCAGGAAGTCAATGAAATAGATATCGCCGGACAGGAACTGATGGCCGATAAGCGCCTCAATCCCGTTTATGATCGGCGTCAGTTGCAACGACACAACCACCCCGATGACGACGCCTATCAGGCTACCGAACAGACCCGCCAGCAGGCCGTACCAGACAAAAATGGCACGGATCAACCCATCTTTCGCCCCGAGGGTTCTTAATACCGCAATATCGCCGCTTTTGTCTTTTACCGCCATCACTAACGTGGAAACGATATTAAAACAGGCCACGCCAATAACCAGCACCATAGCCAGATACATAATGGCGCGGATCATCTGAATATCGCGGTACATATAGCCGTAGGTGCCGATCCAGCTCTTGATGTAAACATAGTTATTGGTGACTTCACCCGCGTCTCGCACCAGCTTATTGGCGTTAAACACGTCGTTAACCTTCAGCGCGATCCCGGAAACGCTGGTTCCCATATCAAGATATTGCTGCGCATCTTCCATTGGGATCATGGCAAAGCTGTGATCGAGCTGACCGCTCAGTTGCAGGATCCCCGTCACGTGCAAACGCACGCGTTTAGGCTGCTGTAGCTTATGATCCGCACTGGCGTTAGGGATCATAATCGACACCCAGTCACCCTGCTTCACCTTCAGCGCATCGGCAATACCCTTACCAATGATGATTTGTTGTTCACCGGCTTTAAAATTATCCCAGGCGTGGTTTTGCACAAAGGATGGCAGCGCGCTTAAACGCTGTTCCTGTTTCGGGTCTACGCCCTTCACCTGCACCGCGCGTAAGTTCGCCCCGCTCTCCACCAGTCCGGTAAAGTTGATATAAGGCGCCGCGGCGACAATACCCGGCACTTTTTGTACCTTGTCGAGCGCTTCCTGCCAGTTATTCCACGGCTGATTTACGGCTTCAATCTCTCCGTGTGGGACTACGGCCAGAATACGGTTGTTCAGCTCACGCTCAAATCCGTTCATGGCACTTAAACCGACGATCAACACCGCCACACCCAACGCGATGCCAACGGTAGATATCACCGAAATCAACGAAACCATACCGCCGCGCCGCCGACCACGGCTAAAGCGCAGACCAATCAATAACGATAAAGGCGAAGCCATTACTCAGCTCCCATCAGGCTCAGTTCAGCCGTCAGGCGACCATCGCGCATTTCAAGCTGGCGACTCATCCGCTTCGCCAGTTGCAGATCGTGCGTCACCACCAGAAATGCCGTGCCCTGAGAGCGGTTCAGCTCGCCCAGAAGCTCGAAAATGCTGTCCGCGTTACGCGCATCCAGGTTACCCGTTGGCTCATCTGCCAGAACCAGGCGCGGGTTATTCACCAGCGCACGCGCGATGGCCACCCGCTGGCGTTCGCCGCCAGACAGTTCAGACGGGCGATGACTGGCACGATGATCCAGCCCTACCGCTTTCAGCATATCCCGTGCGCGCTCGGTGATTTCAGCCGGTTTTTTCTTGCCGATCAGCAGCGGCATCGCTACGTTTTCCAGCGCGGTAAAATCCGGCAGCAAATGGTGGAACTGGTAAATAAAGCCCAGCTTCTGATTGCGCAGTTCCGCTTTCGCCGCCGACGAGAGCTTGCTCATTGGCTGACCGCTAAAAATGACGTCGCCGGAAGTCGGGGTATCCAACCCACCTAACAGATGCAGCAACGTACTCTTGCCGGAGCCTGAGCTGCCGACAATCGCCATCATCTCACCTTCGCCGACGCAAAAACTGACATCGTGCAGTACATCGGTCTGCACAGTGCCTTCCTGATAGCGTTTGCACAGGTTGTCGCATTGCAACAGGATCTTATTCATAACGTAAAGCCTCAGCGGGTTGAGTGGCGGCAGCGCGCCAGGAAGGATAAAGCGTAGACAGCAGCGCGATGGCCATCGCCACCAGCGCAATGGCGATAACCTGCAGCGGCTCGATAGCGACCGGCAGCGCAGCGCCATCCAGCAGCACACCAATAATTGGCATCAGATTGTTCAGTTGGCTGGCGAGCAATGCACCCAGTACAGCGCCCAGCAGCGCGCCAATCACCCCGGCACTGGCCCCCTGAACCATAAACACCATCATTATCTGCCGCGGCGTTAGCCCCTGCGTTTGTAAAATCGCCACTTCCCCTTGCTTCTCCATTACCATCAGACCCAGCGAGGTAATAATATTAAAAGCCGCCACCGCCACGATCAGGCTAAGCAGCAGCCCCATCATGTTCTTTTCCATGCGCACGGCCTGGAACAGTTCCCCTTTGCGCTCGCGCCAGTCCTGCCATTTGGTGCCCTGCGGCAGCGTTTGCTGGCTCAGCGTGTCAACTTTTAACGGTTCGTTCAGCCACAGACGCCAGCCAGTGATATTACCCACCGGATAGCGCATCAGACGCGAGGCATCCTGAATGTTGGTCAGCATCTGGTAGCCATCGACTTCGCTGTTGGCGGCGAAAGTGCCAATCACCGTAAACAAACGCTGGCTCGGCAAACGCCCCATCGGCGTAAACTGGCTGGCCGAGGGCACCATCACACGGATTTGATCGCCACGGTTCACGCCCAACTGCCCGGCAAGCTGCTCGCCGAGGATGACATTATACTTACCCGGTTGCAGATCTGTTTGCTTCACATTGACCAGATACGGCGTTAACGGATCTTTTTGCGCCGGATCGATACCGAGCATCACGCCGACCGCCACGCTACGCGCACTTTGCAGCACCACATCTCCCGTAGTTATGGGTGCAACGCGGTTGACGCCGTTCAACACCACCGCTTTTTCCGGCAGTTGTTGCGGGTTGAGGGAACCCTGTTCAGACGAGAGTACGGCCTGAGGCATCAGGCCAAGAATATTGTTTTGCAGCTCGCGCTCGAAACCGTTCATCACCGACAACACCGTGACCAGCGCCATTACCCCGAGAGTAATGCCTATGGTGGAGAGCCAGGAAACGAAGCGACCGAAGCGATCTGCTGCACGCCCACGCATATAACGCAGGCCGATGAATAGAGCGACAGGTTGGTACATGAAATCCGTCTGGTTGCTGTTAGCAAAGTCACGAGTATATAAGCGAAAGCGGAATGGGTAAATGACTGAACCGTAAGTGTTCGTCAGCACTATTCCTAAAAGTATAAATAAATCAATTCGCTAAAGTTGTCCCTCTACCCTTCAGCCCGGGTCCCTGATCTTTATCTTAAAAAAACAAAATGCAGACAGTTACGCATTACAGCGCACAACGGGTTGCGCAGGATGGCAGGCTATAGCCAACAATATGGATACGCCGTCTCGATGAAGAAAAAAGAACTATGGATTAATCAAATCAAAGGGTTATGTATTTGTCTGGTGGTGATTTACCACTCGGTAATCACGTTTTACCCGCACCTCACTACTTTTCAGCATCCGCTTTCAGAGCTGCTGAGCAAATGCTGGATTTACCTCAATTTGTACCTGGCGCCGTTTCGCATGCCGGTCTTTTTCTTTATTTCTGGGTATCTGATCCGTCGCTACATTGATAGCGTCCCGTGGCCCACCTGCGTGGATAAGCGGATCTGGAGCATTGCCTGGGTGCTGGTGCTTTGGGGAGTGGTGCAATGGCTGGCGTTAGTCGCGCTCAATAACTGGCTGGCCCCACAGCGCGATCTGAGCCATGCTGCCAACGCCGCTTATGCCGATTCGATCGCGGGTTTTACCCACGGAATGCTGACCGCCAGTACCAGCTTGTGGTATCTGTACGCGCTGATTGTCTATTTTGTTCTGTGTAAAATTTTCAGCCGCTGGGCGGTGCCGCTGTTGGCGTTATTTGTGGTGCTGAGCGTGGCGATCAATTTTGTCCCGACGCCGTGGTGGGGAATGAACAGCGTGATTCGCAATCTGCCCTGGTACAGCCTCGGTGCATGGTTTGGCGCAACGCTGATGGTATGGATCAAGGAGGTGCCCCTGCGCCGCCATGCGGTCATTGTTCTGGTTAGCGCAATCGCCGCCGTCGTCGCGTGGCTGGCAAATGTCTCACTATTACTTTCTCTGCTTTCCATTGTGCTGATCATGAAGCTGTTTTATCAATTTGAGCTGCGCTTTGGTATGCGTGAGTCCGGCCCGTTAAGCGTGATTGGTGCCAATACCATCGCCATCTACACCACCCACCGTATTCTGGTTGAGCTGTTCAGCTTAACGCTAATCCCCAAAATCAATCATACCGCCTGGCCTGCATATGCGGAGCTGGCCCTGCTGCTGGTGTATCCGTTCGCCTGCCTGCTACTGTGCACCTTGTTTGGCCTGTTGGTACGGAAAATTTCACAAAAAACAGTGGCCGACCTGCTCTTTTCCCCGCCTTCTTTATCGGCTGTCTCGCGCTAACCCCTACGCGCTTTTGCCCCCATCAGGGGGCGAATCAATTTGCTTATGAGAAACGATCACGGATAATAAAGAACATTGCTTATCAGATGTATATCTAAACGAGATCCTGACAACCGAATGCCTGAACAACATCGTTACACGCTCCCGGCGAAAGCTGGCGATCAGCGCCAGTTAGGTGAGCTTACCGGTGCCGCCTGCGCAACGCTGGTCGCCGAAATCGCCGAACATCACGCGGGTCCAGTGGTCCTGATCGCGCCGGACATGCAAAATGCGCTGCGTTTGCATGATGAAATTCGTCAGTTTACTGACCAGATGGTGATGAACCTGGCCGACTGGGAAACGCTACCCTACGACAGCTTTTCTCCCCATCAGGAGATTATCTCCTCGCGGCTCTCCACGCTGTATCAGCTGCCTGCCATGCAGCGCGGCGTGCTGATCGTTCCGGTAAATACACTGATGCAGCGCGTTTGTCCGCACAGCTATCTGCACGGTCATGCGCTGGTCATGAAAAAGGGCCAACGACTTTCACGTGATGCTCTGCGTGAACAGCTGGACAGTGCGGGCTATCGCCATGTTGATCAGGTCATGGAACACGGCGAATATGCCACGCGCGGCGCGTTGTTGGATTTGTTCCCGATGGGCAGCGAGTTGCCTTATCGTCTGGATTTCTTTGATGACGAAATCGACAGCCTGCGTCTGTTTGATACCGACACCCAGCGCACGCTGGAAGAAGTCGATGCCATTAATTTGCTTCCCGCACACGAATTCCCGACTGACAAAACGGCCATCGAACTATTCCGTAGCCAGTGGCGCGATACCTTTGAGGTGAAACGCGACGCCGAACATATTTACCAGCAGGTCAGCAAAGGCACGTTACCTGCGGGTATTGAATACTGGCAACCGCTGTTTTTCAGCGAGCCGCTGCCGCCGCTGTTCAGCTACTTCCCCGCCAATACGTTATTGGTGAATACCGGTGATATCGAGACCAGCGCAGAACGCTTCCAGGCCGATACCCTGTCGCGCTTTGGAAATCGCGGTGTTGATCCGATGCGCCCGCTTCTGCCGCCGGAATCGCTGTGGCTGCGGGTTGATGAGCTGTTTTCTGAACTTAAACGCTGGCCGCGCGTTCAACTGAAAACCGAGAGTCTGGCGAACAAAGCAGCGAATACTAACCTCGGGTTCCAGAAGCTGCCGGATATCGCCGTTCAGGCACAGCAAAAAGCGCCGTTAGATGCGTTACGTAAATTCCTTGAAGGCTTCACCGGTCCGGTGATTTTCTCGGTGGAAAGTGAAGGCCGCCGTGAAGCACTTGGCGAACTGCTCGCCCGTATCAAAGTGGCGCCGAAGCGGATATTGCGACTCGATGAAGCCGTAGATAACGGTCGTTATCTGATGATTGGCGCAGCTGAGCACGGCTTCATCGATAGCAAACGCAATCTGGCGCTGATTTGTGAAAGCGATCTGCTTGGGGAACGCGTGGCGCGCCGCCGCCAGGATTCTCGTCGCACCATCAACCCGGATACCTTAATTCGTAACCTCGCAGAGCTGCATCCCGGTCAGCCGGTGGTGCATCTGGAGCATGGCGTGGGTCGTTATGCCGGTATGACCACGCTGGAAGCGGGCGGCATAACCGGTGAATATCTGATGCTCACCTATGCCAACGACGCCAAACTGTACGTGCCGGTGTCGTCACTGCATCTCATCAGCCGCTATGCAGGTGGCGCAGAAGAGAATGCGCCGCTGCATAAACTTGGCGGCGATGCCTGGTCACGTGCCCGACAGAAAGCCGCTGAGAAGGTGCGCGATGTTGCGGCAGAGCTGCTGGATATTTATGCCCAGCGCGCGGCGAAAGAAGGCTTTGCCTTTAAACACGACCGTGAACAGTACCAGCTGTTTTGCGACA
This sequence comes from Citrobacter sp. Cpo071, assembly GCF_030332765.1. Taxonomy (NCBI): domain Bacteria; kingdom Pseudomonadati; phylum Pseudomonadota; class Gammaproteobacteria; order Enterobacterales; family Enterobacteriaceae; genus Citrobacter; species Citrobacter sp. Cpo071. The sequence goes on along the minus strand of NZ_JAOWHE010000085.1, from coordinate 226,844 downwards.
GCTTCCCGTTTGAAACCACGCCTGACCAGGCGCAGGCGATTAACGCGGTACTCAGCGATATGTGTCAACCGCTGGCCATGGACCGCCTGGTCTGCGGCGACGTCGGCTTTGGTAAAACCGAAGTCGCGATGCGCGCGGCCTTTCTCGCCGTAGAGAACCACAAGCAGGTTGCCGTGCTGGTGCCGACCACCCTGCTCGCACAGCAGCACTTCGACAACTTCCGCGACCGCTTTGCCAACTGGCCGGTACGCATTGAGATGTTGTCCCGTTTCCGTAGCGCCAAAGAGCAAGCGCAGATTCTGGAGCAAGTTGCCGAGGGAAAAATTGATATTCTCATCGGCACGCACAAACTGCTGCAAGCGGATGTGAAGTTAAAAGATCTGGGTCTGCTGATTGTCGATGAAGAGCACCGTTTCGGCGTGCGCCACAAAGAACGCATCAAGGCGATGCGCGCAGATGTCGATATTCTGACCCTGACAGCAACGCCTATTCCACGTACGCTCAATATGGCAATGAGCGGCATGCGCGATCTGTCGATTATCGCCACGCCGCCCGCTCGTCGTCTGGCGGTCAAAACCTTCGTGCGCGAATACGACAACCTGGTGGTACGCGAGGCGATCCTGCGTGAAGTTCTGCGCGGGGGACAAGTTTATTATCTGTTTAACGACGTCGAAAACATTCAGAAAACCGCTGACAGATTAGCAGAACTGGTGCCGGAAGCGCGTATTGGTATCGGTCACGGACAAATGCGCGAGCGCGAACTGGAACGCGTGATGAACGATTTCCACCATCAGCGTTTTAACGTGCTGGTGTGTACCACCATTATCGAAACCGGGATCGACATCCCCACCGCTAACACCATCATCATCGAACGAGCGGATCACTTCGGTTTAGCGCAATTACACCAGTTGCGCGGTCGTGTGGGACGTTCTCACCACCAGGCTTACGCCTGGCTGCTGACGCCGCATCCGAAAGCGATGACCACCGACGCGCAAAAACGTCTGGAAGCCATCGCCTCGCTGGAAGATTTGGGTGCAGGTTTTGCGCTGGCGACCCACGACCTCGAAATTCGCGGCGCCGGGGAATTACTGGGTGAAGATCAGAGTGGTTCCATGGAAAGCATCGGCTTCTCACTGTATATGGAACTGCTGGAAAACGCGGTCGATGCGCTCAAAGAAGGGCGTGAACCGTCACTGGAAGATCTCACCAGCCAGCAAACCGAAGTTGAACTGCGCATGCCGTCTCTGCTGCCGGATGACTATATCCCGGATGTAAACACCCGACTGTCGTTCTACAAGCGCATTGCCAGCGCGAAAGGCGAAAACGAACTGGAAGAAATTAAGGTTGAGCTGATAGACCGTTTTGGCTTGCTGCCCGACCCGGCTCGTACGCTGCTGGATATCGCCCGTTTACGCCAGCAGGCGCAGAAACTGGGGATCAGAAAGCTCGAAGGCAATGAAAAAGGCGGTACCATTGAATTTGCCGAGAAAAACCACGTCAACCCGGTCTGGCTGATTGGTTTACTGCAAAAGCAGCCGCAGCACTTCCGTCTGGACGGTCCAACCCGGCTGAAATTCATGCAGGAGTTGAGCGAGCGTAAAACGCGGATCGACTGGGTCCGCCAGTTTATGCGTCAGCTTGAAGAAAACGCCGTAGCATAAGCATAGTGAACAGGCCGGGTGAGCACACCACTCACCCGGCCTGATGAATTTACAAACTCTTTGCACTTCCCTGCACTTCCCGACACAGCAAACAGCCATAATTCTCGTTTACTTTTACATAATAAAAACCACGTAAAAACAATGGATTTATGGTGATGTTAAACAATAAACGACTCTCTCGCTGGCTCGCGTTTTTTACGCTTGCAGCGACATTCGCGTTAGCACTTCCGGCTCAGGCAAACACCTGGCCGCTGCCGCCACCGGGAAGCCGTCTGGTGGGTCAGAATGCCGTTCACGTTGTTGAAGACAATGGCGGTTCTCTGGAAGCGATTGCGAAAAAGTACAATGTCGGCTTTCTCGCGCTGCTGCAGGCCAACCCTGGCGTTGACCCTTACGTACCACGTCCGGGCAGCGTTTTGACGATCCCGTTACAAACTCTGCTACCTGATGCCCCGCGCGAAGGTATTGTTATCAACCTCGCCGAACTGCGTCTTTATTATTACCAGCCGGGGACCAATTCGGTGACCGTGTATCCTATTGGTATTGGCCAGTTAGGTGGTGACACGCTGACGCCTACGATGGTAACCACCATCTCTGATAAACGCGCCAACCCCACCTGGACGCCGACGGCAAATATCCGCGCGCGATACAAAGCAAACGGGATTGACCTGCCTGCCGTTGTGCCTGCCGGTCCGGATAACCCGATGGGCCATCATGCGATTCGCTTAGCGGCATACGGCGGCGTGTACCTGTTGCACGGTACAAATGCTGATTTTGGCATCGGAATGCGCGTCAGTTCCGGCTGTATTCGTCTGCGCGACGGTGATATAGAAACCCTGTTCCGTCAGGTAACGCCCGGAACTAAGGTCAATATTATCAATACGCCGATCAAAGCATCCGTTGAGCCTAACGGCGTGCGCCTGGTGGAAGTACACCAACCGCTGTCCGAAAAAATCAATGACGACCCGCAACTGCTGCCGATCGTGCTGAACGCGTCCATGCAGACATTTAAAAATGCGGCGCAAACAGATACCGCCGTCATGGATCATGCGATGGAGATTCGCTCTGGCATGCCGGTCGATGTGACTCGTCATCATGATGTTGCTCAACAACCGCTGTAAACGTAGCGTATAAAAAAACCCCCGCTGGATTTTATTCCGCGGGGGTTTTTTATTTAACTCGCAGTGGCATTGCGATGGGTTAAATCTTATTTGTAGATAACAGCAGTTCCGTGAAGAGTGTTAGGACCGGTAACGGAAGTAATACGGAAAGACTTCGCACCCATCTCATCGGCTTTCTGCGCCAGTTGATCTTCCAGAGAACCTAAGTTAGTCCCCGCATTCGCAGAAATAGTACCGACTTTCTCTTGGCCCGCAGGAGTGGACTGAACTTCAACAGCGGCAAAGCTTGCAAATGACAGTGAGCTAAGAACAGCAGCGACAAACAGTGTTTTTACGTTTTTCATGATAGTGACCTTTAGCAGATGAATAGGTGTCGAAAAGATTAACTTAACGATCGATAGGTAAATCATAGATGTGATCCAGGTCACACGTCAACATTTTTTTATAATGATCGTTATATAAAATATAAAGGTCTTATTTTTCATGCTAATAGCTATAAATTATTTTTATCGTGAATCCGCTGGAGTGTGCAGTCGAATATTTTTATAATGGTTATTCAATAAACCCAACAAAGGTACATCGGCGCCATGACAACTGAAACGACAGGTTGTGCAAAAAAAAGCCGTGGCCGACCAAAAGTGTTCGACAGGGAAGCCGCGCTTGATAAGGCCATGACACTCTTCTGGCAGCACGGATATGAAGCGACCTCGCTCGCCGATCTCGTGGAAGCCACCGGCGCAAAAGCGCCCACGCTGTATGCGGAGTTCACCAATAAAGAAGGGTTGTTCCGTGCCGTACTGGACCGCTACATCACCCGCTTTGCGGCGAAACACGAAGCCCAGCTGTTTTGTGAAGAAAAAAGCCTTGAGTCCGCACTGGAAGACTATTTCACCGCTATAGCGACCTGCTTTACCAGCAAGGACACCCCGGCGGGATGTTTCATGATTAATACTTCTGCGACGCTGGCAGCCTCTTCCCGCGATATTGCACACACGGTGAAATCCCGCCATGCAATGCAGGAACAGACGCTTACCCAGTTCCTTCACCAGCGCCAGCAACGAGGCGAAATTCCGGCCCATTGCGACGTGCAAAAACTGGCCGAATACCTGAACTGTATTTTACAAGGTATGTCGATCAGCGCCCGTGAAGGCGCAACGTTTGAAAAACTGATGCAGATCGCACACACAACCCTGCGGCTGTGGCCCGAACTCGTCAAAGCTTAACCCTTTCCCGCAATTCCCCCGCTTTACTCACACCACCGGGAGCTGATAAAGCCCCCGGTTAGATTCCCGTTACATTGTCCCTACATTTCTCATTGTTTTCATCATGTTACCCGATCATTTTTTGTAAAAAGTATTGATAACGACAATTATTATCAGCAATATTCGCATTTGTTTTAATACCTGTTTCATAATGTAACCATCGGTTTCTCTACCGCTATAACAAAAACAGACCGACTCTTTTAAAAGGAATACAAATGCATAAGCGTCTCTGGGTGCTCAATCCTCTTCTGTTATCTTTAACTCTACCCGCTGTTGCGGCTGAGGAAGAGAACCTCATCGTCAGCGCCAACCGTAGCCAGCGCACCGTGGCAGAAATGGCGCAAACGACCTGGGTTATTGAAGGAAGCGAGATTGAACAACAGGTTCAGGGAGGAAAAGAGTTCAAGGATGTTCTTGCTCAGCTAATCCCAGGAATCGATGTTAGTAGCCAGGGACGCACAAACTACGGCATGAACATGCGCGGTCGCGCCATTGTCGTGCTAATTGACGGCGTCCGTCTGAACTCCTCGCGAACCGACAGCCGTCAGCTTGACTCCATTGACCCATTTAACATTGCGCATATTGAAGTCATTTCAGGCGCAACCTCTCTTTATGGCGGTGGCAGTACCGGCGGATTAATCAACATTGTCACCAAAAAAGGTCAGCCGGAGCGTGAAGTAGAACTCGAACTGGGGAGCAAAAGCGGCTTCAACAATAGCAACGATCATGATGAACGCGTTGCCGCGGCGGTGAGTGGCGGAACCGATCGCGCTTCCGGGCGTATGTCCGTCGCGTATCAACGATTTGGCGGCTGGTATGACGGTAATCACGATGCCCTGCTGCTCGATAACACCCAAACCGGGCTACAGCACTCCGATCGCCTGGACGTCATGGGCACCGGGACGATTGAACTTGACGACAACCGTCAGTTGCAACTGGTTACGCAGTACTATAAAAGTCAGGGGGATGACGATTACGGGCTGGATCTCGGCGAGAACATGTCCGCCGTGACCGGAAACGGCAAAGCATACACCAGCAGCGGACTGAATTCCGATCGTATTCCCGGCACCGAACGTCATCTTATTAGCCTGCAATATTCAGATGCGGATTTTTTTGGCCAGAACCTGGTCAGCCAAATCTATTATCGTGACGAATCGCTGAAATTCTACCCCTTCCCTACGCTCAGCAAAGGCAAAGTCACCAGTTTCTCCGCATCACAGCAGGACACCGACCAGTTTGGTGCCAAAATTACCCTCAACAGCCAGTTGATGGATAACTGGGAGCTGACGTGGGGTGTCGATGCCGATCACGAAACCTTCGACTCCAATCAGAAATTCTTCGATCTGGCCTGGTCCCTGCCCTCCGGCGGCATGGACAACCGTACCGCTTATACCACCGGGCGTTACCCCGGTTACAGCATCACCAACTTCGCGCCTTTCCTGCAAAACAGCTATGACATTAACGACATTTTTACCCTCAGCGGCGGCGTGCGCTATCAGTGGACCGAAAACAGGGTTGATGATTTCGTTGGCTATGCTCAACAGCAGGGAATCGCGACCGGGCTTGCGAACTCTGCCGATACTATTCCGGGCGGCAAAACCGATTACGATAATTTCCTGTTCAACGCCGGTATCCTTGCCCACCTGACCGACCGTCAGCAAACGTGGTTTAACTTTTCTCAGGGCGTGGAGCTTCCGGACCCAGGGAAATATTACGGTAACGGTACCTATTCGCTGGTTGGCGATCATTACCAGCTCCAGCGCAGCGTCAACGTGGCGGATTCACGTCTGGAAGGGATTAAAGTTAACTCGTACGAACTGGGGTGGCGCTACACCGGCGATAGTCTGCGCACGCAACTGGCCGCTTACTACTCGACTTCAGATAAATCGATCGTTATCAACCGCAGCGATATGACCATTAACGTTCAGCCCGACGATCGCCGCATTTATGGCGTTGAAGGTGCGGTGGATTATTTCATTGCGGACACGGACTGGAGCCTGGGTGGCAACTTCAACGTCATTAAATCGGAAGTGAAACAGAACGGTAAATGGCAAAAATGGGATGTCACGCTGGCCTCACCGTCCAAAGCAACCGCGTGGGTCGGCTGGGCACCAGAACCGTGGATCTTGTGCGTACAGAGCCAGCAAACATTTGATCTGACCGACGCCAGCGGTAACAAGCTGGATGGCTATAACACGATGGACTTTATCGGCAGCTATCAGCTCCCGTTGGGTAAGCTGACCTTCAGCGTGGAAAACCTGCTGAATGAAGAGTACACCACACTGTGGGGACAACGTGCGCCACTGCTGTATAGCCCAACCTACGGCAGCCCGTCACTGTATGAATACAAGGGCCGGGGTCGTACTTTTGGTCTGAACTACGCCTTAACCTTCTGATAAAAAAAGCCCCCCAGCCTGAGCGAATGGGGGGCTAATGTTCAGGATAATGCTATTTTACGCTTTGTTATTCAGTACCAACTGTCCGTTGTTATCCAACGGAATTTGCGCGCCGGGGTCCTTATCCATACGGATTTTCCCCTGCTGATCGCCAATTTTGTACGTCACGTCGTAGCCCAGCATCTTTTCAGATTTGTCATACACCGTTTTACAACGCTGCTGCGTGGTGGTGTAAGTATCGTTTTCCTGCATCGAACCCTGAATCTGGTTACCTGCATAGCCGCCGCCTAAAGCACCGGCCACGGTAGCAATATCTTTACCACGTCCACCGCCAAACTGATGCCCAATAACACCACCCGCAACCGCGCCCAGTACGGAACCCGCGATACGGTTTTCATCTTGTACCGGCTTGCGGTGGGTGACCGTTACGTTCCGGCACTCCTGACGCGGTGTTTTTACCGACTCTTTAATCGGTGTTGCAGAGACAACTTGCGCATACTGTGGGCCACGCTCGAAAACGTTCAGACTGGCCACCGCTGCAACACCCAGCGCAGCAGCTACGCCAATCCCTATACCCGCCAACATTGATTTATTCACGGGACTACCTCCTTTTTTGCTATTAGCAACAACTTTGCAACAGAAGGTAAGGAATGCCAATCAGATTACGGATGAAAATAGCGGGAGGTGGAGCGAAAGCGGAATGATTCAGACAACTCTGAAGGAAGGCGTCGGATGCGTAAAATCATCCGACGCCACAGGTCGATATTAATGCAGTTTCAGACGCGGGCGAATCACCCGGTTGATACTGCCGACCAGCATCATCAGCCCGGTTTTGAAGTAGCCGTGCAAAGCAATCTGGTGCATGCGGTACAGTGAGATGTACACAAAGCGCGCAATACGTCCTTCCACCATCATCGAACCACGGGTCAGGTTGCCCATCAGGCTACCCACGGTAGAGAAGTTAGAGAGCGAGACCAGAGAGCCGTGATCTTTGTACTGATACGCTTTCAGCGGCTTACCGTTCATCTGTGCCAGAATATTGTTCATCGCGCAGGTCGCCATCTGGTGTGCTGCCTGAGCGCGCGGAGGCACAAAACCGCCTTCCGGGCGAGCGCAGGAAGCGCAGTCGCCAATCGCGTACACATCAGGATCGCGCGTGCTCTGCAGAGTTGGCTCAACCACCAGTTGGTTAATACGGTTCGTTTCCAGACCGCCAATGTCTTTCATAAAGTCTGGCGCTTTGATACCCGCCGCCCACACCATCAGATCGGCTTTAATGTATTCGCCATCTTTGGTGTGCAGTCCCCCTTCGTCAGCGCTGGTTACCATCGTCTGGGTCAGTACGCGTACGCCCAGTTTGGTTAACTCATTATGCGCAGCACCGGAAATACGCGGCGGCAACGCAGGCAGAATACGCTCACCGGCTTCGACCAGCGTAACGTTCAGCGCGTCATTGGTCAGCCCTTTGTAACCATAGCTGTGCAGTTGTTTTACCGCATTGTGCAGCTCAGCGGAGAGTTCTACACCCGTCGCACCGCCGCCCACAATGGCGATATTCACTTTTCCGTTAGCGCCCAGATTCGCGGAATACTTCAGGAACAGATTCAGCATCTCCTGGTGGAAACGACGCGCCTGATGCGGGTTATCGAGGAAAATGCAGTTTTCTTTCACGCCAGGGGTGTTGAAATCGTTGGACGTACTGCCCAACGCCATCACCAGCGTGTCATACGGCACTTTACGCTCAGGAACCAGCAGCTCACCCTTCTCATCGCGCAGCTCAGCAAGAGTAATGGTCTTCGCTTCACGATCGATATCCACCACCGAGCCTAACTGGAACTGGAAGCCATGGTTACGGGCATGTGCCAGATAACTCAGCGCATCCACACCTTCGTCCAGTGAACCCGTCGCCACTTCATGCAGTAACGGTTTCCACAAGTGACTGTGGTTTCTGTCTACCAGTGTGATTTTGGCCTTTTTCTTACGCCCGAGTTTTTTACCCAGCTGCGTCGCCATTTCCAGTCCGCCAGCACCGCCGCCGACAATCACGATCCTTTTCAATGGTGTAGTCAACGTGACCCCCTCAAATTTATTAACCAATTGTTAATTAAAAGTTATGAGCATAGCCTTTAATTAACAACAAGTTACGGCAATGAAAATGTTCTTCGAGAGTGAGAATAACACGAACGGTGCATTGGTCATACCAAAATTGATATGTATCAAGTTTTGATGCTGAAAAGATAGACAACCGGAACTTTAAGAACAAAAAAACCAGCCCGATGGCTGGTTTTTTACACACTCAATAAGAATTAACCTAACGTCTTGAACGCTTTGATGCGCTGCAAATGCGGAGAGATATTCGTAAACTTATGCGTCTGCTCTTCGTCCCAGACTATCTCGTAAAAATGATGCAGCTCTTCCGACGAACGCTGACTATTAAGCGCTTCATCATGACGTGACAGGATCACCAGGCAGCGATCGCGATTCTTTTCGCGGAAATTGGTCACGCATTTTGTCGCGATATCTGCATACTCCTCAGGTCTGTCGATTTTGCCTTCCATGTTCTCATACGGGAACAGGTTGGGATTAAACACTACCTGACGAATATCACACAGGAAACCAATCCGTTCAGCCCAATATCCCCCGAGCCCCACACCACAAATCAGCGGACGGTCATCCACATTCAGCTGCAGCATTTTGTCCACTTCTTTCAGCAGATGCTGCATATCATGTTTAGGATGCCGCGTACTGTAGCTAATCAGCCTGACATCCGGGTCGATGAATTGCAGCTGCAACACCTTCTCATGGTTGCCCGGGCTGTTAGAGTCAAAACCGTGTAAATAGATAATCATCGCATCCTCGCCAAACTTGCGTTAATGACCTGCTTTCTCTTCCTGCCAGCGCTCATGAAGTTGGTTAAGCTGAGCGCTTACCGTCTTCCAGCGTGCCGAGTCCATCAGTTCCTGACGTGAAAATGAACCTTTATGATACAAACGTGTAACACGTTCTGCATTGATCGGCGACAGATTATCTAACACACTGACCGCTCCCTTACGATTATTGCAGACCAGGATCATATCGCAACCTGCATCCAGCGAGGCCTGTCCACGCTCCGCATAGCTTCCCATAATCGCCGCCCCTTCCATCGACAAATCGTCGGAGAAAATGACACCATCGAAGCCAAGTTCCTGACGTAGCACCGTTTTCAACCAGTGAGGTGAGCCACTCGCCGGACGCGGATCGACATCACTGTAGATGACATGCGCAGGCATAATGGCATCCAGTTTGTTTTCCGTAATCAACGTCTGGAACACGGACATATCTTTCGCACGAATCTCGGCTTCTGGGCGTGGATCGGTTGGGGTTTCTTTGTGTGAATCCGCCGTCACCGCCCCATGTCCTGGGAAATGTTTACCGGTCGTTTTCATGCCAGCAGCATGCATCCCGTCAATGAAGCGGGTCGCCATCGCCAGCGCTTTTAGCGGATCGGCATGGTAAGAACGCTCGCCGATTGCCGCGCTGATATGGCCCACATCCAGCACGGGTGCAAAGCTGATATCAATGTCCATCGCGATCATTTCGCTGGCCATCAACCACCCTGCGTCCTGAGCCAGTTTGCCGCCCTCTTCCAGACCGTGCAACGCAGCAAAGGATTGAGCCGCAGGCAGGCGGGTAAAGCCCTCACGAAAACGCTGTACGCGTCCGCCTTCTTGATCTACCGCCACCACCAGATGGTTACGTGACGCAGCCCGGATCTGACGCACTAATTCACGCAGCTGTTCCGGGTCATGATAATTTCGGGTAAAGAGGATCAACCCACCTACCAGCGGATGTGCCAGAATCTCACGCTCTTCAGCGTCCAGCTCATACCCTTCGACATCCAACATTACTGGGCCCACACTGCTCTCCTTATCCTTTCATTGTTAGCTGCCGCCAGGTTTCATCGGCCAGCCTGATAAATTGTCGATCGCCGGTTTGCCGCCAGCGATACTCAAACCACCCCGCCTTCAGCATCATTATCCAGGGTTGCCATTGTCTGACCTGTCGCCACAAAACGTCTGGCTCAATGTGCGCTCGTTGGGCGTAGGTGCTAACCAACTGTTGGTGCTGGGATTCATCGCTAACCCATACTGCCGCCAGCTCCAGGGCAATATCACCGTCTCCGGCGTATTCCCAGTCAATCAGCCGCAGCCCTGATGCCGTACGTACGATGTTGTCACCGTGAACATCCATATGCAGCGGCCCCAGGCGCAAAGGTCGAGGTTCACCTCGTTTCCTTAGCCGCTTCAGCGCGCGCAGCCAGCATGGTGTACGACGCGCCGGATCGCCACACTGCCAGTACTGTTCAAGTAGCGGAAGCAGGCTGATTCGCCAGCCCAATCGGGGTTGCTGGTGCAGATGATACAGTAAGCCTGCGAGTTCGTCGGCGTCCGGTAATCTGGATTCTACCTTACCGTGAAAAAACTCGACTGCCATCCACCCACGCGTATAAAAATGAGGACGTGGCGCAAGGCTTTCTGGCAGGTGTTTTAGCGCATGATATTGGCGTAAGAAATGAGATTCCGGCGCGTCAGGGTCGTGATGGCAGCGCAGTACCAGTCGGTGGGAACAGTGTTCAATGATGCAGCTCCCGCCGCTCAGGCCGGTTTGGCTGGTTGCGACGGGATGATACTGCGGGAAATAGCGCGACAACACTTCGCCGCGCGTGAGTCTGTTATTGTTGCTGAACGGCACCTTTACCTGACCAGATTATCTCGCCAGTTTGTACCAGCATTAATTGCATTTGCAGCGCAGGCGAATTGACGTTGCCGGATGCGCTGGAATAAAGCACATACTGCGCGCCAACGTTACGGGCGATACCAATCGCTTTACTGCGCGTTCCCAGACTGTCATTCGGCGACAGACCTAACTGCTGTTTGGCGACAGCCAGCTGTTGGGCAGAAATCAGCGTAAACTTACCGTTATTCGCCAGCGCGTTACGTAAGGTTTCGGTGGCTTCACCCGCGTTCAACGAGCCGTTGGTGCGGTTATTCACGCTATCAACCAGCAGAACGCCGCCCGCTTTGACGCCGTCTGCCTGCAGCATTTTACCGACCATCGGCTGCATAGCCCCGTTCCAGTCATAGTGACGTTGACGTGGCGTAGGCTGCGCCGTTTGGTCTTCATGCTCAATTGGGCCAGGCTGCTGCGGTATGCTTGGCACCGTTGGCACAACCGGCACCGGCTGTTGCGGCTGCGCAGGCTGTTCCGGTACCGGCTTCACTTCCTCTACCGGCGCGGGCTCACGTTGCGCCACACAGCCAGAGAGAAACATCGCCAGCGCGGCAATCAGTGCGTAGCGATTCATTTTGTTCATCAAGATTCACCCCTTACAAATAAAGATAAAGTCTAACCTTGTGCGCCCCCAGAAAATTGGCGCTGCCGTACAGCGTCACCGACGAATGAGCCGGAATAGTCACACTGCGTGGCGCTTCCAGAGGGTGCATTTCCAGCCCTCTGGCGTCATACCAGTAAAACCGATAATGAACGGTAACGGGTTCTTGTCTTTCGTTATAGAGTCGAGAGGATGCCGAAGCCTGAATATCAGACGTTGTTAACGTGGGCTGCTCTGCTGTAATACCCGCCGCCAGAATTGTTGATTCCATCACCAGCGACTGTTCATCACTTACCGGGATTTCAGGATGTGTTCGACAACCCGCCAGCAACAACAAGCCCAGTGAAAGCGCAATGCATCCTCTGGTCATGCTTACAGACCTTTATGCGCAAGCATTGGGCCAAGCGCACGTCCGCCCAGCAGGTGCATATGAATGTGATACACCTCCTGCCCCCCGTGGCGGTTGGTGTTCATGATTAAGCGGTACCCATCTGCAGCAATGCCTTCCTGCTCAGCAATTTTCGCCGCAACGGTGATCATGCGGCCCAATGCCTGTTCATGTTCCGCCGTCACATCATTGACAGTGGGGATCAGAATGTTAGGAATGATCAGGATATGCGTTGGTGCCTGAGGGGAAATATCACGAAACGCAGTGACCAGTTCGTCCTGGTATACGATATCCGACGGAATCTCACGACGAATAATTTTGCTGAATATAGTTTCTTCTGCCACGACGTTTTCCTTTTTCATTATCAGCCCAAGCGTTTTGTCATGCTACGCCGGGTAACTCTGCGAGTATAGAGTATGAGCGAGTTACTCACGCTCTTTCAACTTTAACCCTCGATTATTTAAGCAAAATCCTTTGCCGCTGCTGTTCTTATAACCATTTCCCATCGCTATCGCTTAAGCATAGTACTGAAACAATATTTCATTTATCGCGTAGCATCTGTTTACACATTGAATGTTAATGCGTATATTTCGCATTTGTATTTACATGCGCACTTAATAATTTACAACCAAAGGGTTCATCACGCTACCGGTGATTCGAACTTAATATTAATAATTATCAAGGACTTTTCGATGTCTTTCACAACACTCAACGGGAATGTTCAACGCCAACCGGGGCTTGCCCCTTCTTTGCTGGCAGCATGCGTCACGCTAGCCCTTTTACCTTCCACCAGCCTCGCAGCCCCTGCAGAAGAGACAGTGATCGTGGAGGGTTCTGCTCCATCCGCATCCAGTGAGGAGCAGGATTACAGCGTTAAATCGACGACAGCTGGCACAAAAATGCAAATGACACAGCGCGATATTCCGCAATCGGTCAGCATTGTCAGCCAGCAACGCATGGAAGATCAGCAATTGCAAACGCTGGGCGATGTGATGGACAACACGTTGGGGATAAGCAAAAGCCAGGCGGATTCAGATCGCAGCAGCTATTACTCGCGCGGATTTCAGATTGATAACTATATGGTCGATGGGATCCCGACCTATTTTGAATCCCGCTGGAATCTCGGTGACGCCCTTTCTGACACCGCCCTTTTTGAGCGTGTCGAAGTGGTCCGTGGCGCAAACGGGCTAATGACCGGGACGGGTAACCCTTCAGCCTCCATTAACATGATCCGTAAGCATGCCACCAGCCGCGAGTTCACCGGTAATGTTTCAGCGGAATATGGCAGTTGGAACAAACAACGCTATGTGACCGATCTGCAAAGCCCGCTTACAGCAGACGGCAACGTGCGCGGCCGCATCGTGGCGGGTTACCAGAATAACGACTCCTGGCTTGATCGCTACAATAGCGAAAAAATGTTCTTCTCCGGGATTGTCGATGCCGATTTGGGTGACACCACCAGCCTGTCTGCGGGCTATGAATATCAGCGCATTGATATCAACAGCCCAACCTGGGGTGGATTGCCGCGCTGGAATACCGATGGCAGTAAAAACAGCTACGACCGCTCGCGTAGCACTGCGCCGGACTGGGCTTACAACGATAAAGACTTCAACAAAGTGTTTGTCACCATCAAACAACGTTTTGCCGATACCTGGCAGGCGACCATGAACGCCACCCACTCCGAGGTCAAGTTCGACAGTAAAATGATGTACGTCGATGCCTATGTTAACAAGGCCGACGGCACGCTGATTGGCCCATATGGCAACTATGGTCCGGGATATGACTACGTCGGAGGAACCGGCTGGAACAGCGGCAAACGTAAAGTGGATGCTGTCGATCTATTTGCCGACGGCGGTTACGATCTGTTTGGTCGTCAGCATAATCTGATGCTGGGCGGCAGCTACAGTAAACAGAATAACCGTTATGAAAGCTCGTGGGCGAACGTTTTCCCCAACGAAATCGGCAGCTTCTATACCTATGATGGTAACTTCCCTGAAACCAACTGGAACCCGCAGTCATTGGCTCAGGACGATACCACGCACATGAAATCGCTGTACGCCGCAACGCGTATTTCGCTGGCCGACCCACTGCATTTGATTGTTGGCGCACGTTACACCAACTGGCGTATCGACACCCTGACCTACAGCATGGAGCAAAACCACACCACGCCGTATGCGGGTCTGGTCTATGACATTGACGATAACTGGTCTACCTACGCCAGCTATACCTCAATCTTCCAGCCGCAGAACAAGCGCGACAGTTCCGGTAAATATCTCTCTCCGATCACCGGCAACAACTATGAGCTTGGTCTGAAGTCCGACTGGATGAACAGCCGTTTAACCACCACGCTCGCGGTGTTCCGCATTGAACAGGATAACGTAGCGCAATCAACCGGCGTGCCAATCGCCGGTAGCAATGGCGACACAGCCTTTAAAGCGATGGATGGTACGGTCAGCAAAGGGGTCGAATTCGAGATTAACGGTGCGATCACCGATAACTGGCAGATGACGTTTGGTGCGACACGCTATGTTGCTGAAGACAACGAAGGCAATGCAGTAAACCCGAATCTGCCGCGGACCACGGTCAAACTGTTTACCCGTTATCGCCTGCCAGCCATGCCGGAACTGACCGTCGGCGGTGGAGTTAACTGGCAGAATCGTGTTTACAGCGATACGGTCACGCCTTATGGCACATTCCGCGCGGAACAAGGAAGCTACGCCCTGGTAGATTTGTTCACCCGCTACCAGGTAACAAAAAACTTCTCAGTGCAGGGTAACCTTAATAACCTGTTCGATAAAACCTACGACACGAATATCGACGGTTCTATCGTTTATGGTGAGCCGCGTAACGTCAGCGTTACCGCCAGCTATCAGTTCTGACACCGGGTATTGCGTAGAATCGCTAACTCGCTGACTTAGGTTGCAAATTCTCATCAAACTCCAGCCGCTTTCTGTCGGGTTCTACCGCAGTCAGCGGCTCCACTTCTGCAAGCGTCTGCTGACAGCGCCCCACCAGCACCTGATACTCGCGAGTACCCTGTTTTTTCCACACCAGTTCCTGCTCAGTTAACATGCGAATCGCTTTCGCCGGGCTGCCGACAATCAGATGGTTGGCGGGCATCTCAGCGCGCGCTTTCACAAACGCCGAAGCACCAACGATACTGTTTTCACCGATGGTCGCGCCATCGATAATCACCGCGCTCATGCCGATCAGCGCGTTACGCCCAATCACACAGCCGTGCAGAATCGCCCCGTGGCCGATATGTCCATCCTCTTCCACTACCGTATCCTGGCCGGGAAATCCGTGCATCACGCAGTTATCCTGGATATTCGCCCCATCTTTAACCACGATACGCCCAAAATCTCCGCGCAGGCTGGCGTTGGGACCAACATAAACACCTTTGCCGAGAATGACATCGCCAATCAGCACTGCGGTTGGGTGAACATAGCTTTCTGCAGGAACTACCGGGATCATCCCGTCAATCTGGTAAATCGGCATGGCTTCTCCTGTTACACCTCGGCTAATCCACCGAAGCGTTGATAATAGAGCGGACCCGGCGCGGGCAGTTCCCCCACCGAGCTCTCGCCTTTTTCGCTGACGAAAACCTGGGCGCCGGGCGCAACACGTTGATAAATATTAATGCACAGCTGACGCGCCGTCTGACCCAGCCAGTGAGCAGGCAACAATTCTTCCGGCAACAGCGGATCTTTGAGCACAACCCGACGATAGAAGTGAATGAGCAACAGGCGGATCTGGAAGCAGCGCTCTGGCGTAAGTTCGTCCGGCCCGGCGTCACGCAGTAGCGGTAACAACGGACGGAACAGCGTGATAAACGCCTCGTACATGGCATTTTGTTCGGTTAAGTGCCAGCACCCTTCTACCCGCTCACGCAGCGCAGCGCGGGAGAGTGCCAACGGCGAATGCGCCTCAAAAACGATGACGTTTTCCGCTACCCCAGCTTCATGGAGCAGCGACTGTACGTCCGCCAGCTTTTGCGATGGCGACGCCAGCAGACTCGGCGCCAGTACGCCAAAACCTTGCCATAACAGCTGCTTTTTAACTTCGGCCAGGGTATTTTTCTCCAGCCCCTCCGACAGCAGCAGCAGCCAGGTACCGTCCCACTCAGGGGCGCTGGCACGGTAGATTTTGCTCTCGGCGCGGCGCGTCAAGCGTAGCCCTTTATCACTCAGGCGGTAGAAACTGCGGCGGCCGATACGTACTACGTCCAGCCATTCTTCTTTATTAAGGCGAAACAGCGCGGTACGTACAAAACGTTCACCGAAGCCAAGCCCTTCCAGCAGCGCGGCAACGCTACCGAGCCAGACTTCTCCACCGCGTTGCGATAAACAGTCCCCGTAAAGCGAGGCGATAAGAGAGGTGCCGCTGACCGGCATTGCGGTTACCGCCTGCTGAATAAAACTATCGAGTTTTTCCATATGATTCATACTGTTGTCTTTTTTGTCCTTTTTGAATCATAGCACAGGATAATTTCCGCGATATGGCAGGAATTTGTAGGCCGGATAAGGCAACGCCGCCATCCGGTAACTTGTGCGCTCTCGCCTGATGGCGCTGCGCTTATCAGGCCTACGAGTCTTAACCGTTGGCGGCAACTTTGCGCAGGTCGAACACCCGACACGCCTTTCCTTCTGAGCGCGGGATGCTGCCGCAGTTAACAATGCTTACGTCCGTTGAAATACCGACCATCGACTTAATACGATGACGCAAATGATGGCAAATCTGGCAGCGCTGCTCATGGCTTAGCACCAGGCTACTCTCTTTAAGCTCCACGCGTACCGAAAGCGAATCAAGATGTCCTCGGCGATCCACTTCCAACTGGTAATGCGGAGCCAGATGTTCAATCTTGAGGATCTCTTCTTCCACCTGCGATGGGAAGACGTTGACGCCGCGAATAATCAGCATATCGTCGCTGCGCCCGCTAATGCGATCCATACGACGCATCGTGCGTGCGGTACCCGGCAGCAGGCGCGTCAGGTCGCGGGTACGATAACGAATGACCGGTAGCGCTTCTTTCGTCAGCGTGGTGAACAGCAGTTCGCCGTGCTCGCCGTCGGCCAGTGGCGTACCGTCATCCGGATTGACCACTTCCGGGAAGAAATGATCCTCCCATATTGTCGGACCATCACCCGTTTCGATGCACTCCATCGCCACGCCCGGCCCCATCACTTCCGAGAGGCCATAAATATCCAGCGCCGTAATACCCAGGCGACGTTCGATCTCCGCGCGCATCCCCGTTGTCCACGGCTCTGCGCCAAAGACACCGGTACGCAGCGAACAACCCCGCGCGTCACCGCCCATCTGGCGCTCCAGCTCTTCAATCAGGTTCAGACAGTAGGATGGCGTAACCATAATCATGTCAGGTTTGAAATCGCGAATCAGCTGCGCCTGTTTCTCGGTTTGACCGCCGGACATCGGGATAACCGTTGCCCCCAGGCGTTCCGCGCCGTAGTGCGCGCCCAGTCCGCCGGTGAAAAGGCCATAGCCATAAGCGACGTGGATTTTATCTTTCGCGGTACCGCCTGCGGCACGCAGCGAGCGGGCGACGATGTTAGCCCAGGTATCGATATCATTTTGCGTATAGCCCACCACTGTCGGTTTACCCGTGGTGCCGGATGATGCATGGATACGCACCACCTGCTCCATCGGTACCGCGAAGGTGTCGAAGGGATAGTTGTCACGCAGGTCCTGCTTGGTGGTGCAGGGAAACTTGCTCAGATCGCTCAGCTCACGGAAATCATCCGGGTGAACCCCCGCCGCGTCGAACTTACGGCGGTACATCGGGACATTTTCATAGGCGTGTTTTAACGTCCATTTCAGGCGCTCGGTTTGCAAAGCCTGTAATTCGTCACGCGATGCGGTTTCAATCGGATCTAATTTTGTTGTTGTCGTTGTCATTTTGTAGGGCACTCGCAGGTCAATTAGCTCACACTCGCTCAAGGATCATGGCAATGCCCTGACCCACGCCAATACACATCGTACACAGCGCATAACGTCCATTGCGTCGTTCCAGCTCCAGCGTTGCGGCCAGCGCTAGCCGCACACCGCTCATCCCCAGCGGGTGACCTAAAGCGATAGCCCCCCCATTGGGATTCACGTGTTCTGCGTCATCTGCCAGTCCAAGCTGTCTCATCACACCCAACGCCTGGGCGGCAAAGGCTTCATTCAGCTCAATCACGTCCATATCGTTAATATTCAGCCCTGCGCGCTCCAGCACTTTACGCACTGCCGGAACGGGGCCAAGCCCCATATACTTCGGCTCCACGCCCGCGGTCGCCATAGCGACAATACGCGCACGCGGCGTTAAACCCTGCGCTGCGGCCTGCTGCTGGCTTGCGATAATCAGCGCTGCCGCCCCGTCGTTCACCCCAGAGGCATTGCCTGCGGTGACCACGCCGTTCTTACGAAACGGTGTTTTCAGTTGTGCGAGTTGCTCCAGCGTGGTTTCTGCACGCGGATGTTCATCTTCACGTACTGCGCTAACTGCCCCTTTCTTGCCAATGATTTGTACCGGCACAATTTCCTGCGCCAGAATGCCGTCACGCTGGGCTTTCGCCGTGCGCTGCTGGCTGCGATACGCAAAGGCGTCCTGGTCCTCTCGGCTTATATTTAACAATTCAGCTACATTCTCCGCCGTTTCCGGCATGCTGTCAGTTCCGAATTGTTGCTGCATGAGCGGGTTCACAAAACGCCAGCCAATGGTGGTATCAAACATTTCTGCCTGACGCTGAAACGGCACGGTCGCTTTGCCCATTACAAACGGCGCGCGTGACATTGACTCAACACCACCAGCGATCAGCAGGTCGGCATCACCGGCTTTGATCGTGCGAGCAGCGAAGCCGATCGCATCAAGCCCGGAGCCGCACAGACGGTTGATGGTCGTGCCGGCAACGCTGTGCGGATACCCCGCCAGCAAGGTCGCCATATGCGCCACGTTGCGGTTATCCTCGCCCGCCTGGTTGGCGCAACCGAAGATCACATCGTCAATAGCGCGGGGATCCAGGCGTGGGTTGCGGTTGAGTAATTCACGCAACGGGATGGCCGCCAGATCGTCGGCACGCACGCCTGCCAGCGCCCCGCCGTAGCGACCAATCGGGGTACGAATACCGTCACAAATAAATGCGTCACGCATTAGACTTCTCCTGTAATCGTGCCACCGATGCGGTGGGATTTGCCGCGAAACAGA
The DNA here is from genome assembly GCF_030332765.1 of Citrobacter sp. Cpo071. NCBI lineage: Bacteria > Pseudomonadati > Pseudomonadota > Gammaproteobacteria > Enterobacterales > Enterobacteriaceae > Citrobacter > Citrobacter sp. Cpo071. The sequence continues at coordinate 207,444 of NZ_JAOWHE010000085.1, read as the reverse complement.
GCCACGGTTTTGTGTTGCTGATTGACAATTTCAATGTCGTAAACGCCAGTGAGTTTGCCTTGCTGCTTAACCCGCGCGGTGGCGGTCAGTTTGTCACCTGCAAAAGCCGGACGCAGAAAGTCGATACTGGCCGCTGAGGCTACTGCTGCCAGTCCCTGACTGTTGCAGGCGTAAGCAAAGGCGGTATCCGCCAGCGAGAACAGTTGCCCGCCGTGACAGGTCTGATGTCCATTCAGCTGCGATGGCGACACGGTCATGGTCATCTGCGAATAACCGTCGTCCATCTCAATAATTTCAATCCCCAGCGCCTGCGCGCAGGTGTCTTTCACATACATGGCGCGGGCGTTGCGCCAGGCTTCATTACTCATGACGCATCTCCATCAGCGCTTTCTGGCGCAGCAGCGCACTCGGGCGATAGCGTTCTTCGCCATAGTGCTGTTGTAGATTTTCCAGCAGACGAAGCACACGTCCCCAGCCGAGCGATTCACCCCAGGCCAGCGGCCCGTGCGGGTAGTTGACCCCCAAACACATGGCGGTATCGATATCCTCGGCGCTGGCGACTCCTTTTTGCAGCGCATCCAGCGCTTCGTTCGCCAGCATCGCTACCGTGCGCCATACCAGCAGCCCTGGATAGTCGGCAATACGCAGCACTTTTTTGCCCTGCTGCTGGAAGTAGTACACTGCTTTGTCGGTGGCTGAATCCGGATTGGTTGGTGCGCTTGCCAGCACGACGGTGTCGCCCGCAGCATGGTCATACACCACCACCGGGCGCTGGTGCTGCACGCTTAAGGCCAGCGCGGTTTCACCGGTAGTTTCAAGGAGCAGCACATCATCCAGTTCAGTGACAACGTCACGCTTGATATTTTTTGCTGCATTTTCAGGCGCTACCGCTGCAACAGCCAGTTCAGGCGATACTTCAGCAGGCCAGCGATAGACGCCGTGACCGCTCTTCTTGCCCAGACGCCCCGCCAGAGCGAGCTCCTGTTGCAGCAAAGACGGTAGAAAACGGCGGTCCTGCCAGAAGGCGTTAAACACCGAACAGGTCACGGCAAAGTTGACGTCCTGGCCAATCAAGTCGGTCAGCGCCAGCGGTCCCATCGGGAACCCGCCGCCGTCGCGCAGTGCGGCATCAATCACTTCCGCTGACGCAACCTGTTCTTCCAGTGCACGCCAGGCTTCGGCGTAGTACGGACGGGCCACGCGGTTAACGATAAAGCCTGGCGTTGAGCGGCAGCGCACCGGCTGCTTGCCCCAGGCGATTACGCACTGGCAAAGCTGCTCGACTACCTCGGTTGAGGTGGCAAGCCCGCTCACCACTTCCACCAGTTTCATCACCGGTGCCGGGTTAAAGAAATGCAGCCCCGCCACACGTTCCGGATGCTTCACTCCCGCCGCAATTGCGGTAATTGAGATCGACGAAGTATTACTGGTTAGCAGCGTTGACGGCAAACAGATCTCCGCCAACTGACTAAACAGCGCTTTTTTAATTTCCAGCCGCTCGGACGCGGCTTCAATCACCAGTTGTGCATCGGCAAGCTGATTCAGTTCAGTCGCGGGGGCGATCCGTGCCAGCAGCTCACTGGCCTGTTCCGCACTGATTTTTCCACGACCAACACGAACGTCGAGTCGCTGGCGAATACCCTCAATGGCGCGAGTAATCGCCTCAGCGGAAATGTCATACAGCAGGACCGAATGTCCGGCGCTGGCAGCCACCTCGGCAATACCTGCACCCATTGTTCCGCCGCCGATCACGGCAACGCGATGAAGAGTTTGCGTCATGGCTTATTTCCCGCTGAACTGTGGTGGACGTTTGGCGAGGAAGGCGCTGACCCCTTCGCGGTAGTCGTCGCTGCGACCGGCCATGCGCTGGTAGTCGCGTTCAAGCTCAAGCTGCTGATCCAGCGTGTTGGTTTCGGAAAGCTGCAAGGCTTTCTTAATCAGCCCCAGGCCATAGGTCGGCTGCGTCGCGAAATGGCGCGCCATGGTCAACGCGGCATCTTTCAACTCGGCATCGTCGACCACTTGCCAGATCATGCCCCACAGCGCGGCCTGTTCGGCGCTGAGGTTATCGCCAAGCATCAGCAAGCCGACGGCGCGAGCGCGACCGGCTACGCGCGGCAGCACCCAACTTCCGCCGCAGTCCGGCACCAGACCGAGCTTGCTGAAGGCCATGACAAACTTCGCCGAGCGCGCGGCGAGGACGATGTCGCAGCCCAAGGCCAGCGTGGCACCGGCACCAGCGGCAACGCCGTTGACGGCACAGATAACCGGCTTCGGCAGCGCGGCTAAGCGGCGCACCAGCGGGTTATAGAAGCGTTCCACCGACATGCCCAGATCCGGCGCGGGGCCGCTCGGGTCAACGTTACGGTCGTTCAGATCCTGTCCGGCGCAAAATCCGCGTCCGGCGCCGGTGATCAGCAGGCAACGAATGGTGTCGTCGCGCTCGGCCTGTTTCAGGCAATCGGCAAGCTGCTGGTGCATCACGTCGTTAAAGCTGTTGAGTCGGTCCGGGCGGTTCAGGGTGATAGTCATCACGCCCTGCTCCACTTCGCTGAGAATAAATGCGTCCACGATTAGCGTCCTTTAAATTCCGGTGTGCGTTTTTCTAAAAAGGCGCTGACGCCTTCACGACGATCTTCGGTGCCGCTCAGCAGCGTAAACAGCTGACGTTCCTGCACCAGACCGGCCTGGAGACCCACTTCTTGCGCAGCGCGTAGAGACTGTTTTGCCGCCCGCAGCGCCAGCGGTGAGTGACGGGCGATGGTCGCCGCCAGCTTGAGCGCGTATTCATCGGAGAGGTTCGCCGGGTGAATGTCACTCACCAGCCCGGCCTGTTGCGCTCGTTCGGCATCAATACTTTCACCGCTCAGCACCATTCGGCTGGCCAGCGCTTTACCAACACAACGGATAAGCCGCTGCGTACCGCCCGCCCCTGGCATGGTGCCGAGAGTAATTTCCGGTAGGCCGAAGCGCGCGTTATCCCCGGCAATCACCAGGTCGCACAGAAGAGCCAGCTCGCACCCGGCTCCCAGCGCGTAACCGTTAACCACCGCGATCAGCGGCTTGTTGAAGGCATCAATACGTGCCCACAGGCGAGGACGAACATCGTCGAAAGTGGCGGGCAGATCTTTTTCCGCCATTTCGTTGAGATCGGCCCCGGCGGCGAAATAGCGCGTGTTGCCGCTAATCACGCAAACGCTGATGCTGGCGTCCGCCGCCGCGCTTTCCAGCGCGTCAGCAATCTGCGTTAGCAGCGCATTGTTCAGGGCGTTACGCGCCTGCGGACGGTTCAGAGTCAGTTGCAGTACACGGTCGTGACGGGAAATCAGCAGTTCGCTCATGCCATCCCCCGCGCATCGAAGTCGACCACTACGTCACCGCTGGTTGGCAGCGCCTGGCAGCTCAGCACATAGCCCGCCGCCAGTTCATCGGCTTCAAGGCTATAGTTGGCGGCCATCGCTACCTCGCCGCTGACCACCTTGCATTTGCAGGTGGCGCACACGCCGCCTTTACAGGCGAACGGCAGGTCAGCGCCCTGGCGCAGCGCGGCGTCGAGAATGCTGTCATCTTCCGCATTCAGTGAAATCAGGCGATCGCGCCCATCCTGACGAAGGGTGACCGTGCGGCCTTCCGCCTGCACGCCGGTGGCGCGTTTCACGCTGGTCCCCGGCGTATTGAAACGCTCAAGGTGAATAGATTTTTCCGCTATGCCCAGTTCGCGCAGTGCCACTTCGGCTTCATCCATCATTGCCGATGGGCCACAGATAAAGGCGTCGTCAAAGCGGCTGAAATCGAGCAGGTTTTTGCCCAGCGCACGCAGTTTGTCGCCGTCGATACGACCCTGTAGCAGATCGCTGTCCATCGACTCCTGACTGAACAGGTGCACCACCTGTAAACGCTGCGGATAGCGGTTTTTCAGATCGGCCAGCGCCTGACGGAACATCATGCTGTGGCTGCTGCGGTTGCCGTAGATCAGGGTGAACTGGCTGGCCGGTTCGGTCGTCAGCGTCGCTTCAATAATCGCCATCATCGGCGTAATGCCGGACCCGGCGGCAATCGCCAGATATTCGGCTTCGCGCTCGGCCTGCGGCTGGTAGCCGAAGTGCCCTTGCGGCACCATCACCTCCAGCGCCATACCCTGCTGGATATCCTGCTGGGCATAGCGGGAGAAACGCCCACCGTCGATAGCTTTAACCGCGACACTAATTTCCGACGGCGAGCGGCTGCGACAAATGGAGTAACACCGACGCAGCTCTTCTCCACCGAGGTGAGCTTTCAGCGTCAAATGCTGGCCCGGTCGGAAGGCGTAGGCATTACGCAGCGCGTCGGGAATGGTGAAAGTGATGGTCACCGCATCGCGCGTTTCCGCTTCGACGTTGGCCACGGTAAGCGAATGAAATGTTGTCATCGCAACCTCAAATACATTTAAAGTAATCAAAGGGTTCACGGCAACTGTCGCAGCGATACAACGCTTTACAGGCCGTGGATCCGAATTCGCTAATCAGCGAGGTATGGGTGCTGGCGCAGCGCGGGCACTGTACGTCAGTTGGCATTTCGGCATGACAGGCGTGGGCCTGCGGCGGGCTGATACCATATTGGCGCAGGCGTTCGCGGGCGTCCGGGCTCATCCAGTCAGTGGTCCACGGTGGGTCAAGCTGCAGGACGATATGTACTGGCGTATAGCCGTGCTCCGCCATCACCATGCGAATTTCACCCAGTAGATGCTCGGTGGCCGGGCAGCCGGAGTACGTCGGCGTAAAGCCGATTACCCAGCCGTCGCCGCAGCGCTCAACGCTGCGTACCATGCCGAGATCGGTGATGGTCAGCACCGGCACTTCCGGATCGGAAATCGCACTTAACAGCCCCCAAACGGTGTGCACCTCTGGCGGTGCGATCGCGGTAAGACGTTGCATAGCCACCTCCTGCTACCACTGCTGCCCAGGATACGCACGCTGCAAGTACTGCATCTCGGCCAACATCGGCCCGAGATGTTCGCTGTGTAGCCCCTGCTTACCGCCGTTGCGAAACGCCGCCTCTTGCGGAACCTGTAAACCAGAATCAATCAGCGCAGTGTGTACCGTCGTTTGCCATTCGGTTTGCAGTTCGCGCGGATCGACGGCAATACCCTGCCTGGCCAGAGCGAGCTCCAGTTCGTCGGCAAGGAACAATTCGCCGGTGTAACGCCACAGATTGTCCACCGCCTTCTGCATCAGTTGCGCGGAGTAATCAGTACCATTCCCCAGTCGTTCCAGCCAGCCGCGGCTGAAGCGCAGGTGATAACGCACTTCTTTCAGTCCTTTGGCAGCGATAGCGGCAATCTGCTTATCGCGGCTGTTAACCAAACGAGTGAACAGCGCCACATGCCAGACGTCGATAAAGAACTGGCGAGCAATCGTGTCGGCAAAGTTGCCGTTAGGCTGTTCCACCAGCAACAGATTGCGGAACTGACGCTCGTCACGGCCAAAAGCCAGCGTGTCTTCGTCGCCGCTACCCGCCAGTTCGGCTGCGTAGCTGAGGAAGTTGCGCGCCTGCCCCAGCAGGTCGAGGCCGATATTAGCCAGCGCCAGATCAATCTCCAGCTCCGGCGCATGACCGCACCAGGCCCCCAGACGCTGAGCCAGCACCAGGCCGTTATCGCCCAGACGCAGGGCATAAGTTGCAACGGGATTCAGGTTATTCATCGTTGCCTCACATATGTTCCATGCCGTCCGGCACGGTGTAGAACGTGGGATGGCGATAGACTTTGCTCTCCGCCGGGTCAAAAAATTCACCGCGTTCTTCCGGCTGTGACGCAACAATTTCGCTGGCTTTCACCACCCAGATGGAGCAGCCTTCGCTGCGGCGTGTATAGGCATCGCGTGCATTTTCCAGCGCCATCTGGTCATCGGCGGCATGCAGACTGCCAACGTGACGGTGCGATAACCCTTGTTTGCTGCGGACAAAAACTTCGTATAACGGCCAGTATGTTTTGCTCATGACTCTCTCCTTACGCCGCGTCGCGGGCCTGTTGCTTTTCGGCGTGCGCCAGTGCGGCCTCGCGCACCCATGCCCCTTCTTCCCAGGCCTTACGCTTTGCGCCCAGACGTTCGTGGTTGCAGACACCTCGACCGTTGATGACCTCATTAAATTCCTGCCAGTCGATCTCACCGAATCGATATTTCCCCGTCGCTTCATCAAGCTGTAGGTCGGCGTCCGGCACGGTCATACCGAGGATTTCTACCTGCGGAACCGTGTTATCAACAAAGCGCTGACGCAGTTCATCGTTGGAGTGCAGTTTGATTTTCCACGCCATGCTGCGGGCACTGTTCGGTGAGTTGTCGTCGTTCGGGCCAAACATCATCAACGCAGGCCACCAGAAACGGTTGATGGCGTCCTGCAGCATCTGACGCTGTTCCTCGCTACCGGTAGCCAGCGCCATACACGCTTCGAAGCCCTGACGCTGATGGAAGCTCTCTTCTTTGCAGATTTTGACCATCGCCCTGGCATACGGGCCGTAGGAGGTACGACACAGCGCCACCTGGTTAACAATCGCCGCGCCATCGACCAGCCAGCCGATCACACCGATATCCGCCCAGCTGAGGGTTGGGTAGTTGAAGATGGAGGAGTATTTCATCTGGCCGTCGAGCATCTTCTGGTACAGATCTTCACGCGCGCAGCCCAGTGTTTCCGCCGCGCTGTAGAGGTACAGACCGTGTCCGGCCTCGTCCTGTACTTTTGCGAGCAGAATGGCCTTACGCCGCAGCGTAGGTGCGCGGGTTATCCAGTTGCCTTCCGGTAACATGCCGACAATTTCCGAGTGCGCATGCTGGCCAATCTGGCGGATCAGCGTCTTACGGTATGCGTCCGGCATCCAGTCCTGCGGCTCGATGGCCGTTTCCTGCGCGATGCGCTGGTCAAAGCGTTGTTCTTCAGTCACGTCATCACCTTATGATTCCGATAATTTCAACAAATCAATATTTGTGAATCACTTTGTTTTATAAAAGTTACATCTTGGTTAAATAAAACCACAAATTTTGTTTGCTGGTTTTGCGATACTTGTCGCAAAGGGTTTTTGTTTATCCATTAATAACAGATAGATAACCAATGAAGGTAAAGTGTTCGCGATCTCATTGTTAACAAATTATTAAAATCTCGCTTGCATTTTGTGATTCATAAAAGAACTATTTAAAGAGATATTACGGAACACATCTGGAGATTAACGATGCAGCAGTTAGCCAGTTATTTATCCGGTGCCTGGCAGACAGGCCGGGGCCGCACCCGCACCATCCACCACGCCCTTACCGGTGAAGCGCTTTGGGAAGTGACAAGCGTTGGACTGGATATGGCGCAGGCGCGCCGCTTTGCTATTGAGCACGGCGGCAAAGCGTTACAGGCAATGAGTTTTATTGAGCGCAGCGCGATGCTAAAAGCGGTGGCGAAGCATTTAATGGAACTGAAAGCCGATTTCTATGCCATATCCGCGCAAACCGGAGCAACGCGCGGTGACAGCTGGGTCGATATCGAAGGCGGCATTGGCACGCTTTTCACTTATGCCAGTCTCGGTGCCCGCGAGCTGCCGGACGATACGCTGTGGCCGGAAGACGAACTGATCCCGCTGTCCAAACAGGGCGGTTTTGCCGCACGCCACGTGCTGACCTCCAAATCCGGTGTTGCGGTGCATATCAACGCCTTTAACTTCCCCTGCTGGGGTATGTTAGAGAAGCTGGCGCCAACCTGGCTTGCCGGGATGCCAGCCATTATCAAACCTGCAACCGCCACCGCGCAGCTCACTCAGGCAATGGTGAAAGCGATTATCGACAGTGGCCTGGTACCGAACGGCGCAATTAGCCTTATCTGCGGCGGCGCGGGTGACCTGCTCGATCACCTCGACAGCCAGGATGTGGTGACCTTTACCGGTTCTGCTCATACCGGACAGCAGCTGCGCGTGCACCCCAATCTGGTGGCTAAATCGGTTCCTTTCACCATGGAAGCGGATTCACTCAACTGCTGCGTGCTGGGTGATGACGTCACCCCAGAACAGCCTGAGTTTGCATTGTTTGTACGTGAAGTCGTGCGCGAGATGACGACCAAAGCCGGGCAGAAATGTACCGCTATCCGCCGCATTATCGTGCCACAGGCGCAGGTGAAAGCGGTCAGCGAGGCGCTGATTACCCGTCTGCAAAAAGTGGTAGTGGGCGATCCGGCGCAGGAAGGCGTGAAGATGGGGTCGCTGGTGAATAACGATCAGCGTCAGGACGTGCAGGATAATGTGAATCGTCTGGTTGAAGCCGGGTGTGAGGTGCTGCTGGGCGGAAAAGCAGATCTGAGCACGGCTGGGGCTTTCTTCCCGCCAACGCTGCTGTTTTGTCCGCAGCCGGATGAAATTGCCGCGGTACATGCAATTGAAGCCTTTGGCCCGGTCGCCACGCTGATGCCGTATCAAAATACCGAGCATGCCATGACGCTGGCACGCGCCGGTGAAGGCAGTCTGGCAGGAACGTTGGTGACGGCGAGCGGCGAACTGGCGCGAGAGTTTATCCTCGGTGCGGCCCGCGCCCACGGGCGTATTCAGGTGCTGAACGAAGAGTCCTCGGTGGAATCGACCGGCCACGGATCTCCGCTGCCACAGTTGGTCCACGGTGGGCCTGGACGTGCAGGCGGCGGTGAAGAGCTGGGTGGGCTGCGCGCGGTGAAACACTACATGCAACGCACCGCCATTCAGGGCAGCCCAACCATGCTCGCGGCGGTAAGCCAACAGTGGGTGCGTGGCGCTCGGGTGGAGGAAGATCGTATTCACCCGTTCCGTAAATACTTCGAAGAGATCCAGCCGGGCGACAGCCTGCTGACGCCACGTCGTACACTGACCGAAGCGGATATCGTTAACTTTGCCTGCCTCAGCGGTGACCACTTCTACGCCCATATGGACAAGATTGCAGCAGCCGATTCCATTTTCGGCGAGCGCGTGGTGCACGGTTACTTCCTGATTTCCGCCGCAGCCGGTCTGTTTGTTGACGCGGGCGTCGGTCCGGTGATTGCCAACTATGGCATGGAAAACCTGCGCTTTATCGAGCCGGTTAAGCCGGGCGACACTATCCAGGTGCGTTTAACCTGCAAACGCAAAACGGTGAAACGTCAGCGCAATGCCGAAGAAAAAGCGACCGGCGTGGTGGAGTGGTCGGTGGAGATCTTTAATCAGCACCAGCAGGCGGTGGCGCTGTATTCCATTCTGACGTTGGTTGCGCGTCAGCATGGGGATTTCCCGGCGTAAGATTCCGGTGTAGCTTCGCTCGATCAGGCTTGAAACAAAAAGCAAAAAACCTGCTTAGTTTCCTAAGCAGGCTTCTTAAATATGGCTCCTCTGACTGGACTCGAACCAGTGACATACGGATTAACAGTCCGCCGTTCTACCGACTGAACTACAGAGGAATCGTTGTGGAGGCTTATCTTAGCGGCGAAAAAAATTTTGTCAAACCCCATTTCCTCGAATGCGAATCAATTGATGCTTCTCTCGACAGTTTGTTGCATTTACAGACATTTTAAATAGAAAAAACTTTGCAGCTTTTTTGATTCTCCCTCATCATTTGAAATGAGGTTTCAACTTTCTTCGTTAAGGTCCACTTTGAACGTCTCCGCTGCCTTACACCAGGTCGCTTCCCGCACGCCCTGGTATGCCAAACGCAAGAGTTATAAGGTTCTCTTTTGGCGCGAAATCACTCCGCTGGCTGTCCCCATTTTTCTGGAAAACACCTGTGTGCTATTGATGGGTGTTCTGAGTACTTTCCTGGTCAGCTGGTTGGGAAAAGAAGCGATGGCCGGGGTTGGACTCGCCGACAGCTTTAATATGGTCATCATGGCATTTTTCGCCGCCATCGATCTGGGCACCACCGTGGTTGTAGCATTTAGCCTCGGGAAACGAGATCGTCGACGGGCCAGAGCCGCGGCCAGACAATCACTGGTGATCATGACAATTTTTGCTACCGTGCTGGCAGCGGTCATTCACTATTTTGGTCAACAGATTATTGACGTTGTCGCAGGTGAAGCAACGCCAGACGTTAAAGCTTTGGCACTCACCTATCTGGAGCTGACGGTGCTCAGCTACCCGGCGGCAGCCATTGCGCTGATCGGCAGTGGCGCACTACGTGGAGCCGGAAATACAAAAATACCGTTGTTGATTAACGGCGGCATGAACATCCTGAATATCATCATCAGTAGCATCCTGATTTACGGGATCTTTTCCTGGCAAGGTCTGGGATTTGTGGGAGCAGGCCTGGGACTGACCATTTCGCGCTACATCGGGGCGATTGCCATCATCTGGGTACTGATGATTGGTTTTAACCCCGCGCTGCGAATTCCCTTCAAAAGCTATTTTAAGCCACTCAATCTCGCCATTATCTGGGAGGTGATGGGGATCGGCATTCCGGCAAGTATCGAGTCCGTGCTGTTCAATGGCGGTAAACTTTTGACGCAGATGTTTGTTTCAGGCATGGGAACCAGCGTTATCGCCGGGAACTTTATTGCATTTTCTATCGCCGCGCTTATCAACTTACCGGGGAATGCTTTAGGTTCCGCGTCGACAATCATTACCGGCAGGCGTCTGGGAAATGGCCAGATTGCCCAGGCTGAAATCCAGCTACGGCATGTATTTTGGCTGTCGACGATCGGCCTGACGGCAATTGCCTGGTTAACCGCTCCTTTCGCCGGGGTGATGGCCTCATTTTATACCCACGATCAGGATGTAAAAGAGGTCATAGTCATCCTGATTTGGCTCAACGCAGCATTTATGCCGATATGGGCGGCCTCCTGGGTGTTACCAGCAGGCTTTAAAGGTGCGCGAGATGCACGTTTTGCTATGTGGGTATCGATGCTGGGCATGTGGGGCTGCCGCGTAGTCGCGGGTTACACCCTGGGTATCGTATTAGGATGGGGAGTTGTCGGCGTTTGGTTAGGTATGTTCTTCGACTGGGCCGTACGCGCCGCGTTATTTTACTGGCGTATGGTCACCGGCCGCTGGCTGTGGAAATACCCGCGCCCCGAACGCGAAAAGTGCATAAAACAACCGGTTGTGTCTGAATAAGCGGCGAAATGGGGAATATTTCAGCAAACGATCGCATTTATCCATTCAGGCTTTGACAACGCTGAGCGGCATCGCTAATATTCGCCTCGTTCAAACGATTCCTCTGTAGTTCAGTCGGTAGAACGGCGGACTGTTAATCCGTATGTCACTGGTTCGAGTCCAGTCAGAGGAGCCAAATTTAAGAAGCCTGCTTAGGAAACTAAGCAGGCTTTTTGCTTTTCTGCGATCCTATTCGCCAGGTAGAATGCTTCACTCCACACCAGGTTTTTCCATACTGGCGACGGGAGAATGTCCGTCTGCTTATGCAAAATGTCTCTATGATCCAATTCGTTAACGTCATGGTTAAGTATCTTATCGTGCAACGACATCAGAATGAGACCCATACTTGCCCATGCCGATACTGCTGAAAGCAGCGCTAACCGCTTTATTAGTAATTCCACTGAGTACAATAGCCGGTGAGAAAGTCACGCTACGTTGCCCGGACAGAGGCTGGGCGGAGGTGACATTTCATTTGTTCCAGCACGTTAGCGTGCTGTGGGAAAACAATAGTTTTTATGTTTCCGATGCCCGGCGTAGTCAGAGTAATAAATTCTATACGTTTACCAATCGAGATGTTCTTTCGGTGAAGAATGGATTTCAGTTTATTTATGCGGATTCGGGACGGGCGGTGTCTTGTTCGATATTGTCGCGGGTGCCGACGCAGGATCTGAGGCTGGAGACCTTGAGGTAACGCAGCTTTCTACCCGCCATTCAGCGACGTCAGGGAAGCCCGTTTACTCACGGGCTTTTGTAGTTAAATCTGATAATCAATCACCGCCTCATCTGGCTCCATCGCCTGACGCTTAATTTCATCGACGGATAGCCCTGCATTGCATAGCTCGATGAATCGCCAGACGTAGTTGCGCTGCAGCTGTCCGCGTTTAAGCCCTAGCCAAACGGTATTTGCATCAAACAAATGCCGGGTATCCAGACGGGTTAAGGTCCCCTCTTCCTGCTCGCCGCTGGATTGCTCTGCCACCAGCCCAATCCCCAACCCCAGCGACACGTAAGTTTTAATCACATCCGAGTCCTGGGCGCTGAGAATAATATCCGGTATCAGCCCTTTGCGAGCAAATGCTTCATCGATGCGGGAACGCCCTGTAATCCCCTGACGATAGGTAATTAACGGCCAGTGAGCAATAGACTCCAGCGTGAGCGGAGAGGCTTTCACTAACGGATGGTCATGAGGAACAAGCAGGCTGTGGTGCCAACGAAACCAGGGAAAAGCCACCAACAATGGATCGCTGCTCAGCCGCTCACTGGCAATTCCGATATCTGCCCCGCCATTTTGTAGCAGGACATCAATCTCCTGTGGCGTACCCTGAATAAGTTCCAGACGCACCTCAGGGAACAGCTCACGAAAATCTTTTATCACCGCAGGCAAGCTATAGCGTGCCTGGGTATGCGTGGTGGCAATCGTCAGAACGCCGGACGTGTCATTGGTAAACAGATCCGCCAGTCGACGAACATTGCTGGCCTCATTCAGAATACGCTCGGCAATAACCAGCAAGGCTTTACCCGGTTCGGTCATGCCCAACAGGCGTTTACCGCGACGGATAAAAATCTCGATACCAAGTTCATCTTCAAGTTCACGAATGTGTCGGCTGACGCCCGACTGCGAGGTGTACAGTATATTCGCGACCTCTGTCAGGTTGTAATCCTGACGGGCCGCCTCGCGGATTATTTTAAGTTGCTGGAAATTCACGTTTCGCTCCGGGCACATCAGACATTACGCTATTGTTAAAGTCTGATGCCCGGCATAACAAATAATAAAAACCTGCATCTTATTCCTTGCGGGAATAAGGTTTAGCTGACCAGCTGCAGCTCGCGATTTTCCAGCGCCGGACGGCTGACCAGCGACAACAGGATCTCCTTCACGGCCTGCGCCTGGGGCGATAAGCTCCCTCTGGCGGATACGTTCAACGATAATGGCAGATTCATCGACGGTGTTGTGATGCGCGCCATCCAGCCGTTAGCCGCATTGCATAATGAACGGGCGGCCGACTCAGGCAACACTGTGACACCCATACCACTGGCAATGGCGGCCGTTAGGGTGGAGATAGACTCAATTTCGCCAATCACTTTAGCCGTTAAGCGACGTAGCGAAAAAGCTTCATCCACGCGCAGGCGAACCGCGCTGTAATCCCGTGGCAAGAACAAATTCATCTGCGCCACTGCGGCTAAATCGACGCTTTGCCCCGGACACTCACGCGTGCCAACCAGGTACAGATCCTCTTTAAGCAACGGTTGACTGCTGATGCCCGCCACGGGTGAACGCTCATAGAGCACTGCCATATCTAATTGCCCGCTGAGCAGCTTGTCATTCAGCACTGCCCCACTGTTTTCATGCAAATAGACCAGCACATCAGGCAGTTCGGCACGTAGCGTCTGTAATAACGGCATGGTAATGGATGACGCGACTGTCCCCGGCGCAAGGCCGATAGAGACCTGTCCACTCAAGGTCTGGCCCACGTTATTAACCGCAAGTTGCGCCTGTTCGCACTGACGTAAAATCGTCCGGGCGTGGGTATATAGCACTTTTCCTGCTTCCGTCGGCGTGACGCCACGCTTGGTACGAATCAGCAATTGCTGATCCAGCTCACCTTCCAGCGTAGCGACCTGCTGGCTCAGCGCGGGTTGCGCAATGTGCAACACTTCCGCTGCCTGGGTCAGGCTACCAATATCGACGATTTTCACGAAATATTTCAGTCGTCTGAAGTTCATTTTGCCTCCTGTCGGAATACCAGAACCCGTGCTGGCAGTCATTAAATTCAGGATTGCAAGATGCTTGCCACTTTCGTCTAAAACGGTGTTTTACGGTTAAAGCCGCGTAAAGTCAGGAGTAAAAGCGAAGGAAGATCATTCTGCACACCTAAGTATCTCATTCAGGCTGCCCTGGAAGAGGTAGACACGCACCAGAATGGGGCAAAAGCATAAAAAGACGGAAAGATCGCCGCTTTGCTGATTTTGTCAGCAAACGAACACACAAATGTATTTACCCCTTTGACAAGCCTCACCACCCTCGCTAATATGCGCCTCGTTCAAACGATTCCTCTGTAGTTCAGTCGGTAGAACGGCGGACTGTTAATCCGTATGTCACTGGTTCGAGTCCAGTCAGAGGAGCCATATTTAAGAAGCCTGCTTAGGAAACTAAGCAGGCTTTTTGCTTTTATGCCATTGCTCATTGCGCATATCAAAACCTCAACTTAGTCTGGCCAACACTTCATTCATAATAGCCGCAGGTATTTGTTCCAGACGCTTGCCGTTCCAGGCTTCCATATCAATAGACAGGAACAACAATGAGTTGAGATGTCCACTCTTCGCTCACAGTAGACTTTAAACTCACCCAGTACGTCCGCTCTGTGCCCAGAAGCGGCGTTTTCTATCACCGCTGATATATTAATCAATGTAGAGCAGGCCATATTTATAATATAAATTGACGGGTACGCTGAATTTTACAGGAACATCTCCAATGAATATTGCCGCCTCAATTGCCCTTTTGGGCGCTTGCCCATTTGTGAGTCTGGCGGCAGTACCGGAGACCTTTTCCGAAACTGCCCTGGATGCCGCAGGGCCAAAAGGCCCTTTGAAAGGCACGTTACTCACCCCGAATTCAAAACCAACAGCCGTTGTTCTTATCGTTCCTGGCTCCGGGCCAACCGATCGGGATGGAAACAACCCGCTTGGTGTGAATGCATCGCCTTACCGACTTCTTGCTGAAGGCCTGGCTGCCAAAGGTTTTGCGACGCTTCGTATCGACAAACGTGGAATGTTCGCTAGCGCAATGGCCGTAGACGATGCCAATGCGGTGACGATTGCTGACTATGTTGACGACATTCGATCCTGGGTAGACGTGCTTAGACGTCACATGCACACTCCCTGTGTTTGGGTTTTAGGACACAGCGAAGGGGGTGTAGTCGCACTTGCCTCGGCTCAAGAAGAGAATGTGTGCGGTGTGGTTCTTATCGCAACGCCTGGGAGGCCGATGGGCGAGGTGTTGAGGGGGCAACTTAACGCTAATCCGGAAAATGAAATTCTATTAAAGCAGGCGCTGCCGATAATTGATGCTCTGGAGCATCGGCGGCGAGTCGATATTACGAATATTCACCCAGCACTGCAAAGTATCTTTAATCCTGCTGTTCAGGGGTTTTTGATCAATGCATTTTCATATAATCCGGGTCATCTCATTTCGAGTATTTCCAAACCCGTGTTAGTGCTACAAGGGCAACGCGATCTCCAGGTGGAAGAAACGGATGCAAGACTGCTTAAGGCCGCGAATCCTCAAGCGTCCCTGGTTATACTGCCCAATATGAACCATGTTATGAAAGAGGTGACTTCGGACGATCGCAAAGCGAATATCGCGACATACGCTGAACCCGCGCTCCCCTTAGCTCCCGGTTTAATCGACTCGATTGAGCATTTCCTGATCCGCAACTCACTTTTTCCCGAAAAGTAACAGCTGCTCTGCTCTCGGTGTCCTCCCAAAAACGGTTTACTTTTAAAGAGTTCAGCATGCTTTAAAGCATTCGTCTGCTCCATGCTCACAGCAGACATGGTCAGATGTCATTCCAACTGTCACATGCCGGAAGCAGACTCCCCATCCCCATCCGATATCCACCTCATAACATTTTTATAAATAACAACGCATTAAGAAGTTCAACGTAATACAATTATATTTCTAATTGTAATGATAACCATTCTCATATTACTATGATCGCGTGATAATTAACTTTTGATACATTCCACATGTCTGACCACGCCACTACCACTGCTTCCTTTACGCTCGAGTCGCTTTATGGCGCACATCACGGCTGGTTGAAAAGCTGGCTGACGCGCAAACTCCAGTCCGCCTTTGATGCAGATGACATTGCCCAGGACACTTTTCTACGGGTAATGGGCAGCGACTCGCTCTCGACGATCCGCGATCCGCGCTCCTTTCTGTGCACTCTCGCCAAACGGGTGATGGTCGACCTGTTTCGCCGAAACGCGCTGGAAAAAGCCTATCTGGAGATGTTGGCGCTTATGCCGGAGGCGCTCGCGCCTTCCCCCGAGGAACGCGAGAGCCAGCTCGAAACCCTGCAACTCATCGACAGCATGCTTGACGGGCTGAACGGAAAAACACGAGAAGCGTTTCTGCTTTCGCAACTGGATGGTCTGACATACAGCGAGATCGCGCTGAAGCTCGGTATCTCCGTCAGCTCGGTGAAAAAGTATATGGCAAAGGCTATCGAACATTGTCTGCTGTTTCGTCTGGAGCACGGCCTGTGAACGCTTCTATCACCGATTCTCGCCGCCAGGCATTGCGCTCGGCATCGCACTGGTATGCTGTATTGAGCGGCGAGCGTGTCAGCCCACAGCAAGAAGCGCGCTGGCAACAATGGTACGAAGAGGACAAAGATCATCAGTGGGCCTGGCAACAGGTTGAAAACCTGCGCAGCCAGCTCAGCCGCGTACCGGGCGATGTTGCCAGCCGGGCGCTGCACGATACGCGCCTTACCCGTCGTCATGTCATGAAAGGGCTACTGCTGCTGCTCGGCGTGGGCGGCGGCTGGCAGCTCTGGCAGTCTGAAGCCGGTGAAGGTCTGCGCGCGGATTACCGCACCGCCAAAGGCGCGTTCAGCCTTCAGCGGCTGGAAGATGGCTCGCTGCTGACGCTCAACACACAAAGCGCCGCGGACGTTCGTTTTGATACGCGTCAACGCGCTGTCCATCTCTGGTACGGCGAAATTGCTATTACTACCGCAAAAGACGCGCAGCAGAGACCTTTCCGCGTTGTGACCCGCCAGGGCCAGCTCACCGCATTAGGCACAGAATTTACCGTCTACCAGCATGACAACGTCACACGCGTTGTCGTTCAACAACACGCTGTTGAAGTCTTACTGGCAAATCGTCCGCAGGAAAAACGCATCGTCAGCGCTGGCGAGAGCCTGCAGTTTAGCGCGTCTGAATTTGGTGCAATAGCCTCAGCGGATGATGAAAGCGCCACCTGGACGCAGGGCATTCTGAGCTTCAGCGATAAACCTTTGGGTGAAGTGATTGCCACGCTGAGCCGTTATCGCAACGGCGTGCTGCGCTGCGATCCGGCTGTGGCCGGGTTACGCCTGAGTGGCACTTTCCCGCTGAAAAATACTGATGCAATCCTGGATGTTATTGCCAAGACTCTTCCAGTGAAAATTCAGTCAGTTACGCGATACTGGGTAAATATTTCCGCACTGTAAGAAAAATAATTCTCATTTCGATTGTCCTTTTTCCCCTTCTCATTCGACTCATAGATGAACACAACAAAAATGATGATGGAGAAGGTATGACGCCTTTACGCGTTTTTCGCAAAACAACACCTTTGGTTAACGCCGTTCGCCTGAGCCTGCTGCCGCTGGCCGGGCTGTCGTTATCCGCCTTCGCAGCGCAGGTTGATATTGCACCGGGTTCGCTCGACAAAGCCCTTAATCAGTATGCCGCGCTCAGCGGAATTACCCTGTCGGTTGACGCCAGCCTGACGCGCGGCAAACAGAGTAACGGTCTTCACGGTGACTACGACGTCGAAACCGGCCTGCAACACCTGCTGAACGGTAGTGGCCTGCAGGTGAAACCGCTGGGTAATAACAGCTGGACGCTGGAGGCCGCACCAACACCGCAAGAAGATGCCCTGACCGTGGTGGGCGACTGGCTGGGGGATGCGCGCGAAAACGACGTATTCGAGCATGCCGGCGCACGTGACGTTATCCGCCGTGAGGATTTTGCCAAAACCGGCGCAACATCCATGCGCGAGGTACTGAACCGCATTCCTGGCGTTACCGCCCCAGAAAACAACGGCACCGGTAGCCACGATCTGGCAATGAACTTTGGTATTCGCGGCCTGAATCCGCGCCTGGCCAGCCGTTCAACGGTGCTGATGGACGGTATTCCCGTGCCGTTTGCCCCTTACGGCCAGCCGCAGCTTTCACTGGCGCCCGTCTCACTCGGAAATATGGACGCCATCGACGTGGTTCGCGGCGGTGGCGCAGTGCGTTACGGGCCACAGAGCGTGGGCGGTGTGGTGAACTTTGTTACCCGCGCTATTCCGCAAGACTTCGGCATCGAAGCCGGCGTGGAAGGCCAGCTCAGCCCAACATCTTCACAAAATAACCCAAAAGAAACGCACAACCTGATGGTGGGCGGCACGGCGGATAACGGTTTTGGTACCGCCCTGCTTTACTCCGGTACACGTGGAAGCGACTGGCGCGAACACAGCGCGACCCGCATCGACGACCTGATGCTGAAAAGCAAATATGCGCCAAACGAAGTGCATACCTTCAACAGTCTGTTGCAATACTACGACGGTGAAGCTGACATGCCCGGTGGCCTGTCTCGCGCGGATTACGACGCTGACCGCTGGCAATCCACGCGCCCTTACGATCGCTTCTGGGGGCGCCGCAAGCTGGCAAGCCTCGGCTATCAGTTCCAGCCGGACAGCCAGCATAAATTCAATATTCAGGGCTTCTACACTGAAACCCTGCGCAGCGGCTACCTGGAACAGGGAAAACGCCTCACCCTTTCACCGCGTAACTACTGGGTACGCGGCATTGAACCACGCTACAGTCAGAGCTTTATGGTGGGTCCTTCCGCGCACGAAGTGGGCGTGGGATACCGTTATGTGAGCGAGTCGACGCATGAAATGCGTTACTACACTGCCACCAGCAGCGGACAACTGCCGTCCAGCGCCAGCCCTTACGATCGCGACACTCGTTCGGGCACCGAAGCGCATGCCTGGTATCTGGATGACAAAATCGACATTGGCAACTGGACTATCACACCGGGTATGCGCTTTGAACATATCGAGTCATACCAGAACAACGCCATCAAAGGCACACATGAGGAAGTAAGCTACAACGCCCCACTTCCGGCGCTAAATGTGCTTTATCACCTGACTGATAGCTGGAATCTTTATGCAAACACTGAAGGCTCATTCGGCACCGTACAGTACAGCCAAATTGGCAAGGCTGTGCAAAGCGGCAATGTGGAACCGGAAAAAGCGCGAACCTGGGAGCTCGGAACCCGATACGACGATGGCGCGCTGACGGCGGAAATGGGGCTGTTCCTGATTAACTTTAATAATCAGTACGATTCCAACCAAACCAACGACACCGTTACTGCACGCGGTAAAACGCGTCATACCGGACTGGAAACTCAGACTCGCTATGATCTCGGCACATTGACGCCAACGCTCGACAACGTTTCAGTCTACGCAAGCTATGCGTATGTGAACGCTGAGATCCGCGAGAAAGGCGATACCTATGGCAATCAGGTGCCCTTCTCACCAAAACACAAAGGCACGTTGGGCGTGGACTATAAGCCGGGCAACTGGACCTTCAATCTGAATAGTGATTTCCAGTCCAGCCAGTTTGCGGATAACGCCAACACCGTTAAAGAGAGCGCTGACGGCAGTACCGGTCGCATCCCTGGCTTTATGCTCTGGGGCGCACGCATGGCCTATGACTTTGGTCCGCAGATGGCAGACCTGAACCTGGCGTTTGGCGTGAAAAATATCTTCGACCAAGAGTATTTCACCCGCTCTTACGACGACAACAACAAAGGCATCTACGCAGGCCAGCCGCGCACGCTGTATATGCAGGGTTCGTTGAAGTTCTAAATCCCGGTTGACCGGCCTGCATGATGCTTTTGTAGGTCGGGCAAACGAAACGCCACCCGACGCAGGCAATTTACATGTTCACACTATTACGTACGCTATTCGCCGCTCTGCTGTTCACCGGCCATGCTTTTGCCGCCACGGTTCATGACGAACATGGCACCTTTACGCTTGATAAAACGCCACAACGGATAGTGGTGCTGGAACTGTCGTTCGCGGACGCACTGGCTGCTGTCGATGTCAGTCCGGTCGGCATTGCCGACGATAACGATGCCATGCGCATTCTTCCAGAGGTTCGTGCCCATCTGAAACCCTGGCAGTCTGTCGGCACGCGTGCGCAGCCGAGTTTAGAAGCCATCAGCGCGCTGAAACCGGATCTGATCATTGCCGACAGCAACCGCCATGCGGGTATTTACAGCGCCTTACAGCAAATCGCACCTGTGCTGCTGCTCAAGTCCCGCAATGAAACTTACGCTGAAAATCTGCAATCTGCGGCCATCATCGGTGCAATCGTGGGTAAAAAAGCACAGATGCAGTCACGCCTGGCGCAACACCAACAACAGATGTCAGCGTGGGCCAGCCAACTGCCAAAAGACACGATGGTGGTGTTTGGTACGTCCCGGGAGCAGCAGTTCAACCTGCATACTCAGGAGACCTGGACCGGGGGCGTCCTGACCTCTCTGGGGCTGACGGTGCCTGCAGCTATGGCGGGTTCGTCTATGCCGTCCATCGGTCTGGAACAGCTGCTGGCGCTCAATCCGGCATGGCTGCTGGTCGCGCACTATCGTGAAGAGAGCATCGTGAAACGCTGGCAACAAGACCCGCTGTGGCAGATGTTAACTGCGGCGCAAAAACAGCAGACGGCGTCGGTCGACAGTAACGCCTGGGCGCGGATGCGCGGCATTTTCGCAGCCGAACGCATTGCCAGCGACACGGTAAAAATCTTTCACCACCAGCCTTTATCCGATGTGAAATGACAGTTTTCAAACATCCAGCGCTACAGTGGGGGCTTCCCCTTGTCGCGCTTATCGCTATCTTCTGGCTGAGTCTGTTTTGCTACTCGGCCATTCCTGTTTCTGGCGTTGATGCCATTCACGCCCTGCTGCCAGGCCATACGCCGACGCTTCCACAAGCGCTGGTGCAAAACCTTCGTTTGCCGAGAAGCCTGGTCGCCATTTTGATCGGCGCAAGCCTGGCTCTGGCGGGAACGCTGCTGCAGACCCTGACGCATAATGCAATGGCCTCCCCTTCACTACTCGGTATTAACAGTGGCGCAGCGCTGGCGATGGCGCTTACCAGCGCTATCAGCCCTGCGCCAGCTACGGGTTACTCCATCGCCTTTATCGCCGCCTGCGGCGGTGGCGTAAGCTGGCTGATGGTGATGACCGCAGGTGGTGGATTTCGCCACACCCAGGACAGAAACAAACTGATCCTCGCGGGCATCGCGTTCTCGGCTTTCTGCATGGCCCTTACCCGCATCACTCTGCTGCTGACGGAAGATCACGCCTACGGCATTTTTTACTGGCTTGCGGGAGGCGTATCCCACGCACGTTGGCAGGAGTTCTGGCAGCTTTTCCCAATGGTAGTGGTTGCTGTACCGGTGGTATTGCTGCTGGCTAATCAACTGAACCTGCTTAACGTCAGTGACAGCACCGCCCGCACGCTGGGGGTGAATCTGCCGAAGCTCCGTTTGATCATCAATATTCTGGTGCTGCTTCTGGTCGGTACCTGCGTCAGCGTGGCAGGTCCGGTGGCGTTTATCGGTCTGCTGATGCCGCATCTGGCTCGCTTCTGGGTGGGATTCGATCAGCGCAAGGTCCTGCCGATGAGCATGCTTATGGGCGCCACGCTGCTGCTGCTGGCTGATGTTCTGGCCCGAGCGCTGGCCTTCCCTGGCGAATTGCCCGCGGGGGCAGTAGTGGCGCTGATTGGTGCACCCTGTTTTGTCTGGTTGGTCAGGAGGCGTGGATGAAAATTGCGTTCGTCATTTTCATCGCCCTCGCGCTGGCAGGACTTTCGGCTTTGTCACTACAAATGGGGGTGATCGCCGTTCCCTGGCGTGCTCTGCTGAGCGACTGGCAGACCGGGCGCGAATATCATTACGTATTAACGGCGTACCGCCTGCCGCGACTGCTGCTGGCGCTGCTTGTCGGTGCAGCCCTCGCGGTGGCAGGCGCGCTGGTGCAAGGGATCGTGCGTAACCCTTTGGCATCACCGGATATCCTCGGCGTAAACCATGCCGCCAGTCTTGCCTCTGTAGGCGCACTGCTTCTCTTACCGTCACTACCGGTGATTGCTCTGCCGCTGCTGGCCTTTGCCGGTGGCATGGCGGGCCTGATCCTGCTGAGAATACTGGCGAACACCAGCCAGCCGATGAAGCTGGCGCTCACGGGTGTTGCGCTCTCTGCCTGCTGGGCCAGCCTGACGGATTATCTGATGCTTTCGCACCCGCAGGATGTGAACAGCGCCCTGCTGTGGCTGACCGGCAGCTTATGGGGCCGTGACTGGAGCTTTGTGAAAATAGCCGCCCCACTGCTGATTTTGTTTCTGCCGCTGAGTCTGCGTTTTTGCCGCGATCTCGACCTCCTGGCATTGGGCGATGCGCGCGCCACCACGCTCGGTGTGTCGGTGCCGCGTATTCGGCTCCAGGCTTTACTACTGGCCGTCGCCATGACATCGACCGGCGTGGCCGTCTGCGGCCCAATTAGCTTTATTGGTCTTGTGGTGCCGCATATGGTGCGCAGCATTACCGGTGGACGTCACCGCTGGCTGCTGCCCGTTTCAGCCATGGCAGGTGCGTTGCTGCTGGTGGTTGCCGACCTGCTGGCGCGAATTGTTCATCCTCCTCTGGAACTTCCGGCTGGCGTGCTGACCGCCATTATCGGTGCACCATGGTTTGTCTGGCTGCTTGTGAGAATGCGATAAATGACATTACGAACTGAAAATCTGACGGTCTGTTACGGGATAAACAAGGTGCTTGATGGCGTTTCACTCGCCCTACCAGCGGGGAAGACAACCGCCCTGCTCGGCCCTAACGGCTGCGGGAAGTCAACGTTGTTAAACTGTTTTTCACGACTGTTAACGCCGCAGTCCGGCGGCGTATTTCTCGGCGATAGAGCCATCAATACGCTCTCATCACGCCAGCTAGCCCGCAGGCTGGCGCTGCTGCCCCAGCACCATTTAACTCCCGAGGGGATCACCGTCCAGGAGCTTGTTTCGTACGGTCGCAACCCGTGGTTGTCACTCTGGGGACGTCTCTCCGTTGAAGACAATACGCGGGTCCATGATGCTATGAGCCAGACCCGGATCCAACATCTTGCCGACCGACGGTTAACCGATCTTTCTGGCGGTCAGCGACAGCGCGCATTTCTGGCGATGGTCCTGGCGCAGGATACGCCCGTTGTACTACTCGATGAGCCAACCACCTATCTCGATATCAATCATCAGGTGGAACTGATGCGGCTGATGGGCGAACTCCGGGCTCAGGGGAAAACGGTGGTCGCCGTGCTGCACGACCTTAATCAGGCCAGCCGGTACTGCGACCATCTGGTGGTCATGGCGAACGGACATGTTATGGCGCAAGGCACACCAGAAGAGGTGATGAACCCTGGATTGCTGAGAACCGTATTCAGCGTGGATACGGAGATACACCCCGAACCAGTATCTGGCAGGCCGATGTGTGTAGTGAGGTAGATGATACAGTCTGTAATGGTACCAGGGTCTCAACAGGTCGCTTGTCATATCACTCATGCTGCGATGACTTCACTCTGCCCTGTGAGTTCAATCGGTCGATGCAACGCTATCCTTAATCGAAGGGGGACGTTGGACGTTCACTAGAATACGGCAGATTCCGGTGTGATGATTAACCATTACGCGTGGTTGCCGTTGTATCAACGTACTATCCTGGAAAGGATAAAATCCACACATCCCTCTATAGAAACGCATAGCAATTCATAAGAAAATCTGTCTGCGCATCACCACTGATTTTTTTATGAAAATTATTTGACTGATCGTTCCATAATCAATACTATGCCGCCTCAACTCATTTCAAGTCCCACATCCCTATGAGTGCTGAAAAACCAACCTTTCCAGGTCGTCCACGAAAGTTCGAAGATCAGGATGTCATTGATGCTGCCGTCGCTGTTTTCAGCGCCAATGGTTATGCAGGCACCTCTGCGCAAGATTTATGCAATGGTACGGGATTAGGGCGGGGAAGCCTATACAATGCCTTTGGAAGCAAGCAAGCCCTGTACGAGCAAGCTTTGTTGCGCAGCCACGAACAAACTATGTCAGCACAGTTAACAATACTCACACAACCAGGTCTGGTAAAAGAGCGATTGCATACACTTCTGCTCTGGGGTATTGCCGAAGATCTTTCTCAGCCAGAGCAGCATGATGCGATGGTCTTATTTTCAGCCTTAGAGATGGGCAGTAAAGATGAAGCCGTTGCGAGCCTGAATAATGAATATCGTCAGCATTTAGAAAAAACGCTGGTGTCGGTATTCATCGAAGGCCAACGAAGCGGCGAACTGAACAATAAAGCATCAGCCGTCGAAATGGCGAGAGGCTTTATGGCAGGCTATTACGGTTTACGTGTACTGAATAAAAACATTACAGATAGAAAAATCCTCGAAGATGTCGTCGCTGGTCTGTTAATCAATTTATAAATTTAAGCGAAAAAATTCATTATTTACTTGCACTCATTTTTGTAACGATCATTCCAATACAAGGAAAAATAAAAAAACATGCCATTAGTCGTTTATATTTTAGGGTTAGCCATTTTTTCATTAGGTACAGCAGAGTTAATGGTGGCGGGTATGATGACCACGCTATCGGAAGCATTTGGTGTTACAGTCGGCGAAGTCGGGCATTTGATTTCATATTATGCATTCGGTGTAATGCTAGGTGGCCCGGTATTAACCTACACCTTTCTTAAGTTTAAAGCGCCCTATCGCTCAACATTATTATGGCTGTTAGGGTTATATGTTATCGTACAAGGATTAAGCGTCGTTGCCTCTGATTACAATGTGTTAGTTGCCATTCGAATCGTGACAGGTATTTTATGTGCAGGGTGTTTAAGTCTTTCACTCGCGACAAGTATGGCTCTTGTATCTGTTGAAAATCGCCCTCGTGCCGCATCAATAGTGATAGCAGGTTTTATGGTATCCAATGTCTTTGGTGTACCTATCGCGACAATCATTGACCAGCACTGGGGCTGGAAAATGAGTTTTGGGCTGGTCGCGGTCCTGGTTTTCATATGCCTGCTAGCATTAGTACGTTTATTGCCACATATGAGCGGCGGCGGTGCTATCAAGATGGCTGAAGAGATTAAGGCATTTAAAAATAAAGCCTATTGGAAAGCCTGTGCAACCAGCTGTTTGATTTTGGGAGCAAGTTTTGCGGCATTCAGTTATTTTGTTCCCGTGCTGACTGATGTCAGTGAATTTACAATGCAGACGGTTCCCTTCATTTTGATGCTTTATGGACTAGCCAATATCATCGGGAATATGGTAACGGGACGTCTTGCATATCGCCATAGTTTAACTGTTATGGTTGTCGGCTTAACAATATTGAGTATTTCTTTGCTCGGCATGGCGCTATTTGTTCAATATCAGGTCATTGCTATTCTGGCTGTTATACTTATCGGTTTATCTGGCGTGCCAATGAATCCGGCAATGATGGCAAGAATTGTCAGCGTGGCACATCCAGGGCCAATGGTCAATGCCGTTCATACTTCCGTGATCAATATTGGATTAGGTGGCGGTTCTTATTTAGGTGGAATGGCAATTTCATCTGGATTCGGTTTACGTTCAGCTCTATGGATTGGAATGGTATTAGCGGTTCTGGCTTTATTATCCGTATTACCTTATATCCGTCGTAGTAAACAAGGCTGGAGTTAATAGGTTCTGAAGATAAAAATGCCCCACTTATAAAAATTACGGGGCGTCGATTTATCCGTTAAATTTTATTCAAAACTCACTGGCTGCATGTCGCTCAAAGTTGCCCCTCAGTTCCACGACAGGTGCGGAGTAAACCCATCCGTGTAAGTGCACAATTTTCATGTGTCACTAAAGCAGTGTGTTCCCATCAACATTCAGTCAGCTTTATACGCCTGCCACTCGCGCCAGACATTCTCAGGATCAATATCGCGGTAGCCGCGCTCTCTGATTATATCCTCGGCTGCTTCGGCTGGCAGGCGGATGGCTGTAGCGCCATCGCGAATGGACTCAACCTCATAGCGTGTCAATTCCCGTCCTATGTCCTGTTCTTTATCAATCAGAACTACGATCAACGCAGGGATAAAAACAATCTTCATACTGATAAGCCTCTGAAATGTTCGCATGCCACTGTATCACTGACAGTTTTGATATAGTTCAGTAATCGTTAATTTATTACCAGGACAGGAATCATTCATGACATTACAAATCCGTGAAGCCACACCTGCCGACGCGATGTTGCTTAATGCGCTGGGCTACCGCATCTACCGCGCACACTTTGAACATCTGTGGGAGTCAAAGTCTGAACTGGAAGCTTTTTTAGCAAGCGAATATTCTCTGGACGAGCTGGAACAGAGCCTGAATGAGCAAGCGGTCTGTTGGTATGTAGCAGAGACCGATAGGCCAATTGGTTTTGCGAAAGTGACCTATGAAAGCAGCATCCCTGATACGAATATGTCAGGGATGCTGCTTAACAAACTCTATCTTGATCCTGCAGACACCCGTAAAGGTTACGGTCAGGTCATGTTTGACACCGTCAAAGACCTGGCCCGGGCCAGGGGGAAAGACTTTGTATGGCTGGAGGTTCTTGAACAGAACGAACGCGCCTGTAATTTCTACCGCAAACAGGGCATGACCTTAATTAAAAGAGACTATTTCAAAACAGCTTCACAGCAGAGCGTCATCAGGATTATGGGGATTGCTGTCTAGCGGGTGACCGGCCGCTCCGTGCCAACAGCGGACATTGTTTCGGTCTACTGTCAGTGTTGTAACTTTTCTTAACTGACTGTTTTTGTGGGACTGGCGGGAATTGAATCTGCGAGCACACAGAAAAGTGATCCAGAAAATTAACCATTAAAGGCAATTTATCCGTAACCGAGCCCCACTTAACATAAGTGCACGACTGGTTATTTCATTAATTTAGTAATATTGGGCCGATTGCGATATTTATTATCCCATGGCATACCATAGCCAATGAGTAGATCATCACTCTCCATTTCATAGGCAAAATACTGTTTTACAGGAATATTCACTTTTCCAGGTTTGACGAAGAGGACGGCAACAGACAGGGATGCTGGATTGAAATTATCTAAGATATATTTAATAAGGCGCTTCATTGTACCACCTGATTCTATTGCATCATCAATAAGAATGACATGACGATTTTCAATCTCAATATTTTGATGGTAAACAATAGTGGAGTTGTTATTTCGTTCCCCAGGTGTGTGAGGGCAGGATATGTAATCCATGCTTACATCAAACTTCAGCTTTCTTGTTAAGTCTGCTGTATAGAGAATACCGCCTGGAACAACAGTTATAACAACAGCATCGGTGTAGTCATTGTTCAACTGCTCAGCCACACGACTGACACCGACAGCAATATTTTCTTCATCAAGAATAACTTCACCAATATGATGATTCATCGTTCGAACTCCACGTATGTTGTAATAACGAACTAAGCATTCAACTTATCAATCAAAAAGACTTCTTTCCGATTAATTTTCAACCAGAGACAATAGCCTGTTTGCAAGTATTTCACCATCGTGTTTACCACGCACCCAGACATCTTCAAACTCATCCAGCACACAGGTGTAGCGGGTTGATTCATTGATTTCATCCGAGAGATAGGCAAATTCACCCACATATTTTTCAATTGAAAGAAATCTCTGATTTCCCAGGACCATCAACTCAGGCAAGGCAATGGATGCGTCTGCATCGTGCCATTGCTGGATAAAACGATTAGCAACATCCTGCAAACCCAGTCCATGACTCTCACGGCATTCTAAAATATTAGCGATCAGTGCTACGGGGCATCCTGCTTTTGCTATGGCTGCGATTACTCCCTTAACCTGAAGATGTGGCATGATACTGGTATAAAAACTGCCAGGACCGAAAGCGACAAGATCCGCGTTCTTTATGGCTTCCAGCACGGCAGTATTTACCTGAGCATTGCTTCCGTTGGACGTTTGCAATGTGACAGAATTGATGCCAATCTCCGCCTGTTGCCTAGAAAGATGGGTAATTCTGTCCTGAGGTGAAACATGCTGCCCATCATTAAGATTAGCGGAAAGCACAAGATCATTATTGAGTGAAGAAGGCCAGACTTCTCCTGTAATGCCGCAGAGTTTTCTGAAAACAAAAATCGCGGTATTCATATCCCGATTATGTGCCAAATAGGCGCCGGTTAAGATGAAATTCCCGATACTGCCATTACGGTAGTCAAATGCGACACCCACCGTGGTAGAAAAAATCTGGAGATAATTAACAATTGCGCCTCTCAATCCAGTATCGAGGCGCTCAAGCAAAGGATGTCTGTCCTCCGCATAAGCCTGAAATTCTCTCAAAGCTTCCTGAGTTTCCCCCTCGGATGATAAACGGGTATTGCAGATGCGAACGATATCACCCGAACAGTTTTCACCATAGGCCATGGTCATTAGCGCCTGGCGGATATCACCTACAGATAATACATCGATATTTTCTCTAATTGATCGTGAGCTTCCACCGCTATCCCACGCAGGAACAATACGAGTCAAAGAAACTGGATGGTGGCAAAGCGCAATATTCAGAGAACGGCATGCACTGCCACCAGAAAACAAAACAATACGCTTCACTTTAAATCTCCTGGTGCAATTTTAGTGTTTTACTTAATGCCAGACTTAGCATTAATACGAGAATCATGAGTGCCGCTACAAAGATAAAGGCAGCAGGCAAAGAACTTCGGTGGGCAATAAAACCAATCATGGCTGGTCCTGCAAGTACGCCGATATACCCCATCGTAGTCACAGCTGGAACTGCAACTGCCTGCGGCATGCTCTGCTGTTTGCCAATCTGGCTGAACATAACAGGTACAATGTTTGCGCAGCCTGCGCCTATAAAGAAATAGCCGGCAAGGAGTGCGGGAATTGAGCTAACCAGGATAATGAGGCAAAAACCGAAAAAGGCCAGAATTGCACCGTAAATGACGACAGGCAAAGCGCCAAGGCGACTAATGACCGCATCACCGCTAAGTCTTCCCACCGTCATAGCGACAGCAAAGCAAGTGAAACCGAGACCTGCCTGAGAATCCGCAACTTGCCTTACTTCCGACAGATAAACAGCACTCCAGTCAAGTACGGTTCCTTCAGCCAGAAAAACGATAAAGCAGATGACACCTAAGAGCAGGACATCTCCTTTAGGAAAGGAAAATGATGGGCCTTCTGCTGGGCTGGCATAGGTAAGAAGTTGTCTGTAACTGGCTATTAACAACAAGAAGATAATGAGACAGACTGACAATGATGCTGTGTGAATGTTCAGACCAACAGTGAGCAGGCCGGTCATTACGCCAGCTCCCGCAATACCTCCTACGCTATACATCCCATGGAAACCGGACATAAGTGGGATGCTTTCGTTTTTCTCTACCAGTATTGCCTGAATATTCATGGCGCAGTTGGCAAGGCCAATCCCAGTGCCGAACGTGAGTAGAAGAAGGCCAAGTGAAACGGGGTCATTGGCTAATGTTAAAAACGGCATGGATAACAGAATAATCAGTACTGCACAGCCGATAATTTTACGACAGCCGAAGCGAGCTGTGAGAGGCCCTGCAAGGGGCATAGAAATAATAGCGCCCCCTCCTAGGCACAGGAGTAAAACACCCAAAACTGCCTCGTTAGCTCCAGTATTAATTTTTGCAAAAGGGACCATCACAGCCCAGGCTGACGTTGCCAATCCTGCGATGAAGAATATGCATCGTGTTGCAACTTTTTCGTTCATTCTTGTGCTCGCTTTGCGTTCGTTACGAGAGCGGTCTTTCGCATTTTCGCACTGCACCAGCCTGACTCATGGATACACAAATGTTGCTCTGATAATAAGATAAAGGGGCACGGTCGAAACATGCTTTAACCAGCTGAAATTTATGTTGATTTATGAATCCCCTATGCGCCGGGGAGTAATGTAAATCAACGGAGTTGACACAGATAATATGAATGCACGATCATGCACCCTCTTGCTCGTTTTAATGAACTTAGGAGTTAACGTGCTCGATTATGCAGCTTTCCCGGATCAACGACAAGCCCTAATTCGTGAGCTCTTACAAGAAAAAGGACGGGTTGTTTGTGTCGAGCTTTCTGCTCAACTAGGTGTGTCAGAACACACAATTCGCCGTGATTTACATGAGCTTAGTAAGGATGGCGTTTGCAAAAAGGTATACGGTGGGGCTGTGGCCACACTGCCTGAAGTAGGGAATTATGCTGATCGCACAACTACAAAAACAGATGAAAAGAGCATGATCGCGCAAAAGTGCGCGCAACTTATCAAAGCAAATAGCTGTATCTTTATCGATTCAGGCACGACGAATCTTGCTATGGCCATAGCTCTTCCGGAGTCAGTGGCTTTAACTGTGGTGACAAACTCGCCAGAAATAGCTGCCATTCTATTAAGAAAACCGTTATGCGAAGTCATCATGCTGGGTGGAGCGGTTCAACGCTCATCTGGAGGGTGTGTTGGCAGTCCTGCCCTTGAACAAATTAAAGCAATTATCTTCGATCAGGGTTTCATCGGAGGTTGTGCAATGTCGTTAGAATCAGGTCTGACTGGTTTCGATTATGCTGATTGTGAGTTCAAGAAAGCGGTTATCAGACAGTGCAGCGAAGTGATTGTGGGATTAACATCCGACAAGATCCCTGCGGCCGCTCGCTATGTCGTTGCAAGTAGCAGCCAGATAGATGTGCTCGTCATTGAGGGGGGTGTGAGCAAAAAATATGCTGAAGTATTCCAGGAAGCTGATCTTCAGATTTATGAAATTTAGGGTAAGACTGTGCTGCCAGTCCGCATAACCCCCATGTCTGACTGTTTATGCTAACGCCGTTGTGGGGGGGGGGAAGTGCAAACGTCTGCTGTTCGCTCACAGCAGACCTTGGAATCGTCCACTCCGTGCCAAGAGCGGACATTGAACAAGATTTGATGTAGGGTATTGCGCGATTCGTATAGCCGCAACGTTAATGAGAGCCAGACTTATGAACTACTTTATTCGACCAGCTACGCCTGACGATATCAATAAAATCATCGAATTCACCACTCAGGAAGCACAAGAATCTGAAGGTTCAGTGGTTGACCTTGTTGCTGTGGAGCGTGGCGTTTCGTCGGCGTTTAGTGAAAACCCACGTTCAAAATATTGGGTCATGGAAGATTCTTCAGGAACAGTGATCGCCAATACCTCTGTCGTAAAAGAATGGAGTGATTTTCATGGAAATGACTACTGGTGGATCCAAAGCTTTTATATCGCCCCGGAGCATCGTGGGATGGGATTAGCTGATGAGCTCATCAAACATCTTACAAAAGAAGCTAAATCAGAAAAGGCACTGGAGCTTCGCTTATATGTCCACGGAGATAACGGGCGTGCGATTCGTGCTTATGAGCGATGTGGTTTCACCGAATCTCCGTATACCATTATGAAAGTGGGTTTATAACTTCCCCAAATACAGCGCTCCTAATGCTCCACCTGAAATCAGAACACCCCTGACAGCCCACGATTCCACCAGGTTCAGATTTCTCATTCATCTTATTTTTCATGTTGCCATCAGATGAGGGAGATAATCGTTTTCACTTCCCGTCTGTCGCGGTAATCTCATAACGGTCGTTAATATTGCGACTGCAATGTGTGTAACCCAACTCAAATACTAATAACTAAAAAACAGTACAGACAGGATAACTATGGATTCCTCCCTCACCTCCACGGGTCCCCAACAGGACGCCTCTTCACTTAACCGCGCCCGACGCGCTGCGCTTGGTAGCTTCGCGGGTGCCGTGGTCGACTGGTATGATTTTCTGCTTTACGGCATCACTGCCGCACTGGTCTTTAACCGCGAGTTCTTCCCGCAAGTCAGCCCGGCGATGGGGACACTTGCCGCATTTGCCACCTTTGGCGTCGGATTCTTGTTCCGCCCGCTAGGCGGGGTGATCTTCGGCCACTTCGGCGACCGCCTGGGGCGTAAACGTATGCTGATGCTCACCGTCTGGATGATGGGGATCGCCACTGCACTTATAGGGATTATTCCTTCCTTTGACACCATTGGCTGGTGGGCACCTGTGCTGCTGGTGACGTTGCGCGCTATCCAGGGATTTGCCGTTGGCGGTGAATGGGGCGGGGCGGCGTTGCTCTCGGTCGAAAGCGCGCCGAAAAATAAAAAAGCCTTCTACAGCAGCGGTGTTCAGGTCGGTTATGGCGTCGGGCTACTGCTTTCTACCGGTCTGGTCTCGCTGATTAGCTCGCAAACCACCGATGAGCAGTTCCTGAGTTGGGGCTGGCGTATTCCATTCCTGTTCAGCATCGTGCTGGTATTGGGCGCGTTGTGGATGCGTAACCGAATGGATGAATCAGCCGAATTCGAACAGCAGCAGCAGGCACCGCAACCAGAGAAAAAGAGACTACCGGTAGTCGAGGCGTTAATCCGTCATCCAGGTGCCTTTTTGAAAATTATCGCTCTGCGCCTGTGTGAACTGCTGACGATGTATATCGTCACCGCGTTTGCCCTAAATTACTCCACGCAGAATCTGGGCTTACCTCGCGAACTGTTTCTGAATATCGGCTTATTGGTAGGTGGACTGAGCTGTCTGACCATTCCCTGCTTTGCCTGGCTCGCCGACCGCTTTGGTCGCCGGCGCGTTTACATTACCGGCGCACTGGTCGGGACGCTCAGCGCATTCCCGTTCTTTATGGCGTTAGAAGCGCAATCCATTTTCTGGATCGTGTTTTTCGCAATTATGTTAGCCAACATTGCACACGATATGGTGGTCTGCGTGCAGCAACCTATGTTTACCGGTTTGTTTGGCGCAAGCTATCGCTACAGCGGTGCGGGCGTTGGTTATCAGGTAGCAAGCGTGGTTGGCGGCGGTTTTACCCCCTTCATTGCTGCTGCGCTGGTAACATTCTCCGGCGGAGACTGGCACAGTGTGGCCATTTATCTGATGGCGGGTTGTCTTATTTCCGCCACTACAGCATTGCTGATGCGGGATAAGCAGCACGGTTAAGCCCGGGTGCGGAGGCCGTCCGGTCTTCGCACAATCTTCCTCAACGTCTGACTTTTGTTTCACATTCCTGTGACATACTATCGGGAGAGCTGTACATCTGAGGAACAAGGAGACAGACATGAACAATAAGGGCTCCAGCCTGACCCCGGCTCAGGCACTGGATAAACTGGACGCGCTGTACGAGCAGTCGGTAAAAGCACTGCGTAGCGCCATTGGTAAGTATATTGAAACAGGGACGCTCCCTGACGTAATCGCCCGCCATAACGGTCTTTTTGTTTACCCATCACTGTGTGTCACCTGGGATGGCAGCGCCACCAATCCCCCTAAAACCCGCGCCTATGGTCGTTTTACCCATGCGGGCTGCTACACCACTACGATTACCCGTCCGTCGCTTTTTCGTCCGTATCTTGAAGAACAACTCACGCTGCTGTATCAGGATTATGATGCGCATATCTCCGTTGAGCCGTCGCAGCATGAAATCCCCTATCCGTATGTCATTGACGGTTCTGAACTGACGCTCGACCGCTCGATGAGTGCCGGCCTAACGCGCCACTTCCCCACAACCGAGCTGTCACAGATTGGCGATGAAACAGCCGACGGTACCTATCATCCGGCGGAATTCTCCCCGTTGTCGCACTTCGACGCCCGACGAGTAGATTTTTCGCTGGCGCGACTGCGCCACTACACGGGAACACCGGTTGAACATTTTCAGCCGTTTGTGCTGTTCACCAACTACACCCGCTACGTCGATGAGTTTGTGCGTTGGGGTTGCAGCCAGATCCTCGACCCGGACAGCCCGTATATCGCGCTTTCTTGTGCGGGCGGGATCTGGATCACCGCTGAAACTGAAGCGCCTGAAGAAGCGATCTCCGATCTCGCCTGGAAGAAACACCAGATGCCCGCCTGGCATTTAATCACCGCCGACGGTCAGGGGATCACGCTGGTCAATATCGGCGTTGGCCCGTCTAACGCCAAAACCATTTGCGATCATTTGGCCGTACTGCGTCCTGATGTCTGGCTGATGATTGGTCACTGTGGCGGGCTGCGTGAAAGCCAGGCGATTGGCGACTATGTTCTGGCCCATGCTTATCTGCGTGACGACCACGTGCTGGATGCCGTACTGCCGCCAGATATTCCAATTCCGAGCATCGCGGAAGTGCAGCGCGCACTGTATGACGCTACCAAAGAAGTCAGCGGTATGCCCGGCGAAGAGGTTAAACAACGCCTGCGTACCGGTACCGTCGTCACCACTGACGATCGCAACTGGGAGCTACGCTATTCCGCTTCTGCGCTACGCTTTAACCTCAGCCGCGCGGTGGCTATCGATATGGAAAGCGCCACCATCGCCGCCCAGGGATATCGTTTCCGCGTTCCGTACGGCACGCTGCTGTGCGTTTCCGACAAGCCGCTGCACGGTGAGATCAAACTGCCTGGTCAGGCCAACCGTTTTTATGAAGGTGCCATTTCTGAGCATCTGCAAATAGGTATCCGGGCTATCGATCGTTTGCGTGCTGAAGGCGACCGACTGCACTCCCGTAAATTACGTACATTCAACGAACCGCCGTTCCGTTAAGACCTGAAGGTAACTATGCACAACTCAACTCCTCTTTCCGCCCTGCGCAACCTGCTGATAGCGCAGGGGCTGGATGGCATGATTGTTCCGCGCGCCGATGCTCATCAAAGTGAAGATTGTACGCCGCATGACAATAAACTAGCCTGGCTGACCGGTTTTAGCGGCTCTGCTGGCCTCGCGTTGGTCCTTCGGGATCGCGCGTTAATGTTTGTCGATGGACGCTATCAGGTCCAGGTACGCAATGAAGTCTCGCTGGATGATTTTGAAATTCATCATTTACACGATGAGCCGCTGGCCGACTATTTGCAGTCTCATGTTGCAGCAGGTAAACGTATCGGCTTTGAACCAATGCTGATGGTCAATAGTCAGTTTGAAGCACTGTCGGCAACCCACTGCGAGCTGGTGCCTCTTGAGCAAGATCCTTTTGACCAGGTATGGCTAGACCGCCCGGCAGCACCCTGCGGCATCATTCGTGAAATGCCCATTGAAATCAGCGGGGAAAGCAGCACGCAAAAGCGTGCCCGCGTCGTGGAACAACTCGCTCAACACCAGGCTGACGTGCTGGCAATTACTCTGCCGGATAACATTGCCTGGTTATTGAATGTGCGTGGTTCGGATCTGTCCATGGTACCAGTGCCGTTTTCGTTTGCCCTGCTCCATCGCAGCGGTGAGCTGGAATGGTTTGTGGATAGCAATAAAACGCAACAGCTCCCCGCATCACTGCTGGATACGCTTACTCTGGCCCCGCAAGAGAATTTTCTGACTCGCTGCCAGCAATTAGCTAATGGGAAGCGTTTCCTGGTCGATAAAGACTACGCCCCGGTCGCATTGCGTTTTGCCATTGAAGAACACGGTGGCAACGTTCTTTGGGCGCCCGATCCCATCACTCTGATGAAATCCCACAAAAATGACGTTGAACTGGCAGGCTATCGGGAATGCCATGAACAAGATGGCGCAGCCTGGGTAAACTTCCTTGCCTGGCTGGCCCATGAAGTTCCTTTGCGCGAAGCGGCAGGCAATCCGGTCACCGAGCTGGAAGCGCAGGCCAAGCAACTGGAATTTCGCCAGCAACAGCCGGGATTTATCGAGCAAAGTTTCAGCACGATTTCGGCCTCTGCCAGCAATGCCGCAATGTGCCATTACCACTCCAGTGAAAAAACCAATACGCCAATTACCTCACAGGCCATGTATCTGAATGATTCCGGTGGCCAGTACCACAATGGTACAACGGATACGACGCGTACCCTCGCGTTTGGCCCACAGGATCCGCAACGTCGCCTGCATTACACTGCCGTGTTGAAAGGCTTTTTGTCGCTTATTTCGCTGCAGTTTCCCTGCGGGACTCAGGGCCATCAACTGGATGCTTTTAGCCGCCGGGCGTTGTGGGAGCTGGGTCTGGATTTTGATCATGGTACGGGACACGGCGTGGGTCACCAGTTGCTTATTCATGAGCAACCCCATCGCATCGCCAAAAAAGTAAACCCGTGGCCACTGGTCGCAGGCAACATCATCACCATCGAGCCGGGTTATTATCTGGCCGGACAATATGGGATCCGTATTGAGAATCAGGTGGAGATTATCAACAGTCGTCCTGGTTTCTGTCGTTTCTCAACGCTGACGCTGGTACCGATTGATTTGAATCTGGTCGAACTGCATCTGCTGAGTGATGCTGAGAAACAGTGGATTGATGATTACCACCAGCAGGTCAGAGAGACGCTATCCCCGCGCGTGAACGCAGAGGCACGTCCCTGGCTGTTCGCCGCCACCGCACCGATTCGCGTTCAGGCTAATTAATGCAATAAAAAAGGCAGCCCGCAGGCTGCCTTAGTTCTCCCCAACTTCTTACTGCTTAGCTGTTACGGATGTACTCATCCATTTCAGTTTTCAGGTTATCGGACTTAGTCCCGAAGATAGCCTGAACACCGGAACCAGCTACCACAACGCCTGCCGCACCCAGTTTCTTCAGGCCAGCCTGATCCACTTTAGCAACGTCAGCCACGCTGACACGCAGACGAGTGATGCACGCATCGAGGTTAGTGATGTTTTCTTTACCGCCGAATGCAGCAACCAGAGCCGGAGCCATTTCACCGGTCGCACCTGCTTTGCTGTCTTCGGTAGCATCTTCACGACCTGGCGTTTTCAGGTCCAGCGCTTTGATCAGCACACGGAAGATGGTGTAGTAAACAATCGCATAACCGATACCGACAATCGGGAACAGCCACAGTTTGCTGCTGTTACCGGACAGAACGATAAAGTCGATCAGACCGTGGGAGAACGACGTACCGTCGCGCATACCCAGCAGGATACAGATCGGGAATGCCAGACCAGCCAGAATCGCGTGGATGATGTACAGGATCGGCGCCACGAACATGAAGGAGAACTCGATCGGCTCGGTAATACCGGTCAGGAACGAGGTCAGCGCCGCGGAGATCATGATACCGCCCACTTTCGCGCGGTTTTCTGGTTTAGCAGAGTGCCAGATAGCGATAGCAGCAGCCGGCAGACCGTACATTTTGAACAGGAAGCCACCGGACAGTTTGCCCGCAGTCGGGTCACCCGCCATATAGCGAGGAATATCACCGTGGAACACCTGGCCCGCAGCGTTGGTGTATTCACCGATCTGCATCTGGAATGGAACGTTCCAGATATGGTGCAGACCAAACGGTACCAGGCAGCGTTCAATGAAGCCATAGATACCGAACGCCACGACCGGGTTCTGGTATGCAGCCCACTGAGAGAACGTCTGAATAGCAGTACCAATCGGCGGCCAAATGAAGGACAGAACCACACCTGTGAAGATGGCAGCCAGACCAGAAATGATAGGAACGAAACGCTTACCCGCAAAGAAGCCAAGATACTCAGGCAATTTGATACGGTAGAAACGGTTGAACATATACGCTGCAATCGCACCGGAGATAATCCCCCCGAGAACACCCGTATCAGCAAGGTGTTTAGCGGCGATCTCTTCAGCAGGTAAATGCAGAACCAGCGGCGCAACAACAGCCATGGTCTTAACCATGATTCCGTAAGCAACAACGGATGCCAGTGCAGATACACCGTCATTATTAGTGAAGCCTAACGCAACACCGATAGCAAAAATCAGCGGCATGTTCGCAAAAACAGAACCGCCTGCTTCTGCCATTACGTGCGATACAACGGCTGGCAGCCAGCTGAAGTTAGCGGAACCGACGCCCAGCAGGATACCTGCAATCGGGAGTACGGATACCGGCAGCATCAGCGATTTACCGACCTTTTGCAGGTTAGCAAATGCATTCTTAAACATAATTAGGAGTGCTCCTGAGTATTTGTGCTTATACACTTCATCCTTCAAACCGCCTCAGCGCGGGCTGCGCTCGTTCATCCCAGACACTTACTCTAGTAAGCTCCTGCAATTCACTCACTTGCCGCCTTGATGCAGCTTGATTGACTTTGTGTATTCTACGTTCTCACGCATTGGCGAGGGGGGAGAACCTCGCCGTGTACAGGGCATCTAAGTACCCTTTATTTATTACACAGAGTAAAATAATTCAGTTTGTTTTTGTTTGACGGCTATCACAGTTCAGTCGTGAATGGCCGCAAAATCCGCACATTCCGATAAAATGCGTTTCTGAATGTGTCAAACTGATTATTCACCGCCCATTTTGTGGCGGTGAACTTTACTCGCATTAGTGATTAATTACGAGCTTTAAAAAAAGTCAGTTAACGAACAGATTGCAGGCGAGAAGCGTCGATGTGAAACAGGTGGGCAAAGTTATCAGTGGTTGCCTGCGCCAGTTCTTCAACGGCAACACCTTTCACTACGGCCAAGTACTCTGCAACGTCACGAGTCATGGCGGGCTGGTTCTCTTTTCCACGATGCGGTACAGGCGCAAGGTAGGGAGAATCCGTCTCGACCAATAACCGGTCCAGAGGAACATAGCGGGCGGCATCACGGAGCTGCTCTGCATTTCGGAACGTGACGATGCCGGAAAACGAGATATAGAATCCAAGGTCCAGTAATTTGCCCGCCGTTTCTCTGTCCTCTGTAAAACAGTGTAGTACGCCGCCACAATCCGTCACTTTTTCTTCGCGCAGAATAGACAGCGTATCGGCTCGCGCATCGCGGGTATGCACGATAACCGGCTTCTGTAACTCACGGCCGATCTGAATATGGTGGATAAAAGATTCCTGCTGGCGCACCTTTGTTTCCGGCGTGTAAAAATAGTCCAGCCCGGTTTCTCCCATCGCCACAACCCCCTCTTCGTCGGCAAAACGACGCAGGTCCTCAACATCATAGGTTTCATCCTGATTTAACGGATGCACGCCGCAAGAGAAAACGACATTGTCACGCTCACCGACCAGTTCGCGCATACTGCGATATCCTGGCAGGGTGGTCGCGACGGCAAGACAGAATTTCACATCACGTGCGGCCGCTTTTGCCAGCACGTCATCCACGTCCTTATGCAGAGATTGATAATCCAGGCCATCAAGATGGCAGTGTGAGTCGACTAAAAACATAATGTCTCTCTCAAAGATGGGGAACAGGCAGTACGGTGCCTGGTTGCAGGTAATGCTCAATACGAAGAATAAGATCGGTTAACACCAGCTCACGGTTTACGCCTGTTACGTTCAGCAGTTGCTGACGACAATGACAAACGTCACCGAGTATCGCCTGTATCTGGGCAACGGATAACCGTTCTGCGATAGAAGATATCAGGTCCAACGCATCAGGATTCGTTAAATGGGAAACCCCATACGGACGTTTCAACGCATCGGTCAACAACGTTGCCAGCCAGTGTAAACGGGTGGCAGCCTGATCGTGGTTTAACACCGCGAGCAAGATATACCAGTCGCCTGCGTTTAATGTGTTCACCAGTGCCGCACAAAAATCTGTGCGGTGCGCCCAGCTTTCAGCCTGTAACAACGTAAGTGCCGCGCCAGGCGAACCTGCGCTCAGGCGCAACGCGCTAAGCAGCGCTTCTGACGACGCAGTCACCTCACGAGCAAGCCAGGAGATCGCATACGACTCCGGAGGTGGCGCAAGATGATGTAACCGGCAACGACTGCGTAATGTCGCCAGCAAGCGAGCTGGCTCTGTGCTGGCGAGGAAAAACCAGGTTTGTGCCGGGGGCTCTTCCAGCGTTTTCAGCAAGGCGTTGGCGGCAGCATCGGTTAACTGGGCAGCATCCGGGATCCACACGACCTTCGCACCGCCGAGACGCGAATGCTCGTACAGCTTTTCACTGACTTCGCGTACCGCATCAACCCCGAGCGTGCTTTTGCCTTTTTCCGGCAGCAGCGAATAGTAGTCAGGGTGCGTCCCCGCCTGCATTAGCTGACAGCCGCGGCACTGTCCACAGCTTTTATGCCCTTCCGGCTGCTGGCACATTAAATAGCGGCTGAGGGCGTAAATCAGCGCGTCGTCGCCCATTCCGGGTAACGCCTGAATCAGTAACGCATGGTGACCACGACCCGTCTGGTAGCTGGCTACCAGTTTTTCAAAATCCGGTCGTAACCATGGGTACCATTTCATGCGCCCTGCTCCTTCACCCATTGGGTGATGGTATGACGGATATCAGCCATCACAGCCTCCAACGGCTGCGTAGCGTCTATAGTACGAATGCTGACGTCTTTGGCAGCCAGCTCAAGATAGCGCGCGCGAGTACGATTAAAGAAGTCGAAAGATTCCTGCTCAATACGATCCAGCTCGCCGCGGGCACGGGCACGCTTCAACCCGACTTCTGGCGTCACATCCAGATAGATCGTCAGGTCCGGGCGAAAATCACCAAGCACCGCATCACGCAGGGTTGCCAGCATGTTTTGATCGATACCGCGTCCGCCGCCCTGATACGCCTGGGTCGACAGATCGTGACGATCGCCAATTACCCACGCGCCTTTCGCCAGTGCAGGTTTAATAACGGTTTCGACCAACTGTACACGCGCCGCGTAAAACATCAGAACTTCGGCTTTATCGGTAATGACCTCGTCACCGACCGATTTAATATCCAGCACCAGACTTCTTAGTTTCTCAGCCAGCTGCGTTCCACCAGGTTCACGGGTGAAAACCATGTCACGAATACCGAGTTGCTCAAGTGTCTCCACCACCACGTTACGCGCGGTGGTTTTTCCGGCGCCTTCCAGGCCTTCAATGACGATATAGTTACTGCCCATTTTTTTCCTTAAGCACTTTCAGGTAATCCTGCACGGACCGGTTATGGCTGGCAAGATTGGTGTTAAACGTGTGGCCGCCTTTACCGTCAGCCACAAAATAGAGATACGGCGTTTTTGCCGGATGCGCCGCGGCCTGCAATGAAGCCTCTCCCGGCATGGCAATCGGGCCTGGCGGCAGTCCCGTAATGGTATAGGTGTTATAGGCGGTCGGGGTGTCTAAATCCACACGCGACAATTTGCCATTATACCGTGTACCCATCCCGTAAATCACGGTCGGATCGGTTTGTAAACGCATACCGATACGTAAGCGGTTAATAAAGACCGAAGCCACCTGGTCGCGCTCGCTGGCAACCGCAGTTTCTTTTTCAATAATAGAAGCCATGGTTACCAGCTGATTTTTGTCCTGATAAGGCAGGCCATCAGCGCGTCCCTCCCAGACAGTATCCACCGCTTTAACCATTTTCTGATGCGCGCGTTTTAGTAACGCTACGTCAGTAGTATTGGCGGTATACATCCAGGTATCTGGCCAGAACCAGCCTTCTACCCATTGCGGGTTTTCAAGCTTCAGCGCCTCGGCCACGGTCTCATAGCTATCGCCGCTCAGCGTATGTTTGATATACGGGGCATCACGCAGCTGTTTGAGGTAATCGCTCAGGCGCATCCCTTCAACCAGACGTAACGGGAACTGCGCCTCTTTGCCGCTTTCCAGCAGTTGCAGCATGTCCCGCACCGTCATGTCAGGCGTGAAGCGATATGTTCCGGCCTTAAAATGCGACAGCTCGGGCTCCACACGCAGCAGCCACTGGAACACGCGCGGACGATTGATAACTTTGTCTGCATACAGCTGTTCGCCGAGAGCCAGACGGCCCGTTCCCGCTTTCAGCGTAAAAATCGTTTCTTCTTTAATCAATAATTTGCTGTCCGCCAGATGGCGAACTTTCCACATTCCCACTCCAGCGGCAATGCCCAGCACAACCAGCAATAACAGGACAACAAGTAACAGTTTTTTCATGACTAATTCGGGTGCTCACAAAGTGGGGCTAAATAATCGAATAACAAACGTGAAGACAACAACGTGTCGCCACAGGCACGCACGGGAATAATGGGCATTAACGCGTTACAGACGACGATTTCATCAGCCTGCATTACCTCCTCCAACCCGGCATACACTTCGACAATACTGAATGGCGATTGTGCCAGCATCCGGATACAGAATTGTCGCATAATACCGTTCACTCCAGCCTGGTCCAGCCGGGGCGTGTAAACCACATCGCCTTTACGCCAGAACAAATTAGCCGCACAGCATTCCGTAACCCATCCCTCGCTGTCAAGAACCAGCGCTTCATCGGCGTCCGTCTGTTCAAGATGAGAGCGAATCAACACCTGCTCCAGTCGATTCAGGTGTTTAAGCCCGGCAAGCAGTGGATTACGTCCCAGCCGCACTGGGCTTAGCGCCAGCGTAATGCCTTCTTGCCGCCAACGATCGTAATGATCGGGCCAGGCTGAAACGGAGAGGATGCGTGTGGCACTATGACAATTTTTGCCACTGTAACCCCGGCCCCCACTGCCACGGCTGATAATCACTTTCAACACACCGCGTACGTGCCCTTTCGCCAGCATTTTCATTTCATTTTGCAGCTCGGACCAATCTTCAAAAGAGATCAGCAGTTTTTGGCAAGCGTCTTGTAAACGCTCAAGATGCGCTGCAAAGAGAGGGATTTCACCGTCGATAATACAGGCAGTGGTAAAACAGCCATCACCAAATTGGGTCGCTCGATCGCTTGCGGCCAGCATATCTTGCTCGCAGCCATTAATTAAGAACATGGTGGCTCCTTATTTCTGGTCCGCTAGTTTGGCAGGATGAGTAACACAGGACAAGGGCGGAAAACCGAATAAAAAAAGGCCCGACAAGCGGACCTTTTCAATTTGCTATCGATGCTAGCGCATCACCTGACGGACTTAAATCTTTTTAAAGATCAAAGAGCCGTTGGTACCACCGAAGCCAAAGGAGTTACACAGCGCATACTCCAGACCACTAACCTGACGCGCTTCGTGAGGTACGAAGTCCAGGTCACAACCTTCATCCGGGTTATCCAGGTTGATGGTTGGCGGAATAGCCTGATCGCGAAGCGCCAGGATAGAGAAAATAGACTCTACCGCGCCCGCCGCACCCAACAGGTGTCCGGTCATGGATTTGGTGGAGCTTACCATCACACGGCTTGCCGCATCGCCAAAGACAGATTTCACTGCCTGGGTTTCAGCTTTATCGCCTGCAGGCGTAGACGTACCATGCGCGTTGACATAGCCAATCTGACCCGCTTCGATAGCCGCATCGCGCAGTGCGTTGACCATTGCCAGCGCAGCGCCTGCACCGTTTTCCGGTGGCGACGTCATGTGGTAAGCATCGCTGCTCATACCGAAGCCAACGACTTCAGCATAGATTTTTGCACCGCGCGCTTTCGCATGCTCGTACTCTTCCAGTACCACCATGCCAGCACCGTCGCCCAGCACAAAGCCGTCACGCTCTTTGTCCCATGGGCGGCTTGCCGCTTGCGGGTTATCATTACGCGTAGACAGTGCACGTGCCGCGCCAAAGCCACCCACACCCAACGGCGTACTGGCTTTTTCAGCACCACCCGCAACCATCGCGTCTGCATCGCCGTATGCAATGATACGTGCGGCATGACCGATGTTATGCACGCCTGAAGTACAGGCGGTCGCAATGGAGATGCTTGGCCCTTGCAGGCCGTACATGATGGTCAGGTGACCAGCCACCATGTTAACAATCGTCGACGGAACGAAGAACGGGCTGATCTTACGCGGTCCACCGTTTACCAGTGAGGTATGGTTTTCTTCGATAAGACCGAGACCGCCAATACCAGAGCCGATAGCGGCGCCAATACGATGAGCGTTCTCTTCCGTAATTTCGAGGCCAGAATCCTGCATGGCCTGAACGCCAGCGACAATTCCATATTGAATGAAGGCATCCATCTTGCGCTGTTCTTTGCGCGAGATAATGTCTTCACAGTTAAAATCCTTTACTAAGCCAGCAAATTTCGTTGCATAGGCGCTAGTATCGAAATGGTCGATCAGGCTGATGCCACTCTGACCGGCAAGGAGAGCTTTCCAGGTAGACTCTACGGTATTGCCGACAGGAGACAACATGCCCAGTCCGGTCACAACTACACGACGCTTAGACACGGTTGTCCTCCAGGGAGGGAAAATAATTCAAGTGGGATAAAAAGATAAAACTCAGGCGGTCGAATGACCGCCTGGAGATGTTCACTTACGCCTGGTGGCCGTTGATGTAATCAATGGCAGCCTGAACGGTAGTGATTTTCTCAGCTTCTTCGTCCGGAATCTCAGTATCAAACTCTTCTTCCAGAGCCATTACCAGCTCAACGGTGTCAAGAGAATCTGCGCCCAGGTCTTCAACGAAGGAAGCATTGTTGGTTACTTCTTCCTGCTTAACGCCCAGCTGTTCGCCGATAATTTTCTTAACGCGTTCTTCGATAGTGCTCATACTCTTAAATTTCCTATCAAAACTCGCTTTCGCGATGGTTTTCGTAGTGTATAAAATGTTGAAAAATTTGCAACTAAATCCCGGCAGGTCTTACCACGATTTTACGTTATTTTGAGGCCAAGACCTACAATAACGCAAATATTTTTCATCGTGGTTAAACCATGTACATCCCGCCGTTGACGTGCAAAGTCTCACCTGTGATGTAACTTGCTTCGTCAGAAGCTAAAAATGCAACCGCACTGGCGATTTCCTGAGCGCCACCGAGGCGACCCGCAGGAACCTGCGCCAGAATACCCGCACGCTGATCATCAGACAGCGCACGCGTCATGTCCGTTTCAATAAAGCCCGGAGCAACAACGTTTACAGTAATGCCACGAGACGCAACTTCGCGCGCCAGTGATTTACTGAAGCCGATCAGACCCGCTTTCGCCGCAGCGTAGTTAGCCTGACCCGCATTTCCCATGGTACCAACCACAGAACCGATAGTGATAATACGCCCATGACGCTTTTTCATCATAGCTCGCATTACCGCTTTTGACAGACGGAAAACAGATGACAGGTTGGTTTCGATGATATCGTTCCACTCGTCATCTTTCATGCGCATTAACAGGTTATCACGAGTAATCCCGGCATTATTGACCAGGATATCGACTTCACCAAATTCTGCGCGAATATTTTCCAGAACAGATTCGATAGATGCCGGATCGGTCACATTCAACATCAGACC
Source organism: Citrobacter sp. Cpo071 (assembly GCF_030332765.1). NCBI lineage: Bacteria > Pseudomonadati > Pseudomonadota > Gammaproteobacteria > Enterobacterales > Enterobacteriaceae > Citrobacter > Citrobacter sp. Cpo071. The sequence continues at coordinate 162,533 of NZ_JAOWHE010000085.1, read as the reverse complement.
TTTACCATTTGCACCTAAGTAATCGCTAATGGCCTGCGCGCCGCTTTCGCTGGTAGCAGTACCGATAACTTTCGCGCCACGGGCAACAAGTGTCTCAGCAATTGCGCGGCCAATGCCACGGCTTGCACCGGTAACCAGCGCGATTTTTCCTTCAAAACTCATGGTCTTCCTCTTTTATTGCTCTAGCGCCGCAGACAGTGCCGCCGGCTCATTCAGTGCCGAAGCAGTCAGGGTGTCAACAATACGTTTCGTCAGACCGGTCAGAACTTTACCCGGACCGACTTCATACAGGTGCTCTACGCCCTGGGATGCCATAAATTCAACGGTTTTAGTCCACTGAACCGGGCTATACAACTGACGAACCAGCGCATCGCGAATTGCGTCTGCCGTGGTCTCGCACTTCACGTCGACGTTGTTCACAACCGGAACAGTCGGCGCGTTAAAGGTGATTTTCTGCAGCTCAACGGCCAGTTTCTCAGCGGCAGGCTTCATCAGCGCGCAGTGAGAAGGAACGCTGACCGGCAGCGGCAGCGCACGCTTAGCGCCCGCGGCTTTACAGGCAGCACCAGCACGTTCTACGGCTTCTTTATGCCCGGCAATAACCACCTGACCCGGTGAGTTAAAGTTTACCGGTGAAACCACCTGGCCTTCGGCAGACTCTTCGCACGCTTTAGCGATAGCGGCATCGTCCAGACCGATAATAGCAGACATGCCGCCAGTGCCTTCCGGAACCGCTTCCTGCATGAATTTGCCACGCAGTTCAACCAGACGTACGGCATCGGCAAAACCGATAACACCCGCACATACCAGAGCAGAATATTCGCCCAGGCTATGACCCGCCATCAGCGCAGGTGTTTTACCCCCCTGCTGCTGCCATACGCGATAAAGCGCAACGGATGCGGTCAACAGCGCGGGCTGCGTCTGCCAAGTTTTATTCAGTTCTTCAGCCGGACCTTGCTGAGTCAACGCCCACAGATCATAGCCCAGTGCAGCTGATGCTTCAGCAAATGTTTCTTCAACAATTGGGTAGTTTGCTGCCATTTCAGACAACATCCCAACGGTCTGGGAACCCTGCCCCGGAAACACAAATGCAAATTGCGTCATGTTTAAATCCTTATACTAGAAACGAACCAGCGCGGAGCCCCAGGTGAATCCACCCCCGAAGGCTTCAAGCAATATCAACTGCCCAGCTTTAATACGCCCGTCGCGGACGGCTTCGTCCAGCGCGCACGGTACGGAGGCAGCAGAGGTATTACCATGTCTGTCGAGCGTCACGACAACATTATCCATCGACATACCCAGCTTTTTAGCTGTCGCGCTGATAATGCGCAGGTTAGCCTGATGCGGCACCAGCCAGTCCAGCGCAGAACGGTCGAGATTATTGGCTTCCAGCGTTTCATCAACGATGTGCGCAAGCTCGGTCACCGCGACTTTAAATACTTCGTTACCCGCCATCGTCAGGTGGATCGGGTTTTCCGGGTTCACGCGATCGGCGTTAGGCAGCGTCAACAGTTCGCCGTAGCGACCGTCAGCGTGCAGATGCGTGGAGAGAATGCCTGGCTCTTCTGATGCGCTCAGTACAACCGCACCAGCCCCATCACCGAAAATGATGATCGTTCCGCGATCGGTTGGATCGCAGGTACGGGCCAGGACATCGGAGCCAACGACCAGAGCATGCTTAACTGCGCCAGATTTAACGTACTGGTCGGCAACGCTCAGGGCGTAAGTGAAGCCAGCACAAGCGGCTGCAACGTCAAACGCCGGACAGCCTTTGATCCCCAGCATACTTTGGATCTGGCACGCCGCGCTTGGAAATGCGTGAGTGGATGATGTGGTAGCAACCACAATCAGACCAATTTGTTCTTTGTCGATGCCCGCCATTTCAATCGCACGGTTTGCGGCGGCAAAGCCCATCGTCGCAACTGTTTCATTTGGCGCTGCAATATGGCGTTCACGGATACCTGTACGAGTGACGATCCACTCATCAGACGTCTCAACCATTTTTTCCAAATCGGCGTTAGTACGCACTTGTTCAGGCAGATAGCTGCCAGTACCAATAATCTTCGTATACATGTACGCTCAGTCACTTTTTGGTTATATACCGCTACGAGCAAATCGCTGATACGGTGGCCACATTCACAAACGCACCGTTATCTGTGTGCTCGTGATTTTGCGCTTTCGCCACCGTCCAGCAGTTCGAATCCAGCTGGGTATACAGATTCCAGGCGAGCGGCAATTCGCTGAGGAACTTGTCGCTGCACCGCCTGCACTGCCTGTTCAATCGCGACTTCAAATGCTCGCTGATTGGCCGCACCATGACTCTTAATCACCGTGCCGCGCAATCCTAACAGACAGGCGCCATTATACTGGTCGGGGTTGAGGTGACTAAATCGCCTTGTCAGGCTTTTTTGTAACCAACGTTTTAATAACAGAAGCCACCACGACCGTTTTTTGCCCTCACCCTGAGATTTCAGCAGTGAAAGGAACATTCTGACAACACCTTCCATCGTCTTTAATGTGACATTACCTGTAAAACCGTCACAGACCAACACATCGGTTTTGCCAGTCAGTAACTCATTGGCTTCAAGATAGCCGATATAATTAATGGAAGGGATTGTTTTTAGCACAGCTGAAGCATCTCGAATACTGTCGAGACCTTTCGTTTCTTCTTCGCCGATGTTGAGTAACGCTACGCGAGGATTGGCAATGCCAACAACCTCTTCTGCCAGCACGGAACCCATGACGGCAAATTGCACCAACATCGTGCTATCACAATCTACGTTGGCGCCCAAATCCAGCACCACCGTTTTGCCCTTTTGCTGATGGGGTAACACCGTCACCAACGCAGGACGCTCAATCCCCTCAAGAGGTTTGAGCAATAACTTCGCAAGTCCCATGAGTGCGCCCGTATTACCGGCGCTGACACAAGCTTGTGCCTGACCTTCTTTCACGAGCTCCAGGGCAACACGCATTGAGCTTCCACGACTGGCGCGAATAGCTTGCGAGGGCCGGGCATCACTGGCAATAACTGACTGAGCAGGGATAATCTGCAGACGCGAACGTTGTTCGAAGTCAGCTTTGGCAAGTAATGGCGTGATTGTATCGGGATCCCCGACTAAAAGAAGTGTGAGTTGCGAATTAGAATTCAGTGCCTGCAATGCTGCAGGCACTGTCACGGTAGGGCCAAAATCTCCCCCCATGACATCTAACGCCAGGGTTAGACGTGTCAAGGTATCGTCGCTGCCCGGTTAGGTGTTTCCCCAGTTACCCGGGGAAAGCCTCACTAAGCTTCATCACGCGTTCACTCTTTGTCTTTCTCACCAGAAGTGGGAAAGCCATTGAGTCATGCGTGATTACTTAGCGATTACCTTACGGCCACGGTAGAAACCGTCGGCAGTGATGTGGTGACGCAGGTGTTGTTCACCAGAAGTTTTGTCTACAGACAGGCTGGTGACTGCGGTCAGAGCGTCATGAGAACGACGCATGCCACGTTTGGAACGGGTTGGTTTATTCTGTTGTACGGCCATGGACCTTACTCCTCAATTACTTACGCTTTAAGCTGGCTAATACGGCAAATGGGTTTGGTTTTTGCGCTTCATCAGGCAATTCGCCAAAGACCATGTCCGCCTCGGACACTTCACAGTGTTCAGAATCATGCACCGGAACTACCGGCAAGGAGAGGATAATCTCATCTTCAACCATTGCAAGCAGATCGATTTCACCGAATTCGTTAACCTCAATCGGCTCATACGCTTCCGGGAGTGCTTCAGCCTGCTCGTCAGAACGGACAGGACTAAAACAATATGTTGTGTGAACATGAAGTGGGAACGGTTTCCCGCAACGCTGACATTCGAGCGTAACCGATACCTTCGCATCACCGGTTATAACGGCGAGACGCTGGTTATCGATAGCGAACGACATGGAGCATTCCACATCACTGTCCACACTGACTACAGAATCGGCGACGCGCTCAACCAGATCAGAAGTATAGATACCTTCATAATCGAGGCGTTTTTGAGCCGTACGAACCGGATCAAGAGTCAGGGGTAATTTTACCTTTTGCATAGGGCGCGCATATTAACTTTGTAACGTCATATAGTCAAAGAAAAAGGCAGCCTGTGGTTGCCTTTTGCCAATAATTCGCACACATTGCGGGTCATCGACTTAAAATCGCTCAAGACAAGCCACTACAGCCAGCTTGTAGGTCGAAGTCCATAGTTTAAAATGGCTATCATCAATACGCTATATGCGAGGGAAAAAATATGCCTCAACTTATTCTTGCTTCTACCTCCCCCTGGCGTCGCGCTTTACTCGAAAAACTGGCAATCCCGTTTGAATGCGCTGCGCCAGAGGTTGATGAAACGCCGTTGCCCGGCGAAGCACCACGCCATTTAGTCTTGCGACTGGCGCAGAAAAAAGCGCAATCTCTCGCCCACCGTTACCCATCGCATCTGATTATTGGCTCCGATCAAATTTGTGTTCTTGATGGTGAAATAACCGGCAAACCATTAACTGAAGAAAATGCCCGCCAACAATTACTCAAAGCCCGTGGCAATATTGTGACGTTTTACACCGGACTGGCGCTGTATAATTCTGCGACCGGACATTTACAAACTGAAGTAGAACCTTTTGACGTCCATTTCCGTCATTTAAGCGAGGCGGAAATTGATGATTATCTGCGTAAAGAGCGCCCGCTCCATTGTGCAGGTAGTTTCAAAAGTGAAGGGTTAGGTATTGCACTCTTTGAACGCCTGGAGGGTCGTGACCCAAATACCCTGATAGGTTTGCCGCTTATCGCGTTGTGTCAAATGCTGCGGCGGGAAGAGATGAACCCGTTGAATGCCTGATTGATTTGCCTGATGGCGACGCGATGCGTCTTATCAGACCTACGGTGCATCACACAATTGTAGGCCTGATAAGCAACGCGCATCAGGCTTTACTGCGTAAAAGCTCGAGGCAGCGCTTCAATTGCTTATCCATCGGCGCTTCAATACGCATCACTTCACCCGTTCCCGGATGGGTAAATTTCAACGCTGCGGCGTGCAGGAAAAGTCGATTCAACCCCGTATCCGCCAGTTGCTTATCGAACTCACGGTCACCATAGCGATCGTCAAAAGCAATTGGATGACCGGCATACTGGGTATGCACACGAATCTGGTGCGTACGTCCGGTCACCGGGCTACAGCGCACAAGCGTGGCAAACGCATAGCGCTCTTCCACTTTAAAACGTGTTTCTGACGGTTTGCCTTCCTGGTTCACCCGCACGATACGCTCGCCGCTTTGCAGAATGTTCTTTAACAGCGGCGCCTGCACGGTTTTGACATGCGACTGCCATTGGCCTCGAACCAGCGCGAGATAGTCTTTCTGCATGCCTTTTTCACGCAGTTGTTCATGCAATGAACGCAAGGCTGAGCGCTTTTTAGCCACCAGCAAAACGCCGGAGGTATCCCGGTCGAGGCGATGCACCAGTTCAAGGAAACGCGCTTCCGGGCGCAGCGCACGTAATCCTTCAATGACGCCAAAGCTTAACCCGCTTCCGCCATGTACGGCCGTACCTGAAGGTTTGTTAAGCACCAGAATGTGGTCATCTTCATATAAAATGACGTCGGTCAGCGCAGCGACCTTTTGCAGGTTCGGTGAAATGGCCTCTTCTTCACGTTCAGCGACACGCACAGGTGGAATACGCACAATATCCCCGTCTTCGAGTTTGTACTCGGGTTTAATGCGTTTTTTGTTCACCCGCACTTCGCCTTTACGCAAAATGCGATAAATCATACTTTTCGGCACGCCCTTAAGCTGGGTGCGCAAAAAGTTGTCGATGCGTTGCCCTGCTTCGTCGGCAGTAATGGCAACTGTTTTTACGGCTGGAGTCTCTGTTTTCATGGGGGCCGATTTTAAATAGCCATCAAGATTCGCGCCACACATTTTTCTATGCTTATATTAACTGCTATACCTTATTACTTAAGTTTGACATAGCCGATTTGGTGGTTATTAAAGCAATCACTACGCGGAAGTGAAAAAACTGTGAGTAACCGGGTGATAAATGGCAAAAGTCATCTTGCTATAACAAGGTTAGCAGTGGAATAATGAGGTTGTTTCCGTGTTGAATCTTGTTAAAACAAGAACTTTTCCGGAATGACCCAATTTTGCCCGACCGATCATCAACGCAGCAATGGCGTAAGACGTATTGATCTTTCAGGCAGTTAGCGGGCTGCGGGTTGCAGTCCTTACCGGTAATATGGAAGCTTTTCTGGAGAGTAACACCCAGACTGTTCCCCTGATAATTGCGCTGTGTTTCCGTATGAAATACAGGCAACCGACACTCTGCGCCTCTTTGAGCTGACGATAACCGTGAGGTTGGCGACGCGAATAGACACGAGGCCATCGGTTCACACCCGGAAAGGCATTACTCTGCCCGCAGCTTAGTCGTCAATGTAAGAATAATGAGTAAGTTACGATGAAAAGAATGTTAATTAACGCAACTCAGCAGGAAGAGTTGCGTGTCGCCCTTGTAGATGGGCAACGTCTGTACGATCTGGATATCGAAAGTCCTGGACACGAACAGAAAAAAGCCAACATCTATAAAGGCAAAATTACCCGTATTGAACCGAGTCTGGAAGCTGCTTTTGTTGATTACGGCGCTGAACGTCACGGTTTCCTCCCGTTAAAAGAAATTGCCCGCGAATACTTCCCCGCTAACTACAACTCCCATGGTCGTCCCAACATTAAAGACGTGTTGCGCGAAGGTCAGGAAGTCATCGTTCAGATCGATAAAGAAGAACGCGGCAATAAAGGCGCTGCGCTGACTACCTTTATCAGCCTGGCGGGTAGTTATCTGGTTCTGATGCCGAACAACCCGCGCGCGGGCGGTATCTCCCGCCGCATTGAAGGCGACGACCGTACCGAATTAAAAGAAGCGCTGGCAAGCCTGGAACTGCCTGATGGCATGGGGCTTATCGTGCGTACCGCAGGGGTCGGCAAATCCGCCGAAGCACTGCAGTGGGACCTGAGCTTCCGCCTGAAGCACTGGGAAGCGATTCAAAAAGCCGCTGACAGCCGCCCTGCTCCGTTCCTGATCCACCAGGAAAGCAACGTTATCGTTCGCGCTTTCCGTGACTACTTACGTCAGGACATCGGCGAAATCCTTATCGATAACCCGAAAGTGATGGAGATGGCGCGTCAGCACATCGCCGCACTGGGTCGTCCGGATTTCAGCAGCAAAATCAAACTGTACACCGGCGAAATCCCGCTGTTCAGCCACTATCAGATCGAGTCTCAGATTGAGTCCGCATTCCAGCGCGAAGTACGTCTGCCGTCCGGCGGCTCAATCGTTATTGACAGCACAGAGGCACTGACCGCTATCGATATCAACTCCGCACGCGCAACTCGCGGCGGCGACATCGAAGAAACAGCGTTCAACACTAACCTTGAAGCAGCCGATGAAATTGCCCGTCAGCTGCGTCTTCGCGACCTCGGCGGTCTGATTGTAATCGACTTCATTGATATGACGCCGGTTCGCCACCAGCGCGCGGTTGAAAACCGTCTGCGCGAGGCCGTACGCCAGGACAGAGCGCGTATTCAGATCAGCCATATTTCTCGCTTCGGTCTGCTGGAGATGTCTCGTCAGCGTCTGAGCCCGTCTCTGGGTGAATCCAGCCATCACGTGTGCCCGCGCTGCTCCGGCACCGGTACCGTACGTGATAACGAATCACTGTCGCTGTCTATTCTGCGTCTGATCGAAGAAGAAGCACTGAAAGAAAATACGCAAGAAGTTCACGCTATTGTTCCTGTGCCAATCGCCTCTTACCTGCTTAACGAAAAACGTACCGCGGTTAATGCTATCGAAACGCGTCAGAATGGCGTGCGCTGTGTGATCGTGCCAAACGATCAGATGGAAACCCCGCACTATTCTGTGCTGCGCGTACGCAAAGGGGAAGAAACACCGACCCTGAGCTACCTGCTGCCGAAACTGCATGAAGAGGCAATGGCATTGCCGACGGAAGAAGAGTACGTCGAGCGTAAACAGCCTGAGCAACCGGCGCTGGCCACCTTCGCCATGCCTGACGTTCCGCCAGCCCCTGCTCTGCAGGAACCTGCCGCGAAAGCCGCCGCGCCTAAAGCTGCAGCAGCAACCGCAGCCGTTGCCGCACAGCCCGGTTTGATTAGCCGTTTCTTTGGCGCACTGAAGTCCATCTTCGGTGGTAGCGAAGAAGTGAAACCGGTTGAACAACCTGCGCCGAAAGCTGAAGAGAAAACCGAACGCCAGCAGGATCGTCGTAAACCGCGTCAGAACAATCGTCGCGACCGTAACGATCGTCGTGATAACCGTGATAATCGCGGTGACCGTGACAACCGTAGCGAACGTTCAGAAAACGGCGAAAACCGTGAAGATAACCGCCGTAACCGTCGTCAGTCCCAGCAGCAAAATGCGGAAGCTCGCGATAACCGCCAGCAAACCACTGATGTTGTAGACAAAGCGAAATCCGGTGATGAACAGCAGGCGCCGCGTCGCGAACGTAACCGCCGTCGTAACGATGACAAGCGTCAGGCTCAGCAGGAAGTTAAAGAGCTGAACCAGGCAGAACAACCTGTGCAGGATACCGAGCAGGAAGAGCGCGTACGTCAGCCTCAAACCCGCCGCAAACAGCGTCAGTTGACTCAGAAAGTTCGTTTCACAGACAGTCCGGCGGTTGAAGCCGAAGTGGCTACTGTTGCTGCAATCGCTGAAACTGCTGTTGCTCAACCAACAGAGCAGCCGGTACCGGCACAGCGCACCGAACTGGCGAAAGTTGATCTGCCAGCCGTCGTTGCTACTGAGCAGGAAGACAACAGCGAAGCTCGTGACTCCAACGGTATGCCGCGTCGTTCTCGCCGCTCTCCTCGCCATCTGCGCGTCAGTGGACAGCGTCGTCGTCGTTACCGTGACGAGCGTTATCCGGTTCAGTCGCCGATGCCGTTAACGGTCGCCTGCGCATCTCCTGAATTAGCGTCCGGTAAGGTTTGGATCCGCTACCCTGTTGCACGTCCTCAGGATCAGCAGGTTGAAGAACAGCGCGAACAGGAAATGGTCCAGCAGCAAGCTGCACCTGTCGCCGTAGAGCCTCAGGTTGCTGCCGCTGCCGTTGAACACATTGTGGATACCCCTGCGCCGGTTGAAGCCGTGCAACCAGAGGTTGTCGTAGCTGAGCCTCAGGCCGCCGTTGTTGAAACCACACAGGTTGAAACCACGCATCCGGAAGTGATTGCGACCCCGGTCGAGGAACAACCGCAAATTATCGCTGCATCTGATGCGCCCGTAGCAGAAGAAATCGCCGCTGAAGCCGAACCTGTGGTTGACGTTGTGACTGCACCGGTTGCCGAAGAGCCTGCAGAGGTTGTTATTCCCCAGCCAGAAGTGGTTGAAGAGATTACTGAGGTTGTGGAAACAGCGCCAGTTGTTGAAGAAGTTGCAGCGCCGAAAGACGTTGTTGCCGCGCCTGTCGTCGAAACTGAAGTCGTTAAGGCTGAAGTTGTCGCAGCCAGCGCTGATGCTGAACACCTGCACAGCCATGCAACCGCGCCAATGACCCGCGCTCCGGCACCGGAATATGTGCCAGAAGCGCCGCGTCATAGCGACTGGCAGCGTCCGGCATTCGCCTTTGAAGGCAAAGGTGCCGCAGGTGGACACAGCGCAACGCATCAAGCGACTGCGCCAGCAACACGTCCACAGCCTGTTGAGTAAGCCATAATCAATATCAAAGCCGGCCCTCGGGTCGGCTTTTTTATATCTGATCTACACCTTTCATCCCCGTCAGCTGCGGCATAACATCCTTCATTAGGGCCAGAAACTTGCGTAAGCGGGTCGGATAGTAACGCGCCCACGGATAAACCAAATGTACAGGCAACGGCGCCGCATGCCACTCAGGTAGCAACGCAACCAGACGTCCATTGGCAATATCCTCCGCCACCATCCAGCTTGAAACAATTGTCACTCCCAACCCCGCCAGCGCGGCATTTCTTGCGACATAAATACTGTCTGTGCTTAATCTGGGTGAAATATTCAGCGTGACTGGCTCATTACGCAATTGGTGCAACAACGAAACGCTATGCTGATAAAACGTGTTCACGGCAATCCAGGGCAGCGCTGATAACTGCTCAGGATGAGAAAGCTCGCCATATTGCTCCAGCAGTCCTGGACTCACCACCATACTACGGGGAACTTCAGCCAGTAAGACGGAAACCGTGGCCGGATCCACCTCAGCACCAACCCTGATCGCGCAATCAATATTATCGCTCAGAAAATCAACGGTTTTATCGTTGAGCATCCACTCTACTGCCAACTGGGGATAGCTCGAAAGAAACTGCAAAAGCGGCTCAAGTAGTTGTTGTTGCCCGAACGCATGCGGTGCGCGGACTCGCAACGTCCCCACCGGTTCATCTTCTGTGACATTAAGTCCATCTTCCAGCGCCAGCCAGGCATCAATAATCTTCTTAGCATGCTGATAGCCTCTTTCACCATCGTCGGTCAATTTCATCGCATGCGTGGTACGCATAAGCAGTTTCACACCCAGCAGCGTTTCCAGCGATTGCAGCCGTCGGCTAACGGTCGCCTGCGTCGTCCCTATCTGTTTTGCCGCTGCCGAAAGCGATCCTGCTTCGACAATACGTACAAACGTACGCATCAGCTCCACCCTGTCTATACGCTCATTTTTTATCATTTTCAGTTTCATCATACGTCTGACGTATAACTGTTTTACCACTGCGCTCGCTACCGCGCCACTCGCTTAAGGATAAAAATAGCCGCACATCCTGTGATTGAGGAATCATTTGTGAACACACATACCGCACTTTCCCGTTGGGTCATTTTTGTTCTGGCAATGGGCGCCGGATTCAGCGTGGCCGCTATCTACTACGCCCAGCCTCTTCTGCCTTTAATGGGTCAGGATCTGGCCTTAAGTCTCACCGGTATGGGGTTGGTCCCGACGCTGACCCAGGCGGGATATGCGTTAGGTATATTGTTTTTATTGCCATTAGGCGATCGTTATGACCGCCGGACATTAATCCTGCTGAAAAGCATCTCTCTTGCCGCGCTGCTGCTGGCCTGTAGCTTTACCGGTCAGTTGCATTCGCTATTACTGGTGAGCCTGCTGATGGGAATGGCGGCAACCATGGCACAAGATATTGTGCCTGCGGCGGCAATACTGGCACCCGAAGGCAAGCAGGGAAAAACGGTGGGCACGGTGATGACGGGCCTTCTGCTGGGGATTTTACTCTCACGTACCGTCAGTGGGCTGGTGGGCGAAGCGTTTGGCTGGCGCAAGATGTACCAACTCGCTGCCGTCAGCATTGCCGTAATTACCGCGATTATGTGGAAAGTACTGCCTCGCTTTACGGTCCATTCCACGTTGAGCTATCCATCATTAATGCTCTCAATGGCGCAACTTTGGCAACGATATTCCACCTTGCGCCGCGCAGCACTGGCACAAGGCTTTCTGTCCATTGCTTTTAGCGCCTTCTGGTCTACGCTGGCGGTAATGTTATCTGAGCATTACCACATGGGTAGCGCTATAGCGGGTGCTTTTGGTATCGCGGGAGCAGCCGGAGCGCTTGCCGCACCGTTGGCGGGTCATCTTGCCGATAAAGTGGGTGCGGCAAAAGTAACGCAATTGGGTGCTTTGCTGGTAACGGCATCTTTCGCTCTGATGTTTTTGTTACCCGCCCTGCCCGTTCAGGGGCAGTGGCTGCTCATCGCCCTTTCGGCGGTAGGTTTTGATCTCGGATTGCAATCCAGCCTGGTTGCCCACCAGAATCTGGTCTATAGCCTGGAGCCTCTGGCACGAGGACGATTGAACGCTCTGCTGTTTACGATGGTGTTTATCGGTATGGCGCTGGGTTCGGTTCTCGGAAGTCAGGTCTACGCCCTGGCAAATTGGGAAGGTGTCGTTGCGTTGGCTACCTTCAGCAGTGCAATTGCGTTGGTCATAAGACTGACGGGGAACCCGTCGCTTAGTAAGACGTCGGTTGCCTAAAAAAATGCCCGCTCCGGGGTGTTAAAGGAGCGGGCAGACAAACATACCCAGTTTCAAGATATGTTTCAAAACGAGGCGTTAACGATTGAGCTGGAACAACGACATTCCCTGCATATCGGTGAACGCTTTATAGGATGCCTGTAGCGCAGCCTGCTGCATGACATAAGACGAGATCGCGGCGTTCCAGTCGACATCCACCAGATTACTCATCTGCTGAGTTTGGCCTAATGCACGATCGGCACCCAGTGAATCCAGCGAGCTTAATTCACTCAGCTGCGTACCTAATTCTGCACGGACGCTCAAAACATTATTGAGTGAATTCTTTAAACCACGGTTGGTTTTATCAATGGCAGCAGCGGCGGTAGCTTTTGCAACGTCATCACCCGCAATAGGGGTTTTGAGCGCATCAATAGCGGTATCCAGCATTTTAAACAGGTTCTTTTCCTGAGTACCGCCACCAGGTTCCGGTACGGCGTTGCTTGTCAGGTTGGCGAATACTTTATCGCCAGTATGACCAATCACCATGGTTCGGGAGGCATCGACCTGTTGGGTAACGTTTGTTGTACCGCCGCTGTAAGCGCCATCTGCCTGGGCAAACGGTGCGGATTCTGTTTTATATCCACCGAAAATATAGCGACCATTACCGTCGGTACTGTTTGCCAGATTCATCAGCTGATCGCGGATCCCCTGCAGGTCGGTGGCCAGCGATGCACGGTCATCATCACTTAACGTTCCGTTCCCGGCATAAACGATTTTTTCCTGTGCAGCCTGAATTGCCGTCGTCACCTGGCTCAGAACATTCTCTTCCAGCGACACCTTTTGCGTCGCGAATGAGCGTGCCAGCGTATATTGGCTGTTCTGCGCCTGAGCCTGAGAAAGTACCACGGCCTGCGAGGCGGCAATCGGATCGTCTGATGGGTTGATCACACGTTTGCCCGTTGACATCTGCTCGCCGAACTTCATCCATTCAGCCTGAGAGTTAGTGATGCCACGCATATTCTGCTGGTACATCATCTGGGTGCTGATACGCATTGTGTCCCTCTCCCTTAGCGGATATTAATCAGTGCATCAAACAACGCATTCGCGGTCTGCAGCACTTGCGCGTTAGCCAGGTAATACTGCTGAAAACGCTGTAAATTACCGTACTCTTCGTCGAGGTTAACGCCGGAAATAGACTGTTGCTGCCGGTAAAGCTGTGTCACCACGTTGTTCTGGGTGGTGGCGCTGGTTTTCAGCGTAGCGGTTTTGTTCCCGACATCGCTTACCAGCGTGGCATATGCATCGTTGAAGGTCTTATTGCCGACAGTCGCTTTGGTTTGCAGATCTAACAGTTTCTGACCGTTACGGTTGTCGCTCTTGCCTTTATCTATGGTGGGGTCCGTATCATTTTTAGACACTTGAGCCATGGCGATTTTCGACTCATCGGTCACCATAACTTTCATATCAACGATAGCGTTACTCACGGGTTTTACAGTAAAACTGTCATTAGCTTTCGCGCCAGCATTAACGGTGATTTCCATCCCGTCAAAGGACATTTTTCCACCGGTAACGGTGGCTTTGAAGCTGGTATTATCCGCCAGGCGAGTAACCTGCCAGTCCGTCCCATCAAAAACGATTTTATAATCTGTCGCCTGCACAGCGGAGCTGTCAGTGATCTTAGCGCTTAACGATCCTGTACCCGTATTTTTCGCGTTGTTGAAGACTTCCGGGCTACCGATAGCAAAGAAATCCTTACCCTGATCGCCGTTGGCATCAAAACCTTCTTTATGCTGGGCGTTAAATGCACTGGCAAATGCAAGCGCCAGTTGACCGAGGGTATTACGCGTCTGATCCAGCTCCTGAGAACGGAAGGTGAGCAGTCCACCCAGTGAACCGGTATTCAGCAGTTTCTCCGGAATTTCAACAGCTCCGGCAACGCCATCAACGTAGGCCACGGTTGTACGATTAGGATCATCGCTGGAAGGCACTGCCGCCAGTTGACGTGCATTGCTGCCCTGCACCAGCGAATAGCCGTTGGCCATGGTCAGGTTGTAAGTGCCTCCATCCTGAATGCTGACTTCAACACCGACAATCTGATTCAGTTCACTGACCAGCTGATCGCGTTGGTCAAGCAGGTCGTTAGGAGACGCACCTGCGCCGACGCCTGTCATACGAGAAATCTGGTCGTTGAGGCTGGCAATTTGTTTCGAATAGTTGTTGATCTGATCAACGCTGGCTTTAATCGCGGTATTGACCTGCTTATCCTGATCGCGCAGATACTGGTCGGTCGTTTTAAACTGATTTACCAATCCATCAGCTTTACCGATTAGCGCCTGGCGTGCCGCCGGATCTTCGGCGTTGCTGACCAGCGTTTGCAGGCTGGTAAAAAAGTCCTGCATGGAGGTCGAAATAGAACTGGTTTTGCTGGAGAGCAGATTGTCGATTTTTGACATTTGCTCATAACGTGTCGTCAGACCGCTGCTCTGGTTCTGCGCTGCTCGCAACTGGTTAGTGATAAAGGAGTCATATTCACGTTGTACACCAGAAACATAGACACCATTGCCTACCCAGCCCCCCGCACCCAGCGTGCTGTTCGCTTGCGCCATAATTGTCGTCTGTCGGGTATATCCGGCAACGTTATAGCTGGAGATGTTGTTACTGGCAGTATTCAACGCGGCCTGCGCTGCGCTGAGTCCACTCATCGCGTTATTAATCAAGCTGGACATGGAGGTTCCTTGTAATCCTTCAATACTCGTTATTATCGGCAGCAGGTCGGTAGACTTGAGCTATTTAAAAGAGATTATCGATGTTCGTGCTGTAGGTTTTGCTCACTTTTTCACTCATCGATTTCAACTGCTGGATCATGCTGGTTAATTTTCGCGCATAGTTAGGGTCCGTGGCGTAACCCGCATTTTGCAATGCCTGCGCCCCTTGCTCGGCTGTCGCGGCAGCGGTCACTGCCGCATAGCGCGGGTTACGCGATATCAGACCGACATAATCCGACAACGCCTCAAGGTAAGAGCTATAGACGCGGAATCTGGCTTTCACCTTTTTCGCCTCACCGTTCTCATATTCAGTCGTGGTGATTTCAGTGGTTGGACCTTTCCAGCTTCCTGAAGCCTTCACGCCAAAAATGTTAAAGCTCGGTTCATCGTTCTCACGGCGAATTTGTCGCTGCCCCCATCCGGATTCCAGCGCCGCCTGTGCCAGAATCAGATGATGCGGGACGCCGCTTTGCTGGCTGGCCAGCTTAGCCGGCAGCGATAGCTGGGCGAGGAAGTCTTTACTGTCACCTGACAGTGGCTCATCATTGCTTTCCGTCGCCCGGGGGATGGCTTTGCGGACCAGTTGCGTCAATGCCTGATTTTGATAGCTGGTCACCGTTTCCAGTGAA
This sequence comes from Citrobacter sp. Cpo071, assembly GCF_030332765.1. Taxonomy (NCBI): domain Bacteria; kingdom Pseudomonadati; phylum Pseudomonadota; class Gammaproteobacteria; order Enterobacterales; family Enterobacteriaceae; genus Citrobacter; species Citrobacter sp. Cpo071. The sequence continues at coordinate 147,152 of NZ_JAOWHE010000085.1, read as the reverse complement.
AACTTCATCGGCACCTGCGGCGCGTCATCCGCAGGTTGCGCTTGCCCTTCAGTCATCTGCTTGACCATCATTTCAGCCAGCCCCAGACCTTTGCCTGCGGTCATTTGCTGCGCAATTTGTTGGTCATACATACTGGTATACAAGCGCGTTGAATCGCTGCTAAACACGCCATCTTTCGGCAGCGCTTCACGCATGCTTTTCAGCATCATCTGCACGAACATCCCTTCAACCTGACGGGCGACCGGACGGATATTCGCCGCCGGATCCTGACCCGCTTTCGCTTTCAGTTCGTTCAGTGATTGCGCATCCCAGGCAGCGCTGGTCAGCAGTTTGCTGTCACCAATCATTAGATGATTTCCAGTTTGGCGCGTAAGCAACCCGCGCTCTGCATCGATTGCAGAATGGACATCAGATCCATCGGCGTTGCCCCCAGCGCATTCAGCGCACGCACCACATTGTTCAGGTTGGCGCTGGAACGCACGCTTTGCAGTGAACCACCGCTCTGGCGCAGGTCAATCTGGGTTTGTGGCGTCACCACGGTTTGTCCACCACCAAACGGTGTGTCCGGTTGGCTGACGTTCGCCTGGCGGTTCACCGTGATCGACAAGTTGCCTTGTGCCACGGCACAGCTATCCAGCGTCACTTCACGGTTCATGACGACAGATCCGGTGCGCGAGTTGATAATCACTTTCGCATCCTGCGGCGTGACGTTCACCTCAATATTCTGGATATCAGCGAGGAAACGCACCTGCGAGCTGTTGCCACTTGGTACGCGAACCTGAATGGTTCGGGCATCCAACGCTGTTGCGCTACCAAAGCCACGCGCGCGGTTGATGGTGTCGGTAATCTGCTGCGCCATCGTGAAATCTTCATTATTAAGCTGCAGATTAATGGTGTTACCACCGCCGAACTGGCTGGGTAATTCACGTTCGATAATCGCGCCGTTGGTAATGCGTCCACCATTGAGCTGGTTAACCTGTACGCTACTGCCACCTGCAGCCGCGCCCGCACCGCCCACCAAAATATTCCCCTGAGCCAGCGCATATACCTGACTATCGACCCCTTTTAACGGGGTCATCAGCAGCGTACCGCCGCGCAGGCTTTTGGCATTCCCCATAGAGGAGACCACTACGTCGATGGTTTGTCCCTGACGACCGAATGCAGGAAACGACGCGGTAACCATCACCGCCGCCACATTTTTCAGCTGCATATTGGTACCAGTTGGCACGGTTATCCCCAACTGCGAAAGCATGTTATTGAGCGTTTGCGTCGTAAACGGCGTCTGTGTGGTCTGGTCACCCGTTCCATCCAGACCCACCACCAGCCCATAACCTATCAACGAGTTTTCCCGCACGCCCTGAACGCTGGTCAGGTCACGAATACGGTCAGCATGCGCAAAGGTGGTTATCAGCACCAGTACCATTCCAACAAAAGATTTAAACACTGGGTACCTCGCTTACATCGGCGACAAGTTAAGGAAGAAACGCTGCAACCAGCCCATATTCTGCGCTTCATTGATGTAGCCGTTACCGACGTACTCAATACGCGCGTCCGCAACCTGGGTTGACGGTACGGAGTTGCTGCCACTGATGGTGCGCGGGTTAACAACCCCGGAGAAGCGGATGAATTCAGTGCCCTGATTTATAGCGATCTGTTTTTCACCCACGACATGTAAGTTGCCATTCACCAGTACCTGATCGACCGTTACGGTCAGCGTACCGCTGAAGGTATTTCTGGCGTTCGCGCCGCCTTTACCGTTAAAGGAGTTACCGCCGGAGGCTTCTACGTCTGCACGTTCGTTACCGAACAATCCTTCCAGATAGCGCGGTACGGTATCAAAGCCAAAGTTTGTCTTGCCGTCGCGACTGGCGTTCGCCGAAGAGCTTTTGCTCGCGCTGACGTTTTCCTGCAATACGATGGTCAGCGTATCGCCAATATTGCGTGGACGACGATCTTCAAAGAGTGGCTGATAACCATAGTTAATCGGTTGTGCCGACTGGAAGATTGAGCCATTCGCCACCGGCGTTGGACCTGGAACTGGCTGGGCAGACGTTGCGCCCTGCACGAGCGGCGTGGCCGGGATCCAGGCACATCCTGTTAGTGAAACCACCAGCAGGGCTAAAATTGGGTATGGGTGAAGCGCGTATTTTCGCATTGCGGTCATCTTCAAAATCAGTGTGCCGGTGAGGTTTTCACCCCACCGGGCTCCACTTTAGAGTTGCGTCAGTTTTTGCAGCATCTGATCGGTGGTCGATACCGCTTTACTGTTGATTTCGTAAGCGCGCTGAACCTGGATCATGTTTACCAGCTCTTCCGCCACGTTGACGTTAGAGGTTTCAACATAGCCCTGATACAGCAGACCCGCGCCGTTCAGCCCTGGCGTGCTCTCATTCGGCGCACCGGATGACTGCGTTTCGGTGTACAGATTCTCACCAATGCTTTCCAGACCGGTATCGTTCATGAAGGTTGTCAGGTTAAGCTGCCCGACCTGAACAGGCGCCGCCTGCCCCTGTTGGGTCACGCTGACAATACCGTCACGTCCAATGGTGATACTGAGCGAGTTAGCCGGAATGGTGATGGCAGGCTGAACCTGAAAACCACCCGCCGTCACCAACTGACCGTTCTGATCCACCTGGAAAGAACCGTCGCGGGTATAAGCGGACGTACCATCGGGCAACATGACCTGGAAAAAGCCCTGGCCTTTAATCGCCACATCTTTACTGTTGTTGGTCTGCGACAGGTTACCCTGGCTGTGTAAACGCTCGGTCGCAACCGGACGTACGCCGGTACCAATCTGCAAACCAGACGGCAGTGTGGTCTGTTCAGAAGACTGTGCGCCAGGCTGACGAATCGTCTGGTACAACAGATCTTCAAATACGGCACGTTGGCGCTTAAATCCGTTGGTGCTGACGTTTGCCAGGTTGTTGGCAATCACATCCATGTTGGTTTGCTGCGCATCCAGGCCGGTTTTGGCGATCCATAATGAACTGATCATAAAATGTCCTGTATTAACTCATCGACAGCAGTTGGTTGGCGCGGCCCGCGTTATCATCCACGCTACTGATAATTTTCATCTGCATTTCAAAGCGGCGGGCGTTGGCGATCATGTCGCTCATCGCAGCAACCGGTTTAACGTTACTGCCTTCCAGCACGCCCGACATCACACGGATGCTGGGGTCGGCCTGTAACGTTGCACCGCGGGTAGCCTGCGCGGCCTGGGTCAGACGGAACATACCATCATCGCCACGTTGCACTTCAAGCCCTGTAGCCTTCACCAGCTTCAACCGTCCCACTGGCGCGACCGTATTAGCCGGATCGCCTGGGTTAAGTGCAGAAATTGTCCCGTCCGCCGCAATGGTGACTTCTGAACCTTCCGGTACGGCTATCGGTCCGGCTTCGCCAATTACCGGGTGTCCCTGAATAGTCAGTTCACCCGTTGGGCTTACCTGAATAGCGCCGTTACGGGTATATCCTTCGCTACCGTCCGCAGTCTGCACAGCCAACCAGCCATCCTGTTGCAGCGCCACATCCAGCGGGCGGGAGGTATAGTCCATCTGACCGGGCGTCATATCGGCCCCCGGCGTGGAGGCCACCACCAGCGTACGCGTTGGTAAAGACAATCCTTCTACAGGAACCGCGCGCAGTGCATTGAGCTGCGCACGAAACCCTGGCGTGGAGGCGTTTGCCAGGTTGCTGGCCGTCACCGCCTGTTGATTCAGCGTCTGACTGGCCGCGCCCATGGCGGTATAAATTGCGTGATCCATTAAGCCATCCCGTCAGGCGCTTAGCGCAGGTTGACCAGCGTGTTGAGGATCTGATCCTGGGTTTTGATGGTCTGCGCGTTCGACTGATAGTTACGCTGGGCGACAATCATATTCACCAGTTCTTTACTCAAATCCACGTTTGACGCTTCCAGCGCGCCGTTGGTCAGCTTGCCGAAGTTACCTTCGCCTGCGGTACCCAGCAGCGCCACGCCGGAAGACTGAGTCGCCGCCCAGACGTTGTCGCCCTGAGACGCCAGACCTTCGTTGTTGGCAAAGTTTGCCAGCACGATCTGCCCCAGAACCTGTTGCTGTTCGTTGGAGTAGTTACCGACCACGGTACCGTCATTGTTAATCTGGTAGCTCACCAGATCGCCCGGCTTGTAGCCGTTCTGATTCGTGGCAACGATGTTGTTGGCACCGGTGTTCTGCTGCATGGAGTTCAGGAAGCTCAGGGAGAAATTAGCGACATCTGCGCCGTTAATCTGCCCTGTATCGATTCTGATATCCTTTGGCCAGACGGCTGGAGCCGTCGGTGGTACTTCGGCTGCCGTGGCGCTAATCCCTAAAAACACACCGTTTTCGTTAAAGCGCATAAACCCGGCTGATTTTGCAGGATCGCCGGTTGAAGCATCTTGAGTGAAGACTTCCCAGGTGTTGCTCTGCGCGTTTTTGACATAAAAAATGTTCATGTCATGAGCGTTACCCTGGCTATCGAAAACGGTAACGGTGCCTTTTTTATTGTAGGAATCCGCATCGCTTGGATTAAACGGGGTCTTGGTTGGCACTTTGTCAGTGGAGTTCAGGTTGACCTGCATTGACGCAGTGGTAGTTGATTTAGCCGCCATCAGCGTATTCGGGATGGTGATCGGCGCCGGGTTCGCACCCTGCTGAACTGTTGGCGGTGTACCGGTAGCCGGATAGCCTGTCAGCTGCAGCCCCTGCATGTTAACGATATTGCGGTTTTCATCGAGCTTGAACTGACCGTTACGGCTGTAGAAAACGGAACCGTTGCTGTCTACCATACGGAAAAAACCGTTCTGGCTGATAGCAACATCCAGACCACGTCCGGTGTTGGTGGTAGTACCGTCGGTAAAGTCCTGAGTAATACCCGCAACTTTAACGCCCAAACCGACTTTCGAACCGGCAAACATATCGGCAAAAGATGCCGTGCCAGATTTAAAACCGTAGGTGGCGGAGTTGGCGATGTTGTTACCAATGACATCGAGGTTGGTCGCTGCAGCGTTCAGACCGCTGACCGCTTGAGAAAAGGCCATGACTTACTCCTGATAAGTGTGAAGGCTTAAATTATCTGCCGTACTTCGTCGAGGGTGGTGGTTCCATAGGTGCCCAGATCCAGCGTATTACCGCCGTTACTGCGAATAACGCCCTGCACCAGCGCAAACTGAAGCGGCTGGGCCACCAGTTGCGTTCCGCCATTACTGGCAGCAATTGACACGTTGTAAGAACCGCTTGGTGCATCCGTGCCATCGGTCATGGTGCCGTCCCAGGTAAAGGTATGAACGCCCGCTTTCAATCCACCAATGTCAATGGTGCGTACCACTTTGCCGTCTTTATCGGTAATGGTTGCGGTAACCTTATCTGCCGGTTGCTGCAGCTCAACGCCAAATGGTGTTGTCGTAGTTTTGGCACCTTCTTCTGTCCCTTTACCGGTCAGAATGGTCGTACCCGGGATCATGACACCGTGGCCAATCAGCGTACTGGCCTGCAGCGACTGGCTGTTGTCGATCTGCCCGGAGATTGACCCTAACGTGGTGTTCAGCTTCTCAATCCCGCTCACGGTACTGATTTGCGCCAACTGGGTAGTCAGTTCGTTGTTTTGCAGCGGGTTGGTAGGGTCCTGGTTTTTCAGTTGTGCAACCAGCAGCGTAAGAAAGCTGCTTTGCAGGTCAGCGGCGTTGCTGCCCGTCAGTGAGCTATTCCCCGTGGCGGCATTAACCCCCGTCGTGCTCGGGTCATTCATTTTTACAGCAATAGACATGTGCGCCTCCTTTACTGGCCTAGCGTCAGCGTTTTAAGCATCAAGCTTTTCACGGTGTTGAGCACTTCGACGTTTGCCTGGTAGCTACGTGAGGCAGACATGGTGTTGACCATCTCGCCAACAACGTCCACATTCGGCATTTTTACGTAGCCGTTCGCATCGGCCAGCGGATTACCGGGTTCATAAACCAGCTTATCCGGTGCCTGACTTTCAATGACGTCAGCGACTTTTACGCCACCGGTTGCCGCACCTGGCGCAGCATCTACCTGAAAAACAACCTGCTTCGCGCGATACGGCTGACCGTCGGGTCCGCTGACGCTATCCGCATTCGCCATGTTGCTGGCCGCGACGTTCAGGCGTTTAGACTGAGCCGTCAGCGCAGAACCTGCGATATCAAAAATATTTAACAGCGCCACGAATTAGTTCCCTCCTTGCAGCACGTTCATCATGCCTTTGATTTGTCCACCCAGCGCCGTCAGCCCCATTTGATATTTGAGGCTGTTGTCTGCAAATTGCGTGCGCTCCCGGTCCATATCTACCGTGTTGCCATCAAGAGATGGCTGGTCAGGAATACGGTAGAGCAGCTCCGTAGACGGCGCAGAAACGGTCTGGGCCGGAATGTGTTGTGCAGAGGTCAGCGTCAACGAAACGCCGCCGGTTTCTTCCCGTCCTCGCACCATGACTTTTTTTAATTCACTGGCGAAATCCAGGTCGCGCGCCTGATACCCCGGCGTGTCGGCATTGGCAATGTTGGCCGCCAATATTTCCTGGCGTTGGGCGCGCAAATTCAGCGCTTCCTGTTGAAAACGTAAGGCGGCGTCGAGCTTATCGAGCATATCTCCTCCGCAAATGACAAAATTCAGCCGACAGCTTAAATCCCATTACGCGCGCGTTATCGCCGGAATAAACGCAAAATGCGTCGCTATTTGTTGCGTTGATGACTGCGTCACACAGGTAAAATCCTGCCACTACCTGAAAAAGCGCGAGGTTTTGATGCAAACGTTTAAACGTGGAATAGTCGTGGCAGCACTGCTGTTCAGCCCTATGACGCTGGCGCAAGACCTGAATTCGCAGCTAACGGCATGGTTTTCCCAGCGCCTGGCCGGATTTAGCGATGAGGTGGTAGTCACTATCCGAACGTCACCAAACTTATTGCCCAACTGCGAACAACCGGCATTAAGCGTGTCCGGTAGCGCAAAACTGTGGGGCAATGTGAATGTGCTGGCCCGCTGTGCCAACGAAAAACGTTATCTGCAAGTGAACGTGCAGGCGACAGGAAACTACGTTGTTGCCGCTGCATCCGTAGCGCGAGGTAGCACCCTGACCCCAGCCAGCGTAACGCTGAAACGTGGTCGACTGGACCAACTACCGCCGCGCGCGGTGCTGGATATGAGTCAGGTGCAGGATGCAGTGAGCCTGCGCGATCTGGTGCCGGGCCAACCGATACAGCTTTCGATGTTACGCCAGGCATGGCGGATCAAGGCCGGTCAGCGCGTACTGGTTATTGCCAACGGAGATGGATTTCGGGTCAATGCCGAAGGTAAAGCGCTGAACAACGCCGCTGTCGCACAGAATGCGCGAGTGCGGATGATTTCAGGCCAGGTGGTGAGCGGCGTCGTCGATTCTGATGGGAATATTCTTATTAACCTATAATAGGTTAAAGATTTTTTAGCGTGTGCCGATAGATAAACAACCAATGATTACAGCGGGCCGCTATAGCGTAACCCCTCGATGAGGAAAAATAAAATGAGCATTGATCGTACCTCACCATTGAAGCCAGTAAGCACCGTTCAGCCGCGTGAAACCAGCGATGCGCCGGTACAAAAAGCGCGGAAGGAAAAAACCACCGCGACCACCAGCACCAGCGTCATGCTGAGCGACGCCCAGGCCAAACTGATGCAGCCCGGCAGCAATGACATCAATATGGAACGCGTGGAAGCACTGAAAACCGCAATCCGTAACGGTGAATTGAAAATGGATACCGGAAAAATTGCCGACTCGCTGATTCGCGAGGCGCAGAGCTACCTACAGAGTAAATAAAGTATGACTCGTTTGTCAGAAATACTTGACCAGATGACGACCGTCCTCAATGACCTGAAAACGGTAATGGATGCTGAACAGCAGCAGCTTTCCGCAGGGCATATCAACGGCAGCCAGCTACAACGTATTACAGAAGAAAAAAGCTCCTTGCTGGCAACCCTTGATTATCTTGAGCAGCAGCGCCGCCTGGAACATGACGCCACGCGCAGCGCCAATGATGAGATTGCTGAACGCTGGCAGACTATCACCAAGAAAACACAGCATTTACGCGACCTCAACCAGCACAACGGTTGGCTGCTGGAAGGGCAGATCGAGCGTAATCAACAAGCAATACAAGTGCTGAAACCGCACCAGGAACCAGCGTTGTATGGCGCAAACGGTCAAACCTCTGCTGCGCACCGCGGCGGGAAAAAATTCTCTATTTGATGTCAGCCTGATAACGTTTTGCTTATCAGGCCTACGCCTTTTGTAGGCCGGATACGGCGTTATGCCGCCATCCGGCATTGATCCTTTACGCCGTCCGACGCACAAACTCTTTTACTTTAAAGCCCAGTACGGCGAGTGCTGCGAAGTAAGCGGCAATACCTGCCACCACGACCGCCATCAGACGCAGCAGACGCCACAACATCGTTCCCTGCGACCAATCCGGCATGATGTAGAGCATCCCAACCAGCACCGCAGACATCACCAGCACGGAAATCACCAGACGCGCCAGGAACCAGCTCCAGCCCGGTTGTGGGGTAAAGATTTTCTGTTTCCGCAGTTGCCAGTACAGCAGTGAAGCGTTCAGACATGCCGCCAGACCAATCGACAGCGACAGCCCGGCATGCTTTAACGGCCCGATAAACGCCAGGTTCATCACCTGGGTCATAATCAGCGTCACAATGGCAATCTTCACTGGCGTTTTAATATCCTGGCGCGAGTAAAAGCCCGGAGCCAACACTTTCACCACGATCAAGCCAATCAAACCTACCGAGTACGCCACCAGCGCACGCTGGGTCATCGCGGCATCAAAGGCGGTAAATTTACCGTACTGGAACAGAGACACCGTCAGCGGTTTGGCCAGAATACCCAACGCTACGGCACTCGGTAATGCCAACAGGAAACACAAGCGCAGGCCCCAGTCCATCAGACGACAATATTCATCATGATTACCGCTGGAAAAGCTTTTGGACAGCGATGGCAGCAGGATAGTCCCCAGCGCCACGCCCAGAACACCGGACGGAAACTCCATCAGACGGTCGGCATAATACATCCATGAAACTGAGCCAGAGGCCAGAAACGAGGCGAAAATCGTATTGATGATCAGTGAAATCTGGCTGACAGATACCCCAAGGATCGCCGGGCCCATTTGCTTGACGACACGCATCGCCCCCGCATCACGGAAGTTCACGCGCGGCAGCACCAGCATGCCAATTTTCTTCAAGTGCGGAAGCTGATAAATCAGCTGTAGCACGCCGCCAACCGTAACGGCCCACGCCAGCGCCAGCACTGGCGGGTTAAAATAGGGTGCCGCAAATAGCGCGAAGCCGATCATGCTGATATTCAGAAAGGTCGGGGCAAACGCAGGAATGGAAAAGCGGTTCCAGGTATTAAGGATCGCACCAACCAGTGAGGCCAGTGAAATCAGTAGAATATAGGGAAAAGTGATCCGCAGCAGTTGAGTGGTCAGCGCAAATTTATCCGCTGTGTCGGCAAATCCCGGCGCGGTGACTAATATCACCCATGGCGCAGCCAACATCCCGGCTACCGTCACCACGGCCAGCGCCAGCGTCAACAGTCCGGAAACGTAGGCAACAAACACGCGGGTAGCATCTTCCCCCTGCTTGCTTTTGTACTCAGCAAGAATCGGCACAAATGCCTGCGAAAATGCGCCTTCGGCAAAAATTCGGCGCAACAGGTTAGGAAGTTTGAATGCCACAAAAAAGGCATCTGTCGCCATCCCTGCACCAAAGATTCTGGCGACAATCGCATCACGCGCAAAACCCAGCACACGTGAAAACATCGTCATCGAGCTGACGGCTGCCAGCGACTTTAATAAATTCATCTATGTTGTATTCCAGACTCTGAGGCAAAACCCCGACAAACCTGCCCGTAGGTCGGATAAGGCATTCTCGCCGCCATCCGACACTTTTGCTGTGCCTGATGGCGACACCCTGGCACCTTATCAGGCCGACAAACCAGCCTATGGTTGAAAAGAGGTGTTATTTTGAGTGGGCATATAGTACCTGGATTACAATGAATTACTACCGCCAGATGTTACAGGGGGTTATTCAGCCATCGCCTCCCGCCACAGCTTTTCAACAACACGCTGGGCCAGTAGCGCCTGCTCGCCTGCCGTCTGGGGAACCGTCTGATTTTGCACGCACTCAATGAAATGACGGGCACATCCGGCAAAACCACGCTGTTCTAAGGTCGTTTGCCAGCCCGCTATCGGCTTATGAACAACACCTTGCCCACGCTCCTCCCGCCATTCCCGCATATCAGTGACGTCAATCAGGCCGCCGTCCGTCACCGCCTGCACGCTCTCGCGCTGGCTACCGGCACGGCGATGCATACTGGTCGTTATCTGCATTTGACCGACAGAAAAATGATGCTCGGCGTAGAGCATCGCACCAGATTCATTGGTCAGCAGCGTGCCGTTATTTAACTGCGCCTGCCCTCCCGCCAGCCACAAAGCGGTATCGACCACGTGCAGATAGTCGTCCAGCAGAGTGAAGCGCAGATCGTGCGGCCCAACGCTATCCGTACGGTGCTTATCCATTCGTACTGACGCTGCGGTGCCCAACTGGGTTTTGAGATCCTGGTACAGCGGTGCAAATCGACGGTTAAACCCGACCATCAGCGTGAGTTTTTTCCGCGCGGCCAGCTCGACCAGTTGCTCAGCCTCGTGCAGGTTTTCCGCCAGCGGTTTATCCACACACACGTGAACTCCGGCATTCAGCAATTCACTAACTACCGCATAGTGCGTCGCGGTACTGGAATGGACGAAAACCGCGTCGCAGGTTTGCGCCAGATTCTTCAATGAATCCACGTAGGGTATTCGCCAGGTGTCACAGATACGCTGTGCTTTATCGCGTGAAGGTGAAAAGGCGCCTTGCAGCGTCCAGTCCGCGGAGGTGCCTAGCACGGGTAGCCAGGCCTTTTGTGCAATACCGCCCAGGCCGACTACGCCGATACGTAATTTTTTCACGTTAGTCTCCCAGGTGCGCCAGCAAGGAATCAAGTCGCTGCTTAAGTTCTGCGACTTCCGTTTCCAGCGCTTCCACGCGCGCCTGCAGATCACCGGAGGCTACAGGGAGTTCATCTGCCGCGGCAATGGCTTCATCAACCTCACCACAAAACAGGTGCATATAGCGACTTTCACGTTTGCCCGGCTCACGCGACAGGCGGATCACATAAGGCCCATCTTCCCGGTTCGCCAGATTTTCCAGCGTCGACTCCACTTCGGCCATATCGCTGAATTCGTACATACGGGATGCGCGGCTACGCAGTTCACCAGGCGTCTGAGCGCCCCGCAGCAGCAGTGTGGTGATTATGGCCACCTCTGCGGCACTAAGCTTCAGATTGCCAAATTCAGAGTTGCAGAAACGCTGCTCATATTTCGTGACGCGATTGCCAAAACCGCTCACCGTGCGCAGAAAATGTCGCTTAACCAGGTTATCCAACTGCTCCTGCACGTCCGATTCCGACAGGTTCATCACCGGTTCACGATTCGTTTTTTGATTGCAGGCTGTTACGACTCCATTAACGGAGAGTGGGTACTGTTCCGGCGTGGTCACTTGTTTTTCTAATAAACAGCCAATCACTCGTGCTTCGGTGGCGGTTAATTCGTATTTCATCGTCTTCTCCATTAATCATGGCTGCATCTGAAACTTAGCGGCCGGGGGTCCATTCTGATGTGGTCAACGCCGTCAGCACGTGATCGCGCCACTGCCCGTCAATCAGCAGGTAGTCTTTGGCATACCCTTCTTTTTCAAAACCCAGTCGCGCCAGCAGGTCACCGCTGCGCTTATTATGTGGCATGTAGTTAGCCATAATGCGGTGAATATGCTGCGTGCGCTGCATATAACGGATGGCCGAGGTTAAGGCTTCATACATTAGCCCCTGCCCCTGCCATTTCTGCGCAATGGAGTAGCCGAGATAACAGGCATGGAAGGATCCCCGCACCACGTTTGAAAAGTTCGCAACGCCGATAATTTCTTTTTCGTCCGGATCGAGCAGCGCAAAATAATAGGCGGTGCCCTGTTTATGAAACTCAGAAATCATGCTCAGACGCGCCTGCCAGCCGGACGGATAGCAGTGGCTTTCATCGCGAATAGGTTCCCAGGGTTTTAAGAAATGACGATTTTCTGCGTAATAATCTGCCAGACGCCAGGCATCACGCTCATGCACTAAACGCACGACCAGGCGGTCGGTGGTTAAGCGCACTTTTGGCACGTTACTGCGATAGCCAAACATTCTATACCTACTCCTTCCCGTAACGTCTTCAATACGCTATTCGCATTACTATACCTGTGCGAATACGCCCTGTGAAAAGAGCAAAATGCCATTTTTTGAATTATTCACACATTTTGATGAAAACTCTCTATCAAGACGGACTTTTGATAAAAAAATATTGTCCCGCGAAGGGTGGGAAAAGCGATGACGACACCGCAGAATAGGAGGTGCTTATCTTTTAAACTCTATCCAGAGTGACGAGTTTTTCCCTGGAGGGGAAATGTCGCAAGTCTCGCAGGCAAGGAACCTGGGTAAATACTTCCTTCTCATCGATAATATGCTGGTCGTGCTGGGTTTCTTCGTCGTTTTCCCGCTGATCTCAATTCGTTTCGTCGACCAAATGGGCTGGGCCGCCGTGATGGTCGGTATTGCACTAGGATTACGTCAATTTATCCAGCAGGGGTTGGGTATTTTCGGCGGTGCTATTGCGGACCGTTTCGGTGCAAAACCGATGATCGTCACCGGCATGCTGATGCGCGCTGCCGGGTTCGCCACCATGGGCATTGCCCATGAGCCGTGGCTGCTGTGGTTTTCCTGCTTTCTCTCCGGACTGGGCGGTACACTATTCGACCCACCCCGCTCGGCGCTGGTGGTTAAACTGATCCGCCCGGAAAAGCGTGGGCGCTTTTTCTCTATTCTGATGATGCAGGATAGCGCCGGGGCCGTGGTTGGCGCGTTGCTTGGCAGTTGGTTATTGCAATACGATTTTCGTCTCGTCTGTGCCACCGGCGCAATTTTGTTCGTTCTGTGCGCGGCGTTTAACGCCTGGCTGCTCCCGGCATGGAAGCTGTCGACGGTGAAAATTCCAGTGCGCGAAGGGATGAGCCACGTGATGCATGACAAGCGCTTTGTCACCTATGTGCTGACGCTGGCGGGCTATTACATGCTGGCGGTACAGGTGATGCTGATGCTGCCAATCATGGTGAACGACATCGCAGGTTCACCGGCCGCTGTGAAATGGATGTATGCCATCGAGGCGTGCCTCTCATTGACGCTGCTCTACCCAATTGCCCGCTGGAGTGAAAAACGTTTTCGCCTTGAACATCGTCTGATGGCCGGTCTGCTGGTGATGTCTCTGAGCATGATGCCGATCGGTCTGGTGGGGAATTTGCAGCAGTTGTTCACCCTGATCTGTACGTTCTATATTGGCTCGATCATCGCCGAACCCGCGCGTGAAACCCTTAGCGCCTCACTGGCGAATGCACGTGCCCGAGGAAGCTATATGGGCTTCAGTCGACTGGGGCTCGCTATCGGTGGCGCAATTGGATATATCGGCGGCGGCTGGCTGTTTGATATGGGCAAGGCCCTGGCACAGCCTGAGTTGCCCTGGATGATGCTCGGTATTATCGGCCTCATCACCTTCCTGGCGCTGGGCTGGCAATTCAGTCTCAAACGCCCAACGAGAGGCATGCTGGAGCCAGACGCCTGATAGCCGAACCTGCTTCCGGGCGCTTTTCAGTTTTTTCTGCTGGCGTCCGGGGCGCTGGTACTCGATGATGCTTTGTGTCACGATTACGCCACATGCATCATGTTGAGGAACCCCATGAAAAAGTTTTTTTTTGCCGCTGCACTGATTGTCAGCGGCCTGTTGGTTGGTTGTAATCAACTCACGCAATACACGGTTAGCGAGCAAGAAATTAATCAGGCCCTGGCAAAGCATAATAACTTTTCTAAAGATATCGGCTTGCCCGGCGTTGCTGAAGCACACATCGTACTAAATAATCTCGCCAGTCAGATTGGCCGTGAAGAACCCAATAAAGTGACGCTGACCGGTGATGCCAACCTGGACATGAATTCCCTGTTTGGCAGCCAAAAAGCGACCATGAAGCTGAAGTTAAAAGCCTTACCGGTATTCAACAAAGAGAAAGGCGCAATTTATCTGCAAGAGATGGAAGTCGTGGATGCGACCGTTACACCAGAAAAAATGCAGTCGGTACTGCAAACGCTGATGCCTTATTTAAACCAGTCGCTGCGTAACTATTTCAACCAGCAGCCAGCCTACATTCTGCAGGATGACAGTAGCCAGGGTGAAGCACTGGCGAAAAAACTGGCGAAGGGAATTGAGGTGAAACCGGGGGAAATCATCATCCCGTTCACCGACTAATAAAACTGAGGGCGCCGATGCGCCCTTTTTTTTCGTGCAAACGAAAACGTTTCCGCTTATCCTTTGTTTCCGGCAAAAAAGACTATCCTCAGCCGGAGCATATTAATGACTGCACCATCCCAGGTTTTAAAGATCCGCCGCCCAGACGACTGGCATCTTCACTTTCGCGATGGCGACATGTTAAAAACTGTCGTGCCCTACACCAGTGAAATTTATGGTCGCGCCATTGTCATGCCGAACCTGGCACCGCCCGTCACCACGGTTGACGCGGCTATCGCTTATCGCCAGCGCATTCTTGACGCGGTACCTGCTGGACACGACTTCACACCATTAATGACCTGCTACTTAACGGATACGCTGGATCCCAACGAGCTGGAACGTGGATTTAACGAAGGCGTATTCACCGCAGCAAAACTCTATCCGGCCAATGCCACCACCAACTCGACGCATGGCGTAACCTCTATTGACGCCATCATGCCGGTGCTGGAGAGGATGGAAAAATTGGGTATGCCGCTGCTGGTGCACGGCGAAGTGACGCATGCAGATATCGATATTTTCGATCGCGAAGCGCGCTTTATTGAAACGGTGATGGAACCGCTGCGCCAGCGTTTGACCTCGCTGAAAGTAGTGTTCGAGCATATCACTACCAAAGATGCTGCCGAATACGTGCGCGACGGTAACGAGCTTCTGGCAGCGACTATTACGCCACAGCACCTGATGTTTAACCGCAACCACATGCTGGTTGGCGGGATTCGTCCTCACCTGTACTGCCTGCCGATCCTCAAACGTAACGTCCACCAACAGGCGCTGCGTGAACTGGTTGCCAGCGGGTTTACGCGCGCCTTCCTCGGTACCGACTCAGCGCCGCACGCACGTCATCGCAAAGAGTCAAGCTGTGGCTGTGCTGGATGCTTTAATGCACCGACCGCACTAGGCAGCTATGCCACCGTGTTTGAAGAGATGAATGCGCTGGACCATTTCGAAGCCTTCTGCTCACTCAACGGCCCACAGTTCTATGGTTTGCCGGTAAATGAGACCTTTATTGAGCTGGAACGTGTGGAGCACCTGGTTCCTGAGAGCATAGCGTTGGAAGACGATACGCTGGTGCCTTTCCTGGGTGGCGAAACGGTACGCTGGTCAGTAAAAAGCTAAAAAAAGTGTAGCCAACTGATTCGATTAACTGTATAAATAAACAGTATATTCAACAGGGGGCTACTATGCGTATTGAAGTCACTATTGCCAAAACTTCACCTTTACCTGCCGGTGCAATTGACGCACTGGCAGGTGAACTCTCCCGCCGTATTCAGCACCATTTTCCGGATAACGAAGGTAACGTTACCGTCCGTTATGCCGGCGCAAACAATCTGTCGGTTATTGGCGCGACCAAAGAGGACAAAGAACGCATCAGCGAGATCCTACAGGAAACCTGGGAAAGCGCGGATGACTGGTTCATCAACGAATAAATAACGATATGCAGTGATGTTTGTTTGCCGGGTCGCCCCGGCTTTTTTATACACGCTATCTTGTAATCAATTGCGCATTTCTTCTGACGAGCATTTAATTTAATATTAACCCACCGATTATCTTTTAACCAAAGCAACAAAATAATTGTGCAACATACTAAAAAAAAATGAATAACATGTCGGTTTCTTAGTCAGATAACGCTGAAAACAAAAAATTTATGCCCTTCCCTCTTTAAATTTTCAATGAATACCCTTATTTATTGATATACTGAAGTTGCTTCAGAAAAAAACGCATTGAACCTCGAAAACCGTTGTCTAGTAACACGAATTAGGGGGCATGATGGAAAAGAATAATGAAGTCATTCAGACTCATCCGCTTGTAGGGTGGGACATCAGCACTGTTGATAGCTACGATGCGCTGATGCTGCGTTTGCACTACCAAACCCCGAACCGCCCTGACCCGGATGGGACTGAAGTTGGTCAAACGCTCTGGTTAACCACTGATGTTGCCAGGCAATTTATTTCGATATTAGAAGCAGGAATCGCCAAAATTGAATCTGGCGATTACCAGGTAAATGAGTATCAGCGACATTAAACCTGATACATCCAACCATCAAAAGGCACCTTAGCGGTGCCTTTCTTATTTCCAGGTTGAATATTCCAGGTCAGTTATTTACCCTTCTACTATCGCGATTGCAGAGAGAAGCGGATGAAATACGACTTAATCATTATTGGCAGCGGTTCGGTAGGCGCCGCAGCTGGATACTATGCCACTCGTGCCGGTCTGAAGGTTCTGATGATCGATGCGCATATGCCACCACATCAACAGGGCAGCCACCACGGCGATACTCGATTAATTCGTCATGCTTATGGCGAAGGAGAAAAATACGTTCCGCTGGTGCTACGTGCACAAACATTGTGGGATGAACTGTCCACCCATAATGAAGAACCGATTTTTGTTCGCTCCGGAGTTATCAACCTCGGTCCGGCAGAGTCAACCTTCTTAGCAACTGCAGCGCAAAGCGCAAAACAGTGGCAACTTAACGTTGAACAATTAGATGCAGCGGCCATCATGGCTCGCTGGCCGGAAATTCGCGTACCTGACAACTATGTCGGTCTGTTTGAAGCGGAGTCCGGTTTTTTACGCAGTGAGTTAGCAATTAAAACCTGGATCCGTCTGGCGGAAGAAGCAGGCTGTGCGCAACTGTTTAAATGCCCGGTCAGCGCAATTCATCACGGTGATGATGGCATCACGGTAGAAACGGCTGACGGTGACTACCACGCGAAGAAAGCAGTGATCAGCGCCGGCACCTGGGTGCAGGCTTTAGTCCCTGAACTACCGATACAACCTGTGCGCAAAGTGTTCGCCTGGTATCAGGCCGATGGGCGCTACAGCGTTAAGAATAACTTCCCGGCCTTCACCGGCGAACTGCCAAATGGCGATCAATACTACGGTTTCCCGGCTGAAAACGACGAGCTGAAAATTGGTAAGCACAATGGCGGACAGGTAATTCACTCTGCAGAAGAGCGTAAGCCATTTGCCGCTGTAGCCAGCGACGGTTCTGAAGCCTTCCCATTCCTGCGCACAATTCTGCCTGGCGTTGGCTGTTGCCTGCACGGCGCATCCTGCACTTACGATAATTCACCGGATGAGGACTTTATCATTGATACTCTGCCGGAACATGACAATACGCTGATCATTACCGGGCTGAGCGGACATGGCTTTAAGTTTGCTTCTGTACTGGGAGAGATTGCGGCAGACTTCGCTCAGGACAAACAGTCTGAATTTGACCTGACCCCCTTCAGGCTAAGCCGTTTTAAGTGATAATAAATGAATGGCCTCGTTGGTGAGGCCATTTTTAATGACAGGAATAACGTCAATGCGCCGTATCTTTCACTATCTGGTTAATAATATTCGCGAGCACCTTATGCTCTACATTATTTTATGGTCGCTGCTGGCCATTATGGATGTAATATATATTATGTTTTTCTAATTCCTGTGCGCTGACATTAACTGACAAAAATTGAGATTAGCTTAATTTTAATTGCAATAAACTGAACAATAACAAAAACCATAACATCCCATAGACTCAGCCCCGCCACATATTTTCGCACTAATCCCTTGATGATTACCTCAACAATCAGTCAACTTTATTGAACAAAAAATAAATATCATCACTATTGTTATTTATTAGTTGCATTAATGTCTTTTACACGCCATTTTCATTCACTTCTGAAATATCAATCGGTGTGCTTATGCAATTCAATAATACTCCACAGCGCTATGGCGTAGTGTCAGCCACATTACATTGGCTGGTTGCGATTGCTGTATATGGCATGTTTGCGTTGGGGTTATGGATGGTCACGCTTAGCTACTATGATGGCTGGTATCACCAGGCCCCCGAACTGCATAAAAGCATCGGCATCCTACTCATGATGGGACTGGTTATCCGCGTTATCTGGCGGTTGTTCTCCCCTCCGCCTGCTGCGTTGGCAAGCTACTCCCGTTTAACCCGTATCGCCGCGGCAATGGGTCACCTCGCACTTTATTTGCTGCTCTTTTCAATCGTCATCAGCGGATATCTGATTTCCACCGCAGATGGCAAAGCGATAAGCGTCTTTGGCTGGTTCGACATTCCCGCCACCCTGGCCAATGCGGGTTCCCAGGCCGACCTCGCCGGTAGCCTGCACCTGTGGCTTGCGTGGACCGTGGTGATTTTATCCCTACTACACGGACTGATGGCCCTGAAACATCACTTTATTGATAACGACGATACCCTCAATCGCATGTTGGGAAAATCGTCATCTGACTATGGAGCTTAAAATGAAAAAAAACCTGCTGGGACTTACACTCGCTTCTCTTTTATTCACCACCGGGTCGGCCGTGGCGGCAGATTACAAAATTGACAAGGAAGGACAGCATGCCTTTGTTAATTTCCGTATTCAGCATCTGGGTTACAGCTGGCTGTACGGCACTTTCAAAGATTTCGACGGTACGTTTACCTTTGATGAGAAAAATCCCGCAGCCGATAAGGTTAACGTAACCATCAACACCAACAGCGTTGACACTAATCACGCCGAACGCGACAAGCATCTGCGCAGTGCAGATTTCCTTAACGTGGCAAAATTCCCGCAGGCTACCTTCAGCTCCACCAGCGTGAAAAAAGAGGGGAATGACCTGGATATCACCGGTAATTTGACCCTGAACGGCGTTACTAAACCGGTTACGCTGGACGCGAAGCTCATCGGTCAGGGTGGTGATCCCTGGGGCGGTACGCGCGCTGGTTTTGAAGCGCAAGGTAAGATTAAGCTGAAGGATTTCAACATCACCACCGATCTCGGACCTGCATCGCAGGAAGTCGATTTGATCATCTCAGTGGAAGGTGTTCAGCAGAAGTAACGCATGAATTACCGGATGAGGTTCTGCCCCTCATCCGGCATCATGTTATTTCGCAGGGTCTGGAATACCCAGTTTGGTATTCAGGTGACCGCGTGATTTATTGAAGATTTTATTGCCATTTTCACGTCCCGCACGACGACGCCGTTGTTCCTCTTCCGGCAACTCACTCTCTTCGCTACACAGCTCGCTACAGCAGCCTTTATATTTCTGCGCACAAGCCGGGCACTGAATAAACAACAGATGGCAGCCATCATTTTTGCAATTAGTATGGCTATCGCACACCGTGCCGCACTGATGGCAATGCGCGATAACATCTTCAGAGATCCTTTCGCCCATACGCTCATCAAAGACAAAGTTTTTACCGACAAAACGTACCGGGAGTCCCTGTTCACGCGCCTTGCGGGCATACTCAATAATACCGCCCTCAATGTGC
Organism: Citrobacter sp. Cpo071; assembly: GCF_030332765.1. Classification (NCBI taxonomy): domain Bacteria; kingdom Pseudomonadati; phylum Pseudomonadota; class Gammaproteobacteria; order Enterobacterales; family Enterobacteriaceae; genus Citrobacter; species Citrobacter sp. Cpo071. The sequence goes on along the minus strand of NZ_JAOWHE010000085.1, from coordinate 127,449 downwards.
CAGACTTTGCTAAATCCATTGTGTTTCATCCAGGCGCTGGCTTTCTCACAGCGGATCCCACCCGTGCAATACATCACGATTTTTTTATCTTTATGCGCCTGCATCATTTCAACAGCTTTCGGCAACTGGTCGCGGAACGTGTCTGCCGGTATCTCCAGCGCATTCTCGAAATGACCCACCTCATATTCATAGTGGTTGCGCATATCAATGAATACCGCTTCAGGATCGTCCAGCATGGCGTTCACTTCTGCAGCCTTGAGATAATCCCCCACGTTGCTGGCGTCAAAGTCTGGATCGTCAATACCATCCGCCACGATACGGTCACGGACTTTCATACGCAGTACCCAGAACGATTTACCGTCATCATCCAGCGCTATATTCAGACGTAAATCCTTCAATGCAGCATCAAACGCATAGAGTTGCTGGCGAAATGCCTCGACGTTGCTTTGCGGTACGCTGATTTGCGCGTTAATTCCTTCATGGGCAAGATATACTCGCCCGAAGACGTTCAATGCGGTGAACATCTGGTACAGCGCATCACGCGTGTGCTGAGGATTGGCAATGGTGTAATATTTATAGAATGAGATCGTCGTGCGCGGCTCGGTCTCGGCCAGCATTTTGGCTTTGAGGGCGTCGTTCGAAATGCGGTTGTGTAACACTGGCATGGTGTACGTATCCTGCAAATAAGGAATAAATGAAAATCGGCGGCATAATAAAGCAAACATCGCCAATTTACATCCACACATTTTACGCTACATTTCATACTTCACGATAAAACCGCAACAACAATTGCAGAATTAATCACCATTCTCCCGTCACAAATTTTTGATACGCGCGAAAAAATGCGACAATACAGGGAATTGGTCGTTTGAAGACAGGATAGACATGACGAATTTACCCAAGTTTTCGGCTGCGTTACTGCATCCACGCTATTGGTTAACCTGGCTGGGTATTGGCATCCTTTGGTTAATCGTGCAGTTACCCTACCCCATCCTCTTTAAGTTGGGCTGTGCATTAGGTCGACTGGCGCTACGTTTGATGAAACGTCGGGCAAAAATTGTTTCCCGAAATCTGGAACTGTGCTTCCCGCAGATGAGTGAGCAGGAACGCCAGCAGATGGTCGTCAAGAACTTTGAATCAGTAGGCATGGGCGTAATGGAAACCGGGATGGCCTGGTTTTGGTCCGATAAGCGTATTTCGCGCTGGACGGAAGTGATCGGAATGGAACATATCCGTGATGTTCAGGCGCAAAAACGCGGGATTCTGTTAGTGGGTCTGCACTTTCTGACTCTGGAACTGGGTGCGCGCCAGTTTGGCTTGCAGGAGCCGGGTATTGGTGTGTATCGCCCTAATGACAATCCACTGCTGGACTGGCTACAAACCTGGGGCCGCATGCGCTCGAATAAATCAATGCTCGATCGTAAAGACCTGAAAGGGATGATTAAAGCCTTGAAAAAGGGCGAAGTGGTCTGGTACGCGCCGGATCATGATTACGGCCCTCGCGCCAGCGTGTTTGTACCACTTTTTGCCGTTGAACAAGCCGCAACAACCTCAGGGACCTGGATGCTTTCGCGCATGTCCAATGCCTGCCTGGTACCGTTTGTTCCCCGCCGCAAACCTGACGGTAAAGGGTATCAATTGATTATGTTGCCTCCAGAATGTTCACCACCGTTGGACGACGCAGAGACTACAGCTGCGTGGATGAACAAAATTGTTGAGCAATGCATCATGATGGCGCCAGAGCAGTATATGTGGTTGCATCGTCGCTTCAAGACACGTCCTGAAGGCTCCCCTTCTCTGTACTGACGCAGAGTTGCAGCCCAGTGGGCTGCAACCCGCTCCCTACCCGTTTTAGGTTTAACTGCTATCCGCATTGCAGCAACTATCAACCAGGCGCATAATTAGCCTGCTTACTTATATTCAATCGATAGCGCAAACAGCGCATCACACTGCGGATCGCTATGTCACCCTCAGATGCCCCCATAAACTGGAAACGCAACCTCACCGTTGCCTGGTTAGGTTGTTTTTTAACCGGAGCAGCATTTAGCCTGGTCATGCCCTTTTTGCCTCTTTACGTCGAGAGTCTCGGCGTCACGGGTCATAGCGCCCTGAATATGTGGTCAGGCCTGGTCTTCAGCATCACCTTTCTCTTTTCAGCCATTGCCTCTCCTTTCTGGGGTGGTCTTGCCGATCGCAAAGGACGAAAAATCATGCTGCTGCGTTCCGCGTTGGGCATGGCAATTGTGATGCTGCTGATGGGACTGGCGCAAAATATCTGGCAGTTCTTAATCCTGCGCGCCTTGTTAGGGCTGCTTGGTGGATTCATCCCCAATGCGAATGCACTGATCGCCACCCAGGTTCCACGCAATAAAAGCGGCTGGGCACTGGGAACGCTTTCAACCGGTGGCGTTAGTGGCGCACTGCTCGGGCCGCTAGCTGGCGGCCTCCTCGCGGATCAGTACGGATTACGCCCTGTATTTTTCATCACCGCCAGCGTGCTGCTGGTCTGCTTCATCCTGACGCTATTTTTTATCCGCGAGCGTTTCCAGCCGGTGAGCAAGAAGGAGATGCTGCACATTCGTGAAGTCGTGGCCTCTTTAAAGAACCCCAAACTGGTGCTGAGCCTGTTTATCACCACTTTGATCATTCAGGTAGCCACCGGTTCTATCGCGCCAATACTGACCCTGTACGTTCGAGAGTTGGCTGGCAACGTCAGCAATATTGCATTTATCAGTGGGATGATAGCCTCTGTCCCCGGCGTTGCGGCATTAATCAGCGCCCCGAAACTTGGCAAATTAGGCGATCGAATTGGCCCGGAGAAGATCCTGATCGTCGCGCTGATCGTTTCTGTGTTACTGCTTATTCCGATGTCATTTGTCCATACGCCCTGGCAGCTTGGTGTTCTGCGCTTTTTATTGGGTGCGGCCGACGGCGCTCTGCTCCCGGCGGTACAAACGCTGCTGGTTTACAACTCGACCAATCAAATAGCTGGACGTATTTTCAGTTATAACCAGTCATTTCGCGATATCGGTAACGTAACAGGACCTCTAATGGGGGCAGCGATATCCGCCAACTACGGTTTTCGTGCCGTTTTCTGTGTGACCGCGGGCGTCGTACTGTTTAACGCCCTGTACTCGTGGAATAGCCTGCGCCGTCGTCGGAGTACAGAGGTCGTGGGATGATTTGTGTATTTGTATTCGCCGGTTCGGAATAATAAACTTATCTTACACGGCGTATATTTCAACCTTAATGATAATAGTAACACACCTTATTTCTGCCAGAATTTTTGGCTTCATACAATGCGGCATCGGCGTATGAAACAACTTTATCCGCTGATTCATCATCAATCTTACTGCAATATACACCGATACTTATCGTCATTTTTTCTTTTAACTCATACGAATTTGGTATTGTCGTACCATTCTCTACATTTCGCCTAATTCGCTCTGCAACAACAATTGCCTCATCTTTATCGTTACACTTAAGAAGGATCGCAAATTCTTCGCCGCCTACTCTGGCAAAAATATCCGTATCTCTGATTGATTTATTGACAATGTCGACAATGCTGATTATCACTCTGTCACCTTCCTGATGGCCGTAGGTATCGTTAATCCGTTTGAATTTATCAATATCCAGAACCATCACACATACTGCGCCTTTTGCTAATGATGATTTTAATGACTTATAGAATAGTTTACGATTATATATTTTAGTCATTGCGTCTTTAATAGCTGAATCCGTTTCTTTTTTTAAGATGATGAAGGTGTTGTACATCAGTATTGAGATTATACACAGGGCACTTATCACCTCAATCCCACGGCTAACATACCAAATATACATGCTATATTCATCCAGGCTCAGAAGTAGTACATTGGTCAATATTGCCGAGCAACACAGTAGCCCTATACTTTTCCACAAGATGTTATGCGTTCTGGTTTTAATGATTAAATACAACAGGACCAGTCCCCAGGATACAATAAGCGAATAAATGTACCCAATATGCCAGTGCACGGTGACATTATCAGGCTTCAGGCTTGTGATCTCGAGTGTAAAATTAGGGTTGTAACTGGCCAGAGCGTGCGCCACCACCGCGATAACAAGCATGATTAAAAAAGACAGAACGATATAGCAAGGTTCTCTTTCTTTGGTTTCAATAACTGTCGAGGATACTTTATAAGATTTTAATGAAACAAATAGCAGAGCAATGAAACTAATCTGCCGAAAGTAATAGAATATGGCTATATCGTTAGTTCTTTTTTCGATTGAGGCATAATCATTAATCAAGTCCTGAACGATGTAGATAGTCTCGATGAAAAATATGTTATTCCCAAGAAACGCCATACCTAATATCATAAGGCAGGTGAGATCTTTTCTACAAAGATACTGGAATAACATAAACAGGAAGATTATCCCATATAAAAAGAATAAACCTACAATTATAATCAGATATACTGTTTGCGGCACACTTTGTATCGTTAATTTAAATTGTGTAAGACACACTCCACCAAGAACATAGCTAGCCAAACAGATTATATAGAAAGCCATTAACCTTCTATTATTTGAATTGCCGTTATCCATAACAACCTTAAGGGCTCTCTTAATTTTGCATTTTATATAATAAAGCATAAGATTTTGCAAACTATTATATCTGCACAGATTCAATGACACTAATTCATTTCTTATTTAATGGTTTCTTATAGATTTATAACCTTTGTCATTAATAACATTTTATTATGTATACTATTTTAGTATCACTCACACCATTCACAGTCCCCATACACAAAAGATACTTTGTCACTACCAGAGACACCACTAAGTTTAGCCACTTTCATTGATTGCACCTGCGACACTTCCGTATTGGGCATTAATTTTCTTCTTTGTTTTTATTAAGTTATGAAATATTACGTCATAAGCGATCGGATTCCCTCTCTAAAACACATAAAAAATAACGTCCAACCCTGAAGATTTCCTTATATAACGTCATTTTTTAATTTTTTGATTTTCATTACTACATTGCAAATCACATACATTACTATTTTTTCTTGAATTTTTTTCCTGATATTACGTCGGCTTCAGTATCTGCCAATGTAAATTTTTTCATAAACAACCGAAGTTACTTTCCCCCAGTCTCGTAGGCATTGCAGGCAGTAATCATCTGATTGAGTGAGCCATGCAGCTAACGGGTTTGACGCTCTGCGGATCGCCGTCTATAGATTGAATCATCCCCCTTTATTGTTCGCCTTAGGAGAAGAAATATGGCAAAGAATGACATGAATTTTTATGCCACGTTGGAAGAGGCTATTGATGCAGCTCGTGAAGTGTTTCTGGCTGATAACCCTGACCTTGAGTCAGACGACGCCAGCGTTCAACAGCTAAGCGTCCAAAAATACGTGCTACAGGATGGCGACATTATGTGGCAGGCGGAATTCTTTGCTGACGAGGATGATGTAGATGGTGAATGTCTTCCAATCCTGAGCGGAGAAGCGGCCCAGAGCGTTTTTGATGGCGACTATGATGAAATTGAAATCCGCCAGGAGTGGCAGGAAGAAAATACGCTTCACGAATGGGATGAAGGTGAATTCCAGCTGGAACCTCCCCTTGATACTGAAGAGGGGCAGACCGCAGCCGATGAATGGGATGAGCGATAATTACTCGTAAGGTCCATGATGTATGTCGAGCGGCAGCAGCAACGTATCAAACACTAGCGAAAATGGCAGATCGAGGATAGTGACGTAGCGCCATGCGGAGTCCCTAACATCCCATTGCACGCCAGGATAGTATTGGTTTCCGTGTCCTTGCCCTGGGATGGTACGACTAATAATGCTGCCGCATCCGCTCAGGAAGAAGATCATTATTCCTACAGCCAATATTCGCACCTGCTACCTCACGACTCATTCTATTCAATATAAAAAAATACCGGCACCAGGCCGGTATTTTCACGTTACAGAACGCTTATTTTTTCCTGAGCGCCAGCGGGTTCAGTGTCAGTCCCTGATAGTAGTTCACCCACGAAGAATACTTATCAGGTGAATTCCAGACACGGTAATGTAAACGCGCCATGGTCACCGGATCGCTCAACAACACCAGGCGGCGATCGCGATTCAGTTTCTCCGGCGTTTCGTTCAGTGCCTGTTCCACATGACGATCGCGTGCAATCTCCAGCACGTTGCTGGCGCGGTGGCGTGCAGTCGCCATGGCCGTGGCCAGTGCGTTAAACGACGGATTAAACACCGCATGCATAAAGCCATCGTCCAGCGTACGTTTACGGTTCATCACCAGATAGGTATCGGTATCCACCAGCACCTGCGGCGGAGAATACTCTTCCGGGATCAGGAACAGCTTCCAGCGCTTGGTACGTAACCCCACCGTGGAACGGCTGGAAATCACGGAAACAAACGGTGACAGGATCAGCGAGAAGACAATCGGTGCCAGCCAGAACAGGAAACGCAGATCCAGCCAGGCCATACCCACAGCCCACACCAGCCCCAGCAGTAACTGAGAACCGTGACGCATAAACGCTTCACCCCACGGGGTCGAATCGTCATCACGCTGCGGCGAATTCCACACAACTTCCCAACCAAGGAAGGCACTCACGACGAAGACGGTGTGGAACAACATACGCACCGGCGCCAGCAACACGGAGAACAGAACTTCCAACAGCAGCGACAGCGTAACGCGGATAAACCCGCCGTACTCTTTCGTCCCTTTACACCAGATGAGCAAAATACTCAGCAGCTTCGGCAGGAACAGCAGCACCATCGTTGAAGCAAACAGCGCGATCGCCAGTTCAGGTCGCCACTGCGGCCAAACCGGGAACAGCTGACGCGGTTGCAGGAAGTACTGCGGCTCCGTCAACGCATGCACCACCTGCAATGCGGTAGAGAGCGCGAGGAACATAAACCAAAGCGGCGCAGACAGATAGGACATTACACCGGTCAGGAATACTGCACGGTGAACCGGGTGCATCCCTTTCACCAGGAACAAACGGAAGTTCATCAGGTTACCGTGGCACCAGCGGCGGTCGCGCTTGAGTTCATCCAGCAGGTTCGGCGGCAGCTCTTCATAAGATCCCGGCAGATCGTAAGCAATCCACACACCCCAGCCAGCACGACGCATCAATGCCGCTTCCACGAAGTCATGGGAGAGGATCGATCCCGCAAACGAGCCTTCGCCCGGTAACGGCGCGAGCGCACAGTGCTCGATAAATGGCTTCACGCGGATAATTGCGTTGTGGCCCCAATAGTGTGATTCCCCTAACTGCCAGAAGTGAAGCCCGGCGGTAAACAGCGGTCCGTAAACACGGGTCGCAAACTGCTGGCAGCGCGCATACAGCGTATCCATACCGGAAGCCTTCGGTGAAGACTGGATAATCCCGGCATTCGGATTCGCTTCCATCAGACGCACCAGGCCGCTCAGACAGTCACCACTCATCACTGAGTCAGCGTCCAGCACCACCATGTAGCTGTATTGATTTCCCCAGCGACGACAAAAGTCATCAATGTTGCCGCTTTTACGCTTCACGCGACGACGGCGACGGCGGTAGAAAATCTGCCCTTCGCCCTGCACCTCAGCAATCAGCTCCATCCACGCTTTTTGTTCTGCCACGCAGATATCAGGGTTGTAGCTGTCGCTCAGGATATAAACATCGAAATGTTCGGCGTTGCCCGTTGCTTTGACCGATTCCCACGTGGCGCGAAGTCCCGCAAATACGCGGTCAACGTCCTCGTTACAGATAGGCATAATCAGCGCGGTACGGTGTTCGGGATTCAGCGGTTCATCCCCAACCGTTGAGGCCGAGATACTGTACTTATCTCGTCCAATCAACAGTTGCAGGAAGCCCATCAGCGCAGTCCAGAATCCCGCAGACACCCAACAGAAAAGCACAGCAAACAAAATAAGAATGCCGGTCTGGAGCATGTAGGGCAGCAATTGCATAAAGGAGACCCATAAATCCTGCCCCATCATGTCTACCGGATTAATAAATGCCCACCCCTGATACGGGAGGATCGTCTTCATATACCAGGTTGCTACGACCGTTTGCGCCAGCGTTAGAATCAACAGCGTATAGCGGCGGATGGTGCCTACGGTACGCCATTTTTGCTCGCTCTCCTGTTCTTCTTTCGTCAAACGCGAAAGATAACGCGGCGTCACATCGCGCCCACGCAAGCGATCCCAAAAACGACCAACCGGGTTGGTACGCCAGGGATCGGGGAACATAGAGGTACGCGTTGCTTTTGGCATCGCCTGCAGCTGATCGCGGCCCTCATCGTCCTTAACCAACTGCTCTTTAGCCAAAGAATCCGGCCATGCTTGCTCAAGGCGAGCTTTCACAGAACCCTGCGGTGAATCATCTTCGCGCGAGTAAGTACGATGCTCGGCATCCAACGCCTGATGAACGGCGCGGATGTCAGTTTTCGGCAGTGCCGCTTTCTCGATATCCGAAAGCGGCATTGCGTCAATATACTCAGTTGTCTTATTCATTGGCAGGTAACTGGTAGCTCCAGGTTTCACTCAGCGTCTGATCGGCATTGACCAAGGCAGCACGCATTTCAGTGGTTTTCTTCACGTCTTTCACTTTCACGCGCAGCATCAAACGCCAACCTTTAGATACCGGGTTATAGCGCACAGTGCTTTCAACGATTTCACCGTTGTCGCCAATACTGGTTTGTGCGGTAACCGGGGTATCCTGCGGCAGCTTTTTCATATCTGTGCCGGTAAAGTCCACCACAAACGCGATGGTACCGTCAGGCTGACGAATCAGGTTGGACTGTTTTACATCACCGGTAGAACGACGAGTCTGCTGTACCCAGGCGCTTTCCGGCGCATGAAGCTTGTCCTCATCACGCGTGAACGTCAAAGTGTACTTGAAGTTCATCTCTTTGCCCGCTTCAGGCAGTTGATCCGGCGTCCAGTACGCAACGATGTTATCGTTCGTTTCATCGTTAGTTGGGATTTCAACTAACTCAATCTTACCTTTACCCCAGTCACCTTTTGGCGTGATCCAGGCGCTTGGGCGCAGATCGTAACGATCGTCGATATCTTCAAAACGCGAGAACTGACGGCCACGCTGCAACAGTCCGAATCCTTGCGGGTTTTCCATTGCGAAGCTGCTCACCGCGAGATGTTTCGGGTTATTCAGCGGACGCCAAATCCACTCCCCATTGCCCGCGTGGATAGACAAACCGTTAGAATCATGCAGTTCCGGACGATAGTTTGTCGCCGGAGACGGCTGGTTCGGTCCAAACAGGAACATACTGGTTAACGGTGCCACACCCAGTTTGCCCACTTTGTCGCGCAGGTATACTTTGGACTGAACATCCACGACCGTGTCACGACCTGGAATAATGACAAAACGATACGCTCCGGTTGCACGCGGAGAATCCAACAAAGCATAAATGGTTAAACGTTTATCAGTCGGTTTCGGACGTTCGATCCAAAACTCACGGAAGCGGGGAAATTCTTCACCAGAAGGCAGAGCGGTATCAATCGCGAGGCCACGCGCTGACAGGCCGTAGACCTGACCTGCACCCAGAACGCGAAAATAGCTGGCACCGAGCATGCTGACGATTTCATCGTTTTTATCTTTGCTGTTGATCGGATACAGCACTTTGAACCCGGCGAAGCCGAGATCTTTTACCGTGTCTTTATCATGCTGAACATCGCCAAAATTAAAATAATCCGGGCTGTATTTGATTCTTTTCACCGCCGTGGCGGTAACTTCGTTGATTTTGACCGGCGTGTCGAAGTACATACCCTGGTGGTAGAACTCGAGCTTAAATGGGGTCTTGAGATTGCTCCAGTACGCTTTATCGCGATTGAACTGGATCTGTTGATAATCCGCATATTTCATGTCGCGGAAAACGGAGGGCAAGTTACTTTTTGGCGCCTCATAGCCTTTCCCGGCTAAGGATTGAGCTTGTTTTGCAACATCATCAATACTGAACGCCCAGCTCGATGATGTGTACAGCGTTAACATGACTGCTGCACCCAACCAACGCATTTTCATCATTTGTAGTTTATGTTTCATAATTAGTAAGCACTTCCCCCTTTGTGTGCTTATATTGATCCGATCCATTTTAATGGATAATCGGGTACTCCGACAACTGAATCCCTGTATTGTTCGCGCGCTGGCTCATGGTTTAAGCAGGTTCATCTGCCTGTTTTCACTTTGCGTGCTTATCCTGGAGACAGGTTGTTGGACTTCGTGTAGGGTTGCCCTCGAATGTAACCATTATTCGTCTTAGGGATAAGACGAAAAGTCTGAGAATACGTAACTGTCTATGAGCTCTGTATCACCACCACGTGAATATTTTCTTGACTCCATCCGTGCCTGGCTAATGTTGTTAGGGATCCCATTCCATATTTCATTGATCTACTCCACCCACACCTGGCACGTGAACAGCGCAGAACCGTCATGGTGGTTAACCCTTTTTAACGACTTTATCCATGCATTTCGCATGCAGGTCTTCTTTGTCATTTCAGGTTATTTTTCCTACATGCTTTTTTTGCGCTATCCGTTAAAACGCTGGTGGAAGGTGCGTGTAGAACGCGTGGGGATCCCTATGCTGACCGCGATTCCGCTGCTTACGCTGCCGCAATTTATCATGCTGCAATACGTGAAAGGGAAAGCAGACAGCTGGCATACCCTCAGCGGCTATGACAAATACAATGCGCTGGCCTGGGAGCTGATTTCTCATCTGTGGTTTTTACTGGTTCTGGTGGTGTTAACGACCCTGAGCATGTGGGTGTTTACCCAGATGAAAAACAGACTATCGCGTGGAGACGGTACCCCTGCATCGGGGGTGTCAATGACCAAATTAACGCTGATTTTTATATTATTGGGTGTCGGCTATGCCGCCGTCAGAAGAACGATTTTCATCCTCTACCCTTCGATTCTCAGCGATGGCATGTTTAATTTTATCGTTATGCAAACGCTGTTCTATGTGCCTTTCTTTATGCTCGGTGCGCTGGCGTTTATCAATCCGAATCTGAAAGCACTGTTTACCACGCCATCGCGCGGCTGCACGCTAGGCGCCGCATTCGCATTTGTCGCATACCTGCTCAATCAACGTTACGGCAACGGCGATGCCTGGATGTATGAAACCGAATATGTCATTACCATGGTCATGGGGCTATGGATGGTGAATGTCGTCTTTTCGCTTGGCCACCGTTTACTGAATTTCCAGTCGGCTCGCGTGACCTATTTTGTCAACGCGTCGCTGTTCATCTATTTGGTGCACCACCCGTTAACGCTGTTTTTTGGCGCGTATATCACACCGCATATCAAGTCGAATCTGCTGGGTTTTCTCTGCGGTCTGCTTTTTGTGGTTGGAATTGCGGTCATACTGTACGAAATCCATTTACGGATCCCGGTGCTGAAGTTTCTCTTTTCGGGTAAACCGCCCATTAAGCAGGATAAAAACAAGGCGGTAGCCGGTTAGTTTTCTTGCATTGAATGGTTCAGAGCAGCCATTCAATGGGCAACACGGATGCAAGCCTCACCAGAACCCGCTTCCAGAATCCTGTAGCGGGTTCTTTTTTCAGTACCTGTTCGCTGCCAGAAAGCCGATCAACCCAGTTGATTCTGCCCCAACGGTCAAGACGTAGTTGCCAGGCCATATCACGCTGGCTTTGCATAAAACGTTTATGAATCAACTCAGCCAGTACTTCACTCTCAATCACAAACCCCATTTCCGTATTGAGCAACGTTGAACGGGGATCAAAATTAAGCGATCCTATAAACACTTTACGACCGTCAATACTGAAGGTTTTCGCATGCAAGCTGGAGCCTGAATTACCGGTTAATCCCCGGTCATGAACTGCTGAAACGCGATCGCGGGTTGGTTTGAGCTCGTATAACTCCACACCGTAGCGCAAGAGTTTTTTTCGCCAGCGCGCGTAGCCTGCGTGAACAACCGCGACATCATTCGCTGCCAGAGAATTAGTTAAAATTGCGATCTTAACGCCTTTTCTCACCAGTCTCAGGAGCTGCGCCACACCGGCGCGAGTTGGTACAAAGTAGGCGGAAATAATATCAATACGCTCGGTGGGAGATCCCATCACGTCAAACAAACGCTGTGGTAATAGTGAGTGGCGCGGCGCTTTCCCCTCTCCTTTAGCAGGATCATCACTCAGCAAGCGCGTTTTCGCCCAAATTAGCGGCAGCGACCTCTGATCGAGATGGGTCATAAACTGGCTGGTTTCCAGCTTATGTAGATAGCGACGCGTTATGTCATCGTTATACCAGGATTCCGGAAGTTCGATTTTTTGCGTAGAAGCTGGTTCAGCCACCTCAAGTACGTTTTGCAATGTTGAAACCGAGCGGCTGTGCCAGTAACGCTCAAAGTCGTCTGCAACATCCTGGACAACCGGTCCAATAGCCATAACGTCCAGATCGGAAAACAGTGGTTGTTCGCCTGCGCCAAAATAGGCATCGCCTATATTTCGCCCCCCCACAAGAGTTACGACGCCGTCAGCGGTATAACTTTTGTTGTGCATACGTCGATTCAACCGGGCAAAATCGGTTAAATAGCCCAGGGCACGCAGGATGCGAAAGGAAAAGGGATTAAACAGGCGGACTTCAATATTAGGGTGATTGTCCAGCAAACGCAGCGTGTCATCCAGACCTGGCGTGTTGTTATCATCCAGCAACAAACGCACCCGGACGCCCCGCTTCGCTGCGGCCAGCAAAACGGAAAATAACAATAGCCCGGACATGTCGCTTTCCCAGATGTAATACTGAACATCCAGGGTACGTTCCGCCATTTCTGTCAACCGATAGCGAGCAGCAAACGCATCCAGGCTGTCATCCAACGTCAGAATGCCGCATTCTCCCGGGTGGTTTACGCATAGCGGCGTGATGGCACGCTCAAGTCGCGTCATATCAGTCCGTGCGTTCATCGCCTTGTTGGGTAAGTAATCTCTTGTATAGTCGAGCGTTTTCTTCATCAAAGCACACGAAGTATATTTGATCGGGTAGCGTACGTCGGGTGATAAATTTCAACACCGTTTTCACCGCGATCTCTGCCGCTGCAGCACGTGGATAACCATAAACTCCGGTGCTTATAGCTGGAAAAGCAATGGATTGATAACCATTGGCTAAGGCCAGTTGCAATGTATTTAGATAGGCCTCTTCAAGTCGTTCAGCCTCGTGGTGATCACCGCCTTGCCAGACAGGTCCTACGGTGTGAATAACTGCTTTTGCCGGAAGCGCTCCAGCCAACGTGATAACGGCATGCCCGGTCGGGCATTCTCCCTGTTGTTGTATAACCTGTTTGCAGGCCTCCAACAACGCAGGCCCGGCAGCACGATGAATCGCGCCATCGACTCCACCTCCTCCCAGTAACGAGGAGTTGGCCGCATTGACGATCACATCTACCGCGATCGTCGTAATGTCGCCCTGTAACACATGAACACGCGATTGCATAAGTTCCCCCTGACAAAACACTCTCCGTTAAGTGTACAGCAGGGTTTTCCTTGAAATCTCACTTTTTAGCCATAAGCGTGCATACCTACGCCAGAATGATTCATTTATATTCAATATTCAGAATAGCCATGCTTTTCTGTTCATTGAGGTAATGCATTTTCACCGTGGCAATTTGTTGCACACTCTGAGGCGCTGTCGTGACCTGTTGCAGGTCGTAGAGACTATTACTCATCGTGCCATCACGCATACATGACAATTCAATCTGTTGTTGTCGAGTGTTAACGTCGCAAGGTGCTTCAACTATTGCACCACGAAAATGAATAACCCCGCCGGGTGAGATTTGCGTCGCCATTGCGGGGAGGGTTAAAAGAGAAAAAGCCCACAAACCGGTATTTAAAATACGCTTTAATAATGTACACATAAGGGTTCCTCAATGATTAATCATCCTTGAGGGATCGCAATGATCCTTCACCGCTGCGAGTTACGATCAAATAAAACGTTTGTTCGTTTCTATATTCATAGAACAGCACTGCACTCCCAGCCACACCCTTAATGAAAATCCGGCAAAAAATTATGGGTGACTGTTTGAGTCAGGCCATTGTTGCGACAGATGCAGAGACTGCCCGTCAGAAACGGTAACGATAATTTTGACCGAATCCTCCGGTGAAATATTAAAGCTCATTTTTGTTAATTCAATTGGCCGATTAGCAGGGACCGAAAGGCTTGTTTTCTGCTGTGACTGACTTTGTCCGCCCTTTCCTTTACGTACGGCAAGGACTTGCACTTCACATACGCACGGTTGAGCTAATGTCACCTGAGGAATAATGGTGTACATGTCACCTTGCTGAGTTGTATTGAATGTTATTTGATTTGCCAACGCGGCAATGAGTAATAGCGTGTGCATAATATTCTCCCGAAAAAAAACAGGGCTTTCGCCCTGTTTATTATCAGTCAGAAAACTGAATTAGTGCTGGTTAGCTGTAGCATTGTTGCCATAACCAACCTGCTGAATCAGCACATTGGAGTCAGACGCTGTCTGATTAACCACAGCACCGTTACGACCACCGAACTGAGTTACGCTGATATCAGCATTTTTTGCATTCCACTGATTGATATCAGCACTGTTCTGGAAGCCGGTCTGTTTCAGGCTAATGGTACTGTCATCAGCACCTTGGCCGACGGTCGCACCGTTACCATGTCCGTGTTGTGTGATAGTCACGTCTGATTTACGTGCATCACTTTGCAGCGCATTCGCAACGTTACTAGAGCCAAATTGGTAAATACTCATTGAAGAGTCTGGGCCATAGTTGCTACCGCCACCATGATGATTACCGCCCCATTGCGGAACAACACCTGCCAGAGCACTGCCAGAAACTACGATTGCTGCGAATGCTGCCACTTTTAAAAGTTTCATGGTAAACCCCCATCGGATTGATTTAAACGTCGTTTATGGATTAGCGTTGAGTAACGCGAATTGCCATTTGCGACTGTCTCTGCACCACAACTGCTGTTTTTTGTGTACCGTACTGGGTAATATTGGCTTTATTACCAGAGCCTTTCTGGATAATCATCGCCGTATTACCGTAAGAGCTTTGTTTAATACTCGCATCATTAGAGCTACCCGTTTGATCAATATATGCAAAGTTATTTGATCCCGTCTGGTCTGTTTTCGCCCGGTTACCTGAACCTTCTTGCGAAATGACCGACAATAACTTGGTGCCCTCCTGGCGAGTATTTGCACTATTAGCAGTACCAACCTGACCAATAATGGCTGCCTGATTAAATGAAGACTTACTTAATTCATTTACCGCAAAGTTATATTCTGAATTAGCTAAATCATAACTGGTTGCGGATGCAATCCCAGGCACTCCCAGTATTGTAAACATCATAAATAACAACTTGTTTTTCATGTTGTCACCCTGGACCTGGTCGTACATGAAGTTAAATTAATTACCACTCAAATTGTTGTTAACATGACTTACATTTGTTAACGCCACGTTACGATGAAGAGTATGTCCGTGGAAACATTTTAAATAACTCACCCGCGAGTGGTATTTTTATATCCGGATTCACACCAAAGTACTAATTAACAGTGAATAACACCGCTTCTGGTCTGGCTTTTATTTTTATTTTGCTATCAGTAATGAATTTCTATGCAGTCACTGAGAAAGTGCATTTTGCACGATATCAGGGCCTCTCAGTACAACGTCGAGATAGACATCGGTACAAGTCGTGACAAAGGTCATTTTTTTCCATCTAAAATTGACCAACGTAAATTGAGACAAGGATTTTAGAATTCATTAGAAATCTAAAACTCAACAACCATTAATTAACTAATTTAAAATCAATGCGTTAGTATAATTTGTATGATTTTTTAAATCTATGCAGCAAAGGTAAAATGTACAACTTTCCTATCAAATCTAAACTCTAATAAAACCATAAAATCACATTTTAATATATAATTTTACAAGTTGTTACATGTTTAACACTTGCTTTAAGATTTGTAATAGCTAGATTGAAATCAGTTGAAGTCCATTTGTTTTAATATTTTCACCCCTTTGGGTCGATATTTTATATCTACACAGCAGTGCAACATCTGTCAGTACTTCTGGTGCCTCTATTTTAGTAGAGACAGCTGTCAGGTGTGCGACTAAAAAGTGGAGTTTCATCATGTTTAATGAAGTCCATAGTATTCATGGTCATACATTATTGTTGATCACAAAACCTTCTTTGCAGGCAACTGCATTATTACAGCATTTAAAACAATCACTGGCACTCACCGGAAAACTACATAATATTCAACGTTCTCTGGATGATATATCCTCCAGCTGCATTGTTTTACTGGATATGATGGAGGCAGATAAAAAACTGATCCATTACTGGCAAGATAATTTGAGTAGAAAAAACAACAATATAAAGACGTTATTGTTGAATACTCCTGATGATTACCCTTATCGGGATATCGAAAACTGGCCGCATATCAATGGTGTTTTTTACGCAACTGAAGACGAGCAGCGTGTCGTAAGCGGCTTGCAGGGTATCTTGCGCGGTGAATGTTACTTCACGCAAAAACTTGCCAGTTATCTGATCACGCACTCTGGAAATTATCGTTATAACAGCACGGAGTCGGCACTGCTGACGCACCGTGAAAAAGAGATCCTTAATAAATTGCGTATCGGCGCCTCAAATATTGAAATCGCTCGCTCACTGTTTATCAGTGAAAATACGGTAAAAACACATCTTTATAATCTTTTCAAAAAGATAGCTGTCAAAAACCGTACGCAGGCGGTCTCATGGGCCAATGATAACCTCAGGCGATAAAGCCATGAAACGGTATTTGACCTGGATTGTGGCAGCAAATTTATTCTTTGCTGCCGGGAGTCTGCACGCAGCGACAACCGTAGAGGTGGAGGTTCCCGGGCTGTTAACTGACCACACTGTCTCTTCAATCGGGCATGATTTTTATCGGGCCTTTAGTGATAAGTGGGAAAGCGAGTACACAGGAAACTTAACCATTAATGAAAGACCCAGTGCGCGTTGGGGAAGTTGGATCACCATAACGGTCAATCAGGACGTTATCTTCCAGACTTTTTTATTTCCGACGAAAAAAGACTTCGACAAAATTGTAGTCTTCGCATTGGCACAAACTGAGGAAGCATTAAATCGCCGGCAAATAGATCAAACACTATTAAGCACTAGCGATTTAGCGCGTGATGAATTCTAAAACATGATTTTGTCCGGAGGCTTTCATGCGTGTTAAACATGCAGTGGTTTTGCTCATGCTAATTTCACCATTAAGTTGGGCCGGAAACATGACGTTCCAGTTTCGCAACCCAAACTTTGGTGGCAACCCGAATAATGGTGCTTTTCTGTTGAACAGCGCCCAGGCCCAGAACTCATATAAAGATCCAAGCTATGACGATTACGGTATTGAAACCCCGTCAGCTCTGGATAACTTTACTCAGGCGATTCAGTCACAAATTCTCGGTGGCCTACTCACCAACATTAATACCGGTAAACCAGGAAGAATGGTGACCAATGATTTTATCATTGATATCGCCAACCGGGACGGACAACTGCAATTGAATGTCACCGACAGGAAATCGGGGAAAACTTCGACAATTGAAGTGTCGGGTTTACAAACACAGTCGACCGACTTCTAAGTTATAGCCACGAAAGGAAATAATCATGCAGCGTTTACTTATCATGGTGGCAGTAATTTTACTCAGCGGATGTTTAACAGCTCCGCCTCAAGAAGCCGCTAAGCCGACATTAATGCCCCGAGCCCAAAGCTATAAAGACTTGACGCATCTGCCTATGCCTACAGGTAAGATCTTTGTGTCGGTATACAACATTCAGGATGAGACTGGCCAATTTAAACCTTACCCGGCAAGTAACTTCTCAACCGCCGTCCCGCAAAGCGCCACGGCTATGCTTGTCACCGCATTGAAAGATTCTCGTTGGTTCATCCCACTGGAACGTCAGGGGTTACAGAACTTGCTTAACGAACGCAAAATCATTCGTGCAGCTCAGGAAAACGGTACGGTTGCGATTAATAACCGGATCCCGCTACAGTCCCTGACCGCGGCAAACGTCATGGTGGAAGGATCAATTATCGGTTATGAAAGCAACGTTAAATCGGGTGGTGTCGGTGCACGTTATTTTGGTATTGGCGCCGATACGCAATACCAGCTCGACCAGATAGCGGTAAACCTGCGCGTAGTTAACGTCAGCACCGGTGAGATCCTGTCGTCAGTGAATACCAGTAAAACCATTCTGTCTTATGAAGTACAGGCTGGGGTGTTCCGCTTTATTGACTACCAGCGTCTGTTGGAAGGTGAAATTGGCTACACCTCTAACGAACCGGTTATGCTTTGTCTGATGTCAGCGATTGAAACGGGCGTTATCTTCCTGATTAATGACGGCATCGATCGCGGATTGTGGGATTTGCAGGATAAGAAACAAGTTGATAATGACATCCTGGTTAAATACCGTCATATGTCGGTACCGCCAGAATCCTGATGGGTCTATACAGCATAAAAAGCGTGAGGAAAACCCTCACGCTTTTTTATTTACTGGTCAGCGTCGACGATATTCTATTTTCACGGCGAGATGCCAGCCACAGACCACTGTTTTTCATTGCATAGCCGAATACGAGGCCCAGTGCCAGTGACGGTACAACCAGTCGCCAGTCGCCCTGCCCTGCAAATGTTGCACATGCGCCAATGAACGTGCCCGGTACAAATGAAAGCAGCCATTGCTTTGCCTGGATACACATCAGAAACGCGACAATTCCTGTCATGACATAACCAATAATGTCCATATGCGGAGCAAGCGCACTACCGTTAATAATCACCAACGCCCACACCACACCGCTTAGCAGCGTACACGCCGAGATCCACAGTCCTTTTAACCCACCTTGCGGGCAGGCGAAATAAGCCGTGCAACCCAGAAAGCCAGCCCAACTGAGTAAACCAAGAGAAACGGCCACCCATCCCCAGATCCCGGAGAGAATGCCCGTTGTAATTGCAATTGAGAGAAGTATGTTCATGCCGCGCATCTTAGCAGAAAAACGGCATGGTAATGAGATCGCGCACACAATTTATGCAAGCTTATAAATTGAGTTGCACTTTTAAGTGACGTAGGTCACATTTATTCGTCTGTATCTTCCTGCAATTCGTCCCACATCGCACCAATGGCATCACGCGTCAGCGGTGCTATCGTACGCCAGAAAGGCGTGTTCGCGTGCGCTTCAACTTTACCAAGGAACGTACCGCACCAGGGCAGCAAGTAGTCTACAAACAAGGTTTCAAGCGCCTCACTTTCATCTTCCGCAGACTGGTCTTCAAGCCATGAAGCCGCCAGCAACAGCGTACCAATGTGATCTGCCGGTGTATCAGCAAGCGGCATGCCCCGGGCTGAAAGAAATGCACGAACATCAGATTCTTTCGCCCCTTCTACCCAGGCACTACGATAAGGCGGCACTGCACACTCGTCACCGACAAACAGCGCGTTGTAATCTGCAGCCAACTGGGGCATATCGCAGCTCTTCTGTAAACGGGTGAGCAGTTCGTCCTGTTCCAGCGGCCAGTTGGCGGACAGTTTACCTTCACTAATCAGGGTAAACAGGGGAACCAGTAAAGGGTCCTGCGGTTGGCGGTAAAACAGCGAGCCCAGTACACGACACAGGATAGAAAACTCGTTCATTGATATATTCCAGTTAGTAACAATTACAGTTCAGCAAATTCCGCGATCGGCTCCATGCCTCGCGATTCCAGAAACGCCAATAGACGTTTAGGTGTGACGTTTAAAATTCTGTCTTCAGGGAAATTAACATCATCCAGGATTTTACGGCATTCGCCAAATTCTCCCAGCGTGAAAGCGGTATGTGAATCCGACCCTAACGCCACCCATCCACCAGCATCACGCACAGCCGCAGCAACCGCACGGCAATTATCCTCACTGCCCTTACGCGAATGCAAAAACGAAGAGTTATTGATTTCCAGTGCAACCTGGTACTTTGCCGCCGCCTGCGCAATTGCTTTAATATCAACAGGATATTTGGGATTTCCCGGATGACTTATGATGTGCACATTACCGCTGGCCATCGTAGCTATCATTGCCTGAGTATTGGTGTCTTTATCGTGAGGTGCAAAAACCGGCTCATGGAAGCCCGCAATAATGAGGTCCAGGGAGGTAAACATCGGACCTGAACAGTCAATTTCACCTTCAATATTCTTAATATTGGCTTCTATTCCGCGCAGGATCCCCACGCCATCCACGACACGTGGCCAAATACGCATATTGATAAAGTGCCAGTGGTGAGGCGCATCCGCCATGTCCGGTCCATGATCGGTAATGGCAAATAGCTTGATGCCTTTGCGACGAGCTTCCGCGATGTAATCACTTAAGGTGCTGTAGGCGTGGGTGCTGGCGACGGTATGCATATGCAGGTCAACGGGATACATAACTCTCTCCTGTAGTCATTTTCCGTCAAGGATAGCAGGTATCGCCGCCATTAATACCCTAAAATTCGAGTCGCAGGCAGGTGGCAAGGGAGTGATACCTGAATCACTTACTTACGTAGGTGATTCAGGTGAACAACCGTAGCCAACGCACATGCAGCTTGAAGTATGACGGGTATTTTAGCTGAAACCCGGTACTTGCCGGGTTACCATCAATATCCCCGAACGCGATTGACCTGACCTGTTACGACTTGCCCGCTCTCCAGGTTCATAATCGTGCGGGAGATATAGTCCACCGCTTCTGCCGGACGGGTAACTGCGGCAATATGTGGCGTCATCGCCACACGCGGATGTTTCCATAATGGGCTGTTTTCTGGCAGCGGTTCACGGCTATAAACATCCAGCATGGCCCCCTTCACCTTGCCGCTTTCCAGCGATGCCAGAAGATCGTCTTCATTGAGATGAACACCGCGTGCAAGGTTCAGCACGTAGGCGCCATCCTGCAATTGGCTAAGTAAATCAGCGTTAATAATGCCTACGGTTTCTGCCGTATTAGGCAGAAGGTTGATCAGCACGCGAGTTTGACTCAAAAATGCGCCCAGTTCCTCAGTACCGGCGAAGCTTTCCACGCCAGACCAGGATTTACGCGTACGACTCCAGCAGCGCAGTGGGAATCCCCATGCTTGCAGGCTTTCGGCTACTTTTGCGCCCAATACCCCAGCTCCCATGATCCCGACGGTAAACTCCTCGCGAGTATATTCTGACAACGGCTGCCATTTCGCCTGATTTTTCAATGCCTGATAATCATCAAAGCGACGAAACCAGTGCAGCACCTGACTGACCGCATATTCCTGCATTTGCAGGCCCATACCCGTATCTTCCAGACGGAAAAGCGGGATCGACGCATCCAACATTTCCGGATGAGCATTGAGTTTACTGAGAATAGAATCGACACCCGCGCCCAGCGCAAATACGGCTTTTAATTTTCGTCCTGCGAGCATTTCAACCGGCGGATGCCAGACCAGCGCATAGTCAGCATGTGCATTATCACCCGCTTTCCACTCACGTACGTTCGCACCAGGTATTGCCTTTGCCAACGCATTAATCCACCAAGTCGTATCGAATGTTGGGTGATAGAAAATTATATCCATATTGTCTCCTGAACATTGTTGTGCGGAACTTTCTCGCACTTATTATCATCATTTTTCGAGGGAACATCAGAGTAGCAAATTTTAGGGTGCTGGCAAAAAAAACAATTCCCGCTTATTTATGCTCCATGTTGCTTGAAGTTTGTGTAAATGCACATTTTTTTCAAAAAGTTGATTGACGGCGGGGCGGTGTTTCCCCTACATTAGCGCCCGTTCCGGTAGCACAGGAACAACAATATGGTGAGGTGTCCGAGTGGCTGAAGGAGCACGCCTGGAAAGTGTGTATACGGCAACGTATCGGGGGTTCGAATCCCCCCCTCACCGCCATATTTTAAGAAGAGCTCGTACGCAAGTACGGGCTTTTTTTTCGCATGTTGCACATCTACGG